>JBQTJA010000010.1:0-36451 GCA_052387595.1 Nitrospiraceae bacterium | reverse complement strand
GGGGAAGGTATGTATAGATGCCGGCGGCGAGTTTCCGAATCAGCCCGGCCCGCAACATGAGCCGGTGGCTGACGGTTTCCGCCTCACCGGGGTCTTCCCGGAGGGTAGGGATGAGCAATTGAGAGGTTTTCATCTAGCGGGAGAAGATACGTTCCAAATCATTCCAGAAGGCAAATATCATGACACCGACCAGCAATACCAGCCCGACTTGCTGCGCGAATTCCCGCTGACGTTCCCCGAGTGGCTTGCGCAGGATGCCTTCAATCAGGAAAAAGAGCAAGTGGCCGCCGTCGAGGATTGGGATCGGCAGTAAATTAAGGACTCCGAGGTTGATGCTCAAGATGGCGATCAGGAACACGACACTGGAGGCGCCCTGGGAAGCCGCTTCACCTGAAATATTGGCGATCGTCAGCGGTCCACCGATATTCTTGCTCGAAATATCTCCCACGATCATTTTATAGAGGCCGATCGCAGTCAATTCAGTCCATCCCCACGTGGCTTCTAGTCCTTGATATACAGCAGCTGCCGCGTTGTCGGAGCGCATCAATGAACGGCCGGGTCCCGAGATGCCGATTTTCCCCACTTCGAGAGTCTGTCCGTTCACCGTCACTTTTTCACTGGTCGGCGTGACGGTCAGTGCGGTACGTTTCCCGTCTCGGAGGACCTCGATTTTCATCGGTTTCTGCGGGTGCTCCCGTACCTGGGTCGTCATTTGCGCCCAGGTGTAGATGGCGTGCTCTTCTATCGTGACCACCCGGTCGCCTGGCTTGAATCCAGCCAGGGAGGCGGGTGATCCAGGCATAATCGAGGTGACGAGAGGAGGCGTTTCCTCAACACCAATCGTATACAGCGGTTCGTTGCTGCTGGCCCCATCTCCAGTGATGGGAATAGGAGTGGCTGTCAGTGTCTTGAGCTGATCGTCTCGTCGGACTTCGAGTGAAACAGGTTGGCCCTTGCTCCTGGAGACGAGGTCCAGTAACTCCGTTTTGGTCGAGATGTCTTTGCCGTTGATCTTGACGATGCGGTCTCCAACTTCCATTCCCGCCATTGACGCGGGAGAGCCGGGAGCCAGGGCCTCGACATCAGCGCTCAAGTCGCGAAACGTGGGGACAAACAGCGGTGCACCAGTGGACAGCCACCCGGCGAAGATCAAGTAGGCCAGAATGAAATTAAACCCAGGGCCAGCCGCGACGATAAGAACTTTTCCCCACAAGCCCTGGTGCGAAAACGATCGCCGGCGGTCCTCAGGTGTTGTGGCCTCCGTCTCATCCTCGCCAAACAACTTGACGTACCCACCGAGCGGGACGGCGGAGACCAGATATTCGGTTTCGCCAACTTGGCGGCCGAATAACTTCGGGCCGAAGCCAATGGAAAACTTGAGAACTTTCACTCCAACCCATCGAGCGGCGAGGAAATGGCCGAGCTCATGGAAGGCAACCAGCACGCCAAGGACGACAAGGAACCACCAGGCTTTCTGAAGGAGCAGCCACAATGTATCGGGGGACCAGGCAAGTGCGGACGTCATCGGAACTCCCTATCGCGTGTGATCTTCTACTCTAACATTCGCTGCGTGAAATGCAAACGATCCTTAGCGAGGTAACGCATGCACCAACGATTCAGCCTTTTCTCGCGCCCATCGATCCGCTTCCAGCGCATCATCAAGGCAGGTAATTTCCTGATGCGCATGCGCCGCCATTGTACTGCGAATGACCTGCGGGATCTCACTAAAGCGAAGGCCATGGTTGAGGAATGTGTCGACGGCGATTTCGTTGGCCGCATTCATCGCGGCAGGCATGGTACCGCCGATTCGAAGCGATTCGTACCCGAGATTGAGGCACGGAAAGCGATCATGGTCGGGTTTGCAAAAGGTCAATCGTCCGATTTCCGTCAAATCCAGTGAGGGGAGGTCGAGCGCCATTCTGGCGGGATGTCGCATCGCGTACGAGATAGGAGTTCGCATATCCGGGAGACCCAGTTGGGCAATCATGGATCGATCTTTGTATTCTACCAGCGAGTGAATAATACTTTCTCGATGAATCAGCACGTCGATGTTAGACTCGGAAATATCGAACAGCCAGCGGGCTTCCACCACTTCCAATCCCTTATTCATCAAGGTTGCCGAGTCAATGGTGATCTTGGATCCCATCTTCCAGTTGGGATGCTGCAGGGCTCGTTCCGGTGTCACACTCAGAAGCTCCTCCTGGGTCATCGTCCAGAGGGCTCCACCGGACGCCGTGAGGATCAATCGGCGGACGTCTTCAATCCGATGCCCTTCCAGTGACTGAAAGATGGCACTGTGCTCGCTGTCGACTGGGAAAATCCTGACCCCATGTTTTCGGGCCTCATCCTGCATTAGCTTGCCGGCCATCACCATCGGTTCTTTATTGGCCAAGGCAATGTGCTTCCCGCTGCGAATGGCGGACAGGGTCGGTACGAGTCCGGCTGCTCCCACGATGGCGGAAATCACCAATTCGGCATCGAGCCCCGCTGCGACCTGTGTGATGCCTTCTTCGCCGGCCAGGATCTCAACCGGAAGATCGGCGCACCGGTTTCGGAGCAATGCCGCGGAGGATTCCGTAGAGACCGCCACGGCGTTTGGTGTGAACTGGCGGATCTGGGCTTCAAGTTTGTCGATATTGTTGCCGGCTGTCAGGCCGACGACGCGGAATTCATCGGGGAACCGTTGAACGATATCGAGTGTATTGGTTCCGATCGATCCGGTTGATCCCAAGATGATAATCGACTTCATATCCTCTCCTCTCCACTCTTATAGAGGCGGTGCCAGGTCTCGAACGTAGGCGACATAGTAGTAGAAGGTAGGGGCGGTGAACAAGAGACTGTCGAGCCGGTCCAACATACCGCCATGGCCGGGCAAGATTCCACCGGAATCTTTGACGCCCGTGCGTCGCTTGATCATTGATTCGAATAGGTCTCCGATGAGCCCGGTTCCCGTTAGCAGCACGCCAAGGATTAACGCATCTAACAGTGAGAGTTGTGAGGCAAACCACCATTGAGCCACTATGGCGGCAGCGATGGCCAATACGAGCCCTCCAAGCACCCCCTCAACGGTCTTCTTGGGACTGATCGACGGCAAGAGAAGGTGTTTGCCCCACAGGGTCCCGGCGTAGTACGCGCCGGTGTCAGAAGCCCATGTGACCACCGCCAGAAACAGCACGAGGAATTCGCCGGCCGGCAGCGCGCGGGTCGATACAATGGTGCTGAGGGTGACGCCCACGTAGAGCACGCCGAACATGGTGATCAGCGCGTCGTTCCATCGATATTTTGCGGAGGTGGCAACAAAAGAGGCCGTCACGGCAATCATGAACGCACCGCCAAGAAGAAGCTCGGGAAGCGGGAGAGACACATGAGATCGGGCGAGGGTCAGAACAAAGGTTGCTGATCCGACGCCGACCAGGACACGATTGAACCGTGTTTGGAAGCTGAGGCGATACAGTTCGAGTAGGGCAAGAGAGCCAACGGCGATCAACAGCAGCGTCAAGGCCAATGGAGCGAGGTGGACGATAATGACGTAGACCGCTGGGATCAGCGCAGCCGCAGTATAGAGACGCCGGAGATCGAACTGTCTGGTGCGTGCTGGTGGGGTGGTCACGGATAGTGAGCTGTGGGTAATCGCTTCAGTGAGGGGTGGCTGTCCCACATGGGTTACGAAGACACAGTGCTCAGCACTCGACCGAAGCGGCGTTCCCGCTTTTGATACTCGATCAGCGCGAGGAGAAATTCCCGTCGTCGAAAGTCCGGCCACAAGGTCGGCGTGAAGCACAACTCTGTGTAGGCCAGTTGCCACAAGAGAAAGTTGCTGATCCTGGCTTCTCCACTCGTCCGAATCAGCAAGTCCGGATCCTGAAGCGGGTGGGTGTAGAGGTACTGTTGAATAGTGGCTTCATCGATACGGCTCGGTTGGACGGTTCCAGCCTGGACGTGTTCCGCCAGCGTCTTCACGGCATCGACGATTTCCGCTCGTCCTCCGTAGCTAAGGGCGACCGTTAGGATCAGCTTATCGAGATGCGCTGTTTCCTGCTCGGTCGTGCGAATCCAGTGTTGAGCTGATGGAGGGAGCAGCTCGTGGCGACCGATGGTGCGGAAGCACACGCCTTGCTCAATCAAGCTGGCTCGTTCCGTGGAGAGGTAATGCTCCAAGAGTCCCATGAGTGCGCTAATTTCTTGTGTCGGACGGTTCCAATTTTCTTGTGAAAACGCATAGATCGTCAGGGCATGAATGCCGAGTTCCAGACTGAGGGTGATCATCTCCCTGACGGAATTGATGCCTTCGCGATGGCCTGCGATGCGAGGGAGACCGCGGAGTTCAGCCCACCGCCCGTTGCCATCCATGATGACCGCGATATGTTTAGGGAGTAGTTCCGGTTCCAACTTGGCGGTCAATTCGCTCTCGGACAGGTGGTCAAAACTTGAAGCCGGAGGGTGTGCCATAACGAGCCTAGAGCGCGTTCCTCATATTCAGTGTTAGCAGGGAGAGAAGTGGGGAAAGTCTACTGTCGGGGGTATGGAATGTCAAACGATAACTCGGAAACGACTTCAGCAACCCCAATCAGTGAGGAGTCGTTGCATTGCGACGGCGGAAATGAATGGGCTATACTCGCCCATCACTCAACAGAGACAAGGAGGCCCCATCACCATGCTCGAGCCGGTTCAGCTAGCCAAATTCGGTGTCACTGAACTCGAAGCTCAACACGCACTCGATCGGCTCAACGTGAGGGATATTGACTATGCGGACCTCTATTTTGAGTCCCGCACCTCAGAGTCGGTGTCGATGGAGGAAGGCATCGTGAAGCGTGCAGCCAAGAGTATTTCTCAAGGGGTCGGCGTCCGTGCAACGGCCGGTGAGAAGACAGGGTTTGCCTACTCAGATGAATTGACGAAGAAGGATCTGGAGATTGCGGCCGACACGGCACGCTACATCGCCAATTCTCCTCAGGGGGATTCCCCTGTTCCAGTGCCTACCCAGTGCCGACCGACCAGAGACCTCTATCCAATCGAACGGGCGAAGGCCGAGGTTGCCACGGCTGATCGCGTGGCGCTGTTGAACGCAATTGATGCCGAAGCCAGGCGGTACGATCCCCGCATTAAGAATGTCATGGCTTCTTTTAACACCGAATACAAGGTGGTGGCGGTTGCGACCTCTGATGGGACACTGGTCGGCGATATTCAACCGTTATCCCGTCTGCAGATCACCTGTATTGCCGAGGACGGTGACAATCGACAGGTCGGGAGCTTCGGCGGGGGCGGCCGGGTTGGATTCGAGTACTACCTTGAGGACAATCGACACTTGAGCTATGCGCGAGAGGCGGCGAGAGAGGCGATCCTGAACTTGTCCGCCGTGGATGCTCCGGCCGGGGTGATGCCCGTGGTGTTGGCCGGTGGATGGCCCGGTATCCTGCTGCACGAGGCGATCGGACATGGCTTGGAAGCCGACTTCAACCGGAAAAAGACGTCGGCCTTCTCAAGCCTGACCGGGAAACGCGTGGCGTCGGACGTCTGCACGATCGTCGACGATGGAACCCTTCCGTTTCGCCGCGGCTCGTTAAATATGGATGATGAGGGAACGCCAACCAGCTGTACGACGCTCATCGAGAAGGGTATTCTCCGCCGCTATATCACCGATAAGCTCAACGCCCGCCTCATGGGCATTCCTCTGACCGGCAACGGCCGGCGTGAGAATTATCAAAGCGTGGTGCTCCCCCGGATGACGAATACCTTCATGTTGGCTGGTGAGTCGGATCCTCAGGACATGATTCGGTCGGTGAAAAAAGGGCTCTATGCCGTCTCGTTCGGCGGTGGGCAGGTTGATATCACCAACGGGAAGTTCGTGTTCTCCGCCAGCGAGGCCTACCTTATCGAGGACGGTCAGATCACGAAGCCGGTGAAGGGAGCCACATTGATCGGGAGTGGGCCGGAGATCCTCACCAAGGTCTCGATGGTGGGGCATGATCTGAAACTCGACAATGGCATCGGGACGTGTGGGAAGGACGGCCAATCGGTGCCGGTCGGGGTCGGCTTGCCGACCATCAAAATCGACGAAATCACGGTCGGCGGTACGCAGAGGTAAGAGAGTCACGAGTCATTTGGTCTCATGGCCCGCTAGAGAAGCCGACCACATACACAACTGACAGAAAAGAGGGCGCGTGCATCAAGGGCAACGAGGAATAGAGCCTGCCACAATCACCAACGGCTATTCGCAGCTGGCTGCCAATGTTCTGGCTCGTGCGAAAGCGTGCGGCGCGACAGAGGCCGATATCGTGGTGGCCGACGGCGAGACCTTTTCCGTCCAGGTGCGGGTCGGCACAGTCGATCGATTGACGAAGGCGAGAGAGAAGCGGCTCGGACTGCGCGTCTTTATCGGAAAACGTTCGGCGACGACCTCGACATCCGACTTTTCACAAGACTCTCTTGAACGGCTTGTAGCCGACACCTGCACCTTGGCTAGGGCGGTTGTCGAGGATGACGTATCTGGGTTGCCGGATGCGGCTCAGATGGCGACAGACCAGCCGAGTCTTGATCTCTATGATGAGACCGTGCTCGATACGGAAACACAGATTGATTGGGCCAAGCGCGGAGAAGCGGCGGCGTTTGCCACGGATCCACGCATTACGAACTCGGAAGGTGCGGAGTTTGATTCATCATCGGGACGAGTGGTGCTGGCGAACAGCCATGGGTTCGTCGGGTCCTATAAGAGTTCAAACTTTTCGCTGTCCGTCTCTCCGATTGCAACTGAGCTCACGAGCGGGGCCATGCAGCGGGATGCCTGGTATGAGGTGCAGCGCAAATTCGCACGGCTGGCTTCAGCGGAATCGATCGGGCAGGAGGCAGCCGGACGAGCCGTTCGCCGCCTGGGCGCACGCAAGGTGGCGACCAAGCGAGTGCCGGTGGTGTTTGATCAAGAGATGGCGGGGAGCCTGCTCGCAAACTTGTGTAGTGCCATTTCCGGCTACGGTCTCTACAAGCGGGCCTCGTTCCTTCTCGATAAGCTTGGTCAGACGATTGCGTCCGATCTCATGACCGTGTACGACGACGGCCGGATGGCCGGAGGCCTTGGATCTCGCCCGTTTGACGGCGAAGGATTGGCCACGCGCAAGAACACGATCGTGGAGCGTGGTGTGCTACGGAGCTATCTACTCGATACCTATTCCGGACGGAAACTGGGGTTGCCCTCGACCGGCAACGCATCACGGAGTGTGGGCGAGAGTCCGTCCGTCGGCCCGACGAATTTTTATCTCGTCCCAGGACTGAAGAGCGCTCAGGAGATTATCGGTTCAGTTAAGGAGGGGCTCTACGTCACCGAGTTGATCGGATTCGGAATCAATATGGTCACGGGTGATTACTCGCGAGGGGCCAGCGGGTTTTGGATTGAAAACGGAGAATTGGCCTATCCGGTCGAAGAAATCACCATCGCGGGGAATCTCAAGCAGATGTTCAAGGATATCGAAGTGATTGGGAGCGACATCGTGTTTCGGGGGCGAATTGCGAGCCCGACGCTGAAAATTTCAGAGCTGATGGTGGCAGGCAACTAGCCGCGCATGAGGCAAAGGGCTGAATTGTGAGTCTTGAGCTTGGTCGGACCCATGGCTGAATCCATTCGAGAAACGGCCGTTCAGTATCAGAGCGGAAACGTGACGATGAAGGCGTTCGTCGCAGCTCCGCAGACCAAAGAGCAACGACCGGCCATCATCGTCGTCCAGGAGTGGTGGGGACTCACGGATCATATGAAGGATATCGCGAGGCGATATGCGGCAGAAGGCTATGTCGCGATCGTGCCGGATCTCTATTCGCGATTGGGCTATGCGCTGACGACAGATGCCGGCGAAGCCGGCAAGCTCATGAATACGTTGAAACAGGAAGACGGCCTCGCCGACTTGAATGCCACCCTGGCGTATTTGAAATCGGTGCCAGAGGCCGATGCCACGAGGATTGGCGTCACCGGGTTCTGTATGGGCGGTTCCTATGCGCTCATGCTGCCCTGCGTTAACCCAGAGATCAAAGCGGCAGTGCCGTTCTACGGCCAAGTGCCCAATCCTGATACGCCGATTCAGAAGCTGGCCTGCCCGGTGCTGTACCTCTACGGTGAAGATGATGGCTGGATCACCAAGGCGGATGTCCAGCGACTGGCCACGGCGTTGAAGAAGTATGGGAAAGCCGGCGAGATTAAAACCTATCCTGGCGCTCCTCATGCATTTTTCCGAGATACCGATCCATCCGTGTATCGGCCCGATGCGGCGAAGGATGCGTGGGCGAGGACGAAGGCCTTCTTCAAGCAACAGCTTGGTTAGCTCGCGCGACGTGAGCACGAACCCAGAGGACTTTTTCTACATTCAAGAGAGAGACTCGACCTATGAGACTGATCTGGAGCAGCATTCTATGTGCGATCGCACTCATGCCTGGCATCAGCGCTGCGGCCGATTTTCAGCTCACCAGTCCGACCATCAAGCATAAGAGCACGATCGGCAAGGCACATGTCTTCGACGGATTTGGATGCACCGGCGACAATGTGTCTCCGGAGTTGCGCTGGAACAATGCCCCTAAGGGGACCAAGAGTTTTGCTCTGACCATGTATGATCCGGATGCGCCCACTGGCAGCGGCTGGTGGCATTGGGTCATCTTCAACATTCCTCCTGATATTTCGGCACTCGCCGCGGGAGCCGGAAAGCCCGGCGGTCCCGGTGAGCCGCAACGCGCGGTGCAAAGCATGACGGATTTCGGTGAGCCCGGGTACGGTGGCCCCTGTCCTCCTGCCGGCCACAAGGCCCATCGCTACATCTTTACGGTGTATGCATTAAAAGTAGATCAATTGTCGTTGAAGCCGCAGGCATCCGGTGCAATGGTCGGGTACTACCTCAACCAGAATGCCCTGGCCAAAGCTTCCTTCACTGGCCTGTATAGCCGCAAGTAACGACGATGCCGCTTGATACTGAGCTGGGAAAGAAGATGCTGCAGCTGATCACGTCACGGTACGACGATCGGCATTGGCGAAAGCCCATCGAGAAAACCCTCAGCCTCCCTCAGTCCGGTGTCACCGATCCCATCCAGCAGCAGATCTTCATGTATCTCAAGCACGGCTTGAAGGCCTACAAATCGCGGCGCGCCGATCCGGATTCCTGGATCATTGGCGGCTATGCCACCAAGGAAGTCATCAATCGCGCGAAGTTCCAGCCGCAGCTCGTTGGGGCATCCCTCAAGCAAGAGGATGTGGCTTTTCTAGGGACAGACCCGGGAGCTGACGTGACTGAAGCCTGGTGGGAAGAAATGCTGGTGCAGTGGTTCGACGTGCCGGAAGAAGAGAAACCTGTCGAGGAAGAAAACAGCGAACCTGAGAATTCAGATTCCTCTTCGACCATCAAATCGAAAGCGTAACAAGGCTTACGCGTGTGGCCTAGTCTGTTAACCGCCTAGATCCCAAGGCTCTCGCCGGATCAGTCCGAGTAGATCTCGTGCGCCATGCACAACGCGAAGAATAAGGACCTCGTCGTTCTGCACGAGGTATACGATCCGGTATCCCCTAAAAATAACTTCTCGAAGGTCTTGGCGATTGAACTCGGGAACGACCCGTCCGATGAGGGGAGTCTTGAGGAATGTCTCTGCAGATTCAACAATGTAATCGACGAAGGTGATCGCATGAAGGACGGAATCGCGGGCGATGAAATCTTCAATCTCCTGCAGATCCGCGCCGGCGGTCAGCGACCAGCGGACTTGCGCCATCGGGCGATTCTGTCTTTCATTTCTTGATGGGTGATGATTCGACCCTGGGCTACGTCTTCAAGGCCCTTTTCAATCTGCTGCTTGAAGAACAATTCCTCCATAATCCTACCGGTGGTCACGTCATCAGGTAGCTGTTTAATAAGTTCTAACGCCTCGGCCTTGGCCTTTGCCATGGGTGCCTCCTTCCTATGGGGCTTTCCTTGGTAAGGCTATGCCCGGAAGTCAGAAAAAGCAAGTTGGCTATGGGCTTGCTCAGAACAGCAGATGACGGGACATGCCTCCAGAAGCGTTTTATTCTGTTTTAATTCTGATAGATGTTCCGAGGTAATATGGTCTATCCGTGTGCCAATTCGTCGATGATACTCGTCTCCCCTCTGGGTTCTTCGACTCGCGACAAAAAACTCAAGGCTGTTTTCTGCAGAGACCGTATTAACCTCCTCACAATCGGGTCTTGTGACGCTGATGGAGGTTTCACCGATCAGGAGGGATCGATCAGACAGTGGGAACCAGATCATCTGTGGAATGCCATGAAATATTTGTCCCCATTCCCCCGACTCATTACCCAGTACAAGTGGTCCAATATCGCCGAGAATTAGGGAGTGGGCTTCGTATATCTCAACGGTCCAAACGATCTCTTTTAGATCGCGGATTCGCTTTTCGAGGCTTTGATCAATTTTGAGAGCTTGTTGTTGGGCTGATTGTACAGATGCGGTGGTATCTATTGTATCTAAGGTGGGAAGGATCATTTGGCGAAGCTTCTCATGCATGTCAGAGTGAAGAAGCATTTTACGCATCCTTGCTTCAATCAATGGACGAGCGTCAGCAGGAACTGTCGCTAATAAGTTCCTAACGTCTGGTTCGTGCATGGCATCTTCGACGAGTTTAGCTAGTAGTTGAGGGGTGTGTTCTGGGCTCAGAAATTCGTGGAAGCCCTCCCTCAGAACGGTAGCTCCGATATCGTGAACCCCAGCCCTAAAAGCTTGAGTTCTGATGAGAGAGTGAACAACGAACCTATCGATCAGCGGTTTGCTGGATGACTCGCAGTGACCTTGGCGAAGATGGCGGACTATGGCTGCGAACTGAGTTTCTGCTGATGAAAGAGTTTGCTCGATGTCCCTATTTCCGTAGAAATCCCTTTCAGCACTGATTCCATTTGTGTTTGATGAAAATGGAGGATGTCCCTTTCTGTACACGTGAACGTAGGAATTATCTCCCGCTTGACGGAAGGAAAAGCCCTTGAGCAAGAATTGAGGCAAGTAATGTGATTTTATGGGCATATCAATCTTCTCGACTAGAACTGGTAAAACACGAACATCTTACTTTTTTGATCATGGTGAAGCCAGAGCCGTCTTTCCTTCGTCAACTGATCAACATGAGGACTGGCCAGCAGGGAGCTGTCTGTGACGCTTGCTTGCCCGCTCTCGGGCAAGTCATGATAGTGGTCAATAGTAAAAGGGGAAGCCATGCCACAGATAGACAAGTTCCTCTCCGTGAGTGAGGCCAAAAATAAGTTGTTGGACTTGATCCGACGGATGAAACACAAACAAGAGGTTGTCGCGATTACACGTGACGGCGTCCCTTCGGCTGTACTGTTAAGCATGGATCAGTTTGAGGGACTCATGGAGACGATTGAGATTCTAAGCGATCAGAAATCGATGCGCGCGCTCCGTCGGTCGTTAAAGCAGGCTGAGAAGGGCCAGTGGGTCAGCCACGAGGCAGTATTTGGCCGAGAAAATCCGTGAAGGGCTACCGGGCTCGGTATACGCCAGAGGCGGCTGAGCGAATCCGCAAGTTTCACCCTCAAGTCAAGCGGGAGATCAAGGAAGGCATCAGGGAACTACTGATCGCTCCACTTGCCGGTCACTCCCTCCAGTTTGAACTCGCTGGCCTTCGATCCTGTCGCGTCCGGACCTATCGAATTATCTACCGCATTCATGATGACGAGTCTTGTCTGGACATTGTCTTTGTCGGTCCACGTCGCAATGTATATGAAGAACTAAGGACATTGCTGCTTGCAAGGGGGGAGAACTGAGTGGCCCATTCACTATGGACTTGAAATAGTAAGGCTATCCGAACAGATCCATCTGTGCGGGCTGAGGCGATTCAATATTCAAGACTGGTGCGGCTGGGGTCGGAGCTGCGCTGGTTGGTTCAGCCGGTTTGGAGTGGCGGTCGAGAAATTCTTTGAGCTTCTTGAAATCCTCTTTCAGCGTTGGGAGTAAGTTCCCTTGATGCAGGGCAGCCGCAGGATGGAGGAGGGGGAAAAGCACAAAATCCTTCATGTAGAAGGCTTGTGCCTTCACCTTCGTGATGCCGACTTTTCGTTCTAAGAGGGTCTGCGTGGCCCAGTTTCCAAGCGTGCAGACCAGTTTCGGACGAATCAACTGAATCTGCTGCAGCAAGAACGGCTTGCACGTTTCCACTTCGTCTTGCTCTGGATCTCGGTTGTTCGGTGGCCGGCACTTGATAACGTTGGCAATGTAGATGTGATCGCGTGAGAGACCTGCCGAGGCCAGGAGGTCGTTCAAGAGTTTTCCGGCTGCCCCGACGAACGGTTCACCCTTCTGATCTTCATTGAAACCTGGCGCTTCCCCGACAAACATGATACTGGCATGAGGGTTCCCCACGCCGAACACAACCTGGCTGCGCCCCAGCTTGGCGAGTTTACATCGCTCGCAGTTGATGAGGGATTGAGCGAGGTCTTGAAGAGGAGTGAGTGTCATGAGTTGTGAGGGCACGAAATTAGTAGCGGTATCTTAAAAACGGACAGCCGGGATGTCAATCAACATAATGAGGGTTAGGAGGCCAGCGAAATGGCGATGAAACGGGCTTGGATGGGAAGCCTTTTGGTCGCGATGTTTCCAACATTCGTATCTGCGGCAGCAGTGGAGCTGGCAGCGTACAGCGACAAGCCGCTGTGTGAAAAAGTGGCGAAGTTGTTTGGAGAAGGGTTGAATGCCGCTCCCGACCTATCAAAGACTGTGGAGTGGATTGCGGTGGAGTTGAAGGGAGAGGGACCAAAGATCAGGCGCTGTTCGAGTCTCGACAAGACGAACATGGATCTGAATAACGATGGGCGCGACGACTTAGTGGTGAAGACCATGTTTTGTATGAAGGGCGCACCGAGTGGGAGCTTCTATGTCTTTCCCGCCAATAGCCGGGTCCTCGACCAACTCGGTTGGCAAGACCTGAGCCCTCTGTTGGCAACGCACGACAAGTTTGAACGTACCGGCGGATCCTATCCGTTGACGTCTCTTCCCATGGATAAGGTATTGCCAGCTCCTGCATTGAGTACGGTCTTTACGATTCAACCGTTTCGGCTTGATGGTGTGGCCTATGTCGGCCTGACCGATGCTCGACGGGAGTGGATGGTCATCGCGAAGTATCGGGGCGGCGAGCGGTTTGAGGATCTGTGCTATCTGCACGCTGGAACTAATTAAGATGGTAACCTTTTGCCGCAAGACAGGTGTCTCGCATGGCGTTGATCGTCGAGAGGCCATGCAGTGCGCGGGCATGGTCGGCCGGACTCTGAGGTCCGGCACCGAAGGGAAAGGGTGAACTCTGACTGTAGAAGTGCTGCTCGTTGGCTAACCTTGCTTTGTACTCACACTCCATATAGTCCCGCTCCACATCATATCGGCTGAGGCCAGCGGGGTGGATTCCGCGCTCGTAAGGACTTTGCGCACAACTCCACATGAATAACGGGAGCGTAAGTACGAAGATTCTGGCCCATGAATTCATTCTTTACTCGTACCATCCAGCCCTGACTGGGTCAAGCGGGGTGGGCGGCGACGAGCTCTGCACAGCGATGGGCGCTGACAAGCGCACTCTCTAGATTGGCAGGCCATCCGGTGTCGGTCCATGCCCCAGTGACGAACAAGTTCTGGATAGGACTCTGTTGAAGCGGCCGCAATTGCGCGGCACCCGGTGCCAGCAACAGGGCCGCGTGGTTCTCGTGAAAGACTGACTGAGCGGTCACATCCTCTCTGGCCGCTCCGGAGAACAACTCGCACATCTCGGTTTGTGCTGCCTCAACCAACTGATCATTGTTCAACTCGGTGAGCCTGTTCCCGACCGCAGAGAGCCGATATTCAATTTCGCCTGACTCGAGTGCTGTGCTGGTGAGCTGGTGGAATGGTCGGCCTGGGAGGAGGAGCAGACGGGGCCTTGGCTTCGTTCGGGGGCAGGTCAATTGAATCACGACCTCGCTCAGATTTTGAAGCTCAGTGAGTTGTGCGAAGTAGGCGTAGCGGGTCAGCAGCCGTTCCGGCAATAGCTGCAGGAGATTCTGGTAGGACAGTGCGATGATGTACCGGTTGGCTCGGAGTCTGGTGTCGTCGTGAAGCCGGACCTCGCTCACACCAGTCTGTCCAAACTGAAGGGTAGGCCAATGGGTCAGAGAGACAATCTGCGCATTGCCTTGCCGGAGCGCCTGTTTCATGGGTGCGATGAAGCGGTGGTCGATGGAGCCGGCCAGGTGTGTGAGTCTCGCATCCGATGCATCGCGCAGAAACACAGTCGAAAGCAGATGGACGAAGGTTGAAGCGGCGAGACGTGTCAGCGCGTTGTCGGTCAACCACTGAGCGAGCGGATCCCAAATCCGTTCTCTGGCTTCAGAACTTTGCCCGGCCGCCGTCAGCCATTCATCTGCCGTCCGATTCTCTAAATCCGCTGGGAGAGTGTGGGCCTGTTCCCAAATTTGCTCCACATGGGAGAAGAGTCTCCATCGATCTTGCCAGGAAAGGCCGCGGAAGCTGAAGAGGCTCATCATCCACTGAAAGGCTCCTGGAAGACGGGCCGATTGATAGGGGGCGATTCGCCCATCGGGGAGTCGAAATTCGAGTGGAACGGTCTGGTCGGATTCCGAAGGCCTTCCTCGGTCGAGCAGGCGAAGGACTCGCTTCGTCTCCTGGTGGCATCCTAGAACAATCGGGGCTGGTTGGAATGCATCGGTCCGGAACCCATCGAGCCAGGCAGGATGATCGAGCAGGGTGATGTGGCAGCCCTGTTGATGGAGATGGTACGCAGTGGCCAGGCCGGCTAGTCCAGAGCCGAGAACGAGGACGGTCTGTGAGGACGGCGCAGTCACGAGAATCGGGAGCGGAGCCAAACCCGTAGGGCAATAACTACTCGTTGGGTGGTGGTGAGACTCATACGCGGTCCGAAGACCTGATAGTTCGACCGTTCGATCCGTTCCAGGATCCGACTGTAGATGCCACGCATGATTTCCGCCACTGTCAACGCACGGCGTTCATGAGCTGGTAGTTCCTTGAGGGCCGCATCGGCTCGCTTGTAATAGTGGTGCGCGCGTGACGCCTCATACTCCATCAACGCTCGAAATTCAGCCGAATAGCTCCGATTCAGCAGGGCTTTCTCGGGATAGTTCCATTTCTGCAAGTCATCCAACGGCAGATAGATTCGGCGTTGGGCGGCATCCGTTCCGACATCGCGCAGGATATTCGTCAACTGGAACGCCATGCCGAGTGCCACTGCATAATCCTGTGCCCGCGCTGATGTGACTCCGAATATATGCAAACAGATGAGCCCCACCACGGAGGCGACGCGATAGCAATAGAGCGACAGCTCATCGAACGTAATATACCGATTATTGAACAGATCCATCTCGACGCCTTTGATCAATTCCTCGAAGTACGCTTTTGGAATGCCCAAGGTCTTCACATGGTGGGCGAGGCTCACCATGATGGGAGTAGTCGGGATGCCGGAATACACCGCGTCAAGCTCCTCGCGCCAGCGCTTGAGTTCGTCTTTTGGGTTGCTCCCGGCAGCCGGTTCGTCGACGGCACTGTCGACGGCCTTGCAGAAGGCATAGACCGTGTACATGGCCTCGCGTTTGGCTCTGGGAAGAAAGAGGAACGAATAGTAAAAATTGCTGCCGCTTTTCTTCGTGTAGGCCGTGCAATAGGCCTGAGCGTCAGAGGCATTCATGATGCGCAGTTCCCGGTCAGCGTTGAGATCTCAAGTTTGACCGCTTTGGCCGGGTCAAGAGGATGGTCAGGAGTCGGGTGTAGAATGGCCGCGAGCAGCTCCAGGCCGTCGACGAGTCGAGGGCCTGGGCGGCTGAAGTAGGAGGCCGCATCGACGATGTACAGACCCGGCCACTGTTCGCAAGCCCGCGGCCATACGTCGCCGGTTTGTCCAGCGCGCGTGATCTCATCCACCGTACGCTCGACGGAGTACCCACAAGGCATGATGAGGACTACATCGGGCCGAGCGGCTTCCACTGCCTGCCATGTCGTTTCATGCGATGGAGCATCCTGAGATCCGAGGACATCGAGACCACCGGCCAGCGCAACCATTTCTGGAACCCAGTGACCTGCGACATAGAGAGGATCCAGCCATTCCAGACACACCACGCGCGGGCGCGCGGACGTTCTACTGGTTGTGGCGCGCACGTGGTCCACTCGACGACGGAGTTCCTGGGTGAGTGCTTGTCCATTTGCGAGTACGCCTGCCGCTTGGGCGATGCGCTCGATATCATGGATCATGTCGCCCAGCGTGGTTGGACTGAGCGTGAGCACGTTGGGTCGATGTTGGAGTGACTCGATGACGCGTGTGAGTTGGTCCGGCGTAACTGAGCAGACATGACACAGGTCTTGCATGAGAATAAGGTCCGGACGGGCATGGCAAAACGCGTCTTCATTGAGTCGGTAGAGTCGTTGTCCAGACGCAACCAGCTCTTTGACCTGCCGGTCGATGTCTCCACCGGAGCCTCCGTCCTTTCCAACCAGAGGTTCGATCATCACGGGAACCTGTCGAACTGAGGCAGGAAAGTCACATTCGTGGCTGATGCCGACCAGCTGATCGGCGAGATCGAGAGCAGCAACCATTTCTGTTGCCCCGGGGATGAGTGAGCAGATTCTCATTGTTTTATGTCGGCCATAAGCGGGCACGCAAATCCTTGAGGCGCGTTTCGCTCAAACTAGAGCTGATGGCATCGGCCTCGTGTAGGTCCTGGCTGGTGTGTGTATTGGCCACCGCCAAAACCTTCATCCCCGCCGCTTTCGCGGCCCGAATGCCGGGGAGGGAATCTTCGATGACCAAGCATGAATCCGGCGAAATCGCAGCCGTAGACTGGTGACGGTTCAGCCCGGCCAGGGCTTGCAGAAACGGTTCAGGATTGGGTTTGCCGCACGTCACATCCTCCGCGCTGGTAATGTGACCAAACGCTTTTCGGATCCCGAGTTGTTCCAGCACCAACTCGATCTCAGGGCGCAAGGCACCAGAGGCGATGGCAATGGGGTAGGTGGCCGCGGCAGCTTCGATGAATTCTCTGACACCCGGAAAAATCACGAGGTGATCCTTGATCGAAGTTAAATAAGCGGCGGCCTTTTTTGCCATCAACTCTTGGATATGCGAAGGAACGACCGGGTGGCGATTGATTCGCAAGGCCTCCAGAATACATCCACGATCGTCGAAGCCGAGATAGTTGGCATAATAGTCTTGTTCGGTCAACATGATCTTGATGTCTGCCAATGTCCGGCGCAGACTTTCAAAGTGCAGCGGTTCGGTGTCGGCGATGACACCGTCGAAATCAAAGATTATGGCGCGCATGAATTCCTGAGGCTTGTGATGTCTCACCTACTTATTATGATGGAGGCGTGAACGGGCGGTATTATAGCACAGAGGGCGGCGATGTGATCGGCGCCCTCTGTACTGGGGAAGTAGAGTGCAAACAGACAATCAGGGTTTCAATTTAAGCTGCTTTTCAGCCAGCCAACCTTTTGTGCCGAAGTCACTGCGGACGAAATACACCCATCCGCTGGCCTGTAGGTCGCCGTCGAGAATCGTGAGCGCAGTTCCCGGTGGAATGGCCAGTCCAGGTTTTGTCCCTTCGGCATCCTGAGCCAGGACCACTTTTCCCCCAGGATTCGTTGGATCCGCGAGTAGGCTGACTCGCTGACCTTCGCTGAACAGCGGAGTCGGTGACGCAGTGATAGGTACAACGGGCGCCGGTGCTGGTGACGGCGGGGCCTGTATTGGAGCTGAGGCCGTCGGCATCGGCTCGGGGACTGGAGGTGCGGGAACGGGAGCCGTCGGTGCTGCAGCCTGCGGTACCTCAACTGGTGCTGCAGGGGATGGAGTCGAAACAGCCGCTTGAGGCTGAGTAGCTGGGACAGGCGGCGTTGGCTTCGGCGGCGCCTGTCTTCGTGCAACAGGCGGTTGAGGTTGTGGGGCCGGCGATTCGCCGAGAAGCGGCCCGACATAGTCCATGATCATATCCGGCTCCATCGCGACATAGGCGCCGCCGCCGATGACTATTAACAGTAGTACCCACAGAAGCGGGCGCCCACTCGACTTTTGGGGCGGCTTTGTGGGCGAAGGTGATCGAATCGTGGTTGTCTGTTCCAGTTCCTCTTCCGTGAATTCCAGGTCGGGTTCCGGCTGACGAGCAAATAACAGACTCCATGTCAGAGGATTGCCAGTCAACGACGAGCCTCCAGCGATAGCAAACATCGAGCACCTCCCTCTAGCAGACAGCATCGTGCACTCTGAAAAATTACTTATCACCAAGCTTATAGGCTGTCAAATTTGTACGAATATTCAGCAGAGCACATTCCGGTACGGATGCAGGCTCAACAGGATTGTCCACGGGAACAGGATAAGACGTGAGTGCAAGGGGATTGGCTGATGCCATGTCTTTGGCCACGCAGTGGAACATGCCGCTGGTGATTCAACTGAGATGCCTCGCTCATTCTTGGCCGCGTAGCGCTGGCGCAAGACTGCGAGGACGTTCGACGACGGTCTGGGTGGTTGAAGTGGAGTGATCATATCGAGGCCGATACCATTATAGCCTTTTCACTTGAGGCGGAACATGCAAAGAGAAGGGAATCGCTCGGGCCTCTTGCATGTCTGTCGAGGCGGCAGGCACAATGCAGCGATCAACGATCATGAAGTCCTACCGCGAAGAACTCTGGTTTGAGACAAAGACCAGGCGGGCCTATATCAATATCACGCCCCACGTCGAGGCAGTGGTACAGAAGAGCGGGGTACGGGAAGGTCTTGTTCTGGTGAACGCGATGCACATTACGGCCAGTGTGTACATTAATGATGATGAGGCTGGCCTTCTACAAGATTATGACGATTTCTTGGAACGGCTTGTTCCTCAGAAGGCGGTGTATCAGCATAACGACACAGGGGAAGACAACGGTGATGCTCATCTGAAGCGACAGGTGATGGGGCGAGAAGTCGTCGTCGCGCTCAGCGGGGGCAAACTCGACTTCGGTCCGTGGGAGCAAATCTTTTATGGCGAGTTCGACGGACGCCGTCGCAAGCGGGTTCTTGTCAAGATTATCGGTGAATAGGGACGCGCGGAGAACCTGTGTGTGATAAGTCGCGAGTAATCGTCCTGAGGCTTGCATGGGTAGGAAAAGTTTGGCAACATGCGTTTTGAGTTGTCGAGTCATGGTCGCTGGCTCGTCCAGCAGGGAGCTTCGATGTTAGGCTGGTCTCGTCCTGATCCCCTCACGCGGGATCTCATTCATCTCATCAATGCCCGTCGCCATGATCATGGCGACACCGATGATGCGATCGATACCTTGCAGGCATTTCTGGAGCAGGGACGTGAGCATGATCTGCTGACCGTCCTGGCGGCGCTCGACGAGGAAATGGCCGAATGGCTCTTTGATCTGGTCGCAGAGGCGAGCTGCACGTTACTGTTGGATGGACCGGACGACGAAAAGCCGGCCTATGGCACGATGGCGGCTCTGGAGCTTCCCCTGCAGGCGAACTTAACCGCCCCGCTCAAACTGAAGATTGATCCGATCGCCACGGCCGATCTCTTGCATAAGTCTCTTCAGCTTCCTGCTGGAACGGTTGTTCGCGTCGAGTCGCGGCTCTTGACCGATGCCACCTTGGAGATGCTGAATCTTCAAATGTTTCATGACCACCTTGTGACGGTCACGGATTCCAGACGTGTCCAATCCGTGGCGGCGCGGTTGCTTCCTCCGGTCGAAAATACGGCGTTTCTTCTGTTTGAGCTGATCGGCGCTCCCGACCCAGGTTTGCCTGATGCGTGGGAAGATGGACAGCGCCGTGAGATTCTCGAAGGGCTGGTGAAGCAATGTCCGGAACTGGCCTGTGCGCCTGATACCATTGAGGCGCCGGTCTATGCCGCGTATGCGATGTTTGATGCGCAGAATGCGGTACGGCTGCATCACCTCGCGGATGAGACGGCTGCAGTGTGGCGAGAGCTGGACCCGCTCGTCAGGTCTCGTACCATTGTGCATCTTCATACACAATGTGGGAATGGAGTCTACATGCCGGTGTGGACCGATCTGTTCGATCCGGAGCTTCCGGAAGAACATGGGCCGGTCTGGACCTCTCCGGACGTCTGGGTGTTTACAGCTGATCTGCCGATCGAATGGCCAGGGGAGATGTTGACCAATCGGCTATTGGCGGAAGGCTGTACCAGGTTCGAAAATCACATCGTGGAAACTCCGGACAACTAGATCCACTCGCTCCTACCTTTTGTTTTTTCTGTGTTCTTCATACCCGTTAGTTCGATTGACTGCACGGTCCTGCGAAAAACTCCTGTTTCGATGATTTTTCCGCCTCGTTATTTTATCCTCACCATGATGAAGACCGCCGGCACCGAAGAACGATTTGGGATCGCGATCACGCGCTCCATCTCGGTAGCGGGGTTGGCCTTGGTCTGGACTATCATCTGGGCGAATTTCCCATCGAAGGAAGAGCTCTTCTCGGCGCCATCGGCTTCATCGATCGCTAACGCGCAGCGCGTACCTGAACTCGATCTCACGATTCCTGGCGTGACCAGGCAATCGGCCGATAGCCTGGCAGGAGCTGAAGAGGCGGGCTCTGTGACCACTCTCGGTGGCGTATCCGTTCCACGCGACAGCCGTGCCAGACAAATTGTCGAAATGAAGTGTGAGGCGGAGGTCCAGCAGTCCTGCCCCGATTCCCTTTCAGGAGAAGACCGGCGGCGTTGTGTGATGCAGCGCATCAAGCGGTTGGACCCGTCCTGTCAACAGATCGTACGGCAGCGGCTGGTGCATTGGAGGGAAGCTGAAGGGTATAGACTTGCCTGTGTCGAAGATGTGAAGCGAGTCTGTCTGACCGTGCAGCCGGGTGATGGCCGTATCTTGCAATGTTTGCAGGAACACGAACAGGACCTCTCCGAAGCTTGCTACCAAAGCTTGCCCAAAGGCCGCCTCCACTTACGAAACTGACGATTCGCACGCCAGACACAGTCCTCTCATCGCTTTGCGTGCATCGCTTTCAGCTCCCAACGTGAGGTGATTCGTAGATAGTGATGGGGAGGAGTTCCAGAGCCAAAAACTTGTGAGGAGTCGAGAGCGGCCATCCTGCATATTTACGCAGCTAACCCTTCGAGGCAGGAGCGGAGTTGCGTTGCGAATTCGCTGGCACGGCGATAGCGGTGGACCGGGTCTTTCTGCAACGCTCGATCTAGGATTTCTTTTACGATGGGAGGGAGATCTGGCCTGATGGCTTTCACACTGGGATGCGGTGTGTGCGCGATGGCAAATAGCAGTGCCGAGACATTGTCCGCCGTATAGGGTGGACGACCGGTTAGGAGTTCGAACATCACGACACCGAGCGAAAAAATATCTGATCGCCCATCCACCTTTTTCCCAGAGATCTGCTCAGGGGACATGTACGTGGGAGTTCCCAGCACGATATTTGTCTGAGTTTTCGACGATGTCGCCATCTTGGCGATGCCGAAGTCCATGATCTTGACGACCTCATCGGTGGTCAGCATGATGTTCGCTGGTTTGATGTCGCGATGCACAATGCCCTGCTGGTGAGCATGGTCCATTGCTTCGGCGACGGTCGCCAGCATTGGGATCAGCTTTTCGAGCGGCAGAAGGTTCGGTTTCCGTGACCATTGCTTAAGCGTGGTGCCCTGAAGCATCTCCATGGCGATGTAGCCGAGGTCGTCTTCCTCCCCAGCGTCGAAGATCGTGACGATATTGGGGTGAGACAATCGCCCGGTGGATTCGGCCTCCCGAAAGAACCGAGCCTTTACTTCCTGCAGTTTATCGTGATTGTCGATCTCATCAAGCCGCATGGTTTTGATCGCCACGAATCGCTGGATCGTTGGATCTTTTCCAAGATACACCACTCCCATTGAGCCGCGCCCTAACTCCTTTAACACCTTATACCGACCGAGCGTACTGGGTGGACCGCTCTGTGTGGTGAGGATGTGCGTTACAGCCTCGGCCTCGCTCTGTTCTTGTTCCGAGTCGATATCGTCAGTGTCTTCGGCCGATGCTCCAGGTTTTTGGCGCCGAGTCGATTGCACAGGTTTCACGAAAAAACGGCGAAGGGCATGGAGATGCAGAAGCCATGCAGTGGTGATCCAGAGCCCGCTCAGTGTCAATGCCGCAGCGTACCCGAGGTGATAGCGTGTGGGGCCTATAGGGGCGGGAACCGCAAGCCCGGTAACGCGGATGGTCTTATCTGTCACGATTGCCATGAATAGGGTGGTCACCGGAAGGACCAGTTGTCGAAGAAACGAGAAACCTCGCCCGTTATCCGGCATGTGTAGAAATGCGCGGAGCGAAAGCATGCAGAGAGCAGCCAGCACCGTTCCTTCAACGATGAGGTAAATGGTTTGAGGACCGGTCAGGCCGAACAGCGAGAGGGGAAACGACTGCGCCGCCGGCAGTTTGCCCAGTACAGGACCGGCAAAGAGCGCGACCAGTGCGACAAGCACATATTGAAAAGTCCAGCTCGACGCGTTGACCATGGGTGACAAGATCTGAAGATAGTCAGAGTCTAACGGATACTGAAGGAGAGTCAATGGATTGGGAGAAATATGCGGAGAATATCGCGCTAGAGTCGTCCAGCGGCTTCCTTCATCTTGGGAAGCAGTGAGGTTGGAATGTGTAGCGTGCCTTTGCCGATGCCGACTTCGATTTCGGGTTTCGTGAGGCCATGAAAGTCGCTTCCGCCAGTGACTAAGAGGCCGAGTTGTTGGGCTAGGCTAAGGTATTCTCGCGTCTGTCGCGCGGCATGGGTACTATAATAAACCTCTACACCGTCGAGCCCGTCGGCTTTGAGCTGTCGAACCAGATCAATCAGCGGCTGCTCCGCGACTTTGACCCATGTCGGGTGAGCCAGGACGGCAAGTCCTCGAGCTGCTTTGATCCAGTGAATGGCTTCGGCAGGGCTCGGAAGCTCCCGAGGAACGTAGGCCGGTTTACCATTGGCAAGAAACCGATCAAAGGCCTCTTTCGCAGACGCGACAACGCGTTTGTCCATCAAGGCACGAGCGATGTGCGGCCTACCGACCGAATCACTGCCGGCGAGTGCGCGGACTTCATCGTACGTAATGTCGATTCCGAGTGTCTGCAGACGTTCGATGATCTGTGGATTCCGGAGGTGACGCCCGTCCCGCAGAGTCTTCAGGCGAGCAAGCAGGTCAGGGTCCTGCCGATCAAGAAAGTACCCAAGAATGTGCAACTCAGAGGTGCCAGAAAGCGAGCTGATTTCCACTCCGGGTATGATCTCAATTCCGCACTGTTGCCCGGCTTCCATGGCTTCGACGACACCCGTCATGATGTCGTGATCGGTGATCGCCAAGGCCGTCACCCCTGCTTGGTGTGCCCTGTTGACTACCTCAGTGGGCGTGCAACTTCCGTCAGAATGGATGGTATGCAGATGAAGGTCCAGTCGGCTCATGTCGATGGCCCTGGAGCGAGGGGTTTCTGCGCCGCAAGTTGGGCTGTGTAGACGGACTCTGACCCGTTCATTCCTTCATGGAGTCCTTCATCATAATGGAGAATGCGGAGGTCGGGGAGAAGGCGTATGAGTTCACCCTGTGCAAGACAAAATTCTCGACGCTTCGGATGCTGATGCTGGACGTGGTTATCGACAGTAAAGGTTTCATACAGCAACACCCCGCCGGGCTTCAGGGCGTCGATAAGATGGGGGAAAAGCGGTCGGTTCAGGTAGAAGAAGACGACCACGGCATCGTACGCTTCGTGTCCGAGATGCGGCTCTTGCAGCGGTTGCTGCTCCAGATCCTGCACTCGCGAACTGATGCCGGTGAGGTGTTGTATTCGGGCGCTGGCCGAAAGTCGTGCGAGGGCCTGTTCGTCACGATCGACCGCATCGATCTGGTAGCCTAGTGAGGCGAGAAACAACGTGTGACGCCCGCTGCCGGAGGCCACGTCGAGGACCTTACCTTTGGGAAGCCGTTGAAGTTGCTGGACGAGAAACCGGGCCGGTGGTGGATCTGCTCGCAGGATGTGCTGTGTGAGCCGTGTACGTTCAATGCTGATCCCGACAGAACGGGTCACGTTGGAGATCGGAGGATGCAGTTTTCGGAGCCATAACTTGACATGATCGATCGAGAATTCAGCAAAGAGGGCTGCCAGAAGTCGTTCCGCCAGAGTTTCCAGCAGCTGTGACTCTTGAGCGGTCCCGATGTCGACAACTCGCTGAGCTACTTTCGCGTAGTCGATCGTATGAACAAGATCGTCGGACAACCCTGCTGCTTCCAGTCGACAGTCCAATTCCAAATCGAGCGCGAGGGGTTGTGGTCGAGCGCGTTCCTCGGGTGTCACACCGCAACGGCCACGAAACTCTAATTGCTCGATGACGACGTGTCCACCCATGTGTGCATTGTCGAAGATCAGAATTCAGGCTGTCAAGCGAGGAAGAAGACGAGCTCGGGGGCGAGGAGCGCGCCATTGGCGACGGCTAAACGAAGTAACGGCTGGTATCGAATTTGTGCTCCGTGTTGTCGACCAGTCGAATGATGCTGTGACGGTATTCGCCGACGTCATCTTTCTCGGTCAGGTCCAACTCGGGACCGTTGTCGATGGGAGTGCCTTGCGCATCGGTGATCACTTTGACGACCGGCCGCTCGCTCTCGGTGATATCGGCGGCAGGCTTGAGTACGACGGCGAATGTATCGGAATCGAGGACGACCAGGCTTCCGATAGGAATGATTCCCACGCAATTGACGAACAGTTTGAGCAAGGTGGCGTCAAAACTTTTCCCAGATTTAGAAAGCATCATATTCAGTACTTTTGAGGGGGACATCGGTTCCCGGCGGTAGACACGGGACGATGTCATGGCATCGTAACAATCGGCGATCGTCAGAATGCGCCCCGTCAAAGACAGTTTCCACGGTGTCTTTAATTTAGGATAACCGGAATAGTCCAAGTTCATATGGTGTTCGAAGGATGCCGCGGCCATGCGGATTGGAAGGTTGGTGATGCCGCGTAACTGTGTGAGGCTCAAGACTCCTTCCGTGGGGTGGTTGCGCATCATGGTCCACTCATCTTCCGTAAACTCACCCGGTTTATTCAAGACTTCAAGGGGAATGGTTGACTTTCCCATGTCGTGAAACAGCGCTGCCAAGCCGAGATCAGCCAGCTCGACTTTCGGATAGCCGGCTCTGTTTGCGAGTGCAATGGAGAGGAGCGAGACGTTGACGGAATGGTTATGGGTATATTGATCGTGGCAGCGAAGCGTGGTGAGGCCCAGCATGATCGACTCGTCCTGCATCATCAGGTCGACGATATTTTGAATGGCGCGTTTTGCCTGCTTAAAGCTTAACGCTTTGCCATCGCGGGACGACTGCGTCAGATTGCCGACCGCATCGGCGGCTTTGCTGTACTCAGCTTTTGAGCGTGTTTTGTGCTGAGCTTTCGAATTTCTGTTTTCTGGAAGATCTTCTCTTAGGTTGAGTAATCGAGGGTCCTTCAGTTCGATGCCGGCCACGGCCAGGTTGAGCAATTCCTGTCGGAAGTCCTCGATTGATTTCGTGGCAGGGTCTAGACTGACGAAGAGGTGGGCGAACTCTCGAAGGTCCTTGGAAGAGGCCGAAGAGGAAAATGTCAAGCCGCCGATCTTCCACTTTTTCAAGGCGTCAAGAATGCTTGAGACGACCAGCATTTGTTGGGCCGTCACTTTCAGGTGGTTCTCCCCGAGGAAGAGGAAATCGTCCTGTACCCATAGGGTGACCGCTTGGTCGTGGGCGAGGGTTTCAATGAGTGTCAACATCGTTTCAACGGGTTTGTCGAGAGCGGCGTTGGCGCGGCCATGAATTCTTGACGTTTTAATCAGCGTATTTAACTGTGTGATGAGCTGGAATCCCAGCATCACCAACTGTTGGTCGAGGATGTCTCCGGCTTCTGACCCTTGGCCGATCTTCCGTGACAACGACTTTTCATGTGTCAGGAGCGGCTGGCTATGATCTTGGCTGGCCGGGGTTTGCAGAGACTGTGACTGGCCTTCTTTCACGATCATGTTTCCTACGGTGTGGAGCCGGTCGAGGGGAGGCTGCGTTGTAGCCGTTGAGCTTGCAACAATGCCGCAGCACAGGCCTGGCGAACCGTGGCACTTCCCTTTTTGGCCCCAAGGGAAAGAGCGGCGATGGCGGCAGGGGTGGCGAGTTTCCCAAGCGTTTCTGCTCCCAGGAGCGCCAGCTCTTCCTTTTTTTTCCGATTCGTCCACGCCCATTCGGTCAGGAGACCTTGCCAATAGGGAACCGCTTCGTCGCCGCACGTGGCGCGGACAGCCTGAAAGACTGCTCGGCGCTCACTGATAGGGCGCTCCATAAATTCTTCTTCCAACAGAAGAGGGGACCATTGGGAGAAGGGAACGGTGTACTGGCCAGACATGAGCAGCTTTAGCGCAGCAAAGCGAACCCCATCATCTTCATCAGTTGAGAGGGAGACGAGTTTTGATCCATTGCCATTGGGTCGGAACAGGCCGAGGGCGCGGATGACTTCCCGACGAACCTGCGCGTCAGGATACCGGGTTAATCGTTCAATCGAATCGACGAACTTGGGATTGTTCCACTTGATGAGAATTGAAAGCAGATTGCGAACATACCCTGGTCTACGGTCTGATAACCCTCGCAACAAGGGATCTGGGTGGTCCTTCGCGAGGGTCACAAGGACCTCTGACGCAATGGCTTGGTGGATCGGTGAGGTGAGGCTCGCGAGAAGCGAACAGAGTGAGGGGACGGCATCCGCCTTTATCAGTAGTAAGATGGCAGAGAGCCCGTTCACGTCGGCGTCTGGGTTTCGGTTGAGATAGCCCTCGATTATCTTCACTCGTTCTGTGCGACCGAGTCCATCGAGGAGCGAGGCTAACTGTTGTTTGTGTTCTTCACTCAGATCTGGCCGTAGGGCGTCCGTTTCGTGGAGGAGATTTAAGACGTTCTCCAACACCGTCCATTTACCTTCGCACAGAAGAGATTCCACGATGGTGCCCCACAGACTGAAGAGTTTCGTCAGCAACGCGGGAGACTTCTCTGAGGCGAGAATTGCGGTCAACATGTCCAGGATATATATGAGACTATCTTGTTTTCGCTCCGCTTCGATCTCTTGTGCGAGGACGGCCAGTTCCTCTTCCGTGACCTCATAGCCTGCAAGCCCAGACTGGAAACGATTTTTAGTATTTCCAGAACCACTGCTCTCAGCGACGGTCCCTTCTTTGCCCTGCTTTTTGCGTTCTCGTTCCCTGTCCAGCAATTCTCTGAGAGTCGAATCCGATGAGGTCATGCTACCGTTAGGACGGGTCACGCCATCGTTTGCTATCGACGACTTTGAGAGTTCTTCGGCTGTTGCGAGTGTGATCGTCGATAGATTCCGAGACCATAGGCGTGTGACGATATCATCGTCGTCCTCATTCGAGTTGACGTTGCTCCATAAAGAGGCCAGGAAGAGCGACAGCTCCTCTTGCGTGAGACCTTCGTGCAGGACGAGTTCTCGGATGCCGTCACTGTACAGTTTGAAGGCGAGACTCTCGCTTCCTCCATCCGGCTCGGCCTGGTAGACGACAACGTCCTTGCAGAGCAATTCGGATCGTTGAACGAGGAAAGGCAGTCGTGAATACGTCGTGAGGTGGTTGGTCAATTCTTCGAATAGCTGCTGTGTGAATTTCTGAGCAACGGGGTTTGCTGAGCCGTACGTTCGGTTCGATTTGGCCGTTTTATCCAGTAGTTTTAAGACACGTTTCACGGAGACAATTTCGGGATCTTCAGCCGTGCGTGCGGCGACGGCGGCCATTATTTCTTGAGCCGTTTTGAGGTCCGTCGTCATACGTAAGACCTACCGGCAGATCGCAGATTCGTCAAGGAAATCACCATTCTCTGCAGTCGTACTACTCCGGATACGTACGTGATCCAATGGCTTGTTTGCCACGAGTGGCATCGGTAGAATCGAGCCGCGCTATGAGTAGAACTTCCCTCGTGATCTGTTTCGGCGATAGTCTGACGGCTGGGTTTCAGTCGCCGACCAAGAACCATCCGGCTGGACGGGAGACTCCCTATGGGCAGTTCTTACAGTCTTTTTTAGGCGGGGCAGGGCAGGTTCGCATCTCCGGGATCTGCGGTGAGTTGACGGGCGAAATGGTCAGGCGGTTCCAGCGCGATGTGCTCGATCACCAACCGGGTTATGTTCCGATTCTGGGCGGTACGAACGATTTGGGATGGAATGCATCACCATCCGAAATCATGGCCAATCTCATCAAGATGTATGAACAGATCCTGGCGATGGGTGCGGTTCCGATTCCTGTGACGGTGCCTTCGATTCGAGTGGAAGATGCTTCAGGCAGCCAAGAAGGACAGGAATGGGTTGCTGAGCATCTTACCCGACGAAGTCAGATGAATAAGCTTATTCAAGATTATGCCGGCTCCAAAGACATTGCTTGCGTCGATCTTTTCGCGGCCACTGCAGATCCGGAGAGCGGCCAGCTGGCGGCGATCTATTCGAACGACGGGATTCATCTGACCACCGCCGGGTATCGGCTATTTGCCGAGCAGGTAGCCTATATCCTGAAGCCCCTGTTGGCGCAAGACATGCCACGATGAGTTCCATGCTCCAAGCCGTCACTGACCGAGAGTTTGATCGGATGGTCGAGGCGAGTCTTGTTCCTGTCCTAGTGGAATTTTGGAAGCCGGGCTGTGGCCATTGCCGAGCCCTCATGAAACAGCTTGAACGACTACAAGAGGAGATGGGATCGAGCCTCCTCATTCTCGCGATGAATGTGGAGGAAAATTTTCAAATTCCCGCTGAATTGGAAGTCTTGTCGCTTCCCTCGCTGGCGTTGTATCGAAATGGCGAGTTCGTGAAATTTGTCGGAGGACTCGGAAAGCGAGAAGAGATTATGAAGCAAATCCAGGCTGCGTTGGGTCGATGATCGGTCTCCGCGCAGATTGGCCTAGAGCACTCGCCAAGTACGGCCGTCATTCTGGATCAATCGATCGGCTTCCACCGGTCCCCATGTACCGGCTTGATACTCGGGGAGCCACCGTTGCCCCGACTTGTCCCAGGCTTCAAGGATCTGGGTGATCCAGGCCCAAGATGCTTCCACAGCATCGCGCCGCATGAAGCGAGAGGCATCTCCAGCCATCACATCGAGTAGGAGGCGCTCGTAGGCTTCTGGAGATGGTCGTCCAAACACTTCTCCGTACTTGAAGTTCATTTCAACTGGATGAGTCTGCGCGCGGGTGCCGGGAACCCGTGAGACGATACGGAGTGAGAGCCCTTCTTCTGGTTGAATTTTCAACGCCAACACATTCGGAGCCTGAGGATTCTGTGCGTTGGCATTGAAGAGAATCTGCGGGATCTCTTTGAATTGGACTGCGACTTCGCTCGCGCGCAGAGGCAACGCTTTCCCTGTCCGCAAGTAGAACGGGACTCCGGACCACCGCCAATTCTCCACGAAGCATTTTATAGCCACGTAGGTTTCAGTGGTGGAGTTCGGTTTGACGCCATTTTCTCGGCGATAGCCGGGCACTGGTGTGCCGTGTGCGGTCCCCTCTGTGTATTGGGCTCGTACGGTGCATTTGTCCACATCCTTGGCGGTGATGGGCCGCAAGCAGCGAAGCACTTCCATCTTGGCGTTGCGCACCACGTTGGGGTCCAATGAGTACGGGGGTTCCATGGCAACGAGGCAGAGCAACTGCAGCAAATGGTTCTGGATCATGTCGCGAAGCGCGCCAGCTTCTTCGTAGTAGGTTGCTCTTGTGCCGACGCCCTCCGCTTCGCTCACGGTGATTTGGACGTGATCCACGTATTTGTGGTTCCAAATCGGCTCGAAAATGCTGTTGGCGAAGCGCACGACCATGAGATTCTGAACGGTCTCTTTCCCGAGATAATGATCGATCCGGAAGATCTGCGATTCATCGAAGACACGGCCGGTGACTTCATTGATGGCCTGTGCGGAGGCCAGATCGCGCCCAACCGGTTTTTCCACGATGATGCGTGTATAGGGTGACCGAGTTCCAGGAGTTCCTGCCAGTCCAGAACGGGACAATCCCTCACAGACATCAGTGAAGGAACTGGGGGGAATGCTGAGGTAGAAAATTCGGTTCCCGGGCAGTTGGAACCTACGCTCGAGTTCTTCGGCCCGTTCCTTCAGGCGCACATAGGTCTGTGCGTCGTCGTTTCCTCCCGCCAAGTAAAACAGGTGTTGGGAAAAGGCATTCCACGTATCTTCGATGAGAGCCTGTCGGGAATGTTTGACGACGCCATCGCGGACGCTGGCTCGGAACTCTTCATCGCTCATGGGGGTACGGCCCAGGCCGATCACGACATAGTTCGACGGGAGTAACCCGTCGAGGAGGAGATTGTAGACTGCCGGGATCAAACGCCGACGAGCCAGGTCGCCTGAACCTCCGAAAATGACCAGGGTACAAGGCTCGACCGGCGGCAGTGGTTCCTGCGTAGGGTGGATATCGATTCGTTGACCATTCGCGTGAGCCATCAGGATCTCCTTAGCAGGATGTTGAAAAAGTCCGCCAGCTTTGTTCTCGCGTCGCTCAGAGGTTCAACATACGGGACGGAGTATGCCTCGCCTCTTCGCTCGCTGCCGCCTTGCTGGACGGCCTTTTTGACCATCCTGCGTGCAACCTGTCTTGCTGCCAGGTCGAGGGTGTTTTCAATAGCCTGCTCAAGATGCCAGGCAGTTACCGTCGGACCGAGTGGCCGCCAAAGGCATTTCGCAGGGCTGCCAGCATCTTTTCAGCAAACGATTCGTCCTGCCGCGAGCGAAACCGCGTAAAAAGCGCTGTCGTGAGAGTGGGTACCGGCACGTCCTTCTCGATGGCATCGGCGATCATCCAGCGGCCTTCGCCAGAATCTTGCACGTATCCCTTCAGTTTCTCGAGCTTTTGATCGTCCTTGAGCGCGCCCGCGGCCAGTTCCAACAACCAGGACCGGACGACACTCCCGTGCATCCAGAGATCGGCCACGCGCGCCAAGTCCAGCTTGTATTCGCTTTTCGACATCAACTCAAATCCTTCGGCGTAGCCTTGCATCATGCTGTACTCAATGCCGTTGTGTACCATCTTCACATAGTGCCCGGCACCGGCCGCACCAACGTGAGCCCAGCCGTTTTCAGGCGCCAGGGTCTTGAACACCGGTTCAAGCCGTTTGACGGCTGCGTCTTCTCCGCCGACCATGAGACAATAGCCGACCTTCAGTCCCCAGATCCCTCCACTGGTTCCCGAGTCAACATAGTGAATACCTTTTTTCTTGAGCTCGGCAGCCCGTCGCACATCGTCATGAAATCTGGTATTTCCACCGTCCACGATGGTGTCACCTGGTTGCAATAATGCAGCCACGGACTGGATAGTTTCTTCGGTCGGGGCTCCGGAAGGCACCATTACCCAGACCGCACGCGGGGCACTGAGCTTGCTGACAAGATCAGCAAGGGAGGAGGAACCGATCGCGCCCTGGCCCTCGGCCTGTTTGATCAAGTCGTTCGAGCGGTCGTAGACTACGACGCGGTGTTGGTCGCGTCGAAGGCGCGTCACCATGTTCATCCCCATCTTGCCAAGTCCGATAAATCCCAGTTCCATAAGAGCGCTCCTTGGTTTGTCGCCGGTCACAGCCAATGGGCATCCGTCGATCGATTTGCAGGCAGGAACGGTTCCTCTCACGTTGTGCGTGAAACACGTTCTCAACGCGAAGGCAACCGGTTGAATGCACTGCTCTCTTCAGTCGATGCGAGCAGGATTCGGAACATCCTTAAAGAGGAGATCGGCAAATTGCCGGCCAAAGTTGAGCCGGTCGGTGAGGGTGGTGGCTGTGAGGAACTGTCCAGCGAGGTCCGCAAGGGCCGGTTCGCGTGAAAACATAAACCGATGAGCATCTACTGGAGCGACCAGCCAAAACCCTCTCAAACGAAAGAATGCGGAGATGCAGTCCTCGTAAAACAGCGTCAATAGGTAGTGGGCTGTTCCTGGTTTCTCTGCGAGATCCTGTGCTTTTCCCAACAGATGGTAACATTCGGCCTTCAGCCGAATCTGTTCATTGATCGATGCCGGCGGCGGACCTTGGCGAAAGCGGTGGTGGATCTTTTCAGTCAGCTTCACACAGATGCCATCGTGATCGAAGAGAATTCTGCCTTTTCGCAGCAGGGAGGGGAGCCGAAGTGAGTACGCAAGGTCTTCCTCGACGGACTGGTATCCATGGTAGCGAATATCCGCGAGGCGGTCGCCGACACGAAGGATTTCATGACTATCGGCCTCTCCCTTGACGAGGGCCATCAAGTCGATATCGCTGTGGAGCGTGAGAGCCTTCCGAGCTCCAGACCCGATGAGGATGACACCGACAAGATCACCGCCCCGCCGGCCTTTGATATGCCGTAACGCGACTTCTACATTCGCTTCAAATCCAGGGGGTGGCGGCAACTCGGGCTGTTCCGGCGGTTCCGGGACTTCGAGTAGCTCGGCGTTCAGTTCTTCACGAGTGGGAGTGCTGGTTGTGTGCTGTGTGTCCATGACGTGTTCTAATTCCATGATAATGAATGGTGTGTGCAAACCCTTTGAATCGACCAGCGTAGGGCCTGGTGCTCGTTCTTGCTGGTCTCCAACCTCGTGGAGCCGAAACAGGCGAAAGACCTAGTCGCTTCGGCATTCTATGGATGGAGGAATAGAGTGTCAACGTTTGAGGACGCTGGCAAAGACGTCCGCGGCTTCGTCGATCTGCTTGTCCGTGATATGCAGATGGGTGACTGCTCGATAGCTCTGCCCTCCGACAGCGTTGATGAGCACGCCTTGCTCTTTGAGCGCGGCGACGAGTTCGGCCGGAGAACGGTGCTCGTCGACGATGTCGAAGATGACGATATTCGTTTCGACGTGTTGCGGCGCAATCTGGATTGCGGAAATATGTTGGAGCTGGCGAGCCAGTTTTTTCGCATGCTCATGGTCAGTCTTAAGCCGGGCGACATGCCGCTCTAACGCATAGATACCGGCGGCGGCCAGGATGCCCGCTTGGCGCATTGCGCCTCCATACATTCGGCGAAAGCGGCGTGCGCGATCCATGAGTCGCTGGTCATTGGAGATCAGCAGCGATCCAACGGGGGCGCCCAACCCCTTCGAGAGACAGAGGGAGACAGTTTCGAAGTGTTGGGCGTATACCGTGGGCGGCAAGGTGGTGGCGGCCACGGCATTGAAGAGCCTGGCCCCATCGAGGTGCATGGGAATACCATGTCTCACCGCGAGGGTTCGGATTTTTTCGATTGTGGAGAGCGGATAAATCGTGCCGCCTCCGGCATTGTGCGTGTTCTCGATGCAGATCAAGGCGGTTGTGATACTGTGCGCGTCGTTCGGTCTGATAGCGGCTTCCACCTGCTCGACAGTCATGATTCCCCGCTCACCAGTCACCCAATGAAGTTGCACGCCGGCCAGTGCTCCAGCTGCGCCCTGTTCATAGCGAACGACATGACTCTTGCTCTCGACGATTATTTCCTGTCCTGGTTGAGTGTGTGACCGAATCGCCAGTTGATTGGCCATGGTACCGGAGGGGACGAAGAGCGCGAACCGCTTGCCGAGCATGGCTGCCGCCATATCTTGGAGCCGATTGACGGTCGTGTCTTCTCCATACACGTCATCGCCGACCTCAGCGCGCGCCATGGCTTTCCGCATCTCGTCCGTCGGCTTGGTCACGGTGTCGCTACGAAGATCTATCATACTGTTCGGCCTCCCAAGAATTCCGTACGGTCCCGGTATTCTAACAGATCTGCCACTTGCAGGCGAAGGCACACCTGCTACACTGCGGGTCTATGGTCGGATTGGATCACACACGACTGACTGGGTGGGCGTACTCCCTCGGTGTGAAACGGGAAGAATTCGTCCCGTTGATGTGGGCCTTCGTCTGTTTTTTCTGTCTCTTGTGCGGATACTCGATTCTCCGTCCAGTGCGCGACGAAATGGCCATCGAAGGAGGATTGAAACATCTTCCCTGGATGATGACGGTGACATTCCTCACCATGCTCGCGGCCACCCCACTATTCGGGTGGCTCTCGGCGCGATGCTCCCGCTACCGGCTGCTGCTGATTGTCTATGCGTTCTTCATTGTGAATCTGTTGGCCTTTTATGCGCTGATGATGAGTCATCTATATCCCGAGTGGGTGGCCCGAGGTTTTTTTGTCTGGCTGTCGGTGATGAATCTCTTCATTGTGTCGGTCTTCTGGAGCTTCATGGCCGATCTGTTTACCCCGGAGCAGGGGGCACGGCTGTTCGGTGTCATTGCGGCTGGGGGAAGCAGCGGAGCACTGGCGGGGCCCCTAATCACGACAGGCCTGACGTTTATTGTTTCTGTTCCCGTGCTCATGTTGGCCTCGATGGTGTTTCTCACGCTGTGTCTCGGATGTATCTATCGACTTGACCGATGGGGGCGCGAACAGTCCGTCCACCATCAGTCGCGACCAGGTGATCCTCTTCGCGGAAGTTTTCTGGCTGGTATTCGCCTGACGATGTCGTCACCCTATTTGCTTGGGATTTGCGGCTATCTGGCTTTTCTAACCATGACCGCGACGTTCCTGTACCTCGAACAGACGCGCCTGGTCTCGGAATATTTGGATCAGCCCGAAGCCAGGACACGCCTCTTCTCCTCGCTCGACTTTACGACTGGTCTGTTGACGTGGTTGACACAGATGTTCGTGACCAAACGCGTTATCAGCCGGTTTGGTCTGGTCGCGCCCTTACTGTTTCTTCCGGTGATCAGCCTGGTAGGGTTTCTGGGGATCGCCTTCTGGCCGAGCCTCGCGGTCTATGTCGTCTTTTCCGTATTCCGGAGGGTGGGGGAATATGCCCTGTCAAAACCGGCACGGGAGGTTCTGTTCACGGTCGTCAGTCGCGAAGAAAAATATAAGGCTAAGAACTTCATCGATACGGCCATCTCACGTGGCGGCGACGCATCGACGGGGTGGCTGGTCACCGGAATCAAAGCCCTGGGTGCCACCACGGCCCACATTGCGTTGGCGTGCGTGCCACTCATGATTGCCTGGGCTTGGCTCGCTACCGTGCTGGCCCGCGAGGAAAAACATCGGTCGGCAGCTACCGTATCTTCGATGACGGATCGTCCGCACCGCATCGTATGAGTCTGTCGCGCTTGTTTCGGACGTCGCTTGTCTAGTCTCGAACCACCAATGAGCCGATCACATAGGAACTGGCTCGTCCCGCCTTGGTGCCTCGGATCCGAACTTCCGATACATCGCGTGTATGCTCACGAATATTCCAGGTGCTGCCGGCCTTCAGCTCCGGCCAGAACCACCAGGTTCCATCGCGTTTCCGGAACCAGAGTTGAATCGAAGTATCGGGCAGCACCTGAATTGATTCCATGTCGAAATACGTCGGTGCACGAGTCTCGGGATTGCTCACCCACACTTTGACCCACTGATTCTGATCGTGCGAAGACAGGACGCGGGGAGTTCTTGCCCAATCAACCTCCGTGCATTTAAAGTCCACGAGTTTGCCAAATCCACGGCCGAGGCCGTCTCCAGGATCCGGAAGGGTGTAGCACTCGATCCCTGCTTCCATGCTCAAGTGGAAATGTGTGAGACCGATCGTGTCGACGTTGATATCGTGTTTGGAGCAGCGCTGGCGATAGGTCCAGCAGTCGTTATGTTTCGATGGGTCACATGTCTGCAAGGGGCCAAATCCGATTCGGCTCGTCCTGTATGCCAGCGTTGATCGTGCCTGGGAGTAGATGTGTTCCAGCGCGCTTTCATCGTCGAAATTGACCAGGCATTGTTGAGGGCTGCTGCCGTTGGGACGGGCTTGTATGACCTTGGGCGGTTGATTCTCCCGTTCCCGTTCGGTCACTTGTTCGGGCGTGGCTTGAGTCGGGGGACTTAGAGGGCTTACCGGTTTCAATTTCATCTGAGCACAGGCTCCCAGCAATGCCGTCAAGAACACACAGAGAGCTACTCTGGTGAAACCATGTCCCTTCATGTGAACTAGTGAGCGCATCGCTGTTCCTTTCTCTTGCGCCAACGCGAGCCAGCATGCCAACTTCTCATTCGCCGTCCTGCCGTCCTATGGTGCAATTGTAGCAGTGAAAAACGTGAGGCGTTCAGTCATTTACTCATGAAAAAAACGCGTGGTATAGTCCGAGGCTCTAAAAAACCCAAGCATATACCATTGTCTCAGGGAGATGGAGTGATTGCAATGACTCATTGGACGCTGTATCTCGTGAAGAAAGGCCCCTATGTCGACTGAGGTTCCAGTCAAGTTGTATCTTGATAAGCTATTGAAAGATTGTAGAAAAGTATCGGTCTGTCTGGCTCTTCTTCCTGGCCCCGTGAAGGCGAGGGCGCTGCATGCGATGGCCGATCGAGTCGCTGCGGACCAAGACGCCATTCTCGCGGAAAATGTCAAAGATGTTGAGGCTGTGGGAAAGTCCTTTGAGAATGCGGGCATGAAAGATCGGATGAAGGCTGCCGTGGCTCGCGTCCGCCTGACGAT
>JBQTJA010000009.1:0-42210 GCA_052387595.1 Nitrospiraceae bacterium | reverse complement strand
CGCCACGCGCCCGCTCTGTCCGAGAAATTCCCGTCGCGACGACCCCGGGTGTTCCGTGAGGGGTGCCTCGTCCTTGACGCTAGATCCATCCTGTGGGGTGTTCTTGTCCATCGTGCATCGCTCCTTTGTGTCTGCCGTGAGTTGCCAACTTCCGGTTGATGCTGTGTCCGCCGAGCCCCGCTCTCCCAAACGATCAGCCACCTGCCATGAGCCTTTCGAGCAAACAGTTCTTCGAGCGGGTTACTGTACAGCCTTACCCCGAGCTACTTGGCTCATGAATAGACCCCTCTCCCTCCTTTCTTTGGAACGTTCAGAGAGCCAGTGGAAACTATCGGAACTACCTAAAGGGGGCCACCAAGAGTGGATGTTGACGTGTACCGTGCGTTGTATGGAATGGGCGTTACTAAGTGATTGATTGATTTGCTTGCGCTTAATGAGCATTCAAACTCGTTCGCCTCCGTGGTGCGACGGGATTGTATACAAAATATTCTCGCCCCGTCAAGGTCGCTGCCCGCTCATCAATGCACGTGATTCGCCCGCGAACCAAGAGAGGAAACCATCCCCAGCCAAGCATTCCATTCCCTTCCGCATCGTGGAGAACACTCCATCTGACTGCCGGGCTCACTTGCTCACCCAGCATGAGAGTCACCATGAATATCGGCCTTGCAGCTTATGTGCTCCAGAATCTTCACGACCTGATGCAAGCTGGCTACCGGTGTTTTTGTTTTTACCGGATGTTCCTGTTACACTACACCCCGTTTGAACTCAACCCAGCAACACAACATCATGGATTTCATGCAACGCTTCTCCTCGGTATTGCGCCTCAGCCTGCTCATGCTAAGTTGTTTGGCAATTGGTTGCGCCGGCCCTCGCCCTATCACCCCCATTCACGAGGGTCCTCTCGGCACAGTGTTCCTCGAGAATGTCTCGGACAACTCCTTCCAAGCCGCACATCCCATCAAATTGTCCGAAACCACCGTCGCAGACATCTTGCGCGGGGTACACACGAAAGAAAAAAGCGGACTCTTGCTGCTGCTCGGCAAAGCCTTGAAGTCCACGAACCTGAACGATATTCGCTCCTTCTCCGAAGACGACATTGCATTCCTCACCCCTCATATTGCCACGGCCCTTGCGCAAGCGACGCCCAATCAACGGGTGGGTTTTCATATCTATTCCACACCGCAGCTATCTCAGTCTCCAAAGATCAATCAAAATAGAGAGACGACATCGGGACATCTGTTCACTGACGGCCTGTCGCTGCATTTCACGTTGACTCAATACCGATACTATGCGGGGAAAAAACCCACCGCGAGCCAAAAGGAGCCACGTCCACTCCCGGATACGGATGGCCTGCGTGACCGCGAAGTGACCTTCCTGCCGGAAGCCGCACTACGACCGGACGTATACGACCGATCAAGCTGGATTGGAAAGTCTGAAGATCGATCACTCGCCATTGACTATCAACTGCTGGCGAGAGTCCTTGCGACACCTCCACCAGCCAATCCCGTTACACAGCCGGTCCCCACGGTCGCAGCGCCCGCTCCACAACAGCCCCAATCGATTCCCGTGCAAGCCGCACCAGTTAGCAGGAATGAGGCCGACCTCCAGGCGTTTAAGGAAGAGCTGAAAGCGCTTCAGAAAAAGGTGGACGAACAGAGCGCAGAGCTCCAGCGACTCAGGAACCAGCCGCCCAAGAAAAAGTAACACCCTCACTACGGACGCTGACGGACGCGCAGGGCCTGGGGACGACTCGACGTCTCATCACCACACACTGGCCTGCAAGCAGGCTCCCGAGGATCTGTTCGTTGGCTATTGAGCGGCAGGAAGGGGATCCAGCATTTCATCGAGAGGAGCGGACGTTTGAAGATCACCGTTTACTGAGGGTTCTGCATCGGCCTCGTACGTCTCGATCGACCCATCTCCAGACGAAACGCCCTCACCGTCCATAGGGAGGAGTGCTTGTTCCGCCTCGCCGAGCTCCTTGAATTCACGAAGAGGCGGCAGCTGCGAGAGGTCGCTCAAACCGAAATGTTCAAGGAAGAATTTGGTCGTCCCGTACATGATCGGACGACCGGGGACTTCTTTACGCCCGACGATTCGTACCAGCTTTCGCTCCAACAGCGTGCGCAAGACACCGGAGGTTTCCACCCCGCGGATTTCTTCGACCTCCGACCGCACCAGCGGCTGCTTGTAGGCTATGATCGCCAATGATTCCAGCGCGGATCGGGACAGCTTCGCCGATGTCTTGGCCTTGTCGAGCCGTTTGATCCAAGGCGCATAGTCCAACTTCGTCACAAGACGGTATCCGCCCGCGACGGCAGCCAGTCGCACCCCGCGCCCATCTTGATCGAGCGCTTGGCCAAGCTGTCGCAGCGCCTCTTCCACCTCAATCTTTGACACATTCCCCAACACCACCACAAGGCGCGCCACAGACAACGGTTCGGAAGAAACAAAGAGCAGTGCTTCCAGAATCGCTTGAAGCTCGCCCATGTCTTGCGTCCGAGGGTCATCGACGCGCTGATCAGGCGGCGATCCATTCGCCTCTTCTCTATTCACCGAACTCGTCTCCGGCACATCATGAACCAGATCCGCTGTCAGTGGCGTCATGTCCCCCTCCATTCCATATCGACATCATCAAGCTCTGCCGGATCGGGCACCAAGGAGAACATCCGGGAGACCAAAATCGGTCCGAATGTTTCCGCTTGGAACACACGAGCGACCCGCAGTCTCATCAATTCAAGTAACGCCAAGAACGTCACGACGACCACCAGTCGGTGACTCGACCCCTCGAACAGCGCAGCAAATGAGACCGAGTCTTTGCCTTCGAGTGTTTCCAAGATGAGATTCATTCGCTCGCGTACCGTGAGATTGTCGGGCTCAATCTCAATGAGCCTGCTGCCTGGAGTCCGCTCAAGCACTCCCTTGAGCGCATCAACCAGATCAAACAGCGAAACATTGTCTAGCGAAAGATCCTCCTCCTCAACCGCTTCGTCAACCGAGAGCGCTTGCTCACGCCAAAAGATCTCGCGCCACACCTTTTCCTGGTCATCAAGCTGACGGGCCGCTTCTTTGAAACCCTTATATTCCAGAAGCCGTCGAACGAGCTCTTCCCGGGGGTCCGGCCCTTCTTCGTCATCGTCGGACGTCTCATCCACCGGCAGCAGCATTTTGGATTTGATCTGCAAGAGCGTCGCCGCCATGACCAAAAAATCCCCCGCCACGTTGAGATTGAGCTCTTCCATCGCTTCCAGATACTCGAGGTATTGCTGGGCGATCATCGCGACGGGGATATCGTAGATATTGATCTCATTCTTCTTGATGAGGTGCAATAACAAATCCAGTGGCCCCTCGAAATTTTCGATACGGACCTGGTACGGAAGCTCTGTTTGCTCAAAATCTTCGGCCTGAGAGTCCACGGCGTCGTTATATCAACTTATGGGGTGACGGGCAAGCCTGATCCTATATATTGGGGATGATTGAGTGCTCTTCATTTGAGCTTTACGGCATACGCCACGAGCAAAGCGGCCAAGATGAGAAACATCGCAGTGAGCGCATGCTGTCCATTGCTGGTTCGAAGAAGGCCTCCTGGCTGAGCTGATTCAAGTCGTTGTGTTTCGTCTAACAGAGGCGGTTGATCGAACCGTGCCTTTGCCAGATCGTCTTGTTGCCGGAACTCAGCATGTGAGAAATCAGCTGATCCTAAAAACTGGGCCCCCGCAAAGACCGCTTCGCCCTCAAAGGCCGCAAAGCCAAAAAAGGTCTCGCGGCTGAAGATCGCTTCGCTGAAGCTGACCTGCCCCTTGAAGCGACTCCCCGAAAACCCTGTCCCCAGGCCGAACCTCGACCGCTCAAATACCGCCGGCTGCTCGAACGTCACTTCAAGGAATTCCGCCATGCCGTCGAAGAGTGCGCTGGTACAGTCCACCGAACCGTGAAACGTAGATTGATGAAATCTGGTGCTGGGGCCGAACTTTGTCTCCCGACAGTCTACCCGCTGGACAAACTGTCCCTGAACAAAATAGGCTTCTTTCTCGAATGTGGCTCGCGAGAACTCGACCGGCTTGTGAAACACCGACCGGGAGAGATCCACACCTTCCTTGAAATGGGACCCAGAAAAGTCGACAGGTCCTTCAAACCGAAGCGTGCTGTCGGCTGCCCGATGGCGCACTGTGCCCAACACCACGGAATCTCGCAGACTCAGGGCCTGACGAACGATCCGCTGCCCGTTGCCGCCGGCATGGTCCCCGAGGTTCGCTCTTTCCGAGGTAGACCCTGACGAGCCTGCCGTCGTCTGTACGGCGAGACGATCGAAGATCAGATCCCCGCGCACCAGCACACCAAGGAGATCCACGGAACGCCCCTTGGCGATCGCATCCATAATCACCTCGCCACGCACGGCATGGCTCTCCCGCTCGGCCTGCGTACAGCTGGGCGGGAGATGAATCACGAGCCCCGCGTCAATTCCAGTTGCAGCTGTCTCGACAACGCAACCCGCATCGGCCTCTGGTGAACAAGTCACAATGGCACAGAGAAGCACCAGCGCCAGACCCCAACGAGACCGTGTCGTTTTTAGCATGGTGGTCGATGAACGATCGGAGTGGCGATGGAACAAGATGCTGTCCACATTTCACGGAGGAGAGAGACCGAACGTTCGGAAGATGACGAGACACCGCCGCTGGAACCAATCAGTTCCAGCGGCGGTCAGTGAACACACTGAGCGACTCCGACCTGAGAGCCCTGACACTTGCACAAGTGATTTGCATCGAACAGAAGATACGAGGGACCCAGCCTGAAGCCACAGAGGGCCATGAGATCTCAGTTATTCCGATAGTCGTCGTCCATTAAGTCTTCGGATTTATTGATTAACCCATCCCTGTCATCATCGGCATCGAGATCCAGCTCTTCTTGGGCGTCATCTTCTTCGACCTCGTCCTCCATCCCCAGCTCATCGCTGTCCATTTCATCTTCATCGTCGAGATCAGCCTCGTCCGGTTCCATGGGCATGGCTGGTTTCGTCGCTATGGACTTGCGTGGAGCTACGTCCGGCTCCGCAACGATTTTCTTCGCGGATGCGCTCGGCGGGCTGACCTTGGGCGCAGCCTTCTTCACAGCCTTGCCAGCCGCTTTCTTGACGGGCTTTTTCTTCGAGGCCGGCTTGGATGCCTTGACAGCCGCACGCTTCTTCACTGTCTTCTTGACAGCCTTCTTCTTCGGCAACGGTGCAGTCTTTTTCGTCCGCGACGATTTTTTCGTGACGGCTTTCTTCTTCTTGTTCGCCATTCCGATTCCTCCTCTTCGTTTCAGCCCGGCGCAACGGCCTCCATCTAGCATGAACAAACAACCTCTTGCAACACCCCGCTTCTTGGCTTCCATCGATTGGCTCGTTCGCCCGTTCTTAGGATTCAATAGAGAACGATTCTGGCATCCTAATGAGGTGAGGCAAGGTGGGCCGATGGCAAGGCACCCCCAAGCGATCCGGCTCAATCCCGTGCTATTATGACGAGGCGCCTCGAGTACGAGCCTGAATCCTCTCTTGTATTTCAGGCTCTTATGAAGAAACCGCCTTATTGAGCATGGAGTAACGCCGACGTGAACCGCTTACGCATCATGACGATTGCCCTAGGGATCGGAGTCACCGCGGGTGGACCAGCCCTGGACCTTTTTCCAGCCACCCACATTCTCATGGAGAACGGATCGCCCTATTACATTCCTGCCATCGCTACCGTAACGAGCAACACACCGATTCGCTGGGATAATCCAACACCAACCCACCATACCGTCACCCACAGTGACTGCATGAAGGAAGAACGTCCCTGCCTGTTCGATTCGGGGGCGGTGGCACCGGGAGGACGTTTTACGGTGCCGGGCTTGCCAGCCGGCCGGTACCCCTATCACTGCAGTATCCATCCCATCATGCGTGGCCAGCTGGTCGTGACTGACGATTCCTCAACACCGTCGCAGCTGTAAAACACCGACCATCTTGCAGGATGGCTGATCGCTCCTGTAGGCTGCCGGTGCTCAGTACGAAAAAACTGCCCGTCATGAAACCCGCTGCCACTGTCCATCCTCCTCAAAACCTGACTGGAGAGGCCCTGAGCCTCCTGGCCTGGCACATGCCCGACCTCGTCGCCTATCATCACCACCCGGACGAATGGTGGTTTGCCCCGCTCGATGACAACCTGCCGCTCATCCGGCTGAACCGCACCGGCCTGGACCTGCTCAAGTCCATGAACGGCCATACGACGGTCGGTACGCTCGTTGACCAATACGGCACGAAGATCTGCGGGCCGGACGGGCAACCAGGGTCCTGGCACCTTGAACGATGGGCCACGCCCAACTATTCCCTCTGCTATTTCGGAACGGACCCACCAGGAGGCCATCGACACAACGCCAAGTGGGATGTCCTGCTCCAACAGATCCGTGAAGGCTGGTCGGGACAAGAAGGCTTCGAGGGCGAGGAGCACCTGGAAGATTTCCATCATCATGAGCTTGCCCACAGCGAGGAAGATGACAGTCATTTTGACCTGATCGAAACCACCGTCTCCCATCTCTTCCGTGAACCGAGTGAAGCACTGAGCGGCCTGACCTACGGGCGGCTCCTCATGCGGCAACTGCGTCGACTCGGCTGGTTCAATCCCAAACCGAAGGTCCTCCTGGAAATCGGCGGGGGACTTGGCTACCTCGCGCAAGAACTTGGCAAGGATCTGTTGCCCTTCGAAAAGCAAGGCATCACATACTTGTCGCTCGACATCACGCAACCGTTCCTCACACTCCAAATCACTCGAGCCAAAGCTGGCGGATGGCAGGTCTCCGGCACCAGGGCCAATGCTGAATCGCTTCCGTTTGCCGATCAGTCCGTCGATTTAGTGATCGACAATGAGAACATGGCAGACATGACGCCGGTGCAACTGAGCAGAAACGAGCTAACGTGTGGGGTCGGAGAGACAGCACAACACCAAGAAGCCCTGGATTGGATCAGGCGGCTTCGCCTTCCAATCGAAGCAGACCCGCCGGAATCGGTGATCGTTAACCTAGGACCGATTCGCTTCGTCGCTGAATTATGGCGAGTGCTCAAGCCGGGTGGCCGGGCCTTTCTCACCGAGTTCGGCATTGAGGCAGGATGGCCCGCGCCCGTGAAACTGCCGGGCCATACAGAATACGAGGTCCAATACAGCCACCTGCGGCAAGCAGTCCGCTGGCTCGGCTTTCAGGAGCGGTATCTCTCTCTTCCACAATTCCTAGGACTCAAGCCAGACACAAAAGTCCTCTGCACCGGTGCCACCTACACCATTCAGCGATTTTGCCAGTCGATCAATCGTCCCTTCGCCGTGCGCGCCTATACAGAGAAGGAGTTGCAGCAAGCTCTAGGTGACATGCTTCCCAAACTCCAAGGCCTCCACTACCACGGCCTCGCCGATCCAGCCTGGTTCGGCCTCCAAGACTTTAAGGTGCTGTTGCTGGAAAAACCTGGTGGCACGCCGAAAGCCCAATTCACCGAGAACAACGGTTATCGGTGGTATTCGCAAAAGTAGAGGGGCCAAGGGTAGCCTGGTTAGTCCACTATGCTCACTGCCCACCCACGCAGGAATTATCGAATTCTTCTATCGAGGGCGGTGCTCGGTCAATGCGCGCAGTCGAGAACCAACCAAGCTGCCCTCAGTTTAAATGGGATAGGAAGAATGAGACTTCGAAAGAAAGACCATCTGGCTACCATACTACCGTTTTCCCTCCTTAGGCAGCTTCTTCACGCTGCGAATTCAACTCGAATCCTGCGTCCAAGCCGCGTCTCAAGTGTGATGAGCATTTCGAGGCTGAATTTGTCCCATTTCTCACGAACGAGATCAGACACGCGCGATTGTGCGATCCCAAGACGCTTGGCTGCTTCGGCTTGAGTCAACTTCTGCTTCTCGATATAGAGACGAAGATCACTCATCAAGTTGGAGCGCATTTGGAGCACAGCCGCCTCAGCCGGATCGAACCCAAGATCGGCAAACACATTGCCACTGGATTTTGCGTTTTCTTTCTTCATGATTGGCCAGACCAACAGTATACGATAGTTGTCTTGGGTTCAAGGCAAGCAATGCCCCCAATATTTTGCTATCTATCAACGATTGGCAGCTCGACTTGCTCAAATTTCTCATCGTGCTTGCCGAATCTGAAAATGCGACGAAATGCAGAAATGGGAACTGGGCCGATGTGAGCTGCCTCAATCATCGGCATTATTTTTCTTCCCAGCTCGCCTCGTCTTTTCCAAAGCTCAACAACTGACTTTCCGTCGATAAAACTATCTTTCATTGCATAACGATCCAATTCGATCCAGATTGCCTCATCCCATTTGCTAAAGCACGGAACAAACGTTCGCCACATTGAGAGCGGATACTTCTTTTCATAACCAACCTCATCAAAGTCCGAAAAATCGAAGAGGCTTACGCCGCCCATGCTACGAACAAATGGATATAGTGCAGGCCCACCAGCAGTCCCCCATCTTTCCAGATCGGGAATCGGTGGCTCTGGTAGTATGCTGCCTTCGGCCAATATGCCCTCAAAGCGGTCAACGCTAGTGGTATGCCAAATTCCTGTTCTAAGAAATTCTAGAAGCACCATGCTCCTTAGAAAGGTGCAAATCACCTATCTATGCATAGATTCATCTCTTTGGCACTGGCGCGAGGGAGAAGAGATGGGCTCATGCTGCGACTCAGATTCAGTCCCCTACCTAGGCAACTCGTCCAGCTCCCATACCCCCATCCAAGTCGCAAATCTTCTTGCGGCTCTGCCCCGTATAAGTACTGCGTTCCTTACGACTTCAATATCGGCTGGTTTATCAAATGATGTCCGACGAACAACGACGACATCAACGGCAATTAAATCCGTGCTTTGATCGGCTGTTTGGTCTATAAGCGGAAACATCCTTTTCGGCAACAACTCTGAAACCGGGATTGCTTGCCTCCAGTAATAGTCAATGTCCCAAGATACAACCGGCTCTTTAACACCATTACCATTGAGCAATGCCTCGATCTTGCCGTTCTGACTCTCTATCCATGCTTTGGGGTTTTCTCGAGCCAATTTGCGGTTGGCTTCAATCTCTTCTAACGTTCCCCGATACTCGATGCGGCCAACTTTACCCAGAAAACAATGTTTGAATGGAGTGAGTGGAGTCCATTTGTCACAAGTGCTCATGTTGAGTGCGAGCTTAAGTTCGAATAACCGATCAGTAGTAGGGTCATAAACATACCCCAGTTCTGTAGCAAAAAATGAGTTGTAGACTGCATACGCATAGAGAACTGCGATAATGAGGAAGACCCAGAGCGCCCCTCTATATTTACTTCTTGGATGCATCATTTCCTACTAACATCCAACAGCGCGGTTACCGCAATCTGATGTAGCCGGATTGCAAAAGACAATATACTTTCTTCGTTGTTGCTCTGCCTGATTCCAACACCTATCCTCCCCACCTCCCAAGATGAATCAACACGCCTTCTCGCAATCCCAGATCGCTGACCAGCACACTCTGCTGGACCAATGTCTCCATAATCGTCCGAATGATGATCGCCCCGGCGGCGATGACTTCTTCACGGTTTTTCTCCAGCCCAGGAAGGCCGACCCGTTCGGCCTTGGTTCTGCTGAGCAACGTTTGCTCCAATTCCCAAATCGTTGCCAGCTTCAGCACATAGTTGTGGATGCGAACCGGCTCGTAGGTGGGAAGTTTCTGACCCATGGCGGCGAGACTGGTGACCGTTCCGGCCGTGCCGACGAAAGTCGCCGTTTCAAAACCCGCCATCTCAGCGACGGCTGTTTTCATCTCTCGTCTCACCCACTCACGTGCCTGTCGCACTTCCTCATCGGTTGGTGGGTCGTGGCGCAATACCCGCTCGCAGAGGCGGACGACTCCAATATTGATTGAGCGGACAATCGGCTTAACACCAGGCCGATCCAGAATGAACTCGGTACTGCCGCCACCAATATCCAATGCAAGGATGTCCGTTACTCCGGTTGGTAAGCCTGAACGAATCCCGAGCAACGTCCGCCGCGCTTCTTCCTCACCCGAGATGACTTCCACTTCAAACCCAGCTTCGCGTTTGACGCGTTCAAGGAAATCATCTCGATTAGCCGCGTCTCGGACAGCGCTTGTTGCTACGACAGCGGTAGCCTCAACGTGATAGCCATCAATGACATTCCGCCATTCTTGTAGGCAGTGGATGACCCGATCCATCGCGGCTGAACTCAGTCGTTTAGTCTGATCGACACCTTCCCCTAAGCGGAGGATGCGCCGTTCTGATCGAAGTTCTTTGAGAGAATGCCCAGGGGCTAGATCCGCAATCAGCAAGCGACAGGTGAGAGTGCCGATATCGATGCCCGCTAATCGATAGGTACGCCGTGGGGAGTCACTCATTGCTCGTTCCGAATGTCTGCCATGTCGGCTTCCAGTTTCTTCTGCGACTCCTTGAGTACCTCAACCTCTTTGACGAGACGCACAATTTCGGCGTCGTATACCACCCGCTCTGCTGTTTCGCCCCGCTCCTTCATATCGACGGCCCGCTCGCCAATGTCTTTGTACAGATCGGACAACTGCTGTTCGAGCTTGCGAAGCTCTAGTCTCATGCGGAGCAGTTCTGTCTCTTCCAGAGCGCGTCCTGCCGCATGGACGGTCCCCAGACGCAGGGTGGCAATCCCGGCTCGCAAGTCATCTTTTATCCGCTGCAACAAACCCATACGACTCCCGGCTGACAGGGTATCATGGTCAAGCTGACAGTGAGAATTCTATCTCGTGAGCCTACACTCCTATCAAGGTATCAGTTCATTCAACTGATTGAACCCAACTCCAACTTTTTCTCCCATTTCCGCAGCATCGCCTCTCGCAGTCCCTGATGGGCCGGCTCCTTCAATCCTGGGTCTGATTTCAGCAGTAAAAAGGCCTCCTGCCTGGCCTGCTCCAACAGATCAGCATCTCGCACCAGATTCGCCACACGAAACTCCGGCATCCCCCATTGGCGCAACCCAAAGAACTCTCCAGGGCCTCTGATCCGCAAATCGTCTTCGGCAATTACAAATCCATCGTGTGACCGGACAAGCGCCTCCAGCCGTTCCCTTGCCGTAGATACCGACTCCTCACTTCCCATCGCACGTCCGCCCGACTGCGCCCTTCCTCGTCCCAGATGCCGGGCCATCAAGAGGCAATAGGCTTGCTGGTTGCCCCGCCCTACCCGTCCGCGCAATTGATGCAGTTGCGCCAGGCCAAACCGCTCGGCATGTTCGATCAAGATGACCGTGGCATTCGACACATCGACCCCGACTTCGATCACCGTCGTCGCGACCAACACCTGGATCGTGCCGGCCTTAAAGTCGGCCATCACTGCTTCTTTTTCCGCCGCTTTCATACGCCCATGCAACAGACCGACACGAAATTCAGACAATTCCCCGTTCTGCAACTGCTCGGCTCCCTGAATCGCTGCTTGAAGATCGGTCTTTTCCGATTCGTCCACCAGCGGATAGACCACGTACGCTTGCCGCTCGGCGCGCAATTCGTCGCGCACAATCTGATAGGCACGCCGTCGCTGCGCGTCGTGAAAAAGAAATGTTCGCACTGGCTTTCGTCCAGGCGGCAGGACATCAATCACCGAGACATCAAGGTCACCATAGACCGTCATGGCCAATGTTCGGGGAATGGGCGTGGCCGTCAAGACAAGCACGTCCGGCTTGTAGCCCTTGTCGATCAGAGTCTTCCGCTGCAGCACACCGAATTTATGCTGCTCATCGACCACCACCAACCCCACGTTCTTGAATCTCACCCCCTGTTGAATGAGGGCGTGAGTTCCGATCGCCACGTGAACCTCACCCGATGCTAGTTGCTCAGCCTGTATCTTCTTCACTGAAGCTTTGTCCCCTCCACGCACGAGAGTCGTACGCAATCCTAGCGCCTGCAACGTTCCGGACAGGTTTTGATAGTGCTGCTCCGCCAGAATCTCGGTCGGTGCCATCAGCGCAGCCTGATAGCCAGAACCGCAGGCCATGACCAGTGCATGCAAGGCAACCGCGGTTTTCCCGGATCCCACATCGCCTTGCACCAGACGATTCATGGGACGCGGCGAAATCATGTCCCGAAATATTTCTCGAATGACTCGATCCTGTGCCGTCGTGAGACGAAACGGTAAGAGATGGCCAAGCTGGTCCAAAAGAGACGTCCGTGAGTTGAACCGCAATGCCTTGGGTTCATCCATTACCGACCGGTGCCTGGTCGCTAAGGCCAATTGAAGCAACAGGAACTCTTCGAACGCCAGTCGCCGGTGCGCCGATGTCTTCCCCCGTTCCAGAAACTGAAGATCCGTGCCAGCCTTTGGGAAATGAGCATCTTGCAGCGCGTCATGGATCAGGATCAGCCGCTGCCGCGCTCGGAGAGATACAGGCAAATGATCGACGAGCTCACGCCCATGGTCCATCAACAGATTCCTCATCAACATCCGCATCTGACGAGAGGTCCACCCCTTGGTCTCATGATAGATCGGGACGATTCGTCCGACATGCAGCATCGACTCCGTATCTTCTCCGATAACCTCGTATTGCACCACCTCCATGCGCGGGACTGTCCATCCCTGTCGATCGGCTATCACCCGCCCGCTCATCATCACACGAGTCCCAACCGTCAGTATCTCCTCCAAATACGGTTGATTGAAGAAGACCACCTGCATTCGCCCAGACTGATCTTCGACGCCGACTTCCACGAGACTCAACCGCCGATTCCTTGTCCGTTTTGCCTTGCATGTTCTGATCACCCCACAAATCGAGACACTCATCCCAGGGACGAGATCTCCGATCGGTGTCATGACCGATCGGTCCTCATAGCGCCACGGGATGGTCCAGAGCGCATCCTCCACCGTTACAATATGCAATCGTTCCAAAACATTGGTGCGCTTCGGCCCGACGCCTTTGACGAACCGGATTGGAAGATTCCAGAGATCGGATCTGCCAGCACCCGTCACTTCGGAGTGACTGGAAGCCTGCGTTGACAAATCTTTTTGGGGGATGAGCTTCTGTTGATCGACGGTTCGAAGCGCCTTGATGAGTACCATCGCCGTCTGCAATCGCCGACGCTGCTCATCAAGAGGCAGCCCTGAGTGGAAATCGACAAAGAGATCCCGCAATGAAATCAGGCGGGCTTCAATAACCTTGGGGTATACGTCTTGCCGAAGGGCCGACAAGACTTGTGACGAGATAAATGCCCTCAGATTTGTGATTGCCCTGAGGTGGACACCATCCTCCCGGCTCGCAAATTCGATCGGGCGCGCGATGCGGTCCAACCACTTCTGAAGCGGCGTGTGCGGACTCGATTCAATGGGAGCCGGCATACGGGAGGGGATCGTAGCACAGCAACCCTCAGCGCTCAATGAACCAGATACACGACGTATCAGGAACCATCGACTGTTTTCACTCGATTGCTTGGTCGCTTTTCCTTAGGGTGCTACACTCGTTTTCAACAATTCATGTACCGCCGCAACATCAAACATATTCTGATACCGCTTGCAGCCGGCCTGGCTCTGGTGATTGGCTACAATCTATTTCTGAAGCCCATCCTGCCGCCACCGACGGGGCAGCGCACAGAAACCGTCGAACCGGTCGCTCCTCCTCCCGCTCCGCCACGGAGCAGGTCGCCAGAAAGTGACGAGAAATCAGTTCGCGTCATTGATCACAGTGTGGTCCCGGCTACCCCCCATGAGGGCCTGCTGGAAGTCATTCGTGATGAAATCGAAAAACATAACTTATCGCTCGCCGAAACGAAACTGAAAGAGCTCCCTTCGTCTGTCCTGTCAGACCCAAAGTCCAAGCCCTTCGTCGCAATCCTGTGGAACAATCTCGGGTTGCAGCAGGAACGACTCAATGGCACTCGAGCTTCGGTCAAGGCGTTTAAGCGAGCGGTGGATCTCGACGACTCGAATTCCGTGATCCTTATGAATCTGGCCCATGCCTATTGGGAACAGCGAGACAGAGCGCTGAACGCAGAATTCCTGATGAAATTGATGAAGGTGGCCCCAGAAGAACCATTCCCGCACCTGGCTATGGCCGACTTGTTACAAGAACAGGATGACCTACAGGAAGCCGCGAAACACTTGGACCAGGCAGCTGACCGAGCACAACACGATCCAGGATTGCGATCCTATCTCGCCGCCGTCACGACAAAAGTTCGCCGCACTCAATCAGTCGAATCCCGCATGACCGCAAAAAGCAGCACGCACTTTGTCGTGAAGTTCGACGGTGAGGAAAATCAGAATACTTGGATCTCGGCGCTGGAGATTCTGGAAGAAGCCTATCGAGAGATTGGACAGAAGTTCAGTCATTTCCCCACAAAGCCGATCATGGTCGTCCTCCACGCCAAGGATTCGTTTCAAGGGGCGACCGGGAGCCCGGCTTGGGCCGATGGTCTCTATGACCCCACCCTAGGACGCATTCAGATTCCCACTCAAGGAGCGACCACGGATCCAAAGTGGCTGGCAAGCGTACTTCGTCACGAATACGTCCACGCCCTACTCCATGATCGCCTCGGAGCAAGCAGCAGCGCCTTGCCGACCTGGCTGAACGAAGGCCTGGCCATGCAATTGGCCGGAGATGCATGGCCCGAGCTTGATCAGGCCATGAGCGGGGATATCACGGTCATTCCCTTATCGTCCTTAGAAGGCCCTTGGGGCGCACTGCCAGCCAGTGCCTCGACAGTGGCCTACGCAGAAGCTAACTCGGCAACACGCTACTTGATTGAGCGATGGGGGATGGCTCGCGTCGATGAACTGCTCAATGCGTTGCAAGCTAAGTCATCCGTAGCCGATGCGATTCAGAACAAACTATCTGTCTCCTACGAACAGTTCCACCGGCAGTGGCTCGAGAGCTTGGAAGGGGGCCGGTCGTAACGTCACTTTACTTGCTTGCTCGTCGATTGGCCGTAGATACTAGATTCTCGCAAGATACTCACGCTGCTAGATCGATCCTGCTACAGATCCTTCCTGGGAGAAGTTAGGCCAAGAGGGAAGTAGATCAGCCTGATCGCTGTGCGACTGCTCTGGCCCTTCATCGGGCTCCCGCTGAGATAGCTGATCTTCCCACAACACTTTTTTCCCACTGGGGTCATACATGCGAATACTGAAGTTAAAGGCATGAGAGTTCGCGGGTGGACTGCTCTCCGGCTGAAGCGATGGGCCTGCAATCAGCTGGGCTCGCGGAATTTTCATTCTGGCAGTCGTAAACTCATCCTCCCAGACAAGCATGCCGGTCGCCAGGTCCATGGCACGCAGCAAAAACACCGGCTCCTCGATCGTCGGTTCAATACTCTGCACCTTCGTGATGATTGCGTGCCGTGGCAGCACGGTCGATACGAGCTTCCCCTCTGCTTTCCCGTCAGGTTGCACCAGATTGAGTCGCCCCTCCCATTGGAACACTCCGGTATTGGCATCGTATACCCGCAATACAAAATTAGAGAGATCTGTCGCGCCAAGTCCGACTCCCCCAGCAAAAACCCGCGGCCCGCGGCTCGATCTCACCCCATCATTTTCTTTAACGGATAGTTCATACACGTCATCGGACAAGATGACGCCCGACTCAGCATCGTAGACTTTTACTGCAATCGTCGAGGCGGCACCGATTTGATACCCAAACCCTGCCGCCACAATTGTCTTTTTCCCCTCTGCGCCGGTTTCTCCCCAAGCCTGACCAATAGAAAATAAGAGGCACAAGACGACTGCACCTAGCCAACTCACGGCCTTCGCAGGATCAAGATAAGCACTCCCCTGCGGTCGATCGGTCACATGGCCTCGGCTCAAACAACTCGGCAATACGACCCATCTGTGCAACATAGATTTACCCTCCAAGAAGCTGAGCGCATTCTGAAAGAGGGTAGGTCGTCCGTAAATTCCTCGCTGTAGGAAGAATCCCCTCGAAAGAGGGGTTTGGAGAGGCAAGAATCTGCTTCGTCAGTCCTGTCGACTGGAGGGATTAGCTTTGCCAAGCCATTGATACCGATGGCGTGCAATCATGCGATAACCCCATTCGGCCAGCCGCTTTGCGGAGGGGAACCCTAACCACCACAGCAGAAGACAGGTCCGCCCGGGTAACTGGCTATCCGCTAACTGATTGTTACCTATAGTAGGGAAAGGCTAACGCTGAGATATTCACGACAACAAGGCACCCATTGCCGAACTTTTCTTCGACGGTCTATAGTGACCGGATGCAACAACGCTCTTTACTAGTTCTCGTACTCAGCACTCTCATTATTGAGGCAGGGTTTCTCTTCGTACAGAGTGGCGCTTCCATCCCGCAGGTTATTGATTGGAAGATCAGCTTTTTTATCCTCATACCGCTTGGACTCGCTCTTTTGATTTGGCTCCAGTATCGATGGGTCTCAGCGGTCTGCGTCTTCTACGCCACGGTTGCGTTGGCAATGGACATGGCAACGATCGTTCAGACACCGGCAAAAGATTCAGAAGGAATTGTCTCTGTGGTGGGAAGCGGAATCAGCGGGCTTTTCTATTTCTGCTTGATCGTGTTCGGCGGACAGTCGTTTTTAGGCGTGAGCCAGGGACCGACGCCTCCAGAATCCCGCCCTCCCAGTCCTCCGTCCCTTTCTTGAGTGGGAGCTGTTTGACGCCGACGAATCCGGCTTCTTTCAGCCATTTCGCAGTTTCCGGTACGGAATAGGTATTTCCCCCTCGCGTGAACAACAGCATCGACACAGCAAATAAACTTGCTTCTACTGGGTGCACACCTTCGCGATCATGCAAAAACGCATCTTGGATGATGAATCGCCCTCCCGGCCTCAATGCCGCCCACGCTCGGCGAAAAATAGCCTGGTTCTCTTCGGGCGAATAGATGTGCAGCACATTCGAATACCAGATCACATCATAGGTGCCGGGAATAGGCTCATTGGAAAAATCAAGCGGGAGATAGGAAAGTCGCCGCCTCGCTTTGTGAGCGTCGGCGATTTCTTTGGCTACTTCAATCGCGGCCTCTCGATCGCAGACAGTGGCGCGAAGCATTGGGTGCTTCGCGAGAAATGCCATAGCGTAGGTGCCTGGCCCTCCGCCAAGATCCAGCAGTGTTTGAGATCCAGCTAAAGAAATCTGGGCCGCGATTGCCGGGGCAATCTCCAAGGTTCTGTGGTGCATAGCCCAGGTAAATTGCCGACGGTAGTCCGGACTGTCTGGAGTATCATGGTCGATCGGCAAGCCACTCCGCACGGATTCCAACAGCCGTATCCAGTCCCCCCAATGGTTCTTGATCAAATTCAAATAGGCGCCGCGATAAGCGCGATGATCCACATTCAGCGCTGTAGCTCCAAGTCGGCTGTTCCTATAGCCCGCTCCTTTTTTCCGCAATACCCCGACCGCTGCAAGATTACGACACAGGATGCTCAAGCCCCGTTCGCTGACCTTGAGCTGCTTGGCAAGATCGGAGATCGTCCACGATCGGTCGCCGACGGTCGTAAAGAGATCCAGTTCCAGCACAACCAGCAACACGCATGGTAATCGATAGGCCGAGACCGCGTCCCGAAACTCATCGAAGGTCGTGATGCGTTGACTCACGATGCGCGTCCGATTTGCCTGCAACACCATCGGAGGAGATCTTCCAGCTTGGCTCGATTCTGCAGATCCGCATTTCGCGAAAATGCGATCGCCACGAACTCGTCCGTCATCTCGGTCTCCTCTACAAACCCGGATTGGAGGAGGAGCGCCCGGTATTTGGCGACAGCCGGCTGGAGAAAGTATTTGGCCTGTTTCGCAACTTCATCAGTTCCTAAGTCCTCCGGCGTACCTTCCGACATGAGCACCATGACCTCATCCATCGCCATCCCATATTGGCAAAGGACTCTCCCGTCCGGTCTGACTTCTAAGAGCCATCCGTCTCCACCAAGATCCATGACGAGAGGACCGTTGGGCTCCAATTCGTAAAACTGGGGGAAAGACCGCATTAGGTCGGCACGAAGCTGGGTCCAGTCTTGGGAAGCCGGCTCGGTCATGCTTGCATCCCTTGATGAGGCCGCGACTGGTATGGATCGGCGAGGCGGGCGCGAAGTGCGCGCAGGCGTTGCGTGTTTTCTTCCAGTTTCGGCAGGCGATACTTGCGATCCATGTACACCACCTGTTCGAGCAGATCGGCGGCGTCCTGCACACGCCCCATGTCCTCATAACATTGAGCCAGCACGTATCGAGCGCCGCCGACGCGAAGCTCATCGCCTAACCGCTCGGCGACCGACTGACTGGTTTGGCAACAGGCGGCCGCCTCATCGTAACGTTTTTGCATCAAGAATGTGCGGCCTATCATGCGCCAGGCGTCCGCCACACCGCCCAGATTCCCCAATCGGCGCATCAACTCCAGCGCCCGTTCGTACAACTGAATGGCCTCCTCAAAGTGACCGGTTTCACGAGCCACCAGACCAAGGTCCGAGAACAAGACCGCTTGGGCCGGCTCATCATGTGTTTTGGCCATAAGATCAAGGGCCTCCAGATAATACGCCCGTGCCCGATCCCATTCGCCGGCATCAGCCCGGAGGTTCCCCAGGTTTGCCAGCGTCGTTCCGATGCCCTTTTCATCACCGAGGACTTTTTGCAATTCCAAGACCTCCTGATAATTCGCCTGGGCGGCATCACGACGTCCGCTGACCGCGCAGATGTTCCCCAAGTTACCAAGTGTGGCGACCAAGGCACGTTGATCACCGGTGAGCCGATCATACTCTAACGCCTTGGCGTAACAGGTATAGGCCTCCGTGTAGAACCCTCGTGAGAAATGCTCGTTGCCTTGTCGATTCAATTCTTCGGAGAGGCTATGACGCACTGTCATGACGCCACTGACAAGAGCTGTTCCACTTGCTGTTTCCCACCGGCTAGGATAGAGGCGCCGTCTCCGACAAGCAGGCTATCGAAGTTGTACTTCAGGAGTCGGCAGAGTCCATCCTTGGCCTTTTGGATGTCCACATACTTTTCGGCAGGAAGGAGACGTACGGAACCTGGCGGCTTGCCGATCAGCGCGTCCCCCACGATCAGCACCCCTCGCCCCCGCTCGATAAACAACGCTGATTCTCCCGGAGACTTCTGATCCTTCAGATGGATCGCCCATATCCCGCCGGGCAATAGCTCACCATCCTTGTAGGTCTTCGTCGGTATCACATCCATCTGAGCGGCATCGGCTTCCGGCACTCGCAGCTGGCACCTGAGCTCTGCCTGATAGGCCGCAGCCTCTCGGATGTGATCTCGGTTCGTGATGACGATGTAGTCAACTGGCTCATGTCGGCGGACGACCGTTCTCGCCTCGGCCGTCATCGGAGGCGGGTCTACCAGGATCTTATGCTCACCGATCATCAGAAACAGCCCATTGAAGTCGAGCTGCTTCTCGTCGGAAAACCACGACCATTGCCAGATATCGGGCAGGATTTGTTTCATGGCAAGACACGGCGGATTTTCATTGAGAATTCATAACATCACGGAAATCACAGGGCTGCGATGGCGTCCTTGACCGTCTTGGTGACTTTCGTCCGGATGCTTGCTTCGTGAGGCAAGTCGATAATGTCGTCTTCGGGCACGGTGATAAATTTACGATTCGGCCCTTTCGTCAGCGAGATCAAAAACATGCTGTTGGAGGGGGTGACAGGGATCACGACTTGGACGGACCCGTCAATTCCCCGTACCACTTCCAGAAACTCTTGTTTCCCCTCCTCCATCTCATCCATTATTTTCTCTTCTCCTCTCCACACCATTTATGTTCGCAGGCGGGGGCTGATGTTTCTCTAACTGCGCGCATTGACCGATCGCCGCCAACTTTCTAGATTCGATCAAGTCTTGGCGGGCGGTCAGCGAGCATAGAGAAACATCTGTCCCCGCCTGCTACATCTTATTTCCACCGGCTAACAGCTTCTCAACTTCTGCCACAATCACGTCGGCTCCCGCCAAGTCCATATTGCCAACTCGCTGCCAGCGGATGACGCCATGCTGGTCGATCACATACACATTGGGAATAAACTTTCCCCCACCATACAGCTTATCCGTCACCTTGGCGGGATCCAGCAGATAGGGATAGGTGACCTTGGCCGGAAAGCCAGACAAGAATTCGCCGACCTCTTGCTTCGAGTTACCTGACGAATTGACACCCAGCACTGCCACCTGCTTGCCTTGTGTCGACTCATATACTTTTTGTAAGGCGCTCCCTTGCATCATGCATGGATCACAGATATGAAAGAGTCCCAGCACCACAACTTTACCTTTATAGGACTCGAGCGCCAGGGTTTCACCGGTGATAGCAGCGAGGGTGAACGATGGGGCTTTTTCTCCCACCTGAAATAACCCGGCCGCGAACATCAGCGGAGCACACAGCAGCGGGACAGTCAACAGCCCGAACGCCAGTAACAGCTTTCTCATTACAATCTCCCTTTCGACAAGAGCTCCGAGCCTCGTGATCGATAATAGGAGGCTCAAAACAATCCCCCACCGGCGTTCCCGCATCGCTCAGGCTATCGGCTCCTACGAGTTGTATCCTATCATGGCAATTTTTGGAGGGGCAACCGCAGCGTAGAGTAGAAACTAATCTTGGGCAGGACCTTCACGCTGGTTCAGCATATCCTTGAGCTGGTCCTTGGCCATCCCTTCAAATCGAACAAACTCGATTCCGAATCGATCACCTTGCTTCCATCGGACGATGGCAAGAGTGATGATGATCGGAGGCCGAGCACCTGGAGGCTGCACGTGAAGACACACGCGCGCTCCGATAGGGAGCTGAATCTGACTGTCAACCTCACCTCCGGCGAGTGTCAGGTTCCTCACAATCCCATGGCCCGACCCTTCGTCTCCAGTGAATTGGACAGGATAGTCGACCGGCACTCGCGGTCGACCTCGTGGTTGCAGCTCTTTTTCGTCGTCTTGTTCAGGCGGCATCATATCGCAGGAGTCCACTCAGCGCGCTGATTCGAACAGGCCAAGCTGAAGCTCTTCCGCGCGGGTAAACGGGAGGGGATAGCGTTCCGTGAAACAGGCCGTACAGTATTGATCCGGCGTCTTCGGCGCGGACTTGAGCATCCCATCAAGGCTGAGATAGGCCAAGCTGTCGGCGGTGATGTATTTGCGGATTTCTTCGGTTGAGTGATCGGATGCGATCAGCTCTTTTTTCGTCGGCGTATCGATTCCATAGAAACAGGGCGAGATGATCGGCGGTGAGCTGATTCGCATGTGGACTTCTTTCGCCCCAGCTTGTCGGATCATCTTGACGATCTTGCGACTCGTCGTGCCGCGAACCAATGAATCGTCGATGACGACGACCCGCTTCCCCTCCAACACCTCCGGCACAGCATTCAGCTTCACCTTGACCCCGAAGTGACGAATCGACTGTTCGGGTTCAATGAACGTCCGCCCGACGTAGTGGTTGCGGATCAAACCGGTTTCAAAGCGAATCCCGGCCCCTTCGGCATACCCAAGTGCTGCCGGGACGCCGGAGTCCGGAACAGGAATGACGATATCCGCCGGCACCCATGCCTCCTGAGCCAACTGCCGCCCCAGCGCCTTACGCGTGGTATAGACGGTGTTTCCTCCGAAGATTTTACTATCAGGCCTGGCAAAATAAACATACTCGAACACACACATGGCTGGATTCTGTTTGGGAAACGGATGGTGACTGTCGAGTCCTTGGTCGGTAATCACGATCAGCTCCCCCGGCTCCACCTCTCGAACATACTCGGCATCGAGCAAGTCCAACGCACAGGTCTCCGACGCTACAATCCAGCCACCGCGAAGACGCCCGATACAGAGCGGCCTGAGTCCGTACGGATCACGCGCGGCGATGAGCCCATTGTCGGTCATCAACACAACAGAACACGCGCCACGCTACTGACTCAGCGCATCGACGACACGCGCAAGATAGGAATCCGCGCGTGAATGGGCGATGAGGTGGATAATGACCTCGCTATCCGATGTGGACTGGAAGATCGCCCCGTAGGCTTCCAGTTCGTGTCGGAGCATCTGGGCATTGATGAGATTGCCGTTGTGCGCCAACGCCAAATTACCCAGCGCGAAATTCACGGTCAGTGGCTGCACATTCTTAAAGTCGTTGCCGCCGGTCGTGGAATAGCGATTGTGTCCGACGGCCATATGGCCGGGCAATTTCTCCAGCACCGATTTGTGAAAAATGTCGGCGACCAGCCCCATGCCTTTCTGCACGAACACTTGCTCCCCATCTCCCGCGACAATTCCGGATGCCTCTTGCCCGCGATGCTGCAGCGCGTACAGACCCAAGTACGTCAGATTCGCTGCTTCTTCGTGGCCGAAGACGCCGAAGACGGCGCATTCGTCATGGAACTTATCGGGCGAGACGATCGGCAGCTCTTTGTGCATAATCCTCAACGATTCACGAGGCTAGGAGTGGTTCAAGGTTCGCTCCAAGGAACACGCCCACCGATCATAGATTGTCGCCACCGGCTGATCGATCACCTGCTCCATCGAACCTTCCTCTCCCACGGACACGACCAGCCGTTCGCCGGAAACGGCCCCGATCACTTCCACCGGCACACCAAAGCGCCTCGCCTCGGAAAGTATAGCCTCTCGATCGACCGGCTTTGCGGAGACCACCACCCGCGATTGACTTTCGCCAAAGAGAACGGCGTCTTTTCGAAGCCGACCTCGGTTCAATCGTACCACAGCCCCCAGAGTCCGTTCTGGTCCAGAGATACAGCTTTCCGTCAATGCGACAACGACACCGCCTTCCGAACAATCATGGGCGGATCGCAGGAAACCATTCTGAATCAAGGACAGCACGCAATCATGGAGCGCCTTTTCCGTAGTCAGACTTAGATAGGGCGGCGATCCCTGTTCACGAGCATGCACGACCTTGAGATACTCCGATCCACCCAAATCCTCACGAGAAGAACCAAGCAAGAAGATCTCGTCGCCTTCCTGCTTGAACCACTGAGTCATCGACCGTTCCACATCATCGATCAACCCGACCATACCCAGCATGGGGGTTGGGTAGATGGACAGGCCATTTGTTTCATTATAAAAACTGACGTTCCCGCTCACGATGGGAATCTGAAAATGCTCGCAGGCGTCTTTCATGCCTTCGATTGCCATCACGAACTGCCACATGATCTCCGGTCGCTCCGGATTGCCGAAATTGAGACAATCCGTCAAACCAATCGGTACCGCGCCGGAACAAACGAGATTCCGTGCCGCCTCGGCCACGGCCAGCCTGGCCCCTTCATAGGGATTCAACAAACAATAGCGGCTGTTGCAATCAACCGTCATCGCCACAGCTTTCTTCGTGCCTTTGATCCGCACCACCGCCGCGTCGGACCCTGGACGAACCATCGTGTTCGTCCGCACCATATGATCGTACTGTTCGTACACCCACCGCTTGCTGGCGATCGTCGGTGACTCCAATAAAGCCAGCAATGCCACATTCGCATCTTTCACGTCGGGAAGGGCGTCGTAGTTCAGGTTTGTCAGCATATCTTGATAGGCCGGCGGCTGATAGGGCCGTTCATAGCGCGGACCGTCGTCGGCCAATGCCTTTGCCGGAATCGCCGCAACAACCTTTCCCTGATCCAGGACACGCAAAATTCCATCGGCCGTCACTTTCCCGACCACAGCGACATCCAGATCCCACTTCCGGCAAATCGCGATGCATTCATCTTCCTTACCTGCTTTTGCCACCATCAGCATGCGCTCTTGAGACTCAGATAGCATAATCTCATAGGGCGTCATACCAGGTTCGCGCCGCGGCACCACGGTCAAGTCCAACTCGATTCCGTTGCCGGCGCGGGACGCCATTTCGCAGGACGAACTCGTCAGCCCCGCAGCCCCCATATCTTGAATCCCGACGAGCAGGTCGTGTTCCATTAATTCAAGACAGGCCTCTAACAGCAATTTCTCTGTGAAGGGATCGCCGACCTGGACGGTCGGACGCTTCTGCTCCGATTGATCGTCGAACGAATCGGACGCCATCGTTGCCCCGTGAATCCCATCGCGTCCCGTTTTGGAGCCGAAATAGATCACGGGATTCCCGACGCCGGCAGCCGTGCCACGGAAGATCTTGTCCTGATGGGCAAGCCCAAGACAAAACACATTGACCAACGGATTGAGCGCGTAGATGTCGTTGAAGACGATCTCGCCTCCCACAGTCGGGACTCCCATACAATTGCCGTAACCGGCGATGCCGGAGACAACCCCCTTCATGAGATGGCGATTCTTCGACGAGTGCAATTCTCCAAACCGCAGCGAATCGAGCAGTGCAATCGGCCTCGCCCCCATCGTAAAGATGTCGCGCAGAATGCCACCCACTCCCGTGGCAGCGCCCTGATAGGGCTCGATAAACGATGGGTGGTTGTGCGATTCCATCTTGAACACCACACACAACCCCTCGCCGATATCGACGGCCCCGGCATTTTCCCCTGGCCCCTGGACGACACGAGGCCCGGTCGTCGGCAGCTTCTTTAAGTGCACGCGCGAACTTTTATATGAGCAGTGCTCGGACCACATCACGGAAAACATGCCGAGTTCCGTCAAATTGGGCTCGCGTCCGAGAATGTCGATGATTTTTTGATACTCCTCGCTCGTCAAATTGTGCTGAGCGATGAGTTCTTTGGTAATTGGGGGAGTACTGGCCTGCATCATGTCCTAAGCGTCACGGTAACAAAGCATTCCACAGTATATCGAATCTGCTACGGATGTGTCTTCAGGACATGGCGGCAACAGCTATACGCATTGAACAACATGACCGGCAAGATACCAGAATAGCACCTCGCCGGTCAGTTGATCTGAATCGCAAGCCCTGAAGCTGCTACTGAACTTCCACCTTAATGGCTGCTTCCGCGGCTAACATTTGATGATCCTTATCTGCCGCAACGACCTTGATTTCATGAGTCCCGGGACTCATCCCTTTGACGGTCTTTTTGTCCCATCCCTTTTGGTATTCGCCATCCACAAAACAATGGGCATGCGTCGCCTGGGTGCCCTTCGTCAGCTCATAGACCAGTTCGATATCTTTTCCTACCTTGGCGCCAGGCGCTGGACTCGTGATCGTGAGCTTGCTCCCGTCATCCGTTGCAGCAAACACACCAGCGCCAGAACCCAAGGTTAAGAGACCAATGGCTGCCACTAATGCACCTACACGTCTCATCGCGACCCTCCTCTGTATAAAAGAAGTTGAAACCCGTTACCGCCCAACTGACGAAATACTTTACCGCGTGCACGGTTGATCTTCAATCCTCTGGAAAGCGATCTTGCCAAACCGTAGTTAGGGCGCTTACCGTACCCCTACCACCTTCTTGTGCTCCAACGACGCGATCATCGATTGAAAGATGAGTCGCCCATCTTCATTTCCCAACATGGCCTCGGCACAGCGCTCCGGATGGGGCATCATGCCCAGGACATTCCCCTCGGCATTGCGGAGTCCAGCGATATTATCGAGCGAGCCGTTTGGACAAGCCTTCGGCGTGACCGTCCCATCTGCCGTGCAATAGCGGAAGATGATCTGTGCATTGGCTTGAAGCCCGGCCAAGGTCACGGGATCGGTGTAATAGTTCCCATCCGCATGGGCGATCGGGATTTTGAGCACCTGACCGGGCTTGCATGCATGCGTAAACGGCGTCGCCGCGTTCTCCACTTTAACGAACGTCTCGCGGCAGATAAAGTGCAACGACTTGTTTCGCAACATGGCGCCGGACAACAACCCCGCTTCCAGCAGAATCTGAAATCCGTTACAGATCCCCAGCACCAATTTCCCCTCAGCTGCAAACTGCTTGACCGCCTGCATGACCGGAGAAAACCGCGCAATCGCCCCGGTGCGGAGGTAATCACCATATGAAAATCCTCCCGGCAGGATCACTGCATCCAAACCGGCTAATGATGGCTCCTTATGCCATACCATCGTCACATCTTGTCCCAGCACATCCCGAAAGACATACCGACAGTCGTGATCGCAATTACTCCCGGGAAACACGACAACCCCAATATTCATACGTCAGTCCTGCCTATGAGCCCTAGCGCATGCCGATTGAATTCGAGCGTCCCTGATTTCTTCGACACCCTCGATACACAGCACTATCCCAGTTCGTACCGATACTCTTCAATGATGGTATTCGCCAGAAGCTTCTCGCACATCGCCTTGACCGCAACTTCAGCCTTCGTGGCATCTGTCTCCTGAAGATCCAGCTCGATGTACTTTCCAACACGCACATTCGCTGCATGCTTAAACCCCAATGAGTCCAGCGCATGCTCAATGGCCTTGCCCTGTGGATCCAAGATACCCGGTTTCAACGTCACGTGAATTTTGGCTTTCACAACTTACTCTCCTGCTTTTCTTCGGCCTCGTTCAACCGATCCACATATCTTTTGATCCAGAGTATGGCCGCGACAGTCAGTCCGCCGGCAAACACCAAGCCAACGAACGCCCACCGCCAGGGCGATTCATTCAGCCGATAGGCCATCACTCCCACAATAGCCGCCCAGACGACCACTGAGGCAACCAGCCCATAATTTAAGTATGCCCGCAGCATCTCTTCTTTCTTCCCCCTCCACCAAAGATCAGGAGGAGACCTTGAGCTTTGTTCCGCGATATCACGGAAACTCGGGTTACCGCACTTATTGAGACTGAGCGGTCCGCCTTGCGGACGGCTCACGATGTTCGAAGTTCCGTTCAAGCTCCGCTTAGAACGGAACAAGTTTCGTGTGCCGAGGGATGGCGAAACCTAGTGCGGCCGAGTTGACGTGCCTGAGCGGGCAAAGCTCAGGTCTCCACTATCCACACACCCTCTTCAACACCTCCTGATACGCCTCCTCGATCTTCCCCATATCTTTCCGAAACCGATCTTTATCCATCGACTCACCGGTCGTCATGTCCCAGAAACGGCAGGTGTCCGGGGAAATCTCGTCCGCCAAGATAAGCTTGTTGTGAAAGACCCCGAACTCGAGCTTGAAATCGACGAGCTGCATCTTCCGTTCAGCGAAGAATGGCTTGAGGATCGCATTGATCGCCTGCCCGAGTTCTCGTAACTCCCGCAAGATGCCCGGGGTCGCCACATTCATCAGACGCAGATGATCATCGTTCACCAGCGGGTCTCCCAGCGCATCGTTCTTATAATAAAATTCAACAACCGCCGGATCGATCCGGTTCCCTTCCTTCAGCCCGAGCCGCTTGGCCAAACTCCCCGCGACGACGTTCCGAACCACGACTTCGATCGGGACGATCCTGACTTTCTTGGTGAGCATTTCCCGGTCATTCGACCGCTCCACAAAGTGTGTCCGAATCCCGTTTTGCTCCAGGAGCTGAAACAGCCGCTCGGAGACCTTATTGTTGATGACGCCTTTTTCAAGGATAGTGCCTCGCTTCTGTGCGTTGAAGGCCGTCGCGTCGTCCTTGAAATACTGCACGACCTGGTCAGGGTTGCCCGTCGAAAAGATTTTCTTCGCCTTGCCTTCGTATAGAAGTTCGCCCATCGCCATGATCGGACCTCTACGGTTCAACTTACTGCGCCAACAGCTCGACAACCTCGTCCAGCGATTTCATCGTACCAAGTATGGTCGGATGTCCAAATCGCCGCGTATAGTGGAATTCCTGCACCTTCTCGAGCGACAACACCAGGCTGTGAAAGTCCTCCAACTTGGAGGTTTCAAAATAGGTAATGAAGTCCAGATCGTCCAGTCCGCTGGAGTGATAAAGTTTCCGCTTGACCGTTTTCAAGTAAGGCAGCGTGGCGGCGGTATGCTCCTGCATCATCGCGGTCCGTTTCTCCTGATCCAACCCCCACCATTCGGCTGATTTCCTGACTGGGATCACGATGACATAGGGATGCTGGCCAGGTTCACTGGCCGTCTTCAAGTCAGCCCTCATCTGATCGGGAAATCCAGGGACGTAATTCGCTTTTTTGGTGAGCCCGTGCATGACCCCGACCGCCTTGAGGTGTTTCCCGAATTGGCTGCTCTTCAGATCCAGGAGAAACTCCTGTGTCGCGCGCAGTTCCGCCGCATGAATCCGGAACAAGAGGTCGGCGTGATCGGAAAGCCCCCGAAGCAGGTACAGATCGATTGCCACATTTTCCCGATGCTGTTCCACCACACCTTTGAGCGAAGTCAAACGACCGATCCGCGTCGCGGGGTCTTGCTTCGCCCATTCCTCATTGAGCGCGAAGAGGGCAAACGTGCCATAGACTCCCGGTTCGGTGAGAAGTTTCTCACGATCCGACGCAGCCTGTGCATCGGTTAGCCAAGGACCAGCTATCAGGCACATAAATATCAATGCCGTCACAAATGATCGCGTCATGATCTCACCTTCTGCCTTCTGGCACCAAGCGAACGGTGCCTGTCCCGCCCGAACACCCGCCGATAGATCTGATCGAGATGGCGTAGATAGTACTTGGGGTTGAAACAAGCTGCAATCTCACTGTTCTTCAGATGTTGTGAGATAAACGGGTCTTTGCCAGCTAATTCCTGCAGTGCGCCTCCTCCCCTCCAGGAGACCATGGCGTTGCGCTGTACCGCTTCATAGGACTCTTTTCGCTGCGCCCCCTTCTCGACCAAGGCCAGCAACAGCCGCTGCGAATACACGAGCCCTCCGGTCAATTCGAGGTTTCGCCTCATTCGATCAGGATAGACGACCAAGTGGTCGATCAGATCAGTGACTTTGGCGAGCATGTAGTCGATCACAATCGTGCTGTCCGGCATGATCACCCGCTCGACTGACGAATGGCTGATATCGCGTTCGTGCCAGAGTGCAACGTTTTCCATCGCCGCCACACTGTTGGCTCGCACCAGCCGCGCCAAACCACAGAGATTCTCCGAGACAATCGGGTTCCGTTTGTGAGGCATCGCCGACGATCCCTTCTGGCCTTCTGAAAAATACTCTTCCGCTTCGAGCACTTCGGTGCGCTGGAGGTGGCGAATTTCGGTGGCGATTTTTTCGATGCTGGCCGCAAGCAACGCAAGCGCCGTTGCATACGACGCGTGGCGGTCTCGTTGAACGACCTGATTCGAGACGGGATCGGCCTTCAAGCCGAGCTTAGCGCACACATACTCTTCAATATCCGGTCCCTGATGGGCGAAGGTCCCCATGGCACCGGACAGTTTGCCGACCGCAATCTCGGTCCGCACACGCCGTAACCGCTCGTGATGGCGGCGGACTTCTTCGTACCACAGGGTGAGCTTCAGCCCAAATGAGATCGGCTCCCCGTGAATGCCATGAGACCGCCCCACCATGACCTGATCCTTGTACCGGAACGACTGCCGTTTCAGAACGCCCAGCAACCCTTCCACCCCCTGCAGGATGAGATCCAGCGCCTCGGTCATTTGAACGGCCAGTGAGGTGTCAACAATGTCGGAGGACGTGAGTCCCATGTGGAGAAACCGATGTTCCGGTCCTACCGTGTCCATGAGCGATTCGAGAAAAGCGATCACATCATGCTTGGTGACTTTTTCGATTTCGGCAATTCGGTCGACGTTGATCTTGGCCTTCTTCCGGATTTTCGCCGCCGTTCCGCGTGGCGCCTGTTTGGCATGCTCGAAGGCCGCACAAGCCTGTAGTTCGACCTCCAGCCAGATCTCATATTTATGTTTCAGATCCCAGACCGCCTTCATCTGGGGACGTGTATACCGTTCAATCACGATCCGCTCTCCTCCAGATTCCACGATCAGGGTCTGCTCGCTTCGCGGCCAGCCGCGACTCGGTGGCCAAGGCCTTATCAAGAACCGCGTTCACGAACCTTGAGGCATCCTCGTCGCCGAAACTCTTTGCCAGTTCGATGGCTTCGTCCATCGTAACCTTGGCAGGCACCTCATCCAACCACAGCAACTCGTACAGCCCGGCACGCAAGATGTTGCGGTCGACGATCGGCATGCGGTTCACAGTCCAATTCGTCGCGTACTTACCAATAGTGGCATCGAGCTCTTTTTTATGCTCCAGCACACCCTGCACCAACCGTTCCGCAAACGCTCTTGACTCATCGGACGCCGCGCATTCACGCCAGAACTCGTCAAGATGCACGCCGGACTTCCCGTGAATGTCATGCTGAAACAGGATCTGCAGGGCCCGCTCGCGCGCTTGGTGACGAGAACCCATGGTTACGCAGTGAGAAAGTTAGAACGTTGCAAAGCGCGTATGCGTGAAACGGGACAAAAAAGACGCAGGGAGATCATCGCTTCCTTCCCTGCTGCATCCGCCCGCTTTGACTTGCCGACTGTCCACTTTCACACGTTTCAACGTCTTCCCTGATCTTCCTCATCACCCTCACCATCTCAATCGCGGACTTCGCCGCCTCTCCGCCACGATTGAACTTCTTCGTATCCGCGCGCTCCACGGCCTGCGCCACCGTCTCAGTGGTCAACACACCAAAGATGATCGGCACATCGGTGTCGACTGCCGCTTGCCCGACGCCGCGGCTGACTTCGGCACAGATATACTCGAAATGCGGGGTATCCCCACGAATCACCGCCCCCAAGCAAATCACCGCATCAAACCGGCCTGACTTGGCCATGGCGCGCGCGACCAGCGGAATTTCGAACGCGCCCGGTACCCGGACGACCATCACATTCTCTTGCGGAACACCATGGGTAGTCAGCGTTTCGACACAGGCATGCAGTAGTCTGCTCGTGACCTGCGCATTGAACTTCGCAGCGACAATACCGAACCTGAATCCAACCGCGAGGCGTGAGCCTTTTCTAAGTTTCATAGGAAGATAGCACGTGTGAATGTGTCAAGATGTGATCCTTAACCGATGTGGCCACTGAAACGTTGCGACGTTTACACCTTCTTCAGGATATGCCCCAACTTCGCTTTCTTGGTCCGAAGATACCGAACATTCGCTTCGCGCGGCTGAATTTCGATCGGTACCCGCTCGACAACCTTGAGACCATATCCTTCGATCCCGATGATCTTCTTTGGATTGTTCGTCATGACTCTAATCGCACGCAAACCGAGATCCGCCAGGATCTGCGCACCAACACCATACGTTCGCAGGTCAGGCTTAAAACCCAACTTCAGATTCGCCTCAACCGTATCGCTTCCTTGATCCTGCAACCCATAGGCCTTAATTTTGTTCAGTAATCCGATCCCGCGGCCCTCCTGATTGCTCAAATAGAGCAGTACTCCACGTCCTTCTTTTTGAATCATCTCCATCGCTTTATGGAGCTGGTCTCGGCAATCACATCGCAGAGATCCCAGCACTTCCGCCGTTAAACATCCTGAATGTACGCGCACCAGCGTCGGTTCTCCATCGTCCACCTGCCCTTTCACCAACGCGATATGCGTAAGGTTGTCGATCAGGTTCTCGAATGCGACTGCTTCGAACTCGCCGAACATTGTCGGCAAGTGGGCGCTACCCGCCCTCTTCACAAAAGTTTCGCGCTGCATGCGATATTCGATCAGAGATTTGATCGTGACCATCTTCAGTTTATGATGTTTCGCGAACTTGGTGAGCTCCGGCACGCGAGCCATGGTCCCGTCCGGGTTCATGATTTCACAGATGACACCCGCAGGACGTAGCCCCGCCAACCGCGCGAGATCGACCGATCCCTCTGTTTGCCCGGCACGTTTGAGCACTCCGCCAGTTTGCGCTTTGAGCGGAAACACGTGTCCGGGTCTGGCCAGATCACTGGGTTTGGATTTCGGGTCGATCGCCACATGAATCGTCGTCGATCGATCGGCAGCTGAGATCCCCGTCGTAATGTCTTTTCGCGCATCGATCGAAACGGTGAAGGCAGTCCCGAATGTGGCCGTGTTTTCCGCAGCCTGCTGTGGCAACTGCAGTTCTTCGACGCGCTCCGTTGTGAGTGCCAGGCAAATTAGGCCGCGCGCGTGTTTGGCCATGAAGTTGATGGCCTGTGGAGTAACCTTTTCAGCGGCAATGACAAGGTCCCCTTCATTTTCCCGGTCTTCGTCGTCGACCAGGATAATGAGCTTCCCCTTCTTAATATCCCGGATGGCGTCTTCGATGTGGTTGAACGGCGTGGGCATAAGACTATCAATCTAGCATTTCAGGCTGAACCTTGAATATGGTTTTTTTAGGGATTGATCGAGAATCGAAAGATCTCATGAGGACAGTTCAGCCGGCGAAGACCTGTCGGCCCGCAACGCGACGATCACCGTACCCCAGGCACACACCGTGAACCCGGCGAACAGCCAGAGCCCAGATTCGTAGCTGCCTGAGAACCCCTTCATCGTCCCGATGAGTATCGGCAGCAGAAATCCGCCGATGGCCCCGGAAGCCCCCACCACACCGGACGCCAACCCGATATCCTTGGGGAACCATCCAGCGACCAGCTGGAACACCACGCCGTTGCCGAATCCCATCGCGGCCGTTGCCACCACCATCATCATCACCGCCATAGTTTGCGAAGGGCTGATCACCGCCACCACCGTCCCCGCGATCACCGGCAGGACATAATACAGCGTCCGCAGCCCTCCTTGACGATCCGCGACATAGCCGCCGGCCGGACGGATCATACTCCCCAAAAGCCCGCACAAAGCCGCCACCGCACCGGCCTCTATCGCGTCGATCCGATAGACATCGTGCAACAGCAGTGGGAGCACACTGCACAGGCCCACAAAACCGCCAAACGTGACCGCATAGAGGAATGAAAGCCAATAGGCCGACCGGCGGCGAATCAACTGTGCCGCATGGTACCACCACGCCACCGCACTGGCCTCAGAAATCAGTGCTGTTCGCGGCACCACCAGCACAAATCCCAACAGGGTCGCCGCAACAACCCCGGCCATGATGCCGCAGACCTGATGCCAATCCAGTGCGGCTGCCCAACGCGGCGCAAAAAATAGGATCAACACGGTGCCGATGTTCCCCGATGCGGCAATGCCGAGCACAAATCCTTGCGCCGATTGCGGATACGCGCGGCTTGCAATAGGAAGTGAGACCGCGAAGCTCGCGCCGGCCACGCCGAGACAGGCCGAAAAGCCCAGCGCTTCTCCGTACCCAGTGACGCCGAGCCACCCCCAGCACAACACCAGACACTCCATCACGAGAATGGCCACGGCCGTGGGTCGCGCACCGAGCCAATCCGCGCTCCATCCGGCTACCATCCGTAACACCGCCCCGACGAGTAACGGCAAGGAGACGAGCCAGACGATCTCGGCTTCACTCAGCTGCAACGCCACCATGAGCGGAATGCTCATCGCCCCGACGAGCAACCAGACCATGAAGCTGACAGTCAGGTGCAACCACGCCCCCGCCAGCGACGGCCAATGACCACTTTTCAAAATGCTCCAGATCTCAGACACGCCTGACCTCCGGATGAATAGCGGTCACTATAGGGGAGCCGCTTTCAGAGGCGCAAGCGAACATCATCGAATGGAGGGACTGACGGGTCTCTTCCTCCATAGGGACAGAACGGGCGTTACCCATCACGCCTCTTCGTCCCGCAAGACAGCCTTTGTGCCGTTCATTCATTCTGTTATAGTCATGCACGTATCATGAACGGTCACGACCATTCACAGGAGGAGATGGGCGACGCCCTAGAACCAGAAATCCTCGAACCTTCCGATGATGAGATCGTCGAGGCTGAAGCCGCGCCGGTGGTATTGGATATCCCAGTCTCTGATGGACGGCAGCCCGCCGACACCATGGCCGTGGTGCCGGTCACGGCCTTACAGCAGTACCTTGCCGAAGTCCGCCGATACCCCTATCTGTCAAAGGAAGAGGAACTTCAACTTTTCCAGGAGTATCACACACACGGCAGCCGCGAAGCAGCCGTCAAACTCATCATGGCGAACCTGCGCGTGTCGGTCTCGATCGCCGCCGAGTACCTCCATACCGGTGCCGACCACATGGATCTCATTCAAGAAGGCAACGTCGGCTTGATGCAGGCCATCAAGAAATTCGACCCCTCGAAAAATGTGCGCTTCTATGCCTATGCCGCCTGGTGGTCACGGGCCTATATCCTGCGCTACCTGTTGCATACGTTTCGGTTGGTCAAGGTTGGGACGACCCAGGATCAGCGAAAACTGTTCTATAACCTCAAAAAGGAAAAGGCGAAGCTTGAGCGGGAGGGCTTCGCGCCGGACACGAAATTACTCGCGGATCGTCTGAATGTGCGTGAGCGCGATGTGGTTGAAATGGATCAGCGCCTGGGCAACTGGGAGCTGTCGCTCGACCAGCCGATCGGTGAGGACCAGGAACATACTCTGCTGGACGTCTTGCCCTCCCATCAAGAACCGGCAGACGAACAACTCGCCGATCATCAGCTCAAGACCCTCTTCAGGGCCAAGCTTGCCGAGTTCATCAAGACCCTGGAAGAACGAGACGAAGATATTCTCAGAAATCGTATTCTGTCCGACCAGCCCCTGACCTTGGATGATCTGGGCGACAAATACGGCATTACCAAAGAGCGGACCCGTCAACTGGAAGCCCGCATCATCAAACGCCTCCGTGACTACATCAAAAAAGACATCAAAGATTTTGATCGCTTGCGGGCATGACATCCCGGTGATCACGACCCTACCGGATGAAATACTCCTAGAATGTTGATTTTCCAATAGGTTAGAATGAAATGATATCGCCAGCGGCGGGAGTGATCGGAAACGATAAAAATCCCTTATTCCCCCTCTTGACTTGAAGGAACAAAGGCCTATCTCTACCCTTGAGTCGCAGGCTGCCTGGATCGCGCAAGTTCAGCCCAACTCTTTATAACCGTCAACACCTAACAAGTTCACATTCATCAGGAGGAGGTTCTGCCATGGGTACAGCTGAGAAGGAAAAGAAGAACGTTGCCAAGGGGTTTCAGCCTTTGGGTGAACGAGTGTTTGTCACCTACACCGAGGAATTGGATCGGACCGCCGGTGGGATTTATGTGCCGGATTCAGCGAAAGAGAAGCCACAACGAGGCGTGGTCCAGGCAGTTGGAAAGAAAGTAGAGAACGTCAAGATCGGCGATCATGTCCTGTTCGACAAGTATTCTGGCAGCAAGCTTCGAATTGAGGATGAAGAGTGCTTGATCCTCAAGGAAGAAGACATCCTGGGCGTCTTTACGGCGTAGTGGCAAACACGGTCGTAACATCATCACGTTTCTACTAATAAGGGGACTTGATGACGTTCAGACTTGAGCAACTTTTAGACTATAACCGGAGGAAAGATAATGGCAAAGCAACTTATGTACGGTGATGCGGCACGAGCCTCTATTCTGAAAGGGGTGAACCAGCTCGCGGACGCCGTGAAGGCAACACTCGGCCCGAAGGGCCGCAATGCGATTCTCGACAAGAAATTCGGCGCCCCGACCATCACCAAGGACGGCGTCACGGTGGCCAAGGAAGTCGAACTAAAAAACCCCTACGAAAACATGGGCGCCCAGCTGGTCCGTGAAGTAGCCAGCAAAACGAGCGATACCGCTGGTGACGGCACCACCACCGCCACCGTGTTGGCCCAGGCTATTTTCCGGGAAGGCGCGAAGAACATCACCGCCGGCGCCAATCCAATGGAGATCAAGCGAGGCATCGACAAAGCCGTCGAAGCCATCACCGCCGAGCTCAAGAAGCTCAGCAAGCCTTGCCAGAACAAGACCGAGATCTCGCAAGTCGGCACGATTTCGGCCAACAACGACAAGACCATCGGCGATCTGATCGCGGAAGCCATGGAAAAGGTCGGCAAGGACGGCGTCATCACCGTGGAAGAAGCCAAGTCGATGACCACCTCGCTGGACGTGGTCGAGGGCATGCAGTTTGATCGCGGCTACATCTCTCCCTATTTTGTCACCAATGCGGAGCGGATGGAATGTTCCGTGGAGGAACCGCTCATCCTGATCAACGAAAAGAAGATCAGCAGCATGAAGGACCTGCTGCCATTGCTCGAGCAAGTGGCCAAGATGGGCAAGCCACTCGTCATCCTCGCCGAAGAAGTCGAAGGTGAAGCCCTGGCGACCCTCGTGGTCAACAAGTTGCGTGGCACCTTGAACGTAGTGGCAGTCAAAGCTCCAGGCTTCGGCGATCGCCGCAAGGCCATGCTGGAGGACATTGCGATCCTCACCGGCGGCCAGGTGATCTCGGAAGACATCGGCATCAAGCTCGAGAACGTCAAGCTGACCGACCTCGGCCGCGCCAAACGCGTCACGATCGACAAGGACAACACTACGATCGTGGAAGGCTATGGCGATGCCAAGAAGATCGAAGGGCGTGTGAAGCAAATCAAGGCTCAGATCGACGAAACCACCTCCGACTACGATCGCGAAAAGCTGCAAGAGCGGCTCGCAAAGATCGTGGGGGGCGTGGCCGTCATCAATGTCGGCGCCGCAACCGAAACCGAAATGAAGGAGAAGAAGGCCCGCGTCGAGGACGCCCTGCATGCCACCAAAGCCGCAGTGGAAGAGGGTATTGTCCCTGGGGGCGGTACGGCCTACCTCCGCTGCATCAAGGCGCTCGATGGGATCAAGGATGTCCCGGCGGAGCAAAAGGTCGGACTCGACATCGTCCGGCGTTCGCTCGAAGAGCCGCTCCGACAGATCGCCTCGAATGCCGGCGCGGAAGCCTCGGTTGTCGTCGGCAAGGTTCGGGAAGACAAGAACGCCAATGGTGGCTACAACGCCGCCACGGATGAATATGTCGATATGATCAAGGCCGGCATCATCGACCCGACCAAGGTGTCGCGCTGCGCTCTGCAGAACGCCGCCAGCGTCGCGGGCTTGATGCTCACGACCGAAGTCATGATCACCGAACTCCCCGAGGAGAAGAAGGAATCAGCCGGTGGCCCAGGCGGACACAGCCACGGCGGCGGTATGGAAGGAATGTACTAACACTGAAGAGCTGACGGCTAATGGCTTATAGCCGATAGCTAGTGGCTCGGAGTGAAGAATGAAGGGCTCGGTGGGAAAAACCACCGGGCCCTTTATGTTTCCATATCTCCTTAGAATCGAGAACCATCATGCAAGAATCAGCAAGCGAGCGGAACCAAACGTTACTATCTATGTGGATGGCCCCCTGACTAACGATCACCTGAGACCAAGCACTTGTATCAAGCAAAGCGACCGGCCCATTTCCTCTCCAAATCTTGAATCCCCTCTGTCAACAGAGTATGAAGACCTTGCAGGAAATTGAACAAACGATTGTCACCTTGCCATTGCCTGATCGGCTTCGTCTCTATAAGGACATGCCACACTTGATCGCCCTGAATGCCGAAGACCTGGACTGGCAGTCGCTGGCCCTCGAAGGCTTCTTCCAGGACGACTCCCCTGACGATCGCATCCATGACCACCTATAGGGTCGGTGATATCGTTTCCGTCAACTTCCCTTTCGCAGACCTCCACATGCAGAAGCGCCGGTCCGGCCTGGCGCTTATAAGCGATGATATCGACCTTGTCGTCGCCCGTATAGAGTAAGGCATCTCCAAAAGCAGATCTGCTCCTCACTCACTTGTCCCAGAGCGGCGCAAAAGAAAGGAGACTTCTCAGACTGTCAGAAAAACGAGACAACTCGATCATGCACAGATTTTGTGTGGTTGGCATGGTTTGCTAAGAGCAAACCGGCTAGCGATTGACGGCAACAGCAAGCCGAAAGCCCAATGCGTGAAGGAGGGCATCAAGGCTTCGAAATTCAGGGTTGCCGCGCGCCGAGAGCATGCGATACAGACTTTCTCGATTCAGCTTTGTTTTCTCGGCGAGCGACGCGACCCCTCCCTGGGCCTCCGCAACATTTCGCAATGCCCGCAAAACCAGCTCTGGATCATCCTCTTCGAGCGCAGCATTCAAATACTCTTCAGCTTCTCGAGTATCTCGCAGGCTTTCAATAAGATCTGTTTGGTAGGCTGTACTCGTTCTCATAGACGCCTCCTGTAGTCAGTCCAATATCGCTGGGCTATTTCAATATCGTCCGGCTGCGTGTCTTTATCCCCACCGCAGAGGAGCACCACCACGGCCGTTCCTTCTTGTCCAAAGTACACGCGATACCCTGGCCCATAATCGACCCGAAGCTCCTGGACGCCACCTCCTACGCCATGGCAATCGCCGAAGCTTCCCAAGCTGACTCGATCCAATCTCACGCGAATAAGGAGCACCTCACACTGGTGTAGGCAGCAACGTGAGATGCCATCACGCACTCTCTATCATCACCGAGCCGGATTGGATTGGCGCACCCTCGCTAGCACATACACAAGATGTCAGAGTAAACGCCCCCCGAACCTCTCAGTCATCTCCCCTCTCAGAACAAACTCGTCTACTTCGAACCGCTGATCGAACGAAGCGTAGCTTTGAAGACAGGCGCGGTCGTCGGCTCGACAAAAAACGACCGGAAGGTACGGTGGACCAACTCTGTATGGCGCTGATGATCGACATGAAACAATTTGGCTGCCTTCATCCGATCCTCTGCACCGTATCCCATCCGGACCGCACAACGCTCCAGTTCTTCTGAGCTTTCGGGCAACGCGTGAGTCTGGAGGTCATGAACCATCTGGAGTTTGTGCTCGACATCACGGAGGAACAAATAGGCCGCAGTCAACGCATCACGCTCTTTGATCGGCAACAATTTCTTACGGGCCAGCCGGTCAAGTGAAGCAAGCGTGCTCCGATCCAGAAGCGCCGGTACCTTGCGTCCAGCCAGGACCTGAACGGTCTGCACGAAAAACTCGATCTCTCGAATCCCGCCGGTCCCCAGCTTCACGTTGCGCTGCGCGTGGCCACGGTCCGACATTTTGGCATCGATCATGTCCTTGACGGCGCGGACATCTTCCACGATCGCCAACGCCTTCGTGCGATCCATGTTACCCCCGGTCCCCAAGACAAACGGCTTCACCAACTTGAGAAACGCCTGTCCAACATCATGGGATCCGGCAACCGGCCACGCTTTGAGCAACGCCAATCGCTCCCAGACCTGTCCGCGTATCGTATAATATTTCTGATACTCCTCCAGCGAGCGCGCCAACTGACCGACCGAACCCTCGGCCCGCAACCGCAGATCGACCCGAAAGAGGTAGCCTTCCCTCGTAGGTTCGACCAACACCCTGGTGAGCTCACGGGCGAGAATCTCAAAATATTCTTCATTGGAAATGCCGACGCCGGCTGGGATAGCGGCACGCCTCCCTCTCGGCGCTCTGGTCTCTCCATCGTGGGACTCATAGAGGTAGATCAGATCCACATCGGAACTGTAATTCAGTTCGTGTCCGCCGAGCTTGCCCATCCCAATCACGGCGAACCTGGTCTCCACCCACCGTCGCTGCCGATTTTGATGCATAGGGATGCCATATTGCTGCCGGAGATCGGCATCGACGATCTCGTAGGCCGCATGAATCAGGAGGCAAGCCAAATCGGACAACGAGCCGGTCGTCTCCGGGACCGCCGAGAGACGGAGGAGATCCCGCACACCGATCCGTAACATTTCTCGCCGCTGGAACCGGCGCAGCGCATCCAGCTTCGACTCTTTGGAGGTGAGATGCCCAATGCTTGCGTACAGCGTGCGCGCCATCCCCTTCCGCGTCGGAGGTCGTGCGAGGACACTCTCCTCAGCCAGCCAGTACACCACGGTCGGGTCTCGAATGAGCGTAAAGGTCAAGGCATCACTGTTGCCGAAGATCACACAGAGCAGATCGAGCATGCGCGGCGAGGTGCGCAGGTAGTCGAGAAATGAGGTGCGGGAGACACTCTCCAACATGCGTTCCCAGTGGTTCAGCGCCTGATCAGGATCGGCCGTTCGTGAAATGGATTCCATCATCATCGGCAGAATGTTGGCCAGCCGCCGCCGTTGGATCGGGTCACCAGCCATGGCATCGAGATTACGGTCCGCTTGATCGGGATCACGCAGGCCATAGACGGACAAAATCTCCCGGATCCCCTCAGCATTTCGCTTCTCCCCCAGCAGGATCGGCGTGGGATCTGGTTTATCGGAACGACCTTCAGTCAACGATGGGAAAGGCGACGAGTGGGATATGGGAGTTCTTCGAGGCATGGAGCGGCATTATACTCAGGGGTTCCTCTACGCACAATGAAACCATTCGGGTATACTAACGTCCATGTCCACTGGTGCTCCCGATCGTACCGCGCTGCTCAGCACAGTCCGTCCCCTGTGTCCTGATGTTGCGCCCGAGATCCTACATGACTTTTTCAGTCGCATGGACTCAGAATATTTCCGGAGATTCGAACCTCCGACGATTGCCGCTCATATCCGTTCGACAGCTCAGCTCACGCCGGAACGCCCCTGCGCAATTACCTTCGCCGAGCTGCACGAGACACGGTGTGAGGTCACGATCGTGGCCTATGATTACTTCTCTGAATTCGCCACGATTTGCGGCCTGCTCTCGGCGTTCGGCTTGAATATCGAAGAAGGAGATATTTATACGTTTGGCGAACAAGCGGCCGCGCCCCCCGCTCGCACAAGCTGGGCAGGATACAGACCGCGCGGCCGCGCCACGGGCAGTCCAGGGCTGACCAGGAAAAAAATCGTCGATGTGTTCCGTGTGCTGCCGGTATCAGGAGTGGAATTGGGCGACATTCAACAGAAACACCTGGCGGATGCGCTCCACTCAGTGATCGCATTGCTCGATAAAGGACAATTTACGGAGGCCCGCTGTGCGGTGAATCGACGGCTGGTCGAACAGCTCGGCAAGCGCCGTGCATCTTTTGGTGGCCTCCTCCATCCAGTGCGGATCACATTCGACAACAGCCAATCTCCCACCGACACGGTCATGGATATCCGGTCGGACGATACCCCAGCTTTTTTGTACGCCTTCGCCAACGCCCTGGCCATGCGCAACGTGTACATTTCCAAAGCACAGTTCGACGTCGAGGAAGGGAAGATTCACGATCGCTTCTATGTCCGCAACCGCCATGGCCAGAAGCTGACCGATACAACCGATCAGCAGCAGCTGCGCCAGACGGCCGTACTCATCAAGCAATTCACCCATGCCCTGACCTGGGCCCCTGACCCGACCAAAGCCTTGGAGGCCTTTGACCAGTTTCTTGACCTGACGGTGCAGCAAACGAAAGGGAAAGCCCAGCAAGAAGCCTTGGCGTTTCTCAGCGACAAGAAAACGTTCCCCCTGCTCGCGCGTCTGCTCGGGGCCAGCGATTTTCTCTGGGAAGACTTTCTGCGCCGTCAACACAGCAACCTGCTGCCGCTCCTCCAAGATTATCGCGATGCGCCCCTCATGACCCCAAAAGCGACGCTTCGCAAGGAACTCGATCGCCTGGTGAATAAAGCCAAAACCGACGAAGCCCGGAAGGCCGCGCTGAACAGCTTCAAGGACCGTGAACTGTTCCGCATCGACATGAAGCACATCGTCGAGCCAGACACGGCGCTGCCTGATTTTTCAGCTGCATTGACCCAACTAGCCGAAGTTATCCTCGATCGAAGCTTGAAAGACTGCCAGGCCAAGCTGAATGCGCTGCATGGCCCGCCTCGCCTGGCCAATAAAAAACCCTGTCCCTTCACCGTACTGGGCTTGGGCAAGTTCGGTGGCCAGGAACTCGGCTACGCCTCTGATATTGAAGTGATGTTCGTGTATGGGAACTCCGGTCTCACCGCTGGGAAGCAGCCGATCGAAAACAGCGAATACTTTGAGCGGTTGGGAGCTGAACTGCTGCAGTGGATCGAGGCCAAACAGGAAGGCATCTTTCACCTCGACGTGCGTCTCCGCCCTCACGGCGGAAAAGGCTCTTTGACCAATCCCTTTGACGAAATCACCAAGTACTACAGTGCCAGCGGCCTCGCTGCGCCATTCGAGCGCCAGTCATTGATCAAGCTGCGGCATGTAGCGGGCGATGCGGCCCTTGGCAAGCGCGTGGAAACCCATCGCGACAGCTACGTGTATAGCGGAAAACCCTGGAATGTCTCCGATGCCCTCGCATTGCGCCGACAGCAACTCAAGCAGCTGGTGGAGCGCGGCACCGTCAACTTGAAGCATAGCCCCGGTGGGATCGTTGATATCGAGTATGCTATGCAATACCTCCAAATCATGCATGGCCACCGGCTCCCTGTCCTGCGCACTCCCAACACGATGCAGGCGCTGGCGACCCTCGTCGAGTGTGGCCTCGTCACGAGGCAAGACGGCGAGATTCTCCGCAATGCCTACTTCTTTATCCGCATGCTCATCGACGGCCTTCGCATGGTCCGTGGCAACGCCAAAGATCGAGTCCTTCCACCAACCGACTCCGACGAATTCATCTTCCTCGCCCGCCGGGTTGGCTACACAACGGATGACTGGCAAGCTGGCGCACGCCATCTGCAAACGGATATCGCGCAGCATATGAAACTCACCAAAGAATTCTTCGAGCGAACATTCGGACGCTTGTAGGC
>JBQTJA010000008.1:0-23345 GCA_052387595.1 Nitrospiraceae bacterium | reverse complement strand
CCGGGGTCATGGAGTCCAGGCCGTGCGAGTACCCGAACGTCCGCTGGTACACGACCCAAAACACCCCGATCGCCAACATCCCCAACCAGCCGATCTTCACCGGCTTCGAGTCATACCACTGCGAAATATCGTACCCTCTATCACTTGATGTCGCCATGACTATTCCTCCCTCTGTGAAATCTACACTCTATGCACCGCGACCGTCTTCATGAATTGCCAGAAGCCCGCCACCGCATGAATCGCTTCGACTTCGAGAACTCGTATCCGATCAAAGCGAGCACGAGGAAAACGACCAGCGGCCCCATCGTTTGGCGCCCCATCTTCGCATAGTCAACCTGTTGCACTCGCAAGAGATAGGACGAAGGACTGAACCCTTCCGGACTAATGATCAACTTATACAGGCCCTTCGCCAACCTGGCTTCACCTCTGACCACTCCATCCGGATGAGTCGCTGGAGGCCAGTAGGCCACGGTCTCTCCTTCTGTTGTTTCACTGAGTCCTCTGACGACCCGCACTCCGACCGGTGTGTGACGAAGACCGGCATCGACAAGATCAACGACGAGGAACGTGTCCCCTTCACCGGGGATCTCGGTACAGTATTGGGCTTTCGCCTCGTTTTGGGGTTGATAGGCGTTGAAATGGACGAGGTTCCCTCCGACCCGTTGCGCACAGGGATCCTCCTCCATTGCCACTGTGCCATGCGCATAGGCCAAACCTGGCAGGAGGATCGCCAGCACCGCGAGCGCGCCGGCTACACGACGGAAATGGACCTCTTCCTTGAATCTGACCGTCCTCAAACTCATTGCCACCCTGTACATCACGCCTGCGGCGGCGCTCAGTGCGACCATCATAAGAAGTACCGTCATCATAGAGGTTCACCCCCCTTCTTCCCGTATAAAGCATACTCCTCGAACGATGAAGAGCTGATGAGGAATTCATGAAGACTTTTTCATGATCCGGCTGAATGCCCGATCTGAAGGCGAATCCTTCCATGAGCCATCCCCTCCAGCCGTTTCTTCTAGTCTGCTCAACTCCTCAAAGAGTCTTGCTGTCGCCATAAGTGCACTACCTGGCGAAGTATTCCGGCAACATCCTCGCGCTCATCCATCATCCGCAGCTGTCGGCGGACCGGCGGTACACTCAAAATGTCAGAGGGATACGGTGATGAAACGTGTTCAGGGGTGGTGAAGCAACTCGGCCGGCAGAGACGTGACAGCTCCATCCTGGGGAGGAACCGGTTCCTGATCCAACCACACATCGCCTTCCGGCTGATGGCCAGCGTCTGCTGTCAGCGATGTAAAGTCAAAGAGCCGTGGATCCATCAAGAGCGAGGGCGCGACGTTGGTCAACGCCGCGGCGATGCTGTCGGAACAGCCAGCCGACTCTCGCTCCCATTGCTGAAGAAATGCTTTCACTTTCTTTCGCTTCAAATTCTCTTGAGAGCCGCAGAGATCGCAGGGAATGATGGGAAATTCTCTCAGCTCCGCATATCGTGCAAGATCGGCTTCTTTCACCAACGCCAGCGGACGGATGACCAGATGCTGTCCATCCTTTGAACGCAGTTTTGGTGGAATCGCTTTCAACTTGCCTGTATAGAAGAGATTCAGGAAGAGCGTTTCGATTATGTCATCCCGATGATGCCCGAGCGCGATTTTCGTGGCCCCCAGCTCACTGGCGATGCGATAGAGATGTCCCCTGCGAAGGCGCGAGCACAAGGAGCACGTCGTCTGTCCTTCGGGAATCAGTCGTTTCACAATCGAATAGGTATCGCGTGACTCGATGTGGAAGCGGACTCCTCTCCTGGTCAGATAATCTGGCAGGACGTCCGCCGGAAATCCCGGCTGTTTTTGGTCGAGGTTGACGGCAATCAGGTCAAAATGGATCGGGGCGCGGGGTTGCAGCACGAGGAGGATGTCGAGTAAACCATAACTGTCTTTGCCTCCCGACAGACACACCATGACCTTGTCACCGTCCTCAATGAGGCGATAGTCGGCGATCGCTTGCCCCACCAGGCGGCAGAGGCGTGTCTGAAGCTTCTCGGTTTCTTCGTCGAGTTTACGACGTGGCGTGGCGGCGGCAGAGATAGGCATGGCGCGATTGTAGCCGCTCTGGCGCTGTCCTGTCGACCGGCCACTGGTATATGGAGCAGACGAACCACCTATGAAGCAGTCCATTCTCTTTGTCTGCACGGGAAACGTGTTCCGCAGCGTAGCGGCCGAATATGCGGTCCGGGCACAGAGCGGCCCACAATCCTGTTACCAAGTGGAATCGGCTGGCATCAAAGCCTCGCCTCAATCGGTTCCCCTGGTGGTCTGTCATCCATTGATCCAGAAAGGCATCGACCCTTCCGCGCACATTCCACAAGCACTGACCAAGGAGCTGATCGATCGGGTTGATCTTATTATTGCCATGAGTCTGAACCATCGTGAGTATATTCAGCGGCAATTCGGTTTGACGGCTCCACTCTTCAATGAGGTGTCACTCGGCGAAGAAACCCCGATTCTCGACCTGCACGAAGCTCTGCCAAATTGGGAGCGTGATCTCGTCCAAGCCCGAAACTATGTCGAGTCGGTCATCGACCACATTTGGGCATCGGTACCGGCATTGATGGCAGGACTTTCACAGTTTCCTGGACACCGAGGGCCCATGAAACCGTAATCCCAGTTCAAACTGGAACAGATGTGGACAATTTGTTCCTCCTCTTGCTCCTCATGGATCAGTCGCATCAGCCTCACCAGCAGCTTGAACAAAGAATGCTATCGTTTTTCATGGGCCATGCCGACAGTCCCTAGGGAGGATGGCGTGTCTCATGGACCGTACGGTTTCCGACGTGCTCAAGACTCCAGTTGTCGGCCACGACGAACCAGCATGGGCCTCCTGGCCCGACGACGCGCTATTGGACCTCCCAATGTGCGATCTGCACCTCGGCCTCACGAGCGGGTTTCTCGAACAGCCGATCGCAGAGTTGACCCGTGAGCTGGAAGAACGTCGCTTGCTGTTTCGCCCACACTTCTGGCTCTCCAATGAATGGTTCACACCCGATGGGGTTCCTGGCATTGCGATTCCCTTCTACCTCGCCCATCCTCGCCTTGCGAAACTCGAATTAGCCCAAATGCTCGAAGTTGAAGGCGGAACGACGGAATGGTGCCTGCGTATTCTCCGCCATGAAGCTGGGCATGCCATCGAGAATGCGTACAAGATCCGGCGGCGCAAAACCCGCCAGCAGATTTTCGGCAAGTCGTCCCAACAGTATCCGATGTATTACTCGCCTCGTCCCTATAGCCGGAGCTTCGTCCGCCACTTGGATTTATGGTATGCGCAGAGTCATCCGGATGAAGACTTCGCTGAAACCTTTGCCGTCTGGCTGACACCGGACTCCCTATGGGAGGAGCGATACCGTGGCTGGCCCGTTCTGAAGAAGCTCAGATATGTCGATAGCCTCATGAACAACCTCCAGGGCATCTCTCCTCCCGTCACCACACATGAAGAAATCGATCCGCTTCCCAGTCTCAAGAAGACCCTTCGTGAACACTATGAGCGAAAGCGAAGGCATTATGGGATTGAACGCCAGTCGCAGTATGACCCGGATCTCAAGCGGCTCTTCTCCCACCTGCCCAACCATGCCAATAGGCCAAGTGCGGCCACCTTTCTCAATCGGTTTCGCCGCGAAGTTCGACGCAAGGTCGCGAGTTGGACCGGCGAGTATCAATACACGATCGATCAAGTGCTGGAGGATATGATCCGGCGATGCCGTGAATTGAATCTTCGAGTCCCCGTAGCAGAAGAGCAGGCCAAACTTGATTTCACCATCCTCCTGACCGTCCACACCATGAACTTTTTGCGGAGTGGGCGCCATCGGGTGGCCTTATGAAGCGACTACGCGTCCTTGTCCTCATGCATGAAGACCTCGTCCCGCCGGAGCAGGTGAACGGTCACGATCTGCAAACCGTCGAGTGGCGGACAGAGCACGATGTCGTCTCCACATTGAAGAAGCTAGGGCATGAGGTGCTTCCACTCGGCGTGAAGAGCGAGCTCGACGTGATCCACTCTGCCATTGAGGAGTGGAAGCCGGACATCGCGTTCAACCTACTGGAAGAATTCGACGGCGTCGCCGTCTACGATCAGCACGTTGTGTCGTACCTCGAACTCCTGCACCTCCCGTACACCGGCTGTAATCCGCGCGGCCTGATGCTGGCACGGGACAAGGCGCTGACTAAGAAAGTGTTATCCTTTCACCGCATCCCCTATCCAGCATTCATCGAAGTCCATCAGGCGCGCACGGTCAGGCGGCCCAAATGGCTCTCCTTTCCATTGATCGTCAAATCCGTCAGCGAAGAAGCCTCATTGGGCATCTCCCAGGCCTCGATCGTAGAGGACGACGACAAGCTGAGCGAACGAGTGGCGTTCATCCATAATAGTGTAGGCAGTGGCGCCCTGATTGAGCGGTATATCGAGGGGCGTGAATTCTACGTGGGAATCATCGGCAACGGCCAGCTGCAAGTGCTGCCGGTATGGGAACTTATCATGGACAAGCTGCCTGAGGACGCCAAACGGATCGCGACCGAGCGTGTGAAGTGGAGCCGGAAGTATCAGCAGAAGTACGGCATCACATCACGAGAGGCTGACAATCTGCCGGAGGGAAAAGCCGAAGACATTCAGGATTTAGCGAAACAAGTCTATCGGGCGCTTGGACTCAGCGGCTATGCGCGGATCGATATGAGGATGGCGGATGACGGACAACTCTACGTCCTGGAAGCTAATCCCAACCCACAGATCGCGGAGGATGAAGACTTCGCCGATTCGGCAAAGAAAGCGGACTATCACTACAAGGAACTGCTCCAAGAACTCCTGAACGTCGGCCTCCGCTGGCGCCCGGCTAAAGCAGCGTGATCGGAAACACCTGACATAGACGCTCCACCTTGCGCGGCACCTCTGGAGCAAAATGCCGCAACTGACCACCTATCTGAAAGATGTGCTGGCACAGCCGCTCACCCGCGTCCCGGGAACCGCCGTCTACTTGACCCACTTCCCCGACCTCACACCGCCGTCTTTCGTGCAGAACGTGCGGCACAATAAAGTGCTCCACGAACAACTGGTCTTCCTCACCACCACGCCCGCCCGCGTTCCGACCGTCATCGGCAGTCATCATGTCCGTATCGAACCGCTCGCGGAGGGTGTTCAACGAGTCGTGTGCAGTACGGATTCATGGGGACACCAGACATTACTCGCCTGCTCACAGCCTGCCGGACACAGGGGCTAGACGTCGGTCTTGACGGAGCGACATTCTTCCTAAGCCGCGTGAATTCGCTCACCACATCGAAGCCGGGCATGGCACCCTAGCGGGAGCGCCTTTTCATCTTCCTCAGCCGCAACTCCCAGCGCGCCAGTTCGTTCTTTCATATTCCCGCTGAACAGGTTGTCGAAAGCGGCGGCGTGGTGGAAATCTAGCCCACATGGGCCAGACGCGAAAGCCATTCCCGGTGTTTTCCATCTTTACTCTTATTTCAGTTTCTGCGAGAATTCGTAGCGATGTGCTGAGACTTCAGTAAGTCCTGCCGTCCCACCACACACCAAGTTTCCACAACACGTACGATCGAGTTTGATTATGGCGCGCTTGAGCAGCCGGAGATGAGTCTCTTTTGTTCAGTAAGGAAATTCAATGAAAGTCTTAGTCACGGGAGCGAATGGGTTTGTCGGAGCCCATCTGTGTCGACGTCTTGTTGAGCGCGGCGCAGAGGTTCGGGCATTGGTGCGGCAAGGCTCTGATCAAAGCGGGCTGAAGGGACAGTCCGTCGACATCGTTCACGGCGACATTCTGGATCTTGCGAGTTTAGAACGGGCCACCCAGGGTTGTGAACAGGTGTATCACCTGGCGGCGAACGTGAAGTTTTTTACCAGAAACCCTGAGGCGATGCGTGCTGCCAATACACAGGGCACGCGCAATGTGCTCGCCGCGGCTCGCAAGGCCGGCGTGCGAAAAATGATTCATACCAGCACCGCCGCGGTCCTTCGGCGCGGAACGACTTCGCCCTCGGCAGACGAAACCATGCTCAAGGACGATCATGAGGCCGTTGGCGCCTACGAGCTTTCGAAGTTGGAAGCGGATCGCGTCGCGATGGAGGCCTGTGTGCAGGGCCTTCCGGTCATCATCATCAATCTTGCCGCGCCGATCGGCCCTGGCGACGCAAAACCCTCCCCTATTGGTCACACAATCATTCAATTTCTCAAAGGGAAGTTCCCGGTGTACACCGACTCTGGATTGAATGTGGTCGATGTTCGAGATGCCGCGGAAGGCCATTGCCTGGCTGCGGAGAAGGGAACAATCGGAAATCGCTATATCCTCGGGGGAGAGAACATTTCCTTGAAAGACTTTCTTGGTGTACTGGGAGAGTTGTCGGGAGTCCCCTCGCCAACAATACAAGTCCCCTACGCGTTGACCCTCATTGGCGGTGTGATGGGCGAGATCACCGGGCGGCTCACTAATAAGGAACCTTTGGCCTGTCTGGCCTCGGTGCGAATGGGAAAATATCCGCAGTATGTCAGCATCGACAAAGCGAAGCGTGAACTGGGATACCGTCCCGGTCCCATTCGAGCCTCGTTGAAAGAAGAAATAGAATGGTTCCACGCTCAGGGTATGGTGTGACTGAGCAGGACCTCACCGGGATGACAACCCAGCACCTCATCGCACAATCGATGTTAGCAGAGATCGGATCCTTGCACCGTAGAACGAGACCGTCTGTTTCATCACCGCCTCGCGGTGAGACACCTTCTTGTCCCACGCTGTCTCAGCGTGAATAACCCAACCTGGCGCTCACGTGTGTAACGCTCGGTTTTTTCTAGAGGTGTTCTGGGCGCTCCTGACTGGCACAAGAAGTGATCTGTATTTTTCAGGGACTGGCATAGCAACAGTTTTCTTTCTCCCGTCACCTTCGCTATGCCCACCTCGTGCATTATTGAGCGAAGTCCTAAATTCAGCAACTGAGCCAATGCGCTCAACTAGGAGGCCGGCATGAAATCTCTTCTATTACTTATCGAAGGCGACGATGAATTGCGGCCGGTTGTCAAGGAGCTTCAGGCCATACCTATGACCGGGAAGCAAAATCCGTTTGAAGGCACTCTTTCCAATGAGACAAAAATCATAGCGGTGACCACCGGCGTTGGTCCCGAACAAGCCTATCGGGTGACTGCCGATGCGATCCGGCAATTCAGCCCAGATTACGTGCTCTCTGCCGGAACCTGTGGCGCGTTGGTTCAGGGTCTCGAGGTGTCGGATTGGGTGGTGACAGGAGATGTCCATGCGATTGGGCAGGCGCATCAGCAATGGTCGACGTTCGAGACGCTTCGAGACAGTGACGAGACCGCGGCACCGCGTCTCGGCCAAGCGCTTAAACAGACCCCACGATGGCATCAGGGAAGATTGGTGACCGTGGCTGATGAACCGATTCATTGTGCAATGGCCAAGGCCGAGATTGCGACGCTCCATGACGCGATTGCAGTGGATATGGAAAGTTATGGTATCGCACGAGCGGCCGTCGAGAATGAGCTTCCCTGGGTTGTGGCGCGGGTCGTTGTCGATACCCCAGCCCTGCCCCTACCGGACCTTGGCGCCATGAACGTACGCACAGGACGCCCTCCGCTTTCAGGCATCGCCAAATATGTCCTCATGAACCCGATCGCTGGCCCCCAGAGATTGCATGGATTATGGGCACTGGTGCAGACCTATGCATTTCACCTTGTCAGAATGTTGCCGGAATTCACTGATGGGTCGAGGGTGTCTGGCATAAGACAAGCGTGTCCAGTCGTGTAATCATACATCACTTGTGGCTCCACGATCGTTCCCCAGATACCCACCCTCACCTGGGTGTGGCACGTCGCAATTTGAATTCACGTCCTTTTCTATTTTATGTTGCACCAGGCTCCAGGTGAGATTTTCCTCATCAGCATTGAGCATTTCGCTACTCTGTGAAATAGTTATTGCACGGTGCGTGTCACGCCTATCTGGCTCCAGCTCCCAGCTTTGCCATATATGGAGGTCTTACCTATGAAACGGATGCTCACAGCTTGCCGACGTGCGATGTGGCTACCTTCCCTGCTGGTCTTGGCGACGGGCTGCGCCCACTCCACCGTGCAAGGACGTTCGTCGCAGGAAGATCTCGGGATGGGAATCGTATCGGGAACATTGGGTGAACAACAACGTGTGGCGCTATGCACCGGAACCCCATCCTCCATCTCGGTCGTCGGCCACGTGCAGGCTGTAGAAGGCGGCGCGTACCTAATTCGGGATGCCCAGGGACAGGACATCCGTATTCCGCATGATGAAAATACCAAGATCGACCGGCCGGCCCATGTGGGAGACCGCATTCAATCCTGGCTCGATCACCACGGCCGCGCCGTGCTGATCCGCAGCCTCGATGGGAATGGGCGATAGCACTTGTCCTGGCTCCAGTAAGTCGGAACCTCTTCGAACAAACCGGATCGTCTCGATCATGTAAGTCTTGGCAGACCTGGATGAACCGCTAAGCCGCGCATCCCGTGCACATCCGGCGACTAATAAGCATGCTTACCGCACCCTTTCAACCGTCTCGTACGAGTTGAGACTCCGCGTCGGCGCTCATGATCACCTCGGAACCCATCTTCTCCTGACGGAATCCACTCGACTGACGAATACACCGCACAAATTCATCACGAGAACATCGCCGGAAGACTTGGTCGCCGAAGCGATGTGACGATGATCGGCACCTGGCCGACCTCGGTCCACGACAGCACCGCAACATCCGGTTTGGTGCCAAGAGATTGCAGCAGCAGGAGCACACCGAGAAAGAGGCCAATGATGGCGGGCCGAATCATCGAGAGGGCACCGATAACAAAGACGAACGTGATCGCCGACAACGCCAACTGGAGAAACTGGCTCTTGGCTGTGATCATAGGGTCCTCCCTCGTTCTCTAGATAGGGTGTTAAAAAAGTCCGCCAGCGGTGTTCTCGCATCACTTAGAAGCTCAACGTACCGAAGCGTACGCCTCCGCCTTTTCGCTTGCTGTGGCCTTGCTGGACAGCCTTTTTGAACACCCTATGCCCTATTCTGATAGGGCTGCGATCTCTAGAAGGCTCACATGCTTGGAGTATCAAAATGGTTTTCAACAGCCTGTTAGCGCCTAGATTCACTCAGCTGGTCCCCCACATCTTCCGCACTGCTCGACGAGCAAGGAGCGGGCCATGGTGAATCTACTTATAACGACGCGAATTTCCACCATTATGCTGTTGCCTGGGGAACTAACGCCTCACTGGGTGTATCTATCTCGATTCGCCGTGAGTATCCAAATAGATCCATGGAGGTGGGGGACACTAGAACAGATAGCCGAACACGCAGATGCTGATAAAGGGCAAGCTATGGACTGAGTGCCGTGGCTGCTTGACTGCTATCTCCTGTATGGCTTGCCGAGTCACGTCTTCAGCGCAGTCGACCTTCACGTGGAGCACTCTCGCGGCTTCGGGAGGCATAGGTGATCGACGCCGCGGAGAGTTCGAGCTCATGCGTGATCCCGGCATCCGTTATACCCAGGACCACTAGATGTGGTGGGCTGACAGCCTGGAACACCTATTACTTTTCGATCCCTATCACGCCTCTCAACGAGATGCCCTGCAGGCCTTGCTGGACGCGACATTCAGTCAAAATCCCCAGTTGCAAAGCGCCGCTAGACGGCGTATAGGGTACGGTAGGGCCTGTTGGTTCTACTTATCACTCGATAAGAACTACCAGGGGCGGTTTCATGGTTTTGGGCTGATGTCGTTCCCCTGTTTCGTGACGGATTCTTCGCAGTGTGAACGGGAATGGCTGTTGCCTCATATAGTCGACTTCCAAAACTTGACTTCAGACGGTGGAGTCGCTGCAATTTCATCATTGAGTGAGGTGAGATTATGATTATGAAGCTGGTCGTTTTCGTGTTTCTCTTCACCGTCACGGTCAATGGACAGGAATCGAGCCAGGCTGCGGCCACTCAGCCCATTGCCGACAGCCAGCCGACCACGGTTCAATCGGACAATGGTCAACGATCTCTTCTGGCCATGCTCGTCGGGTTTTTGACTCCGGTCGATGTTCGGCACGCTCAACAGGACAACGAGGCAGGCTCGTATGTTCACAAAGTCGACGGTGACGAGACTGCACTTGCTCCGTCAATTACGCCTATGACGTCGATTACGATCGACACACCCCAGAGCCAATCTTCGGAAGCAGAGAAGGAAACAGTGCGGTTGGAACAACTCCTCGAACAGCTCACGGCTAAAGAGAAGGAGTTGTCCCTTCTGCGAGAAAAGACGACAGCGGCAGCGAATCAGGTGACCGTCGAAAAGACCCGCGCGGAAGCCTTGGAAGCGCAGCTGACCCAAAAGGAGCAGGAACTCGCGGGGCTCTGCACCCAGCGGGACACCCACCAGAACATGTCGCAAGAGCTGAACCGGACACGAAGCAGCCTGGAGTTGGCCAGACAACAAGTCTTCGACATTGAGCGTCAATTTGCCACCAACAATGACCAGCTTGATACCGCGATGCAACGGATTGCCGACCTTGACCTGCAATTGGTGGCGAAAGAGCAGGAATTCCAGCTGGCCAAGGCCAACATGGATATGGAACTCGCCGCTCGCGACTCGCAGCTCGTGCAGGCGAAACGCCTGCTCGCGAGCCTTGGCAAGAGCTTGCCAAAGCCGGTCAAACTGCCGTCCTACGCCAAGAATGTACCTTCTCAGCCAGCCATCACGACGGCGCGCGCCACGACTGACCTCACTCGGGTCAGCGAGAGGCTGGCGAGCGCCCTCCAAGACGAACTCAAACGAGGCACTGTGGTGTTGGAGCAGCGCGGCGACAAACTCACGCTCGCATTGTCCTCGGGTGAACTGTTCGCCAAGGGGCGAGTCACCATGACACCCGCAGGGACCACCTTGGTCAAGCGCATCGGCGTCGCCTTGCGTAAATTCCGTCCCCAGAGCGTGGAAGTCGCCGGACACACCGACAGCACACCGGTCAAATACGATAGCCGGCGCCCCTTTAAGGATAACGGTGAGCTTTCTCAGGCGCGCGCCGAAAATGCCGGCAAGGCGCTGATCAAGGGTGGATTAGGGGCCGACCGCGTCAGGGCCATCGGGTATGCGGACGCACGCCCCATCGCAACCAACGATACAGAAGAAGGCCGGAGCAAGAACCGGCGGGTCGAAATTGTCGTAACCCAGTTGCCCGAACCAATCGCCTTCACAGGTGAAACGGACGAGCAACTTGCACGCAACACTCGTGACACATCCCAATACGGTGGAATGGTTAAAAAGGTTTCGAACCGCTGATACTCAACAGACGACCATGTCGGCCTATGAAAGGCCGACATGGTCCGGTCGGTTTCCCACACATCTGCCCCCTGCCCGTTTAGAATCCCGCCTTCTCTTTTATGTGCTGAAGGGCGTGTGAATCACCGCAATGTTTCCCATTCAAGCCGCCACTTGAGGGCATGACGCACCCTGCAGTATCCTACTCGCCAAGAGGAAAATTGAGATGACGCCTACCGAAGCCGCAGCTGCCTTGTTCAACGCCATGCCGCAACCTCTCACCGTGTCTCAGCTTGAGGAATACGGAGTCGAGGCATCGGAATCGACCTCCGGCCAGATCGCTCGCGAAATCTTGTCATTAAATCTGTATTGGATCCTGGCCGCGGTGGATGCGCATATCCCCACCAAGTACAGGGCCGCCATTACAGAGAACCTGTTGGAGTCTGTCCGGAGGGCGTGGTGGGAATCAGGATGGTGCGGAGCTGGAACCTGGGACGAGTATCAACCGGAACTGAACGACCGGCAAGCGCACTATGCACGCCTGATCGATCAGGAAGGGATCAATCCCATGGGTGTTTGCGCGGAGACAGCGTCACTGATGGAGGATCAAGGCATCATTTCGCCGGAGGATCGAGCAAAGCTGCTCGTGTTGCTGATCGACTATGCACCGGCTTCGGAATACGGCATGTTGCTCGAAAAGGTGGGATAAACTACAGGCTCACAAATAGCGGTGTGACAATACCTTGCCGCTGTCGTCCAATTCGTAGAGGAGCGGCACGCCGGTCGGAATGTTGAGTTCCAAGACCTCTTCCTTCGACAATTGATCGAGCTCCATCACCAACGCACGAAGGCTATTGCCATGCGCCGCAATGATGATGGTTTCCCCTTTCAATAAACAGGGCTTGATCATCTTCTCATAATAGGGCAACGCCCGCTCGGCCGTATCCTTGAGGCTTTCTCCGCCAGGCGGTTTCACATCATAGCTCCGCCGCCAGATTTTCACTTGCGCATCACCGTACTTCTTGGCAGTTTCGGCCTTATTCAGCCCTTGAAGATCTCCATACATCCGCTCGTTTAATGCCTTGTCCTTCTCGATCGGGATGGTCGTTTGCCCAATGGCCTCCAAGACCAGTCTCAAGGTCTCATTCGCACGAGTGAGCACCGAGGTGAATGCCCGGTCAAAGCTACACCCACGGAGCTTTTCACCGGCTTGTTTGGCCTCCTCAATCCCTTTTGGAGAGAGCGGGACGTCCACCCAACCGGTAAAACGGTTCTCCAAATTCCATTGCGACTCCCCATGCCGAAGCAAGACTAATCGAGCCATCGCAGATCCTTTGCTATCAACTTGAACATCTCATCAGGGGCCAAAGCATACTGAATTGTCGAGCCAAGTCAAGCCTGTGACAACAAGACCGCTTGCTTGGCCGGTCGGCCAGGTGATTGCTCCAGATCGGGCGGGCCTTCTTGTACCATCTTCGTCAACGTCGCCAGGAAGATGATGTAGAAAAACACACCGACCCAGATGACATAGGGCTGCACCCCGCCTGATTCCTTCAGCGCAGTTTCTTGCGCGGCAACATCCATCCGGCCGGCTTTCTTGATGTCACCGATGTGCTCCCGGCAATGCCAAAAATACAGATAGTTCGCGGTCGCCCCCGCCATGACGCTCCACACGATGCCGGCGGAAAAATCTCCCGTGAGATACGTCGAAATCATCGGGCCGACCGCGTAGACGAACGCGTGCAGATACATCTTACGGTACAAAAACCACAGGAAGGAGATATAGAGAAAGGACGGCCAGTTCCACGAAAGCGCGAACTTTGGCTGACCGTTCAACGAAAATTTCTTGAACACGGTCAGGTAGTGGTCGGCGTTGGGGCCGATGAATTGGCGCCACAGCGTCTCCTCGTCCTGAACCGGCTGAGCGGTGAACGCCTGGGAAGCAGTTTCGACGGCAGCCGTGCCTTCAGTCAGCTTGGCTCCACACTGATGACAGAAACGGGCCTCATCGGAGTTCTGTTGCCTGCATTGACTGCACATCATCATAGCGACGCAGCTTACCACACTCGAAAGCGGAGGATACGACCTATCGTTTGTAGCTGATCAGGGAGTGTGGAGCAAGCGACTCTTGACGGCAATCCCCCGCTGCTCCGCTTATTGCTCTTCCCATTGCCCCTGTGCTAGCTTTCCTTTCTTTCTTAAGGGGATACGTCGTCATGCCGACCGAAGAACTGAAAGATGATGCCGCCAAATACCTGATGCAGACCTACACGCGCCAGCCGGTTTCGATTGTACGGGGGCGAGGGGCAAAGGTCTACGATCTGGAGGGGCGAGAGTACCTCGATTTTGTCGGCGGAATTGCCGTCAATGTGTTGGGACATGGTCATCCTGACCTGGTCCAAGCCATCCAACGCCAGGCCGCCCAACTGATCCATACGTCCAACCTGTATTACACCGAACCGCAGGTGAAACTGGCGCGACTATTGGTGGATCATTCGTTCGCCGACCGCGTGTTTTTCTGTAACAGCGGAGCCGAAGCCAATGAAGCAGCGATTAAACTGGCTCGACGGTACGGGCATGAGCGACATGGGCCCGAGCGTTATGAAGTCATCACGATGAAGAATTCGTTCCATGGCCGCACACTAGGCATGCTCACGGCCACGGGACAGGAGAAGGTTCAAAAGGGTTTCGAACCGCTGATGCCCGGGTTTGCCTATGCCCCGTTCAATGATTTCGGGGCGATCGAGTCCATGGTCAATGAGAAGACCGCGGCGATCATGCTGGAACCGATTCAGGCGGAAGGCGGCGTGCATGTGGCCGACCGGGATTATCTGAGGAGCCTGCGCGAACTCTGCACACAGCAAGACATTTTGCTCATTTTCGATGAAATTCAAACAGGCATAGGTCGAACCGGCACCTTCTTTGCCTATGAGCAACTTGGCGCGGTACCCGATATCATGACCCTTGCCAAAGGTCTTGCCGGAGGAGTGCCGATCGGCGCCTGCCTCGCAAAAGAATCAGTGGCTACATCCTTTACGGCTGGCTCTCATGCATCGACGTTCGGTGGGAACCCATTAGCCTGTGCCGCGGCGCTGGCCGTCTGCCGGGTGTTGCTCGAAGGAAAGGTGTTGGATCAAGCCAAACGCATGGGCGAATACTTGACCAAAAGGTTGGCCGACTGCAAAGACCGCCATCGAATCGTGAAGGAGGTGCGAGGCCTTGGTCTCTTGCAAGGCATGGAGTTGGAGACCGATGCCCGGGCGGTGGTGGCCGATGCACTCGCCCGTGGCGTGCTCATCAATGCCGCAACGGAGCGTGTGCTGCGCTTTGTTCCGCCCTTGGTGATCACACAGCTCGAAGTGGACAAGCTCATTGATCTCCTCGATATCCTGTTCAACCAACGCCAATCGGCGGGAAAAGATTCACACCACTGATGGCTCGATCAGTCCAGCAAAGAATCAGCCGCGCGCGCTATGCCAAGGACTTGCTCGACGTCGCGACGCTGTCACGGCAGCAGGTCCTCGACTTGCTGCGTTTGGCGATATCCCTGAAGAAGAAGCAGCGTCAAGGCACTCCGCATCGGCTGCTGCCCGGGAAGACATTAGGATTGCTGTTTCAAAAACCGTCGACTCGGACGCGCGTGTCGTTCGAGGCGGGGATGAACCAGCTCGGCGGCCATGCGCTGGTCCTTCCCATGAGCGACATTCAACTCTCACGCGGGGAGACAGTCTCGGATACGGCACGCGTCTTGTCCCGTTACCTAGACGGGATCGTGATCCGTACCTATGACCATGCGATCGTCGAGGAGTGGGCGGCGGAAGCCACGATGCCGGTGATAAACGGGCTGACCGACCATAGCCATCCTTGTCAGGCCTTGTCCGACTTGATGACGGTTCAAGAGATCAAGGGCCGGCTCAAGGGACTCAGCCTGGCCTACATCGGTGATGGAAATAACGTGGCCAACTCGCTCATCGAAGCAGGGGCGAAGGTGGGCATGCGCATCGTGATCGGATGCCCCTCCGGCTATCAGCCGGATCAGCGGGTGATCGATCGTGCGAGAATCGAAGGACACACCACCGGCGCGTCGATTGAAGTACTGGAGAATCCTCTCGTTGCCGTGAAAGAAGCTGATGTGGTGTATACCGATGTGTGGATCAGCATGGGCCGCGAGCGGGAGCAGGCACGACGATTGCGGACGCTCGCCCCCTACCAGTTGAACCAACGGCTGCTCCAACGGGCGAAACCCGACGCCATCGTTATGCATTGTTTGCCGGCTCATCGCGGGGAAGAGATTACAGCGGATGTGCTTGACGGCCCACAGTCCGTCGTCATCGATCAAGCGGAAAATCGCCTGCACATGCAGAAAGCCATCTTGACCCAGCTGCTCAACCAGAAGAAACATACCAGGTAGGATCTACCATGAAGCCAACATCGATCAAGAAAATCGTCCTGGCCTATTCGGGCGGACTGGATACATCTGTCATCCTCAAGTGGTTGCAGGAAACCTATCAGGCCGAGATCATCGCATTTTGTGCCGACCTTGGCCAAGGCGAAGATCTAAAAGCCGTCAAGGCCAAGGCGAAAGCGCTCGGTGTCAAGAAGGTCTATGTCGAGGATCTCCGTGAGACCTTCGTCAAGGACTATGTGTTCCCGATGTTGCGCGGAAATGCGATATACGAAGGCTGTTACCTCCTAGGAACGTCAATCGCTCGCCCGCTGATCGCTCGTCGCCAGGCTGAGATCGCTCTCAAAGAGGGCGCCGAGGCGGTATCGCACGGCGCCACGGGGAAGGGCAACGATCAGGTGCGTTTCGAATTGACCTACATGGCCCTCGCGCCGAACCTCAAGATCATTGCGCCTTGGCGGGAATGGACGATGCGCTCCCGGCGTGAATTGATCGAATACGCCGATCGCCACGGCATTCCCGTGACCGCGACCAAAGCCAAGCCCTACAGCACGGACCCGAATCTGTTTCATATCAGCTATGAAGGCGGCATTCTTGAGGACCCGTGGAAATCACCACCGGATGAAATATTCCAACTGACTGTTTCGCCGGAGAAAGCTCCGAACAAGTCAGTGGAAGTTGAGATCGAGTATCAAGCCGGCAATCCCGTCGGGGTCGATGGCAGGAAAATGAACCCTGCAGCCTTGCTGGCTCATCTCAATAAATTGGGTGGCGCACACGGGATCGGCCGAGTCGATTTAGTGGAAAACCGCTACGTTGGGATGAAGTCGCGCGGCGTGTATGAAACGCCCGGAGGGACGATTCTGCACGTGGCTCATCGTGGACTCGAATCCCTGACGATGGACCGCGAAGTCCTCCACTTCCGCGACAGCTTGATCCCACGCTTTGCGGACCTGATCTATAATGGGTATTGGTTCAGCCCTGAGCGCGAGATGATACAGACGGCTATCGATGAAGCACAGAAGAACGTCAGCGGTGTCGCACGGGTCAAGCTCTACAAGGGAAGCTGCACCCTGGCTGGACGCAAATCGAAACGGTCACTCTATCGCCTCGACATCGCCACCTTCGAGGAAGATGACGTGTATGACCAGAAAGACGCGGAAGGGTTCATTCGGTTGAATGCCTTGCGGCTGAAGATTCGCGCGCAGAAACGGAAAGCGTCGTCCTGATGGCCAAGCGTCGCAACGATCCGAAGTCAGCTGGCGGCGGAGGGAAAGCCTGGGCCGGCCGGTTTCGAGAGAAGACCGATCGATTGGTCGAAGCGTTTACTCGATCCGTGACGGTCGATAGTCGGCTCTATGGCGAGGACATCGCCGGGAGCATCGCCCATTGTAAGACCCTCGAGAAAGCCCGGGTCCTCACGCGGGCGGAAACCCGCGCCATCGTCCGCGGGTTGGAATTGGTCAAACGAGAGCTGGATCATGGACAATTCCCCTTTTCGCCTCAGGACGAGGATATTCACATGGCAATCGAACGTCGATTGACCGAGATGATTGGTCCGTTGGGAGGGAAGTTGCACACAGGGCGCAGCCGGAATGATCAAGTGGCACTGGATATTCGACTATACCTGCGCGCACAACTGGATGAGCTGCGGGGGCGATTGACTGAGTTGCAACGCGTGCTAGTGGCGCAGGCCGCCGCCAACCGCACCCTCATGATGCCCGGGTATACCCACTTACAGCGTGCCCAACCGGTCCTCTTTGCGCATCACTTGCTGGCCTACGTGGAGATGCTCGAACGAGACAAGGGTCGAATCCGCGACGCGAGGGGCCGGCTCAATGTCATGCCGCTGGGGTCCGGTGCCTTGGCGGGCACGAACTATCCCGTAAACCGTCGATACACCGCTGAGCTGCTGGGCTTTCCTGCTGTTACCCTGAACAGCATGGACGCGGTCTCTGACCGAGATTTTATGATCGAAGTGGCCTCGGCCCTTTCGATTGTCATGATGCATTTGTCACGGCTCAGCGAAGAGTTGATTGTGTGGGCCTCGCAGGAGTTTCAGTTCGTCGATCTGCCGGACGCCTTCTGCACAGGAAGCAGCATGATGCCGCAGAAAAAAAACCCTGACGTCCCTGAGTTGGTCCGAGGAAAAACTGGACGCGTCTACGGCCACCTCGTCAATCTGCTGACCCTGCTCAAGGCTCTGCCGTTAAGCTATAATCGGGATTTGCAGGAAGACAAACCGGCGCTGTTTGACGCCCTTGATACCGTGGCGGCCTCGCTCCAAGTGATGACGGAATTGATGCGCCGGCTGAAAGTCAATGAAAAAGCTCTGAAGCGAGCGTTGCAAGGAGGCGGACTGCTTGCGACAGAACTGGCCGACTACTTGGTCATGAGGGGCATACCTTTTCGCGAAGCCCACGGGATCACCGGACGAATCGTGCGGGCTGCGCTTGATGGCGGACGTGATGTCACGGATTTTTCACTGAAGGAGTTGCAAGCATTTTGTGATCGGATTGACAAAACGGTGTTTTCTTGGCTGACGACCGTCGCGGCAATCGATCATAAGGGACAAATCGGCGGGACCGCCCGAGGGCGAGTTGAGCAGCGGATCAAAGAACTTGAGCGGATGCTGTCATGAAAGTATGTGTCGTGATCGCATCGGCAGGACTTCTGATTTCTTGCGGGGTGGTGGGAACACCGGTCGCCCCAGAATTGGTCGGAGTTGCGCCCACGATCGACAAACAGAAACGGCAACATGCGCTGGAGAGAGAGCGGCAGGCGACGGAGTCGGCTGAACCGGACCCTACCCTGGGAGGCCATGAGATGGACCTGCCCCCATCCCAGCCGGTCGGAATACGGTAAGCGGTCCTTGGCCTGAGACTGTTGGATTAACACTAGGAACTACGCGATGCATAGCTTTGAATACCACCACGGTGAATTGTATTGCGAGCAGGTACCCGTCAGCCGCATGGCGAAGGAACTCGGCACTCCCTGCTATATCTATAGCCATGAGACACTCGTCCGGCATTTCCACGCCTATGACAGTGCCTTCAAGAATATCCCGCATGTCATCGCGTTTGCGATGAAGGCCAATTCCAATCTGGCCATCCTTCGCCTGATGGCCAAGGAAGGCAGCGGTGCGGATATCGTGTCCGGCGGCGAGCTGTTCAGAGCCCTCAAAGCGGGGGTCCCGGCTTCCAAAATCGTGTTTGCCGGCGTCGGTAAATCGCCAGATGAAATTCGAGACGCGCTGAAGGCCGACGTCCTCATGTTCAATGTCGAGTCGTCGGCTGAAATTCATGCGATCAACGAGGTCGCGGAATCGGTCGGTAAGAAAGCACGCATCGCGTTGCGGATTAATCCGGATGTGGATCCCAAAACCCATCCCTATATCTCGACAGGGATGAAGAAGAGTAAATTTGGCATCGCGTCGGATCGCGCACTGGAAGAATACAAAATGGCGTCCTCGCTGAGCCATATTGACGTCGTTGGCGTCCATGCCCACATCGGCTCGCAGTTGACGGACGTGACGCCGTTTGTCGATTCACTGAAGAAAGTCGTGACGCTCATCGATGCACTAAAGGACCAGGGCATCAACATCCGCTATCTGAACATCGGAGGCGGACTCGGTATCACCTATTCGGAAGAGAAGCCGCCGTTGCCTCAGGACTTGTCTGACGCGATTTCGCCGCTTGTCAAGGATTTGGGGTTGACGCTGGTCATGGAACCCGGACGGGTCATCGTCGGCAACGCCGGCGTTCTAGTGACAAAGGCATTGTACGAGAAGGCCGGGGAGACAAAGCACTTCGTGATCGTCGATGCCGCCATGAACGATTTGATTCGGCCCAGCTTGTACGGCGCCTACCATGAAATTCGTCCAGTGAATGAGGCTGCCGGGCATCGGACCAAACAGACGGTGGACATTGTCGGGCCTGTCTGTGAGTCAGGTGACTTTCTAGCCAAGGACCGATCGCTGCCTGGCATCATGCCCGGTGAGTTGTTGGCGGTGATGAGTGCGGGAGCGTATGGTTTTGTGATGGCGTCGAATTACAACTCTCGACCTCGTGTGCCGGAGGTGCTCGTCAAGGGCGGAGAGTTTCACGTGATTCGCGAGCGAGAAACATACGATGACCTCGTACGTGGCGAGAGAATTCCGTCCTTCCTCAACGAAACGGAGTGAATATGTTTGCCGGATCTCTTGTCGCGATTGTGACGCCGTTTCGACAGGGCACGGTCGACGAGCGTGCGTTGGCCGAGCTGATCGAATGGCAGATCGCCAATGGCACCACCGGCATTGTCCCCTGTGGAACTACTGGTGAATCGGCCACCCTTTCTCATAGCGAACATAATCGGGTGATAGAGTTGACGGTCGAGGTGGTCCATCGGCGGGTACCGGTGATTGCCGGAACCGGTTCGAATAGTACCGAAGAAGCCATCACGCTCACAAAACATGCGAAGCAGGCCGGAGCCGATGGCGCGTTGCTCATTACCCCCTACTACAACAAACCGACTCAGGAAGGACTCTATCGACACTACACGGCTGTTGCAGCGGCCGTGGACCTGCCCTTAGTCCTGTACAATATCCCCGGTCGTACCGGAGTCAACATGCTCCCCTCGACAATCGCCAGACTCTCAGCCATTAGGACGATCGTCGGCGTCAAGGAAGGGAGTGGCTCAGTCCAACAAGCCTCAGATATCGTCCAGATGTGCGGTGACCGTCTCACTGTGCTGGCTGGCGACGACTCCCTCACCTTACCGATGATGGCAGTCGGCGGAAAGGGCGTGATTACCGTAACGGCTAATGTCATGCCGATGGAAATGGCCGGTCTTGTGAAGGCCTTTGCTTCGGGACGAATCGACGAAGCGCGGCGGATTCACTTTAAGCTTTCTCCCCTCTTTGCGGCGTTGTTCTATGAGACCAATCCCATTCCAGTCAAAGAAGCGTTAGGACTCATGAGGAAAATTGACCCAGAATTGCGCTTACCGCTCTGCCCAATGGCACAGGACACACGAGAAAAATTGATTCGCGTTCTCAAGGATGCGGCGTTAATCTGACTTGAGAAAGATCTAGGTGCACGACAAGATGATCAAGATCATTGTAGCGGGTGCAGCTGGCCGAATGGGTTGCCGACTAGTGTCATTGATCCGCGATTCAACGGCGTTGACATTGGCAGGGGCCTTGGAGGGAAAAGGACATCCGGCATTAGGGGAGGATGCGGGCGAGGCTGCAGCCTCAGGTCGTGCCGGCATTCCCATCACAGATGACCTCTCCATTCTGATGGAGCGAGGCGAAGTTGTGATCGATTTTTCCTCGCCCTCAGCGACACTGGAACATATGCGAACCGTTGCTCACCATCGACGGGCCATGGTGATCGGAACCACCGGATTTTCGGCTGTTCAACTCGATGAATTGAAGTCACTGGCACAGCAAATTCCCTGCGTCTTTTCTCCGAACATGAGCGTCGGAATCAACCTGATCTGCAAAGTCATCGGTGAAATGGCCAGAACGCTTGGGGACGAGTACGATATCGAAGTGATTGAAGCCCACCACCGGCTAAAAAAGGACGCGCCGAGCGGCACGGCCCTCAAGATTGCTGAAGTCCTCGCCCGTTCGGTGAGCCGAGACTTGGACCAGGTCGGAGTCTATGCCCGCAAGGGACTGATCGGGGAACGAACGAAAGCAGAAATCGGGATACAAACCATTCGCGCCGGTGATATCGTCGGCGACCACACGATTCTGTTCGGAGGCATGGGAGAGCGAATCGAGGTCACTCATCGGGCCAGTAGCCGTGATACGTTCGCCCTCGGAGCCCTACGAGCTGCAAGGTGGGTCGCCCGCCAACCGCCTGGCTTATACGACATGATGGATGTTTTGAACCTTCGTTGACCCTCTTCCAACTGTGCATAGACATCGATCCACTTGATGCCTACGTCTTCAATGAAGGCACGGGTGTGCATGCAGCCATGCAACACTCTCCCGCAGGATATTCAGATATGCTGTGGCTAACTGAATAGATCGTGCGTCTAGCGGACGACAGTGAATCCATTACCAATTGTGAAAGAAGAAGGAATGGGCCATGACGCCAGAATTCATGGTTAGTTTCCGCTGTGCGGAAACTAGCCGCCGCTGGTTACCTGCGGAGCAAGACCATTCCCCACAGTGAGTCGGAAGGCACAGAGATCAAACCTGACCTCGCAACCCTTCCCGCTCGTCAGTAGGTAGTGGTTTGGAGGCTGACAGGAAGGATTTAGTGGCGAGCCGTAATCGGTCGAGGTTCTTGATCCGCTGCTTTCCGACGACCACAGTTCAAACAGGCAAACACAGTGATCGCAAGCCCGGCGTCCAAATCCACCGCCCGTTCCGGCAACATCGCACCATGGCATTTATCGCATGTCTTCATGGTTGGCACTGTAGCACCATAGAATTGGGAAACCAATACTCCTGAAGTACTGGATGGCACTGACAAGAGTCCCAATGAGACCTAGCATCATAGGCCATTTGCGCATTATTCATCGGTCTGATTTATGGTCTGTACCAGGTCTATTCTTGACAGGCCTACCCTACTCGCATAGGATTGTGGTCCAAATTGGATAACCCACTATGTATAGATCAATCCTAGCCATTTTACTTTTTACAGCCCTCTACTACTTGCTCCGACAAATATTTCGTGGATTCAATAAGCCGATTGAGGATGGCCGGAAGAAATCGTCTGTACCAGTCCAAGATGAAGACCAAGATCAGATGGTCGAGGATCCAGTGTGCCACATATTCGTCCCAAAGCGAATCGCCGTCATCGAGACGATCGGTGCACGGGAGTACTGTTTTTGCAGCCCGGAGTGTGCGGTGAGGTTTCGGAGTGAGCACCCCGTCTAGCAGATGTATTTAATAGCTACCGGAACTCGTTATCGTGAAAGAAATAAGCCAGTGGTTTCCACAATAAGTTGGCTAGCAGCCAGAGTAGGTGTAGTCAGAAAGTTTCTCCTCTTTGTCAAACTTGAGGGTGATCTGACATTGATTGGGAGAGAAATTAAAGAATGGAGGTCCTGATTTTCCTCCGGCGATGCGATAGTAGGTCCAGGTCTCTCCACCAAAAAATCTGGAGGCCTTGCCGTCCGGAGCACCCCAGTTCTTTTCGAACCAGCCTTTATCTTTTCCTTGAAGCTCGGCCGGCTTCAGCGATGCCTCAAGATAGGGGTTCTTCCCTGAACAGGCTGGAACGATAAGGGAGAAAAGCAGCAACCAGATAAATCGTTGCATCGTGATATCTCCTCTAAGGCCAATGGGCACTGTGAACCGCAAAATTCTATCCCCCGCTCGAAAACCTGTCAAACTTTCGTATCGACTTCTTGCAGTGAAGTTGAGTTCTCCATAGAATAACCGATAATCAGGGTATCACCTCACGACCTCTTCGCTAGGAAAGGAACAATTATGAAAATTTATCTCGATACAGCCAACGTCAAGGAAATCCATGAAGCGGCAAGCCTCGGATTACTCGATGGCGTGACCACGAATCCTTCCCTGGTCGTCAAGGAGGGCCGAAGTTTCAGGGAAATGCTGCAAGAAGTCTGCAAGATCGTGGATGGACCGATCAGCGCTGAGGTTGTGAGTGTGGAAGCTGACGCCATGGT
>JBQTJA010000007.1:0-87988 GCA_052387595.1 Nitrospiraceae bacterium | reverse complement strand
GTCCCTACGACTGGCCCGAGCCGTTCGGCTTGGTGCTGATCGAAGCGATGGCCTGTGGCACGCCGGTGTTGGCCTATCGGCGCGGATCGATTCCTGAGATCATCAATCACGGCGTCACCGGATTTATTTGTGAGACGGTTTCCGAAATGGTGGACGCAGTCGGGCAGGTCTCCTTTATTGATCGGCAGCACTGCCGGGCGGCCTTTGACGAGCGGTTTACGGCGGAGCGGATGGCCCGCGACTATGTGGCGCTCTATGAACGTCTTCTCGAAGACGGAGCTGCACAAGCCACACACGCCTTTGCTTCCGACCCGCATAAGATTCTTGGACGAGGCCAGCATGTCTGACGTACGTACTCATTCGCAAGAGACTGGTTCCACTCCGAGCCGTGGTCGAGGCTGGGAGTTGGTCAAAACGAGAGACTTCGGTTTTTTGTTCGCTGGCCAGACGATCTCTCAGATCGGCGACAGCCTTAACAAGGTGGCGTTGCTCTGGTTCGTCTATGACCTCACCGGCTCGGCGCTCAAGATGGCGGTGGTTGGACTGCTCCAAACACTACCCCCGCTCCTATTCGGGCCGCTCATTGGTGTCTATCTGGATCGTGTTCGAAAGAAGCCGGTGATGATCGGGGTCGATCTTCTCCGAACCCTCATGGTGCTCTTGATCCCCGTGCTCTTTGCCATGGGGGCTTTGTCGCTTGATCGGCTGTACATCCTTGTGTTTGCCACCGCAATCTTCTCCACGATTTTCGGGCCGGCTTTGACCTCGGCGGTTCCTCTCATTGTGCCCAAAGAGCGGTTGATTGCCGCCAATGCGTTACTGCAGACGACGACCAACGTCGGGCTTCTTGTGGGTCCTGCCGTCAGCGGCCTGGGGATCGCGCTTATCGGAGCACAAAACGTGCTCTATATCGATGCGGCCACGTTTTTTATCTCCGCGCTGTGCCTGTTCCCCATTCGGGTGCATGAAACGATCGACCGTTTCCGTGTTGCAGGTAAAGGGTTCACGGAAGGCATTACAAGTGATTTGATGGCGGGTTTCCGCTTCGTGTTTGTCGAACAGAAGACCGTCACGCTTCTTATGTTGACGGCCACCCTTTATAGTGTCGGCATCAGTGCCTTCATCTTTCTCCTGCCGGTCTTTGCGAAAGAGGTGCTTGGCGTGGGGCCAATCCAACTCGGGTGGCTATGGTCAGCACTCGGCGTCGGGATGATACTCGCGTCCCTTAGTTTGACATCCATTGCGCAGGGAGACGTACCGTGGCGTCTGCGATTCATGTCCGGCGCCTTGGCGGTCGGCGGCATTGCCGTTGCCGCTCTTGGTTTCTTTGATGCTCCTGTCGCCGCCGGAGTCTTGATTGCGGTGATTGGGGGGAGCACCGCCATGTTTACGCCATTGGTATGGACGATGCTCCAAGAATTGACGCCGGAGCATCTGCTTGGGCGAGTCTTTACGAGCTTCGCCACGGGGGGGATGGCCTCATCGATGGCCGGAATGGCTGGTTTTGGATGGGCGGCTGACCACATCGGTCCTGCCGCCAGTTTAGGAGGGATCAGTCTCATTCTTCTTCTGACGGCTGCGACGGCGTGGCTCTTCAGCTTCTACAAAGCGCATCCCCGAGGATTGGCTGTTTCTCCATCTGGCTCCTTTACCCCTCAACCAAGCGCTGCCCAATCATAGAAACCGGGCCTCACGGCCCCGGTTGAATGACAAGACAAACGCCTCCGGCTCAACCGGAGGCGCGTCAGTCAGATCAGTTCCCTGAGGAGAAGGGGCTCCCTCACCTGTGCGCAGATGACAGAGCAATATGAGCGAGTTACAATGACTGGGAATATCTCAGGAGTGTTATTCACGAGGAGGACTCGCGCGATGACCACATCGTCGAGAGCGCTGATCGTTTTGTGTCTGAATGTGTTGATACTGGCGCCGATAGGTGCGAGTTCAGCGTTCTCTGAAACACAAGAAAAAGAAGGCGCGACAGAAGCAAAACCGCAGCCCGTTCCTGCGCCGAAGGCGGACACGTCGACCGAGCACAAAGAGGTGGTGCCGGAGAAGCCTGCGCCACGTCCGCAGCACCACCCAGCCGATTCCGACAGTCAGCCGGCGCCGCACAAGCCATCGACGGACACGAAGCCGCAGCCTGCTCCTGCGCCGAAGACGGGCACGTCGACCGAGCACAAAGAGGCGGTGCCGGACAAGCCAGTGCCGCGTCCTCAACACCCCCCAGCTGCGTCCGACAGTCCGCCGGTGCCACATAAGCCATCGGCGGACACGAAACCGCAGCCTGCTCCTGCGCCGAAGGTGGACGTGCCGCCGGCTGAACCGGAGGGCAAGGAGAAAGATCCCGGTGGTAAGAAACCGTTGGGTTCACTGATTCTCTCCGTCAAGTTAGCCCTCATGGGGGATTCACGACTGTTCCGTTATGAGATCGAAGTGGAGGGCGACCAGCAAACGGTTACCCTGAGTGGGCGTGTGACGAGTGAAGAGGAAAAGGTTGCTGCAACGGAAGTTGCGCAGGTCGTTCATGGCGTGAAGACCGTCATCAATAAGATTGCCCTGGAAAAGGACTTGGCGAAGACGTTGCTGAAGAAACAGGATGAAATCCTGACGACGCTCGTGAAAGAGCGCTTCGCGAAAAGCGCGACCTTGAAAGCGGCGAATTTCGAGGTGAAGACCGAGGATGGTGTCGTCCAGCTCAACGGAACTGTGCGGTTTCAGGTGATCGCACTGGAAGCTGCCGAGACAGCTCGTCAAGTGCCGGGTGTTCGAGCTGTGAACACCGAGAAGATACGGCTGGAGGGTGAGAGCTGATGCAGGGCCGATCCGGCTCATTGGCTGGCGCTTCCACCACAGCGGAGCAAGCAAGCAACGGTTTGGTCGAGAATCGTCCACTCCTCCTGACCCGTGATTTCGGACTCGTGTGGTCCGGACAACTGATCTCTCAAATAGGCGACGGTGTCTCCAAACTGGCCCTGCTGTGGTTTGTCTATGCCGTCACCGGGTCACCACTGAAGACCTCTGTCATTGGGCTGCTACAGACGATTCCCCCGATTGTTCTTGGCCCTCTCATCGGCGTGTATGTCGACCGGCTTCCGAAGAAAGTCCTGTTGATCACGAGCGATATTCTGCGTGCAGTACTGCTTGGATTGATTCCCTGCCTCACCCCTGTGGAATCGTTCACGGTATCGGTGTTGTATGTGCTGGTGTTTCTCCATGCCATTTCCACGGCGGTATTCGGTCCGGCGCTGACCGCCGCGATACCGGCGTTTGTGCCCAAAACACAATTCACCGCTGCTAATGCGCTGCTCCAAGGGACTACCAGTCTCGGCATTATCTTCGGGCCGGCGCTGAGTGGCCTGGGGATTGCTGCCTATGGATCCCAAGAGGTGCTCTGTATCAATGCCGCGACCTACCTGATTTCAGCTGCGTGTCTCGCACTGGTCCATTTTGCCAAGCCCGCCACACATTCCCCATCTCTCGCATCAAAGCCATCCATGTTGCAGGATATGGTCGAGGGGATACAGTATGGTCTCGTGACCCAACCGGGACTCTTGCTCTTGACGGGCACCGCCGCGCTCTATACGTTTGGCACCAGTGCGTGGACCGCATTGCTCCCGGTGTTTGCGAGGAAACTGCTTGGGCTGGGCCCGGTTGAGGTCGGCTATCTCTGGTCGGCCCTCGGTGTCGGCTTGCTCGTGACATCGATCGGACTTCTGTGGGTGACAGATTGGAGGGTTAAGGATCGCATGCGCCTGATTATGGGCGCCAGTGTATTGAGCGGTGCCGCACTGTGTGCATTCACATGGACGGTTGATCCCTACCTCGCCGGCCTCTTTATGGGACTCATCGGCTGCGGCATGGGTGCGTTTACGCCGATTGCCTGGGGCATCATTCAAGAAGTTGTACCCCGTCACATGATTGGTCGAGTCCTAGGGTTGTATGGAACCGGAGCCATGACTGCTGCCATTGGAGGAATCTCCGCCTTTGGATGGATTACGGAGCAACAGGGCCCTGAAACCAGCATCCTGGGGATCGCGCTTGTTTTCATGCTGACGGGCTTGGTTGCCACACGGATGAGTCGAGTGAGTGTGAACACATAAAGGAACCAGTTCATGAACGACATCATCCGCTGGAATGATCAATACTATATACGTGCATCATCTTCGTTGGCCGATGGGCGCACCGAGGTCTTGAAACAGGGTGAGACCTTTGCGGTGTTTGATCGCTATGGCGATATTCATCACGCGCTCTCCGGCCCGCAGGGCCTCTACCACGAAGGCACGCGCTTTCTGTCCCGATTCGAACTGTTGTTGCAGGCGCAGCGTCCGATGCTCCTGAGTGCCACGGTGAAAGAGGATAATGCCCTCTTCACCGGAGACCTCACCAATCCGGATTTGGTATTGGATGGACAACGGCCCATCCCGCGCGGCACGCTCCATGTGTGCCGTACGCGATTTCTCTGGCAAGGGACCTGTCACGAGCGCATTCGTGTCCACAACTACGGGGCCACGAAGGTTCCCCTCTCGCTCACCCTCATCCTGGATACGGATTTCGCTGACCTCTTCGAAGCGAGAGGCCGGCAGCGGCCACGTCGTGGATCGCGGCTCAAGACCGTTCGCTCCAAAGCTGGACTGGTGTTTGGGTACAAAGGCCTTGATGGGACTATTCGCCGGACGTCTGTCCGATGCTCTCCAGAACCAAAACGGGTGACGGCCGACGGCTTCATGATCGAAACAACCATTCCTTCGCACGCACATCTAACCTGGGAGATCTCCATCGCGTGTGAAATCGAGCCACAACGGGACCGAAAGTCTCTCGCCTATGACCGGGCGCGCCATGAGGCGGATCGGGCATTGCAGAGCGACAGAGCCGATGACGCCCACGTCTATACGGCGAACGAACAATTCAACCACTGGTTGAACCGATCATTGGCAGATCTCCACATGTTGATCTCAGCCACTCCGCAGGGGCTCTATCCCTACGCCGGAGTCCCCTGGTTCAGCGTGCCGTTCGGTCGGGATGGCATCATCACCGCGCTTCAGATGTTGTGGATGAATCCACTGTTTGCCCGAGGGGTGTTAGGATTTCTGGCTGCGACACAGGCGACCGATGTTCGACCCGAGCAGGATGCAGAACCTGGAAAGATTTTGCATGAGACGCGCCAAGGGGAGATGGCGGCTCTGGGCGAGATCCCCTTCGGGAAATACTACGGCAGCGTCGATGCGACGCCACTCTTCATCGTCTTGGCCGGCGCGTACTACGAACGTACCGGCGATCGCCGGTTTCTTGCGACCATCTGGCCGCATATACAGCTCGCTCTCCAGTGGATTGATCAGTACGGCGACCCTGCCGGCATGGGCTTCACCACCTATGCGCGGCAGTCCGCCAATGGACTCGTGCATCAAGGATGGAAAGATTCTCATGATTCTGTCTTTCATGCGAATGGAACGGCTGCGAACGGACCGATTGCCCTGTGCGAGGTTCAGGCCTACGTGTATCGAGCCAAACGAGCGGCGGCAGATGTGGCGCGGGCGTTGGGAGATATCGATCACGCCGACCGATTGGTGAAGGAAGCCGAGTCACTCCGTGAACGGTTCGAGCGCGCATTCTGGTGTGAAAGGCTCGGTTCCTATGCCCTGGCTTTGGACGGAAAGGGGCGCCCCTGTTGTGTGCGCACCTCGAACGCGGGCCATTGCCTCTATGGCGGCATTGCCGGTCAGGATCGCGGCGGACGTACTGCCCGGTCTCTGTTGCGCGAAGACATGTTCAGCGGATGGGGCATCAGAACGCTTGCCACATCGGAGGTGCGCTACAATCCCATGTCCTATCACAACGGATCTGTGTGGCCTCACGACAATGCCATGATTGCAGCCGGCATGGCGGCCTACGGATATAAAGAAGGGGCCATCAAAATTCTCACCGGCCTGTTCGACGCCAGCCTGTTTCTCGATCTCTACCGAATGCCGGAGTTGTTCTGCGGATTTTCCCGGCGTCCGGGAGAAAGTCCGACACGCTATCCCACGGCCTGTGCTCCGCAAGCCTGGGCGGCTGGCGCTGGTTTTCAGGCATTGCAAGCCTGCTTGGGTTTACAGATCGATGGGATTCGGGGCCTCGTGCAGTTCGTGCATCCCGTTCTCCCGCCGTTCCTGGAACGAGTCGAATTGCGGAACCTCACGATTGGAACTGGAAGCCTCGACCTCGTGCTCGATCGTCATGAAAACGAAGTGGCCCTGAGGGTCGCGCGCCGCACCGGCGAGGTGGAGGTCCTGCTCACGATGTAGCTCACACTCCTTCTTGTAGCGTCTTGGTCTCAGGACCAACGTCATCCGTAATATGTAAACGCCGGTTCACGATGAACTTCCGGCCCTCCTCCGCCGACAAAAGTGCCAACGCCCCGAGCACGAGCGGTCCGAAGATCCAGAGAGGTAAAGGACTGGTTCCAAAGATCTCGTTCCCGATCGGCGTGTAGGTGATGAGTGCCAAGATGATCAGCTCGGTAAAAACCCCCCACAGAATGAGCGGGTTGGTCAGCCACCCGAGTCGAGCCACCGACAGATGGTCGGATCGGCAGGCGAACACGTTCGCGATTTGTGCGAATACGATCCCGGCGAAGGTGACGGTTGTTGCCTCCCGATATAATGGCGAAGACCAATCCAGGTGTTCTCCCCAGGTCCAACCCTGACTGTAGAGATAGAGTAGGAATCCCCCCATCGCGATCCCTGCCTCAATGAGCCCGAGGAACAGATAGGCCCGCAGCAGGATCGGGAGGCTCAGCAGCCGCTCGCTTCGTGCGCGTGGTGGAAGGTCCATGACATCGGATTGTGGCCGCTCGATCCCGAGGCCCAGGGCGGGGATCATGTCGGTTCCGAGGTCGACTGCCAAGACTTGCGGAATTGTGAGGGCCAGCGGCATGCCGATGAAACCATAGCCGAGAAATGGGACGATTTCCGGGACGTTGCTCGCCAGTATGTAGGACGAGAATTTGCGAATGTTGTCATAGACAGTGCGGCCTTCTTCGATCGCACTCACGATCGTCGCGAAGTTGTCGTCGAGCAGTATCATGTCGGCCGTTTCTTTGGCGACATCCGTGCCGGTGATGCCCATCGCGATGCCGATGTCGGCTTTCTTGAGAGCCGGCGCGTCATTGACTCCGTCGCCGGTGACTCCGACCACTTCTCCCATCTCCTTGAATGTAGATACGATCCGCATCTTGTGGCGCGGGGCCATCCGGGCAAAGACTGGGTCCGGTTCGCCTGGCCGAGACGGGGTCAGCAGCCGGCGGAGTTGCTCGTCGCTCATCGTATCGAGCTGCGGCCCTTCGATGACCGGGATGAAACTGCTCGGTGACGATGGAGCCTGTTCAGGAACCAGGCCGATCTTGCGTGCCACAGCCAGTGCCGTGAGTGGATGGTCTCCGGTGACCATCACGATGCGGACACCGGCTCGTTGGCATTTCGTGATGGCGTCGGGCACTTCTCGGTGCGGCGGATCCATCATGGCCACGAGTCCGAGGAACGTCAGGTCTGATTCAATCGTCTCTACTTCAATGTGCTCGGGCTGATGAGCCACTTCGCGCATGGCGACGGCAAGCACGCGGTAGGCCTGCTCGGCGAAGGATCGGCTTTGGCTCAGGATGTGCGTGCGCTCATCCGAGGTCATCGTTATGGCTTTGCCATGGATGTGAGTGTTGGTGCAGAGCGGTACAACCGATTCCGGAGCGCCTTTGGTGAATGCGATGAGTCGTCCTTCTGCCCAATGGAGGGTGCTCATCCGCTTCCGATCCGCATCGAACGCCAACTCCCCCATGCGGCGCAGGGGAGGCCGGTGGGCCAGCCCATGTTCAACGGCAAATTCCAACAACGCGACTTCCGTCGGATCGCCGGTGACCACGAAACGTCCATCGGACTTCCGGACGCGCTTGGCGTTGTGGCAATGAAGCAGCGCATCGAAGAACGAACGCCATTGCTCGGCGTCGGCTGTACCGATCATGCGGCCTCTGGTGAAAAAACACCCCTCTCGTGATTCGATCACAAGTCCGTCGGCGAAGAAGCGATCCACTTTCATGCGATTTTCCGTCAATGTCCCCGTCTTATCCGTGCAAATCACCTTGGTGCAGCCGAGGGTCTCAACAGAGGGCAGGTGCTTGATCAACGCGTTGCGCTGCGCCATTCGAAGGCTGCTCATGGCAAGGGCGAGAGTGACGGTCGGGAGCAAACCCTCCGGCACGTTGGCCACGATGATGCCGATGCCGAAGATCGCACTGATCCAGAATCCGAGTCCCGTTGAGACACCGATCACGAAGAACGCGGCTCCCATGGCCAATGAAATGAGGCCGACAATACGCGTGATCGTAGTGATCTCTTGCTGAAGCGGGCTGAGTTCGGTTTCGACCGCGGTGGTGAGTGCGGCGATCTTGCCGAATTCCGAACGCATCCCAGTGGCGAAGACGACGGCGCGACCATGTCCCGATAGGATCGTGGTGCCGGCAAAGACAAGATTCGGGAGGTCGAGCCAGTGTCCGTCTTGCGTGGCCTCGGCCATCCGTCGTTTCGGTCTTGATTCGCCGGTCAAGGCGGCATTGTCCACCCGCATGCCTGTCGCTTCGATGAGGCGCGCATCGGCCGGCACCCGTTCGCCTTCTTCTAAGATCAGCACATCGCCGGGCACGATTTCGCTTCGTACGGCTTCGACGGATTGCCCGCCTCTCGTGACCCACGCTGTGCTCGGCAGCAGGCGGCGGAGCGCCTGAACGGCGTGTTCCGCCTTGTATTCCTGGAAAAAAGCGAACCCGGCGTTGATGATGATGACGCCGAGGATGGCCCAACCCAGCGTGGCCATACCCTCACCGGGTCGCATGAAGTCGGCCGCAAAGGAGAGGCCGGCGGCGATCCAGAGGAGGATGGCGAGGAAGTGGGTGAAATGGCGGAAGAGCCCACGGAAGAGCGAGTGGTGATCCGGCTCGACGAGAATATTCGGCCCGTATCGAGCCAATCGCCGTTGCGCTTCATCGGAAGACAGACCACCGTTCCTGGTTTCCAGCCGTTTCAGCACATCCTCGATCGGAAGCTGGTGAATGTCGTGATGGCTGAACTCAGGCACGGGCGCCTCGTACGATCAGCACCGAACAGGGAGCATGTCTCAGCAGACTTTCAGACACGCTGCCGAGATGGAGCCGCTCGCTCTTGGTCAACTCGCGAGAGCCGATGACCAAGAGTTCGTCGCGGTTGGTTTCGACATGTTTGACGATGGTCTCGATGACGTGGTCCATCTGGACCTGCGTCACGACCAGAAAGCCATCTTTAATGAACGCATCCCGTACGCTGTTGACGAACGCGGCGGCCTGCTCCATGACCGGCCTCGTCAAGTCGGCCAGTTGCGACTCGGATAAGTACCGGGCGGCAAAGTCCGTGACGGGACTCTCCACTGAAGAGAGAATCGTGACGGTAGCGGTCTCTGGAAGAAGGGAGGATCGTAGAAACTTCGCGGCGGCCCGTGACGGTTTGGAGTCGTCGACGGCGAGCGTGACATGGAGAAGTTTGTGCGTCGGTTGTTTCACGATCCACACGGAACAGGGAGCCATTGAGGCAACTTGGCGCGAAATACTTCCCAGTAAGAACCCTTGAATGTCGCTGAGTCCGCGCGATCCCATGATGATCAGATCCGCCTTCACGCGACGCGCTTCTCTGGCGATGGTCTTCGCCAGTGGGCCATGAGCTAAGATGGTGTGGATGGTTGAGCGTGGTGCCGTGGCTGCCTGACCCAGGGCCACGCGGGCTGATCGCGCGGCATCTCGAAGAACAATGCCACCTGCTTTTTCCATGGCGGCGAGTGCTCGGCGCTCACCCATGGGGTTCTTCCCGGCAAGTGCTTGGAGAGCCGGCTTGTCGACGACGTGCAGAAGCGTCACCTGTTCAGGCTCTCGGCTGGCAAGCGCCTCAAGTGCCTGGACCCCCCACTGGGAATGCTCCGACCCATCGACCGCACATAAGATCCGCATGATCGCTTCCCCTCTTTGACGAAGGTAATGTTGTGGAAATCATTCTGGGTATCAGACCTGCATTGGATGTGCCTGTGAGAAGACGTCATATAAATGAAGAATGGACTCTCTCCCAATGAGTTATGAAGGGAGGGGCTCTTTTATTTCTTCGAAGTGTTGCGGCGTTTTGCAGCAGGAGCAGATGACCGACTGTGGTGTTTCGCGTCAGTTAAACCGGCTCCAACGCGATCGTCAGGTTGGCGGGATGATAGGGCAATTGTCTCTCGGATGGATTGTGAGTTGTCTCGAAGGAGACGGTGAAAGGAACTGTTCTGGAGCATAGCTGCGTCTAAGGAGGGACGATGAAAAAGACGAAAAAGGTGAAGAGGGGTAAGGTCGTCAAAGTCAAAGACTTCGATTCCATGACAGTCAGCCAGGTCATGGAGAAAGAAGTGCAGTCTGTTCGCTTGAGGACGAAGGGAGACGTGATTGCGTCGCTCATGATCGAGGGCTTTGGGGCCGTTCCAGTCGTCGAGAATGGGCGCAAGTTGGCCGGGATCGTCAGCGAGCACGATTTGCTGGCGGCCGTCGACGATGGTCAGCGGCTTGGCGCTGTTTCGGCGAAAGATGTCATGACGTCCAACCCCTACTCAGTCAGGCCAGAAACGACGCTCGGAACGTTGGTCCATGTGCTGCGCGCAAGCGACCTGGTTCGTGTCCCTGTTGTGGATGACAAGGATAAATTGGTCGGTATCATCGCAAGACGCGATGTCTTGCGAACCTATCTCGCCACTGGCGGCACACGATAACGGTGAGGAACGTATGAGACAAACTGAATTCTTCCTGAAGGCTTGCGATCCGAAGACCTTGACGGTGGGACAGCTGATGCAGGACGCCGTCTCACGATGCAGCTCGCGCACTGACGCCTCGACGATCGCCCACATGATGACCCATCGGAACTTTGGGAGTCTTCCGATCGTGGAAGATGATGGCACATTGCTCGGGATCGTGACCGAATATGATCTCCTCCAGGCCATGCTGGAGGGGCGTGATCTTCGAAAGGTTCTTGCGACTGAGATCATGTCGGTCCATCCCGTCACCGTGACGGAGGACCAAACACTCGGCCAAGTGGCCGATCTCTTCCAAGATCGTTATTTGACGCGCGTTCCGGTGGTGAGGAATAACAAGCTGGTGGGGATTTTGGCCAGACGGGATTTGCTGTTCGGTTATATGAAGGCATCCCAGCACTGGTCCTGATTTTAAGAAGCGTGCAACTGAGGTGTCAATTCAAACGCCTGACAACGCATCTGATACTCGTGTCGACAATCATCCTTCTCTCCGCTGACTCTCAAGGTCCGAGAGTGCGCATCATCGGGTGATCGGCTTCCATCGCGCGATAAGCCTCTAGGATTCGGCAGGACATTCCAGCACCATGGAGAAGAAGAGGGACACGCTGGCCGGCACGGAAAGAGTTCAGAGGGTAGCACGTGAGATCAGGATGGGGTATGAAAGGCTAAATGATGATTTCGCAGGGTTGGAGAAAGACTTTCAGCGGGATTTCGCGGTCATCATGCCCTTGAATATGTTTGGCACGCAGCTCCTTGAGCGCAGCCACAATCTGTGGCAGAAAGGTGGCCTCATACCCGAGTGCGACCATGAAGAGGGTATTGGTATGGGCGTCGGGATCGGCTGAGTGACTGGCACCGGGGACGGTCCCGGTCACACCACTGCCTCCCACGCCTGAGATGACCGTGTATCCTTTGATTCCCACCTTCTTAAACATAGCCAAGATTTCGCTCTCTAACCTCTTCCCACAAACAATGTGAAGCATCTTCATGAGAGTTCCCTTCGACGTTGTGATTGTGGTCAGAGAAATCGTGTCGTTAGCGTATCACAGGGGGAAATCCCTCACAAATGCTGTGTCATATCGTGCGATAGAGCAGACAAGCCGTTCCTATTTTCCTAAGGGGCTGCTAAGAATCTACGTCTAGAAACACGGATCCGAACAGGGGGTAACCTCTTACCTTGCGGTCTAAGAAATCGCAGGTCAACACAGCGAGCTAAAAGAAGCGAACATGCAAAGAGGCCGACTAGCACAAGTTTTCCAAGCTAGAAGAAAGGAAATGCCTGCGCTACAATCGGCCCCATGAATCTTAATCGCCCCTTACAGCTTCGCATACTTCAGACGCTAAAGGAGTCCTATCCTGAGCATAGTGCCAACTTTAATCAGCAGTTCGGATCCGATCCGGACTTCATACCCAATCTCCACTATTTAAAAGGTCATGGCTTAGTCACCGGTATAGAGGCCAAAACCCACACCTCTGCCGGGCAGCTAGTAAATGTCAGAATCACCGAAACTGGGCTGGATTTTCTGGAAGAGGATGGCGGCATCGGATCCATCCTTCACACTGTAACGGTACGGCTCGACGCTGACCAACTCCGGAAAATCCTCGTTGCCAAAGTACAAGCTCTTTCTATTCCTGAAGAAAAGAAGGCATCTGCGTTAGAAAAAATCCGCAACCTGCCAACCGAGTTTCTGAACAACCTGATTATGCGAGTCATTGACAAAGGCATAGACCGCTTTCCCGAACTGTTGATGGATTTCCTTCCATCAGGTTCTTCTGGATCACCTGGGGGAATACCTCCCGGAATAGTTGTATGAATTGTATGTGAGGATGACTCCTCCAAATTCCTGCTCTCCGACCGTGATTCTGCTACCAGGACAGGGCAAATCGGCCCCATATCGAGGGAGTCATCATTTGTGCTTTCTTGTGGGTTTAGGTTGTCTGAGGTAGGCGATCTGAATTTTGCAAACCGCGGGTCGCACGATTCATGTGGCGCACCTCTTCACTGGCCCTTGACTCATCAAAATTTATTGTTATACAGTCTACTCATGGTTACCAGTGCTCTCTCGACCAAGAAAGCCGTGGCACTGTTTCACGCCCTGTCGGATGAGACTCGTTTGGAGTTGCTGGACCGTTTAAAAGACGGAGAACAATGTGTCTGCGAGCTCATGGATTCGATGAAAGCCGCGCAGTCGCGTCTGTCGTTTCACCTCAAGGTACTCAAGGATGCAGGGCTCGTCGAGGATCGCCGGGAGGGGCGGTGGATGTATTACTCGCTCAGTACTCAGGCGATGGAAGAGCTGGAAGAGTTGGTGGGTTCTCTCAAGAAAGCAGCAAGGTCAGCGGTTTCTTCGAAACGTTGCTGCTGATTTTTGCAGGATGATGAAAAAGTCCTGCCAGCATCGTTCTCGCGTCGCTTAGAGGCTCAACGCAGAGTAGGGCCACTGGAGGAAAGGAACCTATCCGCTCGCATGTGATCGAAGCGAGCGGCTCAAGCGAAGCTTGGTATGTACCTCTTCGCTCGCTGCGGCCTCGCTGGACAGTCTTTTTGACCATCCTGCAGGTTCTTAAGGTAGATATGATGTGATGGGTTACTTTTATTGAGTTGGCAGCTCTTATAAATCAACATTTCTTGATTGGAGGTTAATCATGAGTGACGCACAGACGCTCAAAGACGAAATCAAGACCAGATACGGTCAGGCGGCTCTGCAGGCGCAGAAACAGGAGCGGCGTTCCTGCTGCGGGACGGGGACTGTCTTGCAGGCGGGGCAGCTCGATCCAATCACCGGCAATCTTTACAGCGACCGCGAAACGGCCACGCTGCCTCATGATGCCGTGGCGGCGTCATTGGGTTGTGGCAATCCGACGGCGTTGGCACAGATTGCTCCTGGGGACACCGTCTTGGATTTGGGATCCGGTGGAGGCATCGATGTTCTGCTCTCGGCGAGACGGGTCGGGCCGACCGGCAAGGTGTACGGTCTGGACATGACCGACGAAATGTTAGATCTCGCGCGGGCCAATCAGGCCAAGGCCGGGGTCACGAACGTTGAATTTTTAAAGGGTGACATCGAACATATTCCCTTGCCCGATAACACGGTCGATCTCATCATTTCGAACTGCGTCATCAATCTATCGCCGGACAAAGACTTGGTGTTGGCCGAAGCTTATCGCGTATTGAAGCCGGGAGGGCGGCTGGCGGTGTCGGACATTGTGGTCCGAGGGGAGATCCCGCACGCAGTCCGGCGTAATATCGAACTGTGGGCCGGGTGTGTCGCTGGCGCGTTAGAGGAAAAAGAGTACCTCGCGAAGCTCGAACGAGCAGGGTTCGAACAAGTCTCGATCGAGCCGACTAGAGTCTATACGGCTGCCGATGCACGGGAGCTGTTCGAGGGAACCGATCTCGACCTCAATACCATCGCGCCGCTCGTCGACGGCAAGTTCCTCAGCGGGTTTGTCCGGGCGACGAAGCCGGAGGCCAGTCCCGTGGCCTGTTGCTCGACTACCTGCTGCTCATGAAACAGCGTGTATTGTTCCTCTGCACGGGGAATTCGGCTCGCAGCCAGATGGCTGAAGGGCTGCTTCGTCATCTGGCTGGGGATTGGTATGACGCCATGAGCGCCGGCACGCATCCCGTCGGCCTGAACCCCGGAGCTGTGGCGGCCATGCGGGAATTGGGCATCGATATTTCAGCCCAGCGGTCAAAGCGGATGGATGAGTTCGTTGACCAGGCGTTCGACTATGTCATTACCGTATGCGATCGGGCCAAGGAATCGTGCCCCCGTTGGCCACATACGGGGCGGTTGCTTCATTGGAGCTTTGACGATCCCGCTGCCGTAACTGGATCTCCTGAACAACAACGGAAAGCCTTTCGAACGGTGAGAGATCAGATCAAGGCACGCATCGAAGGATTCATCACGGCCCCGTGATGATGTGCCCGCTGGGCTTTTCTTCCCCTTCGCCCCATTCCGCCACAGCTTGCGCCATTTCTTCCAGCCGCTGAGCGGCACGGCCAAAGACGCTGTCGGACGGGTAGGTCCCATCAAGGTCTCGTTCGCCGGCTGCAACGCCCGTGAGTAGTTCCAGCGCTTCTTCGATTCTGTTCACGGCGTACACGGAGAAGTGTCCTGATTCCACAGCCTCGACGACGTCGCGCCGAAGGGCCAAATGCTTGGTGTTGCGAGCGGGGACGATCACGCCTTGTTTGCCGGTCAACCCCCTGCGGGAACAGGACTCGAAGAACCCCTCGATCTTTTCGTTCGCGCCCCCAATCGGCTGGATCTCGCCCAACTGGTTGACGGAGCCGGTCACGGCCAGCCATTGATGGATCGGCAGATCGGCGAGGCTGGAGAGAATCGCGGCAAGTTCGGCCACCGCCGCGCTGTCCCCTTCCACTTCCGAGTAGGTTTGCTCGAATGTCAACGAGGCGCTCATGGCGAAGGGGTGGGATCCGGCAAATTTCCCGACAAGAAATCCAGCCAGCGTCATGACTCCTTTGCTATGGATCATCCCGGCGAGTTCCGCTTCGCGCTGAATGTCGATCACGCCCTTGGTCCCGATGTAGGTCCGAGCCGTAATGCGCGTGGGACGTCCGAACGAATAGTCGCCAAGCTGATGGACTGAGAGGCCGTTGACCTGGCCGACGACGTCGCCGTCGAGGTCGATCATCAATGTGCCTTCTTTGATTTCATCCTGGATCCAGTGTTCTTCCAAATTCGAGCGATGGCGCTTATGTGAGACGGCGGCATCGACATCCGCCCGAGACACGAAGGAATGGCCTTCTTTCCTAGCCCAGTACCCCGCCTCGCGGATGAGATCGCTCACGAGGCTGAACCGCAACGACAGTCGGTCGTGCCGATCGGCGAAGCGAAGCCCCTGCCGGATGATTTCAGCGGCCGCATCGACGCCGAAGTGCGGCAGCCCTTCTTCACGGCAGAGTTTGGCGATGAACCGGGCATATTGGCGATCCTGCTGCTCGCTTCTCTCCACCTCGGTGTCGAAGTCCACCTTTACCTTGAAGAGTTTGCCGAAATCTTCTTCGTACGCTTGCAGGAGGTGGTAGAGGATGGGTGGCCCGACCATGATGATCTTCACATTCACCGGGATCGGTTCCGGTCTCAACCCCGCCGTGGAGAATCCATAGAACTCGCCGGGATCTTCAATCTTGACCTCTCCTGTTTTGATGACGCGTTTTAATGCATCCCACGAAAATGGTTGGCGCAGCATGTCCAAGGCATTTACGATCAAGTAGCCGCCGTTGGCCATCAGCACGGCACCCGCATGGATCTCCGAGAAATCGGTGTACATCACCCCCATGTGGGCTCGCCGTTCGATCTTGCCGATCAGATTCGTATAGGTTGGGTGGGATTCGTCGATCACGGGGGCGCCTTCGGTCGGGTCGTGCTGCACGATGAGATTGACGAGAAAGCGCGACATATCCGGACGCTTGAACTCCAAGCCTGGGATGGCGAGGGTGGGTCCTTCGCGCGGAAGAAAATCCTTATAGTGGTGCACGATGTCGTCACGAACACGCTCCAAAAACGTCAAGATTGCCGGGATGTCTTGGTAGGCTCGCCGCATGGTTTCGTAGCGGCCTTCCAAGATATTCATGACCAGTTGGCGGTCCAGATGGCGCTGTTGATGCTCGGCTTCTTTCTCAAGGCCATGGATGCGGATATGGAACTCGCGGATTTCGCCTTCAAAGGTCTTGCGCCGTTCATTTAGGTCCCGCTGCTCCTCCTCGGTCATCACCTCCATGTCGGCGTCCGCCATGGGCTTGCCGGCCTTGAGCGGCACAATCCCAAAACCCACTGAGGTCTCTTCAAAGCCGAATCCACGAGTCCGGGTGAATTCCGTCAATTCCTGGAAGAGCGATTTTTTCTTCGCATCGATATCGTCGTGCAGTTTGGCCTTGGCATCGAGATATTTCTTGCTCTCAAACGCCATGGGAATGTCGCGTCGCAATCCGTCGATGAACCCAGCCAGTTCTCGTTTAAACGAGGCCCCCTGCCCAGCCGGAAGAGCCAGACAGATCGGCCGAGAAGGGTCCTGGAAGTTATTGACATAACACCAGTCAGACGGGGCGAGTGCAGCTTGGGCCATGCGCTTGACCATCTGCCGAACGAGCGTGCTCTTTCCCGTACCGACGGGACCCGAGACGTAGAGATTGAATCCGGGACTCTTCATGTGCAGCCCGAATTCCATGGCCTCGACAGCCCGTTCCTGTCCAATGATGTCAGTGAGGGGCTCCAGCTCGCCGGTATCCTCGAAACCAAGCTGCCCAGGGTCGATCACAGGGGCGAGCATCGAGACAGGAACTTTGAATTTGTCCATTGTCATCTAGAGCACCTTCGCTATGGGTGGCAGGAGAGTGACAACTGTTGCCTGTGGACCTTTGTCACCCTGTTCAAGGCCGAAGACGACTTCAGTCCCGTCCTCGAGTTTCTTGAACGTGAGCCCCTGCAGGGCATTGGCATGAAAATACACCTCGCCGCCTCCTTCTTTGAGGATGAAGCCGTATCGTTCCTTGGGGAAGAGCTTGCAGATCACGCCGCGATGGGGTGGCACGGGCGGCAGGCGCACCTCGGTATCCGCTCGTTTTTCCCGATACCTGTGGAGTTCGATGCTGATTGCCTGAAACGCGGACCGAATGGCCTCCTCAAACGTCTTGTCTTCCTTTCTGGCCGTCAGCGTGTGGCGTCCCGGCAGGGTGACAACAACGAGCGCTTCCGCGACATTTGCGAGTTTCTTGTGGTGCCGGTTCTTGATCAACGTGACTCGACCGTGAATCACATTGTCCTGTCCCTGTCGGAGGTCATCCATCCGAGCCTCAATCTCTGCTTTCCAACGGGGGGTCATGGCGACGTTACGACTTTGTATTTCCAGTTCCATTGTGCCTCCACATCGTAATAGTTCAGTCTCTTTCACCGACCGGAGATCGCAAGCGATATGCCGACAGGACAAGGGCTAAAGGGTATCGGTAAATCAGCAAGGGCTGGATGTTTGATGACCCCGGTCATTTCGACCGATTCCAACATGGGGCATTTGTCCACAGTGCCACTCTGACTGGTGGAGATCAATGCGACAGCGTGCGTTCATTCAGCGGCCTTCCCAAGCATTTGGAAGAGTGATGGTGGGAACGTGAATTGCGAGGGCTTCATGCATGCCGGTGTTAACAAAACCAGCTCTGGAGCGTTATCTCCAGACCCGCTTTGGCCCAACGGCGCGATTGTTGTCCTATGGAGTCATCGGGAAAGAAAGTTCCAAGGGAGAGCAAAAACGGTATGGGTACGGCACACCCGTCAAATTGACGTTCCGAGTCGGGCATGACCATTGACCATCACCCAAGCTTTGCTATCTGGCTCACTGGGCTGCCTGCGTCCGGAAAGAGTACGATTGCAGCCGCGCTAAAGCCAAAGCTTGAAGAGATTGGTTCCGTCGAAGTGCTCGAATCGGATGTGGTCCGCAGAATCTTGACACCTCATCCGACGTACAGTCTTGCAGAACGGGATCTGTTCTATCGTTCACTCGCGTTCATGGGTGCAAGGCTGGTCGCTCATGGGGTCACCGTCCTCCTCGATGCAACAGCCAACAGGCGGGCGTATCGCGACTTTGCCCGCAGCCTGATTCCTCGGTTCATCGAGGTCGCCGTGGAGTGTCCATTGGAACTGGCTATGCAGCGTGACTACAAGGGCACCTATCAGCGAGGCCAACAGGGAGAATCCTCGACCGTGCCGGGGTTGCACGATCCCTACGAAGCGCCGGTCCATCCCGAAGTGGTCATAGATACAACGAAGCTTTCCGCGAACGACGCAGCGAGGAAAGTGCTGGACGTCGTGAAGGAGAAATTTAACCCACAGCATTCTTGAGCACTTCGCCTGCAACCGCCCATATGCAGCTGCGCGAGCAATCATCCAACGCTGCTTGATGAGGCTCTCTCCCGGTCGCTATAGTGTCGCACCATGAGTAAGACGCCTGCGTTCCGTCGCAAGAGGGGGGGTGGCCCCTTTTCTGACACGAAGGAGAGCCCCTTCATTTCTACTCCCGCCTCGGCAGCCCTGGTTGCCGCATTTCGCGCTCTCGCCGTCAACGATCTATACACGATGGCCCCTAAAGAGACGGTGCTCAGGGGATATGACTATTACCGGCAGCAACGGCTTCAGCACTATGTTTGGGGTAGGGACGGGGCGACGCTCACGGCGCAGGGGCAGGGAACCAGCCTGTATGAGGTTCTCTTTTCTCTCGACGAGGGATTTCTCTCTTCGTTCTGTGACTGTCCGGCCTGGGATTTTGATCGGCTATGCAAACATGTCCTTTGCGCCTGCTTTGCCACCAAACATTTGCTGTCGCCCGAGACGTTCCCATTGTCCGATCGGCAACACGTGCACCTGGCCGCGCGTCGCCTTGAGTTGCTCGGCGACCTTGCCGAGACAGGTTCCATCAAGGGGACGACCACCTCGCGGAATGGGGACGGTCTCCCTGGGTCGACCTATGAAATCGTGATCAACGTCGGCCGGCCGTATCCGCAACTTGTGATCCATCGGAACGGTGTGCCGCTTCCCGCAGGATGGGTTTCCACGGTACCGCCTGAGTTACGGCCACTCCAGAATCTGCCCTGGTTTTCGTCAGGGTATGATGGGGACGAACCCTTCCAGCGCTATCTCCAGGTCTCTAAGCGCCGCTTCCCGATCGTGTTGAAATCCGGCCTGGAATCTATCGCTCTCGAATGGTCTCCGTCGGTCACCTGTCGGAGTAAGACAGAGGTCGCTCTTGCCGGTGATGACGTAAAGATCCGCGCGGTCTGCATAGCCGACGGAACGGCGCTCGACAGAATCGTTCGGTTTCGAGGCTTCGTGGTCGACGTGAGCCGCCGCCGCTTGCTCTGCTTGGAGGACGAAAGCGGATGGGCTTCGTTTCGTGCGTTACGCAATGGTTTCCAAGGTTTCAACGCTGATGATCCTGGGGGCGGACCGGCCGGGACGTTGTGCGCGGTGACCTTGCCGGACGGCCGGGGCCATGGGCGATGGCAGGGCATCCACCATGAAGTGGAATTCACCGTTTCACAAAACGAGTTCCGTTCCGCGCAGATCGATCTGATCCAGAAACAGGCCGACAAGACCTTGCGCGATCTTCTGCTGCGCGTGGATGGGGAAGAGGCGCGGGTTCATTCTTCTGACTCGATGTCGGTGGGCGAGGAGGTGTCGTACGCGTTGATTCTAGCGCCTCTCCCAGACGAGGCCGGCGCGCCGACCGCCGCATGGATGTTACGGACGGAATGCCGGCGCGGTGACGCCCGGTTTACTCCGAGCGCCTCGACCTTTTCCTTCATCCGGGCGTTGGAGCAGGGTCGCGCCATATCGGCCCCGTTGCGAGCACGGAAACGCAAGAGTGTGCTCTACGATCTGTTCTTCACGTCGCTCACGGTCGGCGAGGCCAAGGAACGAGATCTCCGCATCAAGACGGCGCTGGATCAGAGCGATTGGGCAAGGAGCATCCGTCTTGAGGGCGCTCAATGGCTGAGACACCATCTGTCGGTGTATGCCGGTCAAGATGTACGGTTGCAGATCGAAGGGAGGCGATGGACACTTCGCGCGATCGACAAACCGCGCGAAGCATTGCTGTACCGGATTCCATTCGAGGTCTTCGGTCTGGACGCCTTTCACGGCATGCCCTCGTATGACGCGATGAGAATCGATTCCCGCATACTGTTTCAACGATTGCCGGAGCTGTTGGAAAAGCTGACGGCGGCGGGGATTGCATTGCTGTATGAAGACAAACCGCTCCGGCCCATTCGGTGGGACTGCGCGATCCAAGTTGAACGTCAGGACCGTGAGGGGACCGGGATCGACTGGTTCGAGATCCGGCCGGAGATTCGCTGCGATGGGGTGGTGATTGATGAGACGGAGTGGCGGGCGGCCATCCGGCGGGGCGGAATGATCGACACTGGGAGCGGTCTGCGGGTCTTGGATGGCCAGACCCTGGAGCGGCTGCGCGCGATCATCGGTCTCACCGATGATGCGCTGGAGGACAGGAAAACAGCGCAAGTCGTGCGTGTGACCCGGTTACAGATCCTCGATTGGCTAGCGCTGCGTGAGCAGGGCATCCCCGTGTCGCTGCCTGCCGAGGACGAGGCGGTGCTGTCACGCTTGCTGCGCTTTGAGCGGATCGAGAAGCCACCCTTGCCAAAGGGTCTGCACGCGAAGGTGCGCCCCTACCAGCATGACGGCTACGCCTGGCTGGCATTTCTCTACGAGCATCGATTCGGTGCCTGTTTGGCGGACGATATGGGATTGGGCAAGACCCTCCAAACCATCTGTCTGCTGGCCGCCATCAAGGAGGGACGCATCAAGACGGCTCGTGGGGTGAAGGGCCCCCATCTGGTCGTCGTCCCGACGAGTATTCTTTTCAACTGGGAACAGGAGCTGGCGCGTTTCGCACCCGGCTTGAAGGTTCATGCGTATAGCGGGAGCGAACGGACATTCGACGCCGGGGACGGCGAGGTGGTGCTCACGACCTATGGGTTGGCCCGCCGGGATATCGATACCTTGGCGCGGACGGCGTTCCATGTGATCGTGTTCGACGAAGCCCAGGCGGTGAAAAACATTCAGGCGGACACGACGGGCGCGGTCCGCCGGCTCCAGGGCCGGTTCAAGATCGCGTTGACCGGCACGCCGCTCGAAAATCATCTCGGCGAGTATTTCTCCGTGATCGACCTGTGTGTGCCGGGGCTCCTGGGCGAATACGATCGCTTCAAGACCGACCTGAAACGTGTGGCGGGTCACACGCTCGATCGGGTGCTGCGACGGACGCGGCCCTTTATTCTGCGTCGGACCAAGGCCGAGACCCTCCAGGACCTGCCGCCGAAAATCGAGCATGAGGTGTTCCTTGAGTTGACCGATCGCCAAAAGGCGCTCTATCAACAGACCGTCGACCAGGTGCGCTCAACGATCGACGACGCCTATCGCACCAAGACCTCCGGGCAGGCGCAGTTTATCGCGCTTACGGCCATCCTCAAACTGCGGCAGGTCTGTCTTTCGCCTCGCCTTCTCACGAATCAGGCCAATGAGACTTCGCCTAAGCTCAGCTTTCTGATGGAGCGGCTCCAACTCTTGCGTGACGAGGGACACAGTGCCCTGGTGTTCTCCCAATTCACCAGCTTTCTGGACCTCGTGCAGGAAACGTGCACGCGGCATGGGTTGTCATACCATCGCTTGGATGGGTCTACGGCACCGGCTGCGCGCAAGGCTCGCGTGACGGCGTTTCAGACCGGGGAACAGCCGGGCGTGTTTCTCTTGAGTCTCAAAGCGGGAGGGCAGGGGCTGAATCTCACCAAAGCGAGTTATGTCTTTCATCTGGACCCCTGGTGGAATCCGGCGGTGGAGCGTCAGGCATCGGACCGTGCGCATCGTATCGGGCAACGGCAGACGGTCTCGATCGTGCGGATTCTCATGCGCCACAGCATTGAGGAGAAGATGGTGGCGCTCAAGCAGCGCAAACTCGAGTTGTACGATGCGGTCATGGCCGGCGTTGTGCGGGGTTCCGGGCAAGGCGTCCTGACGAAAGCCGACTTCGACTTCCTGCTCTCCCCGAGTGCGTGATCCAGGAGGCTGTCGCCCTTCCGGCTCAGAGAGCTGGCGACTGTTCTTTTCCAACCCGCAGAACAGTGGATCGCGCTTAAAGGGGTTCGACAACGGTGCTATGCACACAAGGTCCCTATGAAGCGACGGTCAACCAGGAAGTGAGGATAGACACGACGACGGTCCAAGGGGAGGTAGTGGCACTCATGATCCTGAAATTTGTCTAGTACCACGTGCTATAGCGACAATCATCCCGCTGTTCGCAATGTGACACAGGATGGTTGGACATAGAGGAGATGACTTAATGAATCTCGGTTGAGATCAATTCTTATATTCCTGGAAGAACATCTCGTCAATTTCGTAGGACCCTTTAGGAATCAGGCCGAGTTCGTGCTGCTCGAACATTTCAACGAGCATGTCCCCATCCACAAGCTCAATCGGTGGAACTCCATCCCGTCTCGCCTCTTTCTTAGCCTCAAGCGTAAAGGTTCCTGTGGTAATTATCAGCCCTTTGTCTGCACGTCCCATCATGGCGCCGCGAAAGTCACGGACGTGCGAAGGAGTAACTGCCCCTTGGTATCGCTTGCATTGAAAAAGCACGTTGAAACTGACGAAGGGATTAACTTTTAGAGTCCCTATGCCGTCAATTCCTCCGTCCCCACTCTTGCCAGTTACAGTGACCTGTTGGAAACCTGATTCACGAAGCAGCCGTTGCGTGAGCCTTTCAAACCCACCTGGTGGCAATGACTTAACTACTGCAAGCAGCGCAGCCCTATGATCTTTGGGCTCTTCTTCATCTGGAATATCCTCATCACGTTGCTGTGCGTCTGATTCTTTCGCCTTCTTGGGGCGATTGGCCAGAACGGATCTGAATATGTCGAGTGCATTGAGGGTTGAAAGATCCACGGACATCCCTTTATCCGTGAGATTCCAGACCCCCCACTTCGATGATCCAAGGTACCCAGTCCAGACGAGATACTGACGTGCCCAGTGAACCTGGTTCTTTACTCGAGAAAGTCCGTTCTTATTGACGGCTTGCTGCTCCGCTTCAGTGACTTGTGCGACTTCCAGTGACCTATCCACTATTTCTGGCGCTGTTCCAGACCCGCCGAGGTTTCTCATGACCTGAATGATCGGACGAAAAAATCGGATGAATTCTGGCCCCTTGCTCTGCCTCATCTGGGCTCTTTGTCTATATAACGCATATGCCTGCAACGGGGTGCCGTCTGTGGTCTGTAGAGCGATGAAGTGTAGAAGGGAATCGGTCGTTTATCAAGTAACGCTACATCTGGCTGGCAAGCTCTCAACAACCTTCATTGGTACATCGAGCCAAGATATGCGTTTCTGTGGTGGTGAGGTCAACCATCATGCCGGTCCTTTTCGGAACGCTTAAGCCACTTGCACACGTGTTCTGCCACCTCTTCCGATGTGCTCGGCTCCTCGAAAGGATGTGCGGTTCGTGGACGATGAATGGCTTTTTCTCGCAGGGCAGGAGCCTGTAAGAAGCCGGGCAAGAGTATTAGTGGCGGATCGCTGAAGGATTCGAACGGTCGACACGAGGCCCATTACTATGACGGCAAGATTGCGGCTCATGAGGCAAGTGAGTAGAATGGACAAATGCCTGAGCTGTGTCGCTTTTTCGGGATTATCATCCGAATGTTTGTCGAGGTCCAGGCTTCGCACCATACCCCCCACTTTCATGCTTACTACCAAGAGCATGTGGCGGTGTATGGGATCGAGCCGGTGGAAATGCTGGCCGGGGAATTACCAAAACGCCAACAGCGGCTAGTCGAGGCTTGGGCGGAATTGCATCAGCAGGAACTGATGGCCGACTGGGATCGGCTACAAACAGGGCACAAACCTTTACCCATTGCTCCGTTGACGTAGAACGGTCATGAACCATCCCATTTATCAGGTGCGAACTGTTGAGATCGTCGAACCCTACACGCTGCGAGTGCGATTTAGTGATGACACGGAGCAAATCGTTTACCTCAAACCGGTTCTTGCAGGCGAACTCTATGGTCCGCTACTGGATCTCCAGTTGTTCAACCAAGTGGCCGTGGATCCTGAGGTGAAAACGCTGGTGTGGCCGAACGGCGCTGACTTTGATCCAGCGACGCTGCACGATTGGCCGAAGTACAAGGACGCCTTCGCTGCCCGTGCCAGAGAATGGGAACGTGTATCCGCCTGAAGAATTGTACTTTTCCAGACCAGAAGCTTCTTAGCCTTCCAGCTATCCGGCTAGCTTCAGGTATCTCCCAAACCATTTGCCTGCAAGCTCAGCCACCTGTTCCAGAGTCCCGGGTTCTTCGAAGAGGTAGGTGGCGCCGGGGACGATGACCAGTTTCTTTTCACAGGTCAACAAATCGTACGCGGCCTGATTCATTTCAATCACCGGTTCATCGTGGCCACCGACGATCAACAGGGTCGGAGTTGTGACCGATGGTAGATAGGGTTCAGCCAGGTCCGGTCGTCCTCCCCGTGACACCACGGCCTTGACGTTCGTTGGCTCTCGTGCGGCAGCTTGCAATGCTGCTCCGGCGCCGGTGCTGGCCCCGAAATAACCGATCTTCAGATGTTGTGTCCGAGGCTCCGCTTCCAGCCAGCCTTTCGCCAGTAACAGCCGATCCGCCAGCAGGTCGATATCAAACACCTTGCGTCGGTCGTCCGCTTCCTCTTCGGTCAATAAATCGAGCAGCAACGTGGCGAGTCCGTCTCGCTGTAAATGGCGGGCGACGAAATTGTTACGAGGGCTCAATCGCCCACTACCACTTCCATGTGCAAAGACCGCCACGCCGCGCGGACCAGCAGGGAGTCCGAGGATGCTCTCCAGGGTAATTGTCCCTTTGGTGATCCTGACGCGGTGCTCGTGCAGGGATGTCATGGCTGTCCCTGTTTCTTTGCGGAGCTGCAGGGAGCCGGACGGCTGAGCCCAGGTGGCAATTTGGTCTTGTCGTCGACGCAGGCAACATTGAGTTGTGTCTGTGTGAGACCGATGACCGACGAGAGGTTGGCCCCCGCGAAGTTCGCGCGACTCAAGTCTGCTGAGTCCAGTCGAGCGCCGCTCAAATTACCCGAAACAAATGTGGCATCTTGTAGGTTCGTGTCCTGAAGGTTGGCGTGGGTCATGTTGGAGTGGCTGAAATTCGACCCGCGAAGATCCGCGCCGACAAAATTGGCCGATTCCAGAGTGGTCCTGTTGAAATGTGCGTGCTGGAAAGAGGATTTCGGAGCGTAGAGTTCGCTCAGATCGCCGTTCATGAAGTTGGTGCGCAGTCCCTTGGCCCCGATAAGGACCGCGCGGGTGAGGTTCGCGTCCAGGAAATTGGCTTCATCGAGGACGGCGTGATAGAGAATAGCCATCGGGAGCTTCGCCGAGTGCAAATCCGCCTTGACCAGATCGGCCTGTTCTAGGTTGGCTCCTTCCAAGTCGGCGTCATGCAGGTCTGCGCCCTGCAGGCTGGCGTACCGGAGGTCTGCGCCGCGAAGAATCGCTTCCTTCAGGTTTGCGTTGCGCAAATTCGCTTCGTCCAGATAGGCGCTTTCCATGTCGGCTTCGATCAGACGGGCCCCTTCCAGTTGTGCATGGTCCAGCAGCGCGCCCTGAAGGTTGGCACGGTGCAGATTCGCGTTGGTCAGGACGGTGCGGCGCAGGTCGGCGCCTGTCAGATCAGCGTTCACCAGGACCGCACCTTTCAGGGTTGCTCCGTAAAAATACGCCTCGACGAAGTTGCCGTCGGTCAGGTCGGCAGAGGTGAGATCGGTGCCCTCCAACTGTGCCCGCTCGAACGAGGCTTCGCGTAGTTTGGCACCGACCAAGACAGCGTCAAAGAGCGCAGCTTCATCGCCGATGGCTCGGGAGAGATTTGCGCCAGTGAGGCGGGCACGGCGCAGATCGGCTCCGGAGAGATTGCTGTCTTCGAGGGCGGCATTCGTGAGGTCAGCCCCAGCAAGGCTGGCCTGAGCGAGGTTGGCCTTAGGCAGCTTCGCCTGACGCAGAACTGTGCCTTCCAGGTCGACCCGTTCGAGATTCGCTCCCGCGAGTGTTGCCCGACTCAAATCCGCTTGGCAAAGCTCCATCCTTTTAGCATCAGGGTTGCCCCGATACTCCACCCATCGTTCATGCGAACGCAGGAGGGTCTGCAATGTCTTGGCCGGGACAGGCTTCTGTTTGTAGGAACTCTTGCAGAGGGGAACCGCAAGCGACGTCGCGGTAGACCCAGATGAGCCTGCCGCCCCGGCCCATGAGGCGGCGAGTCCGATGAGGATGATTATTCCCATAAAGACGGTCGGTATGGAGAAGCGCTTCATCTTGTGTCTCCTTCGATGTTAGATTCTGCGGTCGACTGTCTGGGCTAGGCGTTGCAAGGCCGTGGAAATCCGAGTGTCATAGGCCGGCACGGGCTCAAGGGACCGCAGCGATTCAGGAAGTTGTCCCAACTGCGCAGCCGCATGGCGTCGCAATCCGGCCAAGCCAGGTGATGGAGCGGGGCGGCAGCCATTCTTCATGACAGGATGGAGCAGCGGTTCGCCGGGTAGTTGGTCGTCATGTGTCGTGACGATGTCGTGGTCCAAATGCCCGTCGTTCGCATAATACCGATAGACTTGTTTGCGGCCAGGCCAGGTGGCTTTGCCTTCCGATCGCTTACGGCATGGCTGGCCCGCATATTCTTGGAGTTTGTAGGCGCAGTCCAGTGAAGGTGCGTCGGATGAGGTCGTCATGGCCGTTCCGACGGCGAAACTGTCGATCGGCGCGACGACTTGGATTAAATCTCTCAAGCGATATTCGTCAAGGTTGCCGCTGGCGAGAATCTGTGCCTGAGGCAAGCCTCCTTGATCGAGTATACATCGAACCTTTCGGGCATGATCGGCCAGATCACCGCTGTCTAACCGCACCCCCTTAACGATGATGCCCTGGGCCTTCAGGGTCTTGGCCAGCGACACCACTTTGCTCGCTGCCGCTTCTGTGTTGTAGGTGTCGATCAGGAGGACGACGTTGTACGGCTGACTGTGGGCGAAATGCTCGAAGGCAAGAGTCTCGTCCGCGTGGGCCTGCACGAACGAATGGGCCATGGTGCCATACAGAGGAATTCCATAGGTCATGCCAGCCAGCACGGTCGCGGTTCCGACGAAGCCGGCTAGATAGCTCGCTCGCGCGGCGAAGAGTCCGGCTTCGGCCCCATGCGCCCGGCGCAGCCCAAAGTCGATGAGCGGCTTTTCTCTTGCGACCAGCACCGCACGCGCCGCTTTTGAGGCCACCGTGGTCTGAAAGTTCAACAGGTTCATCACACGGCTTTCTACGAGCTGGGCCTGGGGAAGCGGCGCGACGATTCTGAGGACCGGCTCATGAGGGAAGAACAGGGTTCCTTCGGGCATTGCATCCACATCCCCGGTGAATTTCAGTGTTTCCAGGTAGTGAAGGAGTCTCGAGCTGAACCGCCCCGATTGATCTAACCAAGCCAGTTCTTCCTTTGTAAAATGCAAACGTGAGAGAGAGTCCAGCACTTGTTCGAGACCAGCTGCGACTAAGAAATTCCGGTGGGCGGGCAGTTTGCGGACAAAGAACTCGAACACAGCGGTTCCGTCCATTCCTTGTTCCAGGTAAGCCTGGGCCATCGTAAGCTCATAGAGATCGGTCAGTAGAGCGCTGGCCGAAGGATTCATGATTGGAGCATCTTCCATTGAATAGGTATGGCTCCCAGGCGGATCATCTCCGCCTCAGCACGACGACCATCGTCAGGACGAAGATTGACCGCCTTGATGCCGTCTACCAACAAGCAGACGTTATAACCCAGCATCCGAGCGTCCTTGACCGAATTCAGCACACAATAGTCGGTTGCCAATCCACCGATGAACAGCCGTTGTACACTCAGAGCCCGTAGATGCCGATCCAGTGCGGTATTCTGGAATGCCGAGTAGGTCTCTTGGTCACGGTCGATGGCCTTGTAAATGATGACGGCTGATGGGGGAGCTGAAAACGACGGCGGTGGCAGAGAGCCGGGGGAACCAGCGACGCAATGGGCCGGCCATGGCCCACCCTGGGACCGGAAGGAGCAATGGTTGGATGGGTGCCAGTCGCGGGTCAAAAAAATAGGAAGACTGCGACTCTGAAACCGCTGAACATAGTTCATGAGGATAAGAAGAATATCATCACCACCGCTGATCTCGAGCGCTCCACCTGACAGGAAATCATTCTGAATATCGGCGACGAGCAACGCATCATAGGGAGTGAGGGAAATCATTGAGAGGCATCGTGGAGTCGAGGCATCAGATGATCGTTTGATGTTCAGATTACCATCAATCGGTCATGAAATCGTCAAACCCAAGCGATCGGTCATCGTGCCTGTTGTGACAACAAGCGGATGTGCGCCACGACGTCTTGCATTTCTCCGTCGGTGAGCTGGCCGCGCCAAGAATGCATCGGGCTGAAGACCACACCGTGCTCGATCGTTCGCAGTAACTCTTCATCGGATTTCAGGAAGGACCGAAAGCGCTGAAAATCGGCCGGTGGCACTTTCAAGGAAGTGGCGGCAGGGCCGTCTCCTCGACCGGTAAGGCCGTGGCAGTCCTGACAGTGGTGCTGATAGACCGCTTTCCCGCGTGTGATGTCTGGCGGATAGTCTTGCGCATAGAGATCGGGTATGGCCGTACTGCTCAGAGTAAAGATCCCGCAGAGTCCTACAGCTAGTAGTCGATCTCGAATGAGCGGTTGTGGCGTCTCGATCATGTTGTTAACTCTTCTTCGTGGTGTGAGCGATAAAGGAACTGAACAGCTGCTGCAGCTTCTTGCTTCCGCAGGCCGGGCATGTCACCTCACCTCGCTCATGCTCTTTCAGTGTCACGACAATCAGTGATTCTTTCCCGCAATCGAGGCATTTATAGTCGTACATCGGCATGGTGCGCCCCTTTCAACAATCAGCCAACAATCATGAGTGGATAGGTCCCCTGGTGCAACAGCGCATGTGACACGCTACCGAGCACCATGCGGGTGAGACCGCGGCGCCCCCGGGATCCCGCGAGAATAAGGTCTGGATTCAAGGCCTTGGCTTCCTGAAGAATTCCCTGGACCGGGGTACCCAACATAGTCGCCACGCGGGTTTGGTAGCCATAGGATTTCAGCTTGGCGGCTATCTCGTCGAGGAAGTCCTTCGCTTTGCCGAGGGAATGGGTTTCCATATGCTCGGCCGAGACCGCATCCACCGGCCAGGGTGGCCTGGTATGGGGCAGAACGGTGAACAAGGTGATCGTAGGCGGTTCACGAAAGGGTTTCTGTTGAAGGAAGGAGATGGCATGGTCTGCATCATAGCTCCCTTGCAGGGGAAGCAAGATATGATGAAGTGCTTTCAAGGGGCCAGGAAGGATCAGTTTCGCGCCAGGCCCGAACGTCAGCACTCGGTGGGAAACACTTCCAACCAGCCGCTCCTTGACCGGTCCAAGGCCCCGGGCACCCAACAGAATGAGATGTATCTTTTGCTGTTCAGCCAAGGCCACGATCTGATCCACCGGAGATCCGACGACCAAATGCTTCGTGACCGGTCCGGCATCTAATGGCAGCAGGGCCACGATGCGATCCAACAAACGAGTCCCGTCGTCGCGCATGTTTCGCTCGACCGTCTCGTACAGGTCTTGTGCCACTTCCGGCATCATCATGGGATAGGCTGGACTCGGGACATCGAGCACGTGCACGATGTGCAGTTCCTCCGCACGAGCCAGATACTTCAAGGCGCGCACGGCTTCATACGAGTTGTCGGAACCGTCGACTGCGAGCAAGAGTTTCATAGCATCACCTTTCGGCTGTGGCCTTGCTGATCCGCTCCAACATGAATCACATGGGCAGTAAGGCCGTCGCGATCATCAGATAAATCCCCACGCTCAGAATGTCCTGGACAACGGTCGCCACCGGTCCGCTGGCCAGGGCTGGATCTGCTCCGAGACGCGCCAGTCCCATCGGCAGGAGACTGGCCATAATGGTGGCGACAACCGCAGTCACCCCCAGTGAGGCTCCCACGACCACTGCTAACGCCGGATGTCCGTTCCAGAGCCATAATCCTCCACTTGCGACAACCGCGACGATCGCTCCGATTGATGCGCCGATCACTGATTCTCTCGCTAATTGCTCCCACACCGAGACTTCTCCATAGGCCAACCGGCGAACCAAGATGGTTTCAGTTTGGGTCCCGACGGCATCGGCCATATACACGACCAAGGGAAGAAAGAACGCGAGGGCCACCTCACGCCTCAGCGAGGCTTCAAAGGCTGAGGCCACGCCACTGGCCAAGAACCCTCCACCCAGGCCGACCATCAACCATGGCAGACGCGCGCGCACGGCGTTGAGCGTCTGTTGCACGGTGAGTGACAGATGGAGATGATCCATTCGGCTCACACCGCCCATCCGTAAGAAGTTGTCCACATGTTCCTCATGCAGCAGGGCCAAGAGCCTTCCGATCGGAATGGCGCCTAACAGCCGGCGGCGGCTGTCGATGACAGCTACATCCGCGTCATGACGTTCGACCGCGCGCAGCGCGACGGTCTCGGCAGCATCGCCAGGGAAGACTTCAATTGGAGGGGAGCCTTCAAGTTCAGCCAAGTAGGTCTGTTCTTTCGCCTGGAGCAGCCGTTCGATCGGAACCTGGCCGACCAGCGCAGCCTGATCATCAACAAGATAGATGTGGCCCACCTCGTCCCATGTATGGTCTCGAAGCGCCGCGATCATCTCTCCAACTGTGCGGTGTCTGTCGCTCCTGGGAATGTCCAGAGTCATCAGGTCTGCCGCAGTCGCCATCCCGCTCCTTCTGGTCGATCGTTACTGACAGTCTGCAGGGCAGAAGAAGACAACATAGATCACGATTGCCAGGCCCAACCCCACTGCTCCAAGCAGGAGCCACTGTGCACGTGTCATTCTTCCCCCCGCTACTGAAGATGGTCTTCAGCAAGTCCAATGCCGCTTTAGGAGAAGATCGTCAGGGGTAAGGGGTGAGTGGGTAAGGAGTGAAGAGGCAAAGACATTCTTCTGCGTGGTCCCCTCACCCCTCACTCTTTACCTCATCACCTGTGGCGCCTTCTGCTACAGCAGGCGAACGACCTCTGTGGCAGAGAGCCCCTGCTTGCGGAGGCGAAGCATATCGTCGATGGTTGATAACAGGAACAAATGCAACAAATTCGTAGTGTCTCCAAGCCATCGGCTATCAGCCATCAGCTCTCGTGGGTGGCATCGCCCTTGCTCAATTATCGGCAGGAGGATCGTTCATGGGGAAGGGGACAAATCTCTTCGAGACCATACTGGTTCCGGTCGATTTTTCGCCCTGTTCCGACGAGGCATTCCGGGTTGCTTGTCAAATGGCGCGGCTGTGTGGGGCGACGCTGCTCGTTTTGCACGTCATCGACACCAGCGCTCTTGCTGCTTTCAATCGATTGGGTTTGCTGGCCGTTCCGTCCGATGCCGCGCCGCAGCGCCGCCGCTTACGCCATCATGCCCGTCTCAAAGTAAGGCAGTTGTTGGAGTCGAAAGCAGCTATGGATGTCAAGATCACACGTCTGATCGTGGAGGGGGCACCGTTCGTCGAGATCGCCAAAATCGCGCGCACGGGGGATATCGATCTGGTTGTGATAGGAAGTTACGGCGGCCGGTCCGGCAGTGTGGACAAGATTTTCTTTGGCAGCACGGCGGAAAAGGTCGTTCGCACGGCCGGATGTCCTGTCTTGACCGTGCCGCTTGCCACATCCGCCACACAACAAAAAGCGACGCGCTGACAAACAGATGGAGGAGAGCATGGCCATGAGGGGAAATCAGGGACGGTGGCGAAGCTTGGGAATGGCTCTATCCATGATGTGTCTGGCCTTGATCTATGGCGCAGATCTTCTTGCGCAATCCGAACAAGTGGTGGACGTGACGATCAAGGATTTTCGTTTTGTGACGAAGCAGAGTCCGTTGCGCTTGGGGTTTCCCACCGTCATTAAGATACGGAATGAAGACGCGGAGCGACATGATTTCAGCTCGACCATGTTTGAAGGGATTCCGACACAGATTGAAAAGGACGGGGTGATCGTGTATGGCCGCGGGGTGGGGGGAGTCTTTCTTGATCCGAAACAGGGCGCCACGATTCGATTCGACATGACGCGACCAGGCCGGCATGTTTTTCGATGCTCGATTCACCCGACGATGAGCGGAGAGTTGCTTCTCTTGAGCGCGGAGGCGGTGTGACGGTGCCCATAGGAGGACTGAGCATTCTCCTTGCGACCGACGGATCACAGGGGTCAGCGACTGCAGAGGCCTATGCCTGTGCGCTCGCCCAATCGTGGGAGGCCTCTCTGACCGTCATGAGCGTTCTGGAGTTTCCTCCTGGGATGGACCCGGACTATGCGGTGAATCGATTGTACCTGGATGGATTGATGAAGGAGGTCACGACGAAATTGGTAGATCTGAAGGCGCGGGCGGTCGCCCTGGGGATTTCCGCACAATCGTATATTGCAACCGGAATCCCGAGCGAGGAGGTATTGGCGGTCGCGCGTGCTGAAGGGACCGAATTGATTGTGGTCGGAACGAGAGGGAAAAGTGGTCTCGAGCACGTCTTGCTGGGAAGTACGGCTGAACGAATCATTCGTAAGGCACCCTGTCCCGTGTGGGCTGTGCCCATGGAAAGACATTGCGCCGACGGGAGCACGAGCATCGAAAAGCCGAGCACCACACCGAAGCGAGTGCTGGTGCCGGTCGACTTCTCAGATTGCTCACTTGACGCACTGGAGTATGGAGCATTGATCGCACAGCGATCGAACGCCTCTCTGAAACTTCTTCATGTACTTGAGCCGGAGTCATGCGGTCTAGACTTTACGCTGCCCCACATGGCTCAGCGGGAATCGAGCAAGGCAGCCATTACAAAGCGGCTATCTGATTTCGTCTCCACGCTCACTTCCCTCGGCCTTGCATCCGACTTCTTGATGTCGGGCGGCCTGCCAGCCGATTCTATTCTCGATGCGGCTCGATCTCAATCGGTCGATGTGATTGTGATGGGGACGCATGGCCGCCGTGGGTTGTCTCATGCGCTGTTCGGCAGTGTCGCGGAGTCCGTCCTGCGGAGATCCTCCTGCCCCGTTCTCACAGTACGGAGCCTCAAGTTACCGCCAGACCATCGCCGGGTCCTTTCAGGGCAATCGATGCCGATCAATGTGTAACCCAGGAGCGAGTTATGCGAACACGAAAAACAACAACCGGTAAAGCGAAAGGCCGAGCCGTCCCCAAGATAGGCCGAGCCAAGAAGCCCATCGAACTGCCGGATGGCATGTGGGAACGGATCTCGCAGAAAGCGTACGAACTGTGGGAACAGCGCGGCCGTCAAGAAGGGAACGCGTTTCGAGACTGGTTTGATGCGGAGGAAATCGTCATGGAAGAAATACATGAAGCTCGCGAGTGAACAAGCAACGGGATTCTGGACTCCACAGCCTCCGGCTCTCGATGCAGTGCTCGTGCGGCTCGAATCGTTGTCGCTCAAGCCGGAATTCGCCCTGCAGCGGGAGATGGCGCTGGCACGGGCGTTGAGACCGTACTTGGGGGGCATCGCGGGCAGGCTCGTCCCACCGCTCGCTCAAGAAGCCGAACTCGCCAACCTGTTCCTTCTCTGCGATTTCTATCCTGAAGACGGGCAATTGACCTTGATCGAACAGTTGCGAGACGTCATCACCGAACATATTCCCGAAGAGGAACGGCAGTGGCTCGATCCCTTGAAACATTCCTATTTTGATGTGCTGGAACTGATCTCCTCGCCGAAGCCAGGGGAAGATCTCACCGTGCGGTCTCTCGGAGATCGAACCGCATTGGTGGTCCCTGGCCATGAATCCATCAACGATCTGGCGGCAGGCCAGGTGTTGCTGACCCGCCTCGTTTGCACTCCGGATGGTGGTGAGTCAGGCAAGGCAGTATGGGCTGGCTGCGGAATCGTCATGTCTCAGGCCGATGCCAACGCGCTGATCGAGATGACTGCGGGGTGGCGTCGAGAAATGGAGATGACCACCGGATCCTTTGCGTTAGGGGAGTGGAGGGAGTTTACCAAGCGGTATGGGTATATGCTGCTCTGGGCGTTCGCGCAACTCCGCACGGACGCGTTGGTGGACGCCGTCGTCCATATTCGCTATCGCCGTCCCGATGGCCATCCCTATCTCTATGCTGTGGCCCTGTACGACCACCATGAGTATCAGTTCTTTGTCGGTGGATTGTCCGAGATGAGCGAGCTTAAACCGGAGAAGATGGCGCCTCAGGTTGGAAGGCAAGGCCAGACCGACGAGATTCCTCCGGTTCGCGCATGGGTGCAGCGGGATGGGAGCGGCGGGGCTGACTCTATTGTCGCGAAGGTGACGCTGACGTCGTCCCAGCTCATCGTGGAATGCGACAGTCCAGCGAGACTTGACCAGGTCAAGCATCGACTCGCGGCCTCGTTTGGATTTTCACTGCATTTCAGAGGTGAGACGCTCGTGCCGCCTGCGCGGCAATTATCGATAGCCGAGCTCATGTCCGATGAACCGCCGCCGTTGGTCGTGACACCGGAAGAAGACTATGCGCTGCTCAACCAGCTTTTGGAAAAAGCCTACTTGGAGTGGTCAGATCAGCCTCACCTCGTACTCGGCGGGCACACGCCACGCCATGCCGCCGCATCCGCCGCCATGCGCGGCAAGGTTGGTTTCCTCATCGAGGAAATGGCCCGGCATGATCCAGGCCGTCGGCGATGTGGCCGACCGGCGTTCGATTACAATCGTCTTCGCGCCCATGTGGGCTTGGAGGAGCTGCCGGAGTAATTCGAGTCGCACCCCTTGCCACCTGACGAGATGGAGTATACAACCATGCCGCAGATCATGAAAAAGCCGGAGGACCAATGGAAAGCTCGGTAGGGAGCAATCGATGACGGATCAGCGAACGACGGTCGGTATCTTAGTCGGCGGCGGGCCTGCGCCCGGAATCAATAGCGTGATTAGTGCAGCCACGATCCGCAGCATTCTGGGCGGCTCGGATGTGCTTGGGCTGATCGATGGATTTAAATGGCTCATGGAGGGGAGTACGGGGCAGGCACGACCGCTCTCGATCGAGGACGTCAGCCGGATCCATTTTCGAGGAGGGTCCTATCTGGGTACGTCGCGTGCAAACCCGACGAAGAGTACAGAGCTGCTCAACAACGTCTTGTTCGGACTGTCGAGTCTCGGAGTCACACGGCTGGTGACGATAGGCGGTGACGACACCGCATTTTCGGCCATGAAGCTGGAGGAGCATGCCGGTGGCCGCCTTCAAGTCATCCATGTTCCCAAGACCATCGACAACGATCTGGGTCTCCCCCATGGGATTCCGACATTCGGGTTTCAAACGGCCCGTCACGTCGGGGCTGAGATCGTGAAAAATCTGATGGTCGATGCCCGCACCACTACACGCTGGTATTTGGTCGTGACCATGGGGCGCAAGGCCGGCCATCTCGCCTTGGGGATCGGGAAGGCGGCCGGCGCGACACTGACTATCATTCCTGAAGAGTTTCGAGAAAGGCCGGTGAGACTTCAACACGTTGTCGATCTATTGATCGGGGCCGTGATCAAGCGTCTGGAACAGGGTCGGGCCGACGGGGTTGCGGTGCTGGCCGAAGGGCTGATCGAAATCATTGATTCTCGAGATCTTGGTGGGTTAGAGCATGTCGAACGAGACGAACATGGCCATTTACGAATGAGCGAGATCGACATTGGTGATGTGCTGCGGCGCGAACTGACGAAGCAGCTTCACCAGCTTGGGCTTGCTGTCAGCCTGGTGGCGAAGAACGTGGGGTATGAGCTCCGCTGTGCCGATCCTATTCCATACGATATCGAATACACGCGCGATCTTGGCTATTGCGCCGCTCAGTACTTGCTCGACAGTGGGACATCGGCCATGGTCTCGATCCAAAACGGCCGGTTCACCCCGATTCCATTCAAGCAGATGGTGGATTCCTCCACCGGACGGACCAAGCTGAGGATGGTGGATATCGATTCCCAGTCCTATCAGATCGCCCGGCAATACATGATTCGGCTCACGGAGGCCGACGTGAACAATCAGGACGTGCTGGGCCGCTATGCCGCCTTGGCCGGCCTGTCTCCGGAGGCGTTTCGAGAACGATTCAGTACAGTCTGTTGAACAACAGGGATACATCTCGTCGAACAAAAGGATATCCGACATGAAAATTCTCGCGACAACTGACGGGTCGAAACATGGGAAGTGGGCGATCGAATGGTTAGCGGAGATGCCGTTCGCGGTGCAGCCGGTCGTTCGTGTGCTGCATGTCATCGATGTGGCAAGTGTTCGGGCTCCCTTTATGATCCAGCCGGCGATCGTCGGGACCGGACGATACATTCAGTCCGAAGTCAAGCGGATGGAGACAGCGGCGAAGGTGACGAAAAAGGACTCGGAGGGTTTGTTGTCGACGCTCGGCTTGAGCGGGACCGTAACGACCGACCATGGCGCGGTGGCCGCCACGATCATGAAACATGCGCAGCGTGGGGTCGGGCTCTTGTCGATTGGATCGCGAGGATTGGATGCCTTGGATCGCTTTATGCTGGGCAGTATCTCGAATCATGCTATTCACCATGCACCTTGTTCTGTACTGGTGGTGAAAGAGAGTCCTCGGCCTGTACGGCATCTGGTTCTAGCAATCGATGGCTCGTCAGCCTCAGATAAGGCGGTTAAGTTCCTGATCCGCAACGTCAACCCGACACCCGATGGTCCGGATCGCGCACCAGTCATGGTGACCGTGATGCATGCGGTGCCCTATTTTAAGTACCCGGAGGTCAAAGAGACCGGGAAAATGCTGATCCAGCGCCTTGCTGCTAAGCTCTCGAATTCAGGCTTCCAGATACGTGAAGTCTTGAGGCTGGGGAAGCCGGCTGACGAGATTCTGACAGTGGCCAAACAGGAGAAGGCGGATCTGATTGTGGCCGGAGCGAAGGGGTTGGGCGCAATCCGCCGAGTGCTGCTTGGCAGCGTGTCGACCCGTGTGGTGCAACATGCCCACTGTGGAGTGCTCGTGGTCCGCTGAACATCAAAAGTAGGGGGTGGCTCATGGCTGGAGAAACAGGCTTGACGCAAAGGAAGAAGGCGCCATAGACTGGCACCCTCTCGGATCAACAAGAGAGGGAACCGTATGACCGCATTAATAAAGATTGATCAAGAGTCGCTCCCTGATCGTTTAGTGACGGGGCTTTCAAAAATTGGGCTGGCGATGAAGAGCCGTGCCTGGAGACGGAAGGGGCGGGCAGGGATTGGTCCCTTGCAAATCCAAGTGCTGACGTTTCTCCGGTCTCGACCGAATCATTCGGCTACCGTCTCAACGATTGCCCGAGAACTCTCCGTGAAACTGCCGACTGCTTCTGAAGTCATCCGAACGCTTGAGGGGAAGCGATTGGTCCGCCGGCGCCGTCGGGAAATCGACAACCGTGTCGTGACGGTTCACCTTACCTCCCTCGGGGCGAAGGCAGGCCATGTGGAAAACCGATGGCCGGAGATTCTGGCGTCCGCGACCAAGAATTTGTCGGTGCAAGAGCAGGTCGCGCTTCTTAGTTCGCTCGTGAAGCTGATTCGCGCGCTTCAATTGCAAGGAGAAATTCCTGTTGCGCGCATGTGCGTCTCCTGCGAGCATTTCCGTCCACATGCCTATGCGGAATCGGACCAGCCTCATCACTGTGACTTCTACCATGCAGCATTCGGAGATCAGGCATTTCGCCTTGATTGCCCCGAGTACGTGGAAGGTTCAGCGGAAGATCCGAGGAATACTGCCGACTCTCACAAAGCCGTGAGCATGGCCTAAGGCTTACCTGCCGGGTGACGATGTATCATGGGGCAGCTTCTGTAACGGTTGCTCTGTTCGGCTGAGGTAGAGTGCTCCGTCCGCCTCGACCTGCCTCATTAAGTCTTCCAACGCTCCCCGTAGCGCGGTTTCGATGGGGTTACGGTCGGACGCCGTGACCCACCGCACCGACGATCCTGCTGCAGTGTGTTCGGCATGATAGGACTTCATAACTCCGGCGGTTTCACTCATCTCTGCTTGTAGCACGACTTGATAATGATAGAGGCCACTGCGAGAGGTCAGCCTCAATTTCGTGGCCACGCGAAGCGTCAGGTCGGCTGGGTCAGGCGAGACAGATGTGAAGGTACTTCGTTGTTGCAGGTATCGCAAGACCGTCTGTTTCAGGTCGAGATGCGGCCATTCCAGAAGGGCGATGCCTGGCCGATGGTCCGCGCCTTCCATTGCAATCGGGCTGACAACGGCCTGAAGCGTTCGAGGGATCGTGATGGACGACACACTGGTGGGGAGAGGCGTCACCTGAATCCGATGGACACACCCCGCCCCTGTGACACAGAGGGCGAGCAGGAGCATTGTGAACCGTATCGAGTGGGTCATCGGCAATCAAAGGATAGGCGGCTCGAACACTCCTCACAGTGTTGTGATCTGCGCGATTAGCGAGTTGAATTAGGAGAGGGCCCTGACAGGATCTCCAAGTCGTTCAACGCTCGAGCAGCCTGTTCTCGGTAGGTACGTTCCGTCTGGTCCGTGTAGGTATCGACCACGCGTTGATAGGAGGCACGGGCTTTCTCCGGTTGCTGCTTGATCGCGAAATATTGTCCCAACGCGATCCAGTTCTGAGCCGCCGTTCCGCGAGCCGTTTTCATGAGTGCGAACTCCCGTTCGACCTGCGATGTCCCCTGCAGCTGGCCTTGCTTCCTGACGGTGTCCGCCATCTGATCGGCCATGGCTTCGATCTGCTCATTTTCGTGAACCGCTGCGGCCACTCGATTGGCCTTGAGGTGCGTATAGAAGGTCTCGACGTGGTCCTTCATGACATCCGCTCGTCGCTGATATGGGTCTGCGGCACAACCAGACATTATCAACACGAACAAGGCGATGACACCTGCCGTTCGGTAGAAGGCATGGCGGCCGGAGATCTTCATATGGTTCCTCGGTGGATAAGAGTCCTCGTATATCTATCCTGTGGGAGTGTAACATACCCCCAGCCGTGCGAATACTAACTGGACCGGATGGCGCGAAGCCCCTTGAACCGCTGACGGCGGCTGCGCTATCTTAGTCGCCGGTTTACTAGCAACGAACATCTCGGCGGGGCTAAGGATGGGCCTTCGAACAACGAGGAGGATGATATGGGAAAAAGCTTAAAAGGAACCAAGAGTCACGACAATCTGAAACATGCGTTTGCCGGCGAATCACAGGCCAACCGCCGGTATCTGTATTTCGCGCGGAGGGCGGATATTGAAGGCTATCCGGACGTCGGTGGGCTCTTCCGGGACACCTCGGAGGCTGAAACCGGCCATGCCTTTGGTCACCTGGACTTTTTGAAAGAGGTCGGAGATCCGGCGACGGGTGTGCCGATGGGCAACACGGACGCGAACCTCAAGTCCGCCATCGAGGGTGAAACGTACGAATATACGCAGATGTATCCCGGGATGGCGAAGACCGCCCGCGATGAAGGATTTCCTGAGTTGGCGGAATGGTTTGAGACCTTGGCGAAAGCCGAACGGTCCCATGCTAATCGGTTTCAGAAGGGATTGGATACTCTGAAGAGCTAGCGCGTACGCATCGGCTCACGTTCAGCGGTCAGTTTTCGGCGACGTGGCGGGAGTCCGTCGGCGAAGGCTGGCCGCTGATCGTTTTTGGAGAGAAGGATGAAAGGTCTCAGTCTCCTTACCCCGATCGACTCCACGCAGTTGGAGAAGGACACGCTGCGGATCTACGAGGTCTGTGACGGCTGCCGGCGCTGCTTCAATCTTTGTCCCTCGTTCAACACACTCTTAGATCGGATTGATGTGTGCGAGAGTGACGTGGCCAAGCTGACCTCGGCCGACCATCATCAAGTCGTCGATGAGTGTTACTACTGCAAGCTCTGCTTCAACCATTGTCCCTATACTCCTCCGCATCACTATGCAATCGACTTCCCGCATTTGATGGTCGCCTGGAAAAAGCGTCTTGCGGTGGAGCGTGGCGTTCGGTGGCGAGATCGCCTATTGATCATGACAGATGTGATTGGAAGACTTGGCAGTGCCACCGCCTCGCTCACCAACAGGTTGTTGGGGAACCGGTTTGTGCGTCACCTTCTGGAGCGAGTCATGGGAATTCATCGGGACCGCCAGCTCCTGCATTTCTCAGGAGAGACATTTCCGCGCTGGTTCGGCCGGCGAGCCAAAACGGCCATAGCCGATCCACCCGTCCGCAAGGTCGCCCTCTTTGCCAGTTGCCTCGTGAACTTTCAGGCGACCGACGTTGGCAAGGCGACAGTGCAAGTGCTGGAGAAGAACGGCGTCCAGGTGGTGGTTCCAGAGCAGCGTTGTTGCGGGATGCCCAGTTTCGATATTGGAGATACTCAGGCGATTCAACAGGCCGCCCGAAGCAACGTTGCGTCATTGTATCCGTTGGTCGCCGAGGGGTACGATGTGGTGGTCCCGACCGCCAGTTGCAGCTTGATGTTGAAACGCGAATACCCGGAACTCTCTCTCGATGAGAAGACGAAACGGGTGGCGGAGCGGACATTCGATGTCTGTGAATATCTGATGGCCATGAAGAAAACCGGTCAGTTGGCGGACGATTTCACGCGGAAGCCAGGGCGAGTCGCCTATCAGATTCCCTGCCATCTCAGGGATCAAAATATCGGGTTTAAATCCAGAGAACTCATGGAGTGCGCCGGTGCCCACGTCGAGGTGATCGAACAGTGTTCGGGGCATGACGGCGCCTGGTCGGCGAAGACGGAGTTTTTCCAACTTTCGATGAAGATTGCCGGGAAGGCCATGCGAGCGATCGAGCAGACACCAGCGGACCTTGTCGCGTCGGACTGTCCCCTGGCCGGATTACAGTTGGATCAAGCCGGTGCGTCGGCCCATGCCGGAGGACGGAGTACGCTGCATCCGATTCAGATCGTCCGTGATGCCTATGGGTTGCCACGACAACCATGAGGCTGGAGTTAGCTCCACGCTGGACGAATCACGAGAAAGGGGACAATCGGTGAAAGCCATCGCTCCAGACGATATCATTCCGTATCAGGAGTACGAGCGGCAGCGTGAGGCTTTTCGAGCGAACATCATTGCGCTGAAGCAGCGGCGGCGCATGTCGGTCGGCCCCTGTATGACGATGGTATTCGAGAATCGTGTGACGGTGCGGTTTCAAATTCAGGAGATGATCCGCGTCGAGCGGATTTTCGATCCGGTCAAGGTTCAGGATGAACTGGATGTGTACAATGCCCTTCTGCCGGCTCCGGGCGAGTTGAGCGCGACCCTGTTGATTGAGATCACCCAGGACGCGATGATCAAGGAACGGCTCGATCAGTTCATGGGGCTCGACCATGGAGAAAAAGTAGCCATTGTCGCCGGAGGCGAGGAAGTATTCGGCGAATTTGAAGGCGGCCGGAGCCATGAGACGAAAATCAGCGCGGTTCATTTCGTGAAGTTTCGACCGACTGTCTCCATGACCAAGACCTTTGCAGACCTCAGCCAACCTGTGACGATCCGTGTCGGCCATGGCGGCTATCGAGAAGAGGTGCCTGTGTCCGGCACGATGCGCGAAGAGTGGCTTGCCGATTTAAGAGGCGGTGCGTAGCACCGAGAAGCCATGCCCCCTGTCTTGTTGACCAAGCGCATCGAATTTTCAGCCGCCCATCGCTATGGACGGCCAGAATGGGATGACGTGAAGAATCGCACGGTATTTGGGCGCTGCTACAACCCTCCCGCGCATGGACATAACTACCTGCTTGAACTCACCGTCTCTGGTGAGATAGACCCGAAGACCGGCATGGTCGTCAATCTGTTCGATCTCAAGCAGGTGCTCCTGGACGTGATCGAAGAGTTTGATCACAAGAACCTGAACCTGGACATGCCCTACTTCAAAGACCGGATTCCGACCTCCGAAAATTTCGCGCACGTGCTGTGGACGAAGTTGGCGGCTCAGCGGGATATCGGTGCCCTTCACACCCTTCGGCTCTGTGAAGACGAAGATCTCTATTCCGAAGTCACCGCAGAGGATGGGCCGGATGCCGCTGCAATTGCAAAGCGATATTCCTTCAACGCGATCCACGAGAGCCATCAGGGGCGAGATTGGGACTGCTACGTGACGGTTCGCGGGACGATCGATCCGGTGACGGGCATGGTGACTGACATTGGAGCGTTGGACCGACTGGTCCAGGACCGGGTCATCACGCCGTTTGACCGGCAGGATCTTCGCCAGGTGTTTGGCTCTGAAACGGTGAGGGGAGAAGCTCTCGCCAAGACCATCTGGGACCGCCTCGCCGGGCAACTCTCAGGCGGAACGCTCCACAACATCCGTCTTGTCCAAACCCGTGACCTCTCGTTCGACTACGCGGGGTAGTGCAGCTGGCCCTCGTCTTTTCAGTGAGTCAAAAGAGCAGGTTGGATGCCTCTGTCATCGTTTCATTGCTCTGAAGCTCATTCCTCCGGACATGCTGAACAGAGACCCAAACTGGGGAGGAACGATGGGGGCAAACGGTTCGCGGTTTTACGCGTTGCCAGAGAAATTTTGAAGGGCAGATTTTTTGAGGGCTGCTGGTCGGCGTGGAATGAATCGCGTTCTTGATCCATATGGACAAGCCGTCATCCGACTTGCTGTCCTGATGGCTTGACGGTTGAACCAAGACGGCTGTGACTAATGCTTTGCCTTGTGAGGGGACTCGCTTCTTGAGGCGGCTCCGCTTGTGGGTTTGAGTGGAGTAAAGCGGGCGGCATAAGCCTGCTGTTCCGGTATTCTGAGAAAGACCAGAATTCCGGTATCCGGGGAAATCGTAAATGTTCCGTTCCCCTTCAGCTGGTTGTCCCCAGACGGTTCCAGTTCAACCTGGATCGTGGCCTTCTCAAACCCGTGCTGGATGGTGGCCTTAGCTTTCGCTCCATCGGACGGGATCCCCTTGTCGGAATGATCGGACACATACAGCAGCAGCTCTCCATCCTTGGCGACCAACTCGAGATGATACGGCCCTGCGGCCAGCGATTGCCCGCCGTGAAGGGCCTTCACGGGTTCTGCGTGTTTCGCTGAGTGGGCTCCGACTTGCGCGGACCCCAACAGCATTATCCCCAGCACCAAACTCCCCAGCAGATGTCTCACGATTGGTTCTCCTCAAAACTCAGCCAGGTCTTCATCGGTAGAACAGAGTTGCCATCAATGCTTCGGTGAGTGGTGATGGTGATGTGGGCCGGCATTATCCGCGTGGGACGGGGATTTTTCTGCCTGTTCGCTCTTGGGTTTCAACGGCGTGAAGCGGGCGGCATAGCCGTCTTGATTCGGCAGCTTCATGAAGACGACGACCACGGTATTGGGGGTCAACGAAAATGTGCCGGAACCACTGAGCATATTGTTTCCCACGGGGTGCATGTTCACTTGGGTTCTGGTTGGCCCGTTCTCGATGTTGGCTTTGGCTAAACCGCCGTCGACGCTGATGGGGTTGTCGGCATGGTCCGTGACGTAGACCGTCAGGTCTCCATCTTTCGCGACCAGCTCCATATGAAATGGACCGGTCATGCGCAATTGTCCACCATGTGGTGCCTGGACCGATTCAAAATATTCATCGGTATGGGCACCGGCCGAGAGGGACAGGGACAGGGTGATGCCAAATGCCACACCAGCAATCGTCTTGTTCATGCTCTGCTCGTCTCCTAACTGGTCGACCGTTCAGTGCTGCCCGATCCAGCGGTCATGGAAGAGTTTCCAGGTTCACTTACGCGCGATGCAGCAACGGGCCTACTTGAGTAAGTGGTCGGAAATGAGCGCGGCGAGTTCGGCCGGCTCGACGACTCCCTCACGCGTCAACAATAATTTACCATGCGCGAAGAAATGAGTGGTGGGGTATGTTTCAAACGTATGGGTCTTCTTGATCTCACGACAGCGGCCCGGCACATGCATCTTGGCCTTGCCGATTTTGATCTCGGGGAATTCCGCCGCGGTCGCTTCAAGAATGGGATCGTAGGCCTTGCAGGGCTCGCATGTGGCAAGGCCGTACGCGACGACCGCACCGGCGCTGTCGGTGAATTCTTTGTAGTTGGCGTCGCTGACGTCGAGAACGGTGCTCATAAGAAGTGCTGAGTCTTGAGTGCTGAGGACTGAGTGCGTAATCCACCCAGTCCTCAGTCCTATGTTATTAGCTCAACTTCGCAAGTGCGTCCAGGATGTCCTTGTCTTCGCGTGCGGTCTTGATCTCCTGCACCTTCGCGTAGGCGACCTTGCCGTTCTTATCGACGATCACCGTCGCGCGCTTCGAGCAGTTCAGCGGCTCGAAATACAGACCATACGACTTTGCGGTCGTCCGGTGGACGTCCGACAACAAGCGGTGCTTCAGGTCCAGCGAATCCGCCCAGGCTTTGTGGGAAAAAAAGCTGTCGCAGCTGATGCCGAACAATTCCGCGTTGGCGGACTGGAACTTGGGGAAGTCATCGGTCAGGCACTTGTTTTCACCCTGGCACACAGGGCTCCAATCCAACGGATAGAAGCAGAGCACGACGTTCTTCTTGCCTTTGTACTCGCTCAACTTCACGTCCTTTTGGTCCTGATCTTTCAGATTGAAGTCCGGTGCTGTATCGCCCACCTTAATTTCTGATGCTACGTCGCTCATTGCAAACCTCCTTATTAGGACATCTATATAAGTGATAGCTGTACTGAGGTCTCGGACTGGCAGGACCCCACATGAACCATAAACTTTGTAACCTGTGCTTTCAAAGGATGTCAACGGCCCGGTAGGCCTAGTATTGGATGTGAATTGATAACATGTTGAGTTATCAACGGACTTACGAGGTTTGAAGCTCTCGGAATCCCAGCATCCTTCCAGCAGGCGCAGCGGTGCGGTAGTTTTTGATGTGAATAGTACGGCCGAGCAGCGGAAGGTTGAGCGCTGCTCCAACCTTTGGAGAATGCCCCAGCCTCAGTAATTCGTCGGCCGAATCCGTCAACAGGTCCTTTGCCGTACTCTCGGAAAGCCCTTTCGCCGTAAACACTTCAACTTCGTCCAACCCGAACTTGCTGAGTCCGAGTGAGTAGGACCACACCCGGTCTGGGTGAGCAGTGTCGTCATGGACGATGGACACATGGTCATCCAGAACAAAACTCCCGAGTGTACGAGGCTGCCAGTCCGAGGGATTGACGTACGCTTGCCTAATGACGTCATAGGCTGTGCCTTGTGACAAGAGGGTCAGGCAACGGGCCAATCGTGTGGCGAGGAGGACTGTATCGAGCATGTCACGAGGGGAGGCGATGGACGGTGCAACGGCACCCATGAGGTCATGTTCCCAGGTCAATTGTTTCATCACGTCGGCCACATGACTCATCGGGAGTGGCAGCACCACATGTGCGGACCAAGGACCGTGGGTCGCCTGCCAGGATTCTAGCGAGCCGTCTTCATGACGGATAGCCAAGGGGACGCCATATTCCCGATCATACAGTGACTTGACCTCCTCACTGGCCGGGGCAGTGCCGCGATAGCCGATGAAATAGAGGGGAGGCCGCTTGGCTGAAGGTTTGGGCGACTTTTTCCGAATCCTCATATGAGCACCTGTGACAATTACTTTCCGGATTTCTTCGCCTTGCGGCGGTCATCCGGGTTCAACAGTCGCTTGCGTAGACGGAGGTTCTGCGGCGTCACCTCGACCAACTCATCGGCCCCGATGTATTCCAAGGCGAACTCCAGTGTCATTTCGCGCGGAGGGGTGAGTACCAAGGCCTCATCGGATCCGGACGCCCGCATGTTGGAGAGATGCTTTTCCTTGCACACGTTCACATCCAGATCTTCATCTCGACTGTTTTGGCCGATGACCATCCCTCTGTACACCTCGACTCCAGGGCCGATGAACATGGCGCCCCGCTCTTGGGTCATGAAGATGGCATAGCCTGTACTTGCCCCGTCTTCGTACGCGACGAGCGAGCCATGCGGGGTCACGAGGAGGTCTCGTTCTTCCGCCGGTTCGTAGGCCGCGAAGACATGGTGCAGAATGACGGTCCCTCGGGTCTTGGCCAGCAGGATGTTTTTGAGCCCCATGATGCCGCGTGTCGGAATGTGGTATTCCAAATGCATCTCACTCGTGCCGGCATCAGAGTGAATGAGCCGCATGTGCCGCATTTCACCCCGGCGTTTGCCGAGTTCCTCGATCACGGTTCCCTGATAGGTCTCCGGCACCTGGATGGTCAGTTCCTCGTACGGCTCCATGACTTTGCCGCCTTCGCGATGGACAATGACCTCCGGTTGGGAGACTTGCAGTTCGTACCCTTCCCGTCGCATCTGCTCGATTAAGACGGAGAGGTGAAGTTCCCCTCGTCCCGCCACAAGAAAGCGATCGGCGCTGTCTGTCTCATTGACGCGGAGCGACACGTTAGTCTCCAGTTCCTTGAACAGGCGCTCACGCAGATGGCGTGACGTGAGGAACTTGCCTTCGCGTCCGGCGAATGGACTGTTGTTGACGGAGAAGGTCATTTGTACGGTCGGCTCATCGATCGAGACCCGGGGGAGGGCGATGGGACGATCGGCATCGGCGATGGTATCCCCTATGCTCACATCATCAAGCCCCGCGACCGCGACGATTTCTCCGGCCGCTGCCTGTTCCATGTCGGCCCGTTCCAGGCCTGAATAGACCGCGAGGTCGGAGACCTTTCCGGGAATCTGTGCGCCGTTCTTGCCGAGCACCATGACGCTCTGCCGCCGAGCAATGGAGCCCGACTGGATCTTGCCGATCCCCATCTTGCCTTTGTAGGGATCTTGCACCAGAGCCAGCACAAGAATTTGGAGCGGAGCATCGACGGTAATGGCTGGAGCAGGGATCTTCTCTAGCACGGTATCGAGCAACGGCTGGATATCTGTTCCCGGTTTATTGACATCGAGCGTAGCGATTCCTTTAATGGCCGACGTGTAGACGATGGGAAAATCGAGTTGATCGTCGGTGGCTCCCAGATGAACGAACAGATCGAAGGTGCGGTTGACGACATCATCGATGACCGCATCCGGCCGGTCAATCTTGTTGATGACGACAATGGCTTTGTGCCCCAGGGCTAAGGCTTTCCGCAACACAAAGGTTGTTTGCGGCATAGGCCCTTCTTTCGCATCGACCAAAATCAATACCCCGTCCACCATCCGGAGCGTGCGTTCCACTTCCCCGCCGAAATCGGCATGGCCCGGCGTATCGACGATGTTGATTTTCACCCCGTTGTAGATGACGCTGGCGTTTTTGGCTCGGATCGTGATCCCGCGCTCTCGTTCCTGGTCCATCGAATCCATGATGCGTTCGCCCATATCGTCGATCTTGCGATGGACGTGCGTTTGGCGGAGCACCGCATCAACCAAGGTTGTTTTCCCGTGATCGACATGGGCGATGATGGCGATATTCCGAATATCGCTTCGACGGTCCTGAGGGGCGCGTACTGTGGACATGGTGACAGTGCTTCCTTAATGACAAAAAAAGACGCCGCAATAGTGAGGCGCAAACTTTGCAGTATACTCGAACTGCATTCACCTCCACAAGCTAGGGTCGCGAAATAATAATAGAGGGGAACTTCAGAGGCAGGGAAAGCTGGAAGACCACAGGGAGGTTTTCGCTATGCCATGGAGTCTATCTCTTCACGTCACCGTTCGGTCGAGGAGATGGAGCAGGATGGCTGTGCGTGCTGATCAGGCCTGTCGGAGTTGCGGCTCCTGTCGATCGGTTGGTCTTGGCAAGAACAGCTCGACCGCCTTCATGAGGCGTTCCTGGGAGAAGGGTTTCTTCAAATATTCCGTGGCTCCAAGATTGGTTGCCTCGGCCATCGTTTCTATACGCGTATCGGCGCTGAGTACAATCACCGGAATCCACTGCCATTCCGGTGCCGTTCGAATGGCGCGCAAGACCTCCAGCCCTGACAGGGAGGGCAGAGAAATATCGAGCAGGACCAAGTCCGGCGGTTCGGCCGTTTCCGTCAGACGTTTTGCGTTCCACCCGTCAGGCGCATGCCTGACTGCGTAGCCATTGCGTTCCAGGATGAATCGTACCAAGCAGGCGGTGTCGTCATGATCCTCGATCATGAGCACGGTCGGTCCAGAAGAGGTCCTAGCTTTACCCATTCGGTCTCCTTAAAGGGGATTCATTGAACTGTAGAAGCCGTTTCGATGACGGCGCCCATCTGTAGAGACAGGTCTCTTCTTTCCCTCACGTATGCGAGGAGCCTACAGAAATGGGTCACGCGGCCCGTTTCTTTCTCTGGTTGCCCCGAAGGCGATGCCGTACTGATGCACGTTGTGTTGGAGGAGCCGCGCTTCCTGCTTGAGCGACGATCTGGTCTTGCGGTGGCGTGGCAGGCAAAAACCGTTTCACCGCCTGCAGCAGACCAGCCGACCCCTTCTGCTTCGTCACGTAGGCCGTGGCTCCTTCGCGCAGGGCTTGCTGAATATCCGGCTCGTAGTCATCGGCGCTGAGCATAATAATTGGCGTGAGTTGCCAGTCAGGATGACGGCGGATGACCCTCAGTAGCTCGAATCCGCTAACATAGGGGATCACCATGTCCAACACGACGAGCGATGGTGGGCGTATCGTGTCGATCAGGGTACGGGCCTGACGTCCATCACCTGCATGGAGTACCGAAAAACCTTCTCGCTCCAAGAGGTGCTTCAACAGCTCAGCGGTATCCTGTTCATCTTCCACAACCAGCACTGTGGTGTTCATGGGCTCACTCCTTCTGCTCCAAGGACACTACTCGTAGACCACCTTGACCCGGTCCAAATATGAACCCAGCGCAGGGAGATCATGTTCTATCGTCGAGGCGTCTCCCGTCTTTGCCGCTTGTTCGACGACGGCGGCCATGTCAGTGATCCGGTCGAAGCCATAACTTCCCCCGGCGCCTTTCATTCCATGCGCCACAGTGCGCACTGTTTCATAGTCCTGGGCGGCTAGGGCTGCCTGCATCGTCACGACTTCTTTTTTGCGGTTGGTCAGGAATTTTGGTATGAGCGGTTCAAAGGAGGCATCGATATGCACGAGCTCTTCGCCTTCAGCACCTATCTCTTTGGACTGCGCGTGTCCCATTAGCACTTCTCCGATCAGTCTGGTATCGGTCGTTTTGTCTTGATTCTTGATAGAGCTCATGCGGATGGGCTTCACATCGAGCCCTGGGCAGAAATCGAATGTTCGCTGAATGTTCACTGAAGGAATGAGGCCTGTGTCACCCGAGAGGTAGACCAACTAACTTATTGAGAAAGCTGGGATCATTGCGGTCGGGCTGGTGTATTACGAGATTGGTCGACAGATCGGAGCAGAGTTTCGCGTCTGAACGGCTTCAGCACATAGTCTTGGACGGTAAGAGCACGCACCTTTCTGATCTTGTCCTGATCGGCGACCGCCGTCAACATAATTACCGGCACGTTCTCCCAGTCGGGTGTGGCGCGGATGGTCTCCAAAATCGTGATGCCGTCGATATGGGGGAGCTGAATATCCAACATGACGAGTGAAGGGGGTGGCATCAGCGCGACCTTTTCTAGTGCCACAGAGCCGTCTGCCGCGTGTAAGACCTGATAGCCTCGTTCCTTCATGATCAACGTCACGAGATCCGCCGTATCTTGTTCGTCCTCGACGAGTAAGAGGAGTGGGTCCTGTCCAGAAGACGAGTTGTTCACTAATGTGCTCCTTTCTTAGGCCGCTTGGTCTCTTGGAGAATTGGCACATTGGACGATGGCACTCAGCAGGGTCTTTTTCTTGATCGGTTTCGTCAGATGGGCTGTACAGCCCACAGCCAAGCACTTGTCTGCTTCTTCTTTGAAGGCATTGGCCGTCAGCGCCACGATCGGCGTGGGCCTGCGCTGCTGCGCTCGTTCCCATTCGCGAATGGCTGCCGTGGCCGCGAGACCGTCCATCACCGGCATTTGCATATCCATGAGCACCAAATCATAGTGACCGGTCTGGAATTTCTGCAGGGCGACGGCCCCATTTTCGGCCATGTCTATCTGATACGGGGTGTCTTTGAGAAAGAGCGCGACCACGTCGCGATTATCCTCCAAGTCCTCCACCAACAGAATGCGACAGGAGGCCGGTGCGGTCTGTTCTAATGACTCTGTCTCTTCCTGTTGAGCCGGTCCGACGGGTTCCAGATTCAGCGCAACGGCCAGTGAGTCCATTAAGCGCCGTCGGCTGAGCGGCTTATAGAGGTAGCTGGTGATTCCCAATGATCGAGCGCGACGAGTATCTTCCCCTTGAAGGTCCGAGACATGCATGATCAGGGGCAGCGACGCCCATTCCGGTCGGTCGCGGATGGCCTGGGCCAGGTCCAACCCATTCATCCCCGGCATGTGATAGTCCAAAATGGCGAGGGTGATCGGCTCGCTCCGCCGATGCGCGTCGTCCAAGATCGTCAAGGCCTGTGCGCCACTGGTCGCTTCCACGAGTTGGGCTCCGCTTCGCGAGAGGTGTTCCCGGATGATCATCACATTGGTCTCGTTATCGTCCACGATGAGCAGGCGCATCGTATGCAGATTCAGGTACCGTCCCGTTTGGCTGGTTACGACGAGGGGGGCTTCAGGCAAGGTGATGGTAAAGGAAAAGGTGGTGCCGACTCCCAATGTGCTGGCTACCTCAAGGCGCCCTCCCATCAGGTTCACAAGATGCTGTGAGATGCTCAAACCAAGTCCCGTTCCGCCGTATTTTCTCGTCGTGGTGGAATCGACTTGTGTGAAGGGTTCGAAGATGGCCTGGAGCTTGTCCGGCGGGATGCCGATTCCGGTATCGGACACCGAAAAGCGGAGGGCGTGAGCGGTCGATTGATCGGGGGCCGGTTCCACGGAGAGCATGACATGCCCGGATTCTGTAAACTTAATTGCATTGCTGACAAGGTTCATGAGCACCTGATTCAATCGGGTGGAATCCCCGACGACGCCCTGCGGGATATCTGGATGCAATCGAACCAAGAGCTCGAGTCCTTTAGCTACGGTCTTGCCGCCCATGAGCTCCGCGATCGTGTTGGCGAGATGGGGAAGATTGAACGGCACCGATTCCAGCTCCATGTAGCCAGCTTCGATCTTGGAGAGATCTAAAATGCCGTTAATCAGATCCATAAGCGACGAGGCGGCGCGGCTGAATCGGCCGACATAATTGGCTTGATCAGGCGTGAGCGGCGTCTCTTGAAGCAATTCCGCCATGCCGACAATCGCATTCATCGGGGTGCGGATCTCATGGCTCATTGTCGCCAGGAATTCGCTCTTCGCGCGGGTGGCGGCAAGCGCGACCTGGTTCGCTTGCGCCAACTCTTGATTGCGGGCCTCCAAGTCACAAGCCGCTTGCTCCAGCCTCACCTCGGCCTGCTTGCGAGCTGTGATATCAACGATGGAGGCGAGGACCTGGAGACCTTCGGGAGTCTTGATGGGGTTGAGCCCGATTTCGAGCGGGAATTCCGAGCCGTCTTTGCGGCGGCCGAAGAGCTCGCGGTTGACGCCCATGGCTCGGACTGTGGGCTTGTGAAAGAAACCGGTACGCTGTCCAGGATGCTGAGGGCGGAATCGCTCGGGAATCAGTATCTCGACTGGTTGACCGATGAGCTCCTGGCGGTCGTAGCCGAAGTATCGCTCGATTTGGGCATTGACCAGGGTCATGGCGCCCTCATGGTTGGCCACGAGCATGCCGTTGGGGGCGGATTCAACGACCTGGCTGAACTGTTCCTCGGTCTGCTTGCGTGTGGTCATGTCGTGGACGACCTTGGTGAAGCCATTCAGACGTCCATCCTGGTCGAATAGGGCTGTGATGACCACGTGGGCCCAGAACCGTGAACCATCCTTGCGTACGCGCCATCCCTCGTCTTCCGCATGGTGATGGGCTGTGGCCCGTCTCAACATCGCCGTGGGTTTGCCGCTTGCTTGGTCTTCCTCCGTGTAAAAGCAGGAGAAGTGACGACCGATGATCTCGTCTGCAGTGTATCCCTTCAGACGCTGTGACCCCTGGTTCCATGACACAACCTGTCCCTCGGGATCGAGTCGGAGGATGGAGTAGTCGAGAACATTCTCGATCATCACGCGCGTGAGCTCTTCCTTTTCTCGAAGCGCTGCTTCTGCCGCCAATCTGGACCGTTCGGCTTTCTTCTGTACTGATATGTCGGTTGCCATTCCTAGAAAGCCGGTGATCGTGCCGGTATGGTCACGGATCGCGGTGACTGAGAGCAGCACGTGGATCCGCGTGCCGTCTTTGCGGACGTAGATCCACTCGTGTTGATTGGGCAGGTTGCGCCTGGACTTGGCGACGAAGACCTCGAACCCCGGCTCCAGCTCGATCCCCAGTTCGGCGCCGAAGATCTTCGCGCGTGCGATTACTTCTTCAGTGCAGTGGAAAACCGCCGGGGTCAACTTGCCGATCATCTCGTCGGCTGAATAGCCCAACAGCGTTTCCGCTGCTGGATTGAAATGTTGGATGAGTCCCGTCGTCGAGGTTGCGATCACGGCATGTGGGGCATTCAGGAGGATGGCTTCTTGGAGGTTGTAAAGATCAAGCACGACCTGTTCTGATTCTTTGCGCGCCGTGATATCGTAATTGATGCCGATCATTCGGACTGCGCGATCTCTTTCGTCATTGATGACGATGGCGGAGGCCTTGATGTGGCGAATGCTCTGGTTCGGAAGGACGAGACGAAATTCCATGTTGAATTGACCTCGTCCCTCGATCGCTGCTTGAAGGGAGGCTTCGGCAGAGGGTCTATCGTCAGGATGGAGCCGGTTGGTCCAGGCTTCATAAGCCCCAGGAAAATCATCGGATGTGTAGCCGTAGAGCGCGTACATCCGTTTGTCCCAGACCAGCTTGTTTTCGGAAATGTAATAGTCCCAGACCCCGATGCCGCCCGATGCCGTTGCCAGGTCCAACCGCCGAATAGAATCTCGCAGGGTCTGTTCATACACCATTTGTTCAGTAATATCCTGAACGGTGCCCATCATGCATTTTGGACGGCCCTCGGTGTCACGGGTGATGGTGCCGCGGCATAGGACATCTCGAATTTCCTTGCTCGGGCGAACAATTCGGCAGCTCACTTCATAGGGGCGGTGTTGTTCGAGTGCCTCTTCAACGGCCTTGAACACCCTGGCTCTATCGTCGGGATGGACTGCCTTACGGAAGGTCTCGACCGTGGGGGTGATCGTACGAGGCGCATACCCGAAAATCCGGAATTGCTCATCCGACCAGATTTCAGTTCCTGTTGCCACGTCCCATTCCCAACTGCCGACATGGGCGATGGCTTGAGCTTGAGCCAGGCTTTCCCGATTGGCTTCCAGCTGACGCTGCGCGGCGGCACGTGCCGTCACATCCCGGCAGGTGCACATGAGCCAGCGAGCTGGATCCTCCCTCTCCTGTGAAAGGACGAGGGAGATTTCAGCGTCGATCACCTGGCCTGATTTGCTGAGGCCTTGCACCTCGCCGGACCACCGTCCGACATGCAATAGGATTGGGAAATACTGTTGTTCAATCTTGGCAACCCACTCGGGAGTGTACAAGGTCTTCCACGACCGGTTGATCAACTCCTCTGGCTTGTACCCGTAGATGGCGGCATGTGCCGAGTTCTGATAGGTATAGCGGCCTTCCTGGTCCAAGAACGCCAGGCCCTCCAACCCGTGTTCGAGCGCTCGAAGGATGTCTGCCTGTGACTGTTCATGCTGTTCTTGCCTGGCCAGGTTCCGTTCGAGTTCCTGCCGCCCCCTCCGCAACTCAAGTTGAGTGACGACTTGCCGTCCCAAAATACGGAGCGCGTTCATTTGATCGTGGGTCAACTGTTTGGGTACTCGATCAATCACACAGAGAGTGCCCAGCGCATAGCCGGCCGGTGTCACAAGTGGCATCCCGGCATAGAAGCGTATGTGCGGGTCCGCCGTGACGAGGGGGTTGTCGGCAAATCGTGCATCGTGGGCGGCATCGGGTACCACGAACAGGTCACTGCCATGGATCGCGTGGGCACAGAACGCGATGTCGCGCGAGGTTTCCTGAGCCTCAATACCCACCTTCGCCTTGAACCACTGGCGATGGGGATCGATGAGGCTGACCAGCGCAATCGGTGTCCCGCAGATCTGAGCAGCCAGCGCGGTCAACTCGTCGAACGCTGTCTCTGGCGGCGTGTCGAGGACCGTGTATTGTTGAAGTTCGGTGAGGCGAGACGCTTCGTTCTCAGGTAAGGGCGCACTCTGCATTGCTCGCTCTTTCTTCGCTAGTGGGTTGCTTCCTTGCGTTCACCCATTGCTGGTCAGTAACCGGTCTATGTCAATGGTGCGTACTTGAGGTCATCTAGCCGCGTGTGTTCGTATGGTTGGCGAAATGGCCCGCGATACTCTCAGGAGTTCTATGGTATTCGTACTATGAGAATCGCAAGGGGCAAAGTAAAATGGGTTTTTGCTGATGCAGTGTGAGAACGGTTGCGGAGCGGATGGGAAAGGCCAAGTCTCTGATCGGCATCTCGCTTGAGTTTTAAGAGGGCGCATTGTAAGGTTTTGCTGACCTCGAATTCACATCTACAAGGCTCCATTCACCATGCCGAATGATCGTCGTTTTATCGAAAAAATAGAACAGCCACGCCGCCGCTGGCGTTGGTGGCAGGTCGCCCTGATCGGTTTGTTTGCCTGTAGTATCGTCGGAGCGACGACAGTCGCAGGAATCATCTGGTACTTTTCCCGAGACCTTCCCTCACTCGACCTGCTCCAAAACTATCAACCGAGTTTGATCACCACTGTCTATTCCGATGATCGCCAACCCATTGGCCAGTTCTTTATTGAGCGCCGCATTCTCACTCCGCTCCCGGAAATTCCCAAAACGCTGACGCAGGCGGTTATTGCGACGGAAGATGCGAGGTTTTTTGAGCATCCGGGTCTGGATTTTATCGGAATGCTGCGAGCGGCCTGGACGAACATTCGGCACGGAGGGAGGAAGGTTGAAGGAGCCAGCACCATCACGCAACAACTGGCTCGTGCGCTCTTTCTGTCGTCCGAACGGTCCTATGAGCGGAAAGTTCGCGAGCTCATTTTGGCCTACAAGATGGAGGTGGTGTCCGGGAAAGAGCAAATTCTTGAAACCTATCTGAATCAAATTTATTTCGGGCAAGGCGCCTATGGAGTCGGCTCGGCGGCGCAATCGTATTTTGGAAAGGATATCAGAGGTCTGACCCTTGCCGAATCCGCGTTCTTGGGCGGTCTGCCGAAGTCACCCAGCCGGTTTTCTCCATTCAGCGCCTATGAATCAGCGAAGAAGCGCCAAGAGCATGTTCTCGCGAGGATGGAGGAAGTTGGGTTTATTACCGCAGCGGAACGGGACGCGGCCGTTCGCGAAAAACTGAATTTCCATCGGCCTGGGAGCGAGCATCTGGCGCCCTACTTCGTTGAATATGTCCGTCAACTGCTCATGGCGAAGTATGGGGAGTCGATGGTGTACAAGGGCGGGCTCCAAATTTACACGACCTTGAATGTGGAGATGCAAAAAGCGGCGGAGTCAGCGTTTTTGAACGGGGTTCGCGATCTCGACAAGCGAGAGGGGTGGCGAGGGCCTCGGCGAACCGTTGATGTAGCGACGTTCCAACCTTCGGAACTTTCCTCCAGGGATCCACTGCTCAAGCCTGGGTATCTGGGTGAAGGGGTCGTGTTAAAGGTTGCGAAGGATCACTATCTCGTTCAGGTCGGGCCATTCAGCGCGAAGCTGGCGTTTGACGACATGGCCTGGGCCAAGCGGATGCTCAAGGGGCCAGATCCCACGGTGGATTTCGTGGTGAATCCGAATCTCAAATCACTTCTGAAGCCTGGGGATGTCATCGAAATCGGTGTGAAACGGATCACGAAGGATGGCGTACAACTCACATTGGAGCAGACGCCGGTTGTCGAGGGAGGCCTGATTGCAATCGATCCCAAAGGAGGCGCGATTCGTGCGATGGTGGGCGGGTATGATTTCATCCGCAGTGAATACAACCGCGCGGTGCAGGCCCACCGGCAACCGGGGTCCGCGTTCAAACCGCTCATATATGCGACGGCGATGAGCCAAGGGTTGAGCCCTGCCACACAGATCCTCGATGCCCCGGTCGTCTATGAACAGACGGAGGACGAGAAGATTTGGAAGCCGGAGAACTACGGCCGGAAGTTTCACGGCATGGTGAGTCTTCGGGATGCGCTGGCTCAGTCGCACAATCTTGCCACGGTTCGGTTGTTGGACAAGGTCGGCGTGAAAAACGTGATCGAGTTCTCACGCACGGTCGGGATCACGAGTCCACTCCCCGCTGATCTCTCCCTCGGGCTTGGCACATCGTCGGTTGGCTTGCTGGAGTTGACCTCGGTCTATGGGGTGTTCTTGAACCAGGGGAATCGAGTGGAGCCCTTTGCCGTCAAATCAGTCAAAGACAACACGGGGAAGGTCCTCGAAGTGACCGAGCCCGAGCCCCATGAAGTCATCGGCAAAGAAGCCGCCTATTTGATTACCAACATGATGGAAGACGTCGTGCAGCGGGGAACCGGGCAGGCCGCGAAGGTGCTGGGGCGTCCGATCGCCGGGAAAACCGGCACGACGAATGACTACATCAATGCCTGGTTCATCGGTGGAACTCCAAATCTGGTGTGCGGCGTCTATGTCGGCTTCGACGACCGCCGCTCGCTTGGAGAGAGTGAAACGGGGGCCCGTTCGGCCTTGCCAATTTGGATTGGGTTCATGAAAGAGGCGTTCAAGCAGCTTCCTGTCGTGCCGTTCGAGATTCCAGACGGGGTGACCTTTGTGAAGGTTGATTCTTCGACAGGACTCCTGGAGTCCGAACAGGAAGGAGAGGGGCAAAAGGGAACGGTTGAGCTCTTCACGAAGGGGAGTGAGCCGACTCAGGCGGTGCAGCGTCGACAGGATCCGACGGATTTCTATAAGTTGGACCAGATTCCTGAGGGACAACCAGCAGGGGACGGGAATTTGTAACGCCGGAGACTAGGCCTTCGTGTCCTGGTATTCCTCGTGCCACGCCATCTGAATCACTTCTAGGATTTTCTCGTTCGACGTCTTCGGATCGTCCTTAAATTCAGGCAGGGCCACGATCCAGGTATGCATGTCGGTGAAGCGCACGGTGAGGGGATCTGTCTCAGGGTGTTCTTCGACCAGCCGGATGGCGATCTCTTCGGCATCTTTCCACTTCAGGTCCATCATGGCTCCTCCGCTGTCACGACAGCTCCGATACTTTCTTCCCGTGCAAACTTTTCTTGAGCGAATCGTCGAGCATCACAACATTCAGATGTTTGGCGGCCTGTTCAAGCTCCGTCATGCGAGTACGGATGGCACGCGGATCCATCCCGCCTGTTGCGGTAGACAGCTGAGCGAGTGTAGCTCGAATGCTATGGGCTTCTTCCTGTGAGATCAAGTGTCCCGCGTCCACGAGCGACTTGTCGGTCGTTTTCAGCAATGCCTCAGCATCCAATCGAGCTTCGATCAACTTCCGTGCATTGACGTCCTCAGCCGCAAACTTGAACGAATCTTCAATCATTCGCTCCACTTCCGTGTCCGAGAGTCCATACGACGGTTTGACCTCGATCGACTGGCTTTGACCCGTCCGCATGTCCGTCGCCGTGACGTTCAAGATACCATTGGCATCGATCAAAAAGGTGACCTCAATACGCGGGACGCCCGCCGGGAGAGGTGGCATTTTTAGCCGGAATCTCGCCAAGCTCCGGTTGTCTTTCACGAGTTCGCGCTCACCTTGGAGAATGTGAATGTCTACTCCGGTCTGACCATCAACATAAGTCGTGAACATCTCCTTGGCGCTCGCCGGGATGGTCGTGTTTCGGCGGATCAGGCTGCTCATCACGCCGCCCATTGTCTCGATGCCCAAGGATAACGGGGTCACGTCCAAGAGCAACATGTCCGTCGTGCCGCCACTGAGAATATCGGCTTGGACCGCCGCCCCAAGCGCGACGACTTCATCCGGGTTCAAGTGGCAATGTGGTGGCTTTCCGAACAGCGCTTCGACTCGTTGCCGGACCAATGGCATCCGGGTAGACCCGCCCACGAGCACGACTTCATCAATGTCTGTTGGAGTGAGCCCGGCGTCCTTTAACGCGATGCGACAGGGCGCTAAGGTGCGTTCGATGATCCCTGCCACGAGAGATTCAAGCTGATCACGCGTCAGCTCTCTGGCAAAACGTCCTTTGTCCTCCGGGAGCTCGATTGTGATTTGAGTCTTGATCTCATCAGAAAGGCGGATCTTGGCCCGCTCCGCTTCCAACCGGACAGCCTGCACGTGATCGGGGTAGTGGCTGACGTCGATCCCGTACTGTTCTCGGATGTCTCCGATGAAGAGGTTGACCAACACGCGATCGAGATCGTCCCCGCCAAGATGGGTATCGCCGCTGGTCGCCAGCACTTCAAAGATGCCGTCTTTCAATTTCAGGATCGAGATATCGAATGTCCCACCCCCGAAGTCATAGACGGCGATGGTCCCTTGTGTTTTTTGTTGAAGTCCGTAGGCCAGTGAGGCGGCGGTCGGCTCATTGATGATGCGCAACACTTCCAGCCCGGCAATGAGGCCGGCATCTTTGGTGGCCTGCCGTTGGCTGTCGTTGAAGTAGGCCGGCACCGTGATGACGGCCTTTGTGATGCTTTCGCCGAGGGAGGCCTCCGTCCGCAGCTTCAGTTCCTTGAGGATCATGGCGGAGATCTGTGGTGGTGAATAACTCTTCTGGCCAAGCCGGATCCGAATCACACCACCGGTCTCAGTGACATGGTATGGGAAATAGACCAGCTCGTTCTGGACATCGGCCAGCCCCTTGCCCATGAATCGCTTCACGGAGTAGACCGTCCGTTCCGGATTTCTCGTCAAATGCTCTTTCGCCGAATCTCCGACGATCAAGCCATTGTCCGTCAAGGCGACGACCGAGGGCACCATGGTCCGACCGTTGCGGTCTGGGACGACGCAGGGCTGACCATCCTTCATGTACGCAACCAGTGAATTGGTTGTGCCGAGATCGATACCGACTATTCGTGCCATATCAAAGATGAGGATGTTGGGAAAGAGTTGCTTAGGCGATTGTTGCAGCCAGGTCGTTGACGATGTTGTTGATATAGGTCCGATGCGACAGGAGATCGCGCATCTGCTTCAGGATTCTGTCCCGTTCCACCCTTGCCAGGCTCGTGGCCTCTCCCGCGTCTTGTAGCTTGTCCCAGTCGGCAAATAATTGCTGCAGTTGAGCTTCCATCTCGTGCTTGCGCCGCTCCAGCGCCTCCTGCTCAGTCTGGAGGGTGGCGCAGAGTCGATGGCCCTGATCCGAGTCACGATCCGACGCCCGGTACTCCTCCAGAGTATCTTGGAGTTGCAGAATCTCTTCAAAGAGATCGGCTGGCGGAGATGTTCGAATGTCTTTGACCGATCCGGTTTCTAGGGCCAAGAGGTATTCCGCACGTTGAATGGGGTCACGGAGCGTGCGATAGGCGGTATTGAGGACAGCGGCATTGCCGAGGCTAATCGTTTGTTCCGCCGGACTTTTGGTCTGATAGAAATCAGGATGGAATGACCGGCTCAGTTCGTAGAACTTGGCTTCCAGCTTCTGCGGGTCGAGCAGGAGGCGCCGTGGAACCCCAAAGCAGGTGAAATAGTCGGTTTCTTTTGAAACCGGCTGGACTTTCACACACCGGTCACAGAAGTATTCTCCTGTCACTTCTGACTGACAGTGCCAGCACATGCTCCTGGCCATCTGCAGCTGGCGACGAGTATTGAGATGGGGAGGTGATTGCTGGTTATCCATGGGCAAAATCGGGCATGGTGTATACCCCATGCCCGGCCGGTATCCTGAGTGGATGGCGAATTAAGCCGAGAACGATTCTCCACAGCCACACGTTTTGTTGGCGTTCGGGTTCAAAAACTTAAAGTTTCCGCTCAGCATGTCTTTTTGATAATCCAGCTGTGTGCCCTGGAGATAGATGGCGCTCTTCGCATCAATGATCACTTTGACACCATCGATTTCATGGACTTGATCGTATTGTCCGATCTTGTCATCGAAGTTAATCGTGTAGCTGAGGCCCGAACACCCGCCGCCTTTCACGCCAAGGCGAAGGCCACCTTCCTCAATGCCTTGTACGTTGATGAGTCGCTTAATTTCCTTTACGGCTGCGTCGGTGAGCGAGATGATCGGAGTCGGAGTCTCGACATTCGTAGTGTCCATGGGACGCTCCCTTCGTGGCTGTTACTTGGTGCCGGTTGGTTGCCCGTCTGTCTTCTTTTGATAATCGGCCAACGCGGCTTTGATGGCGTCTTCCGCCAGAACCGAACAGTGAATTTTTACAGGAGGAAGATTCAGCTCCTGCACGATGTCCGTATTCTTGATCTTTTGGGCTTCCTCGATCGTTTTCCCCTTGAGCCATTCGGTAGCCAGGCTGGAACTGGCGATTGCCGACCCGCAACCGAAGGTCTTGAACTTTGCATCCACGATCGTGTCGTTCTGGACCTTGATCTGCAGCTTCATCACGTCACCGCACTCCGGGGCCCCCACCATCCCGGTGCCCACGTCCGCATCCTCTTTCTTAAAGCTGCCCATGTTGCGGGGATTGTTGAAATGATCGACGACTTTATCGCTGTATGCCATGGTGTCCTCCGAACTATACGTTGTATCTCAGTTAGTGCGCCGCCCACTGAACGGATTTCAGGTCCACGCCTTCTTTGGCCATCTCATACAGCGGGGACATTTCCCGTAACTTGGTGACAATCTCAATAACCTTCTTAATCGTGTAGTCAATCTCATCGTCGGTATTGAAACGGCCCAAACCGAAGCGGATCGAGGAATGGGCGAGCTCTGTGCCGACACCAAGTGCGCGCAACACATACGAGGGTTCCAAGGTGGCCGATGTGCAGGCCGAACCGGATGAGAGCGCGATGTCTTTCATGCCCATGAGCAGTGACTCGCCTTCGACGTAGGCAAAGGAGATATTGAGGTTGCCCGGCAAACGGTTCGCCGGATGGCCGTTGAGATAGCTTTCTTCGAGGGCCGCCATGATATCGGTCTGAAGACGGTCTCGCATCTTGATCAGCCGCGCCGTTTCCGTCGCCATCTCCTGTTCACACAGTTCACAGGCTTTCCCAAAGCCGACGATCAACGGCACTGGCAAGGTCCCAGACCGCATACCACGTTCATGTCCGCCTCCATCTATTTGGGCTGCGATCCGAACACGGGGATTTCTTTTCCTCACATAGAGGGCACCCACTCCCTTGGGGCCGTAGATTTTGTGGGAGGTGAATGACATGAGATCAATGCCCATGGCCTGGACATCGACGGGAATCTTGCCGACGCCCTGCGTGGCATCGCAATGGAACAGGACCCCCTTCGCTTTGGCGATCTTGCCGATCTCTTGGATAGGGTTAATCGTGCCGATTTCGTTATTGGCCAGCATGATCGAGATCAGGACTGTCTTGTCGGTGATGGCATTCTGCACGTCTTGCGGATTCACCATGCCGTATTTATCGACCGGCAGATAGGTCACAGTCGCCAGCCCTTTGGCTTCAAGGGACTTGGCTGTATCGAGCACGGCCCGATGTTCCGTGGCCGATGTGATGATGTGAGTGCCTTTCTCCTTATACATCTCCAAGACACCCTTCAGCGCCAGGTTATCCGATTCAGTGGCACCGCTGGTGAAGACGATCTCTTTTGCGTCGGCCTTAATGAGCTTGGCAATCTGTTTTCGGGCTTGTTCCACTGCTTCTTCCGCGGCCCAGCCGAACGCATGGTTGCGGCTGGCGGCGTTGCCGAACTTCTCCACGAAATATGGGAGCATCACCTCCAACACTCGCGGATCCATGGGAGTGGTGGACTGGTTATCGAGGAAAATGGGAAGCTTCATCGTTCGACTCCTTGTGCCGAGGGAGACTGAATCGTAATAAGAGGCGTGCCCCCCATCATGTCTCCCAACGTCATGTTATTCAGTAACTGATAGATGCTGTCTTGGATTTTCAGGAGCGGCGTGCGGATGTTACAGTGTTCGCGCTGCATGCAGAAGTCGCCGTCTTTTTCGTGGGAGCAGTCGGTGATGCCTAAGGGGCCTTCTATACTTTCAAGAATCTGCGCGATGGTGATCTGTCTGGCGCTCCGCGCCAGGAGATAGCCTCCCTTCGGACCGTTGTGGCTTTCGATCAGACCATTCTTTGAGAGAACTTGCAGGACCTTCGCCAACAATTCCAAGGGAATGTTGTACTCCTCGGCGATTTCTTTCGTATTCACCACGCGGCCAGGAGTGATATCGCCGAATTGGACTGATGCAATGTGCTGCAGCGCCATGAGCGCGTAATCAGCTTTTTTTGAAATCTTCAGCATTGCTATTGCCGATTCCTTAGGTCGGAGACTATAATGATCTCCGATCAATTTAGTCGTACTAAGGTTAGCATGCAGGTTTCTCTGCTGTCAATACGACAGGCGGAGTCCGGTGATCTCTCAGAAAGGAATCGACACATGGGTGGCACAAATCCCTATATTGAACAGGCTGAATATGAACTTCCCAAAACTTCCTATGCCGTGACATTTATCCATCCAGATGGCAGAACCACCAAAGTCGAAGTCAATCCAGAAAAGATTCCCCATGGGCCCACTGGGCTGCCGGGGAGCCTTTTAGATATTGCGATGGGACACGGAGTGGATTTGGAACATGTATGCGGCGGGGTCTGCGCCTGTTCGACCTGTCATGTGATTGTGAAGCAGGGGCTGGAGACCTGCAATGAAGGCACGGACGATGAGTACGATCAGTTGGATGAGGCTCCCATGACGACACTACAGTCTCGTCTGGGATGCCAATGCGTGCCGAATGGAACCAAGGATATCGTCGTCGAAATTCCAGCCGTCAATAAAAATCTTGTGCGGGAGGGGCATTGATCGGGGTAATTTTTCACACGCGACTGATGAAACACTTCGGCGTGTTCTGAGTGAACAGTGCCCACCGACCATTCTAATCGTACGTCTCTATCTTCACGTCCTTTCGGTCGTACCCTTCCTTTATAAAATAGGCACGCAGGGGACGGACGAACGCTTTGGTTCCACAAATCATGGGAACGACTTTGGGCTGTCCGTTGACCAGCGGTGTGAGCATGGACAAGGTCTTTTCCACAGCCTCCGACTCCCCGTTCTGCACGACCAGCGGAAGGTAGCGGAACGAGGGATATTGCATGGCCATTGTGAGCCATTCCTGATGGAACAAGACCTCGTCTTCGCCGGGTGCCACGGCAATCAATAAGACGGGAGTTTGGATTTTCGAGAAAAACATCTGCTTGAGGAGGCACCGCATCGGAGCAAGACCCGTGTAGCGCGCAATCAGCAGCAGCTCTTGATCGAGTGGATGCGGGAGGACGAACTTCCCATAGGGGCCTGACAGAGAAACCTCATCTCCAGACCTCAACCCATAGAGATACGTGGAAGCCAGTCCACCGGGGACGTGATCAAATACCAGCGTTAATTCCCCATACGGAGACGAAGGATCGGCTATGGAGTAGGCGCGGTTGAGCGGGGGCTTTGGTCCCACCGGCAGTTTGAGGGAGACCCACTGTCCTGGTTGGAAGGAAATCTTCCTGGTCTTGGGTTTGATGACGAGTTGGCGAACGTGGGGCGTGAGATCGGTGACCGCAAGTACTGTGGCAGGTTGCGTTTGTTCCGCCATAATCAATTCGCGGCATCGTCATAGCAGAAGCCGTCAAGAGATGGAAGTGGCAAGGCGATGTACAAGGATTTTCACAGCATGGTATAGATGATTGGGTTGTCGTGTGTGAAGAAGGGACGGCACGGTCATGAGTCAGGTTCGCGTTCGGTTTGCCCCCAGTCCGACGGGGTTTCTCCATATAGGAGGAGTGCGTACGGCTCTGTTCAATTGGCTCTTCGCACGCCAACAACAGGGTGTGTTCATTCTTCGCATCGAGGATACCGATCAAAGCCGGTCAACTGATGAATCGATTCAGGCGATCATCGAAGGCATGAAATGGGTTGGACTCGATTGGGATGAAGGGCCATTTCGCCAAACTGACCGGATGGACTTGTATCGAGTCCACGCCATGAAGTTACTGGAGACCGGGCAGGCGTACTGGTGTGTGTGTAAGGCTGAAGAGTTGGAAGCTCGTCGAAAAGAAGCCGAAGTCAAGGGGTTGTCGCCTCGCTACGACGGTCGCTGTCGAAATGTGAAGTTCGCCAGCCCGCCCGGAGATGCCGCGCTGCGATTCAAGGCCCCGCAAGAAGGCCAGACGGTGATCGATGATCTCATCAAGGGAAAGGTCGTCTTCGACAATGCCGTTGTGGACGATGTGATCATTCTCAGGTCCAATGGGTATCCAACTTACAACTTTTCAGTCGTGGTCGATGATGCCTTGATGGGTATTACGCATGTGGTGCGAGGAGACGACCATCTGACAAACACGCCGCGGCAAGTTCCCATCTTTACAGCCCTGGGGTTTGCCGTTCCGCGCTTCGGACATCTGCCGATGATTCTAGGGGCAGATAAGACCCGGCTCTCTAAGCGCCATGGTGCCACCTCGATTATGGCTTACAAAGACATGGGCTATCTTCCCGATGCCATGGTCAATTATCTGGTCCGCCTGGGCTGGTCGCACGGGGATCAAGAACTCTTTACTCGCCAGGAGCTGATCGAAAAGTTTTCGTGGAATCATGTGCAAACATCAGCGGCGGTCTTCAATCCCGACAAGTTACTCTGGATGAACGCCGAATATATCAAGACGAGTCCACCGAGCGAGGTCGCACAAGCGCTCGTGCCACACTTAGAACAGGCGGGGTTGAAAGACGAACTCCGCACCGTGTCAAACGAATGGCTCGCACAATTGGTCGTACTGGTCAAGGAACGGGCGAAGACCCTAACCGACATGGTGGAGTGGGTCATGCCGTATTTTGGGCAAGGGGCCACGTTCGAGGTAGATGCAGCCAAGAAATTTCTCACACCAGCGACCGCGCCGCTGCTGCAGAAGCTTCTGACGCGCTTCGAGGTGTTTCCCAGATTTTCTAAACAGGTGTGGGAAGACAGTTTCAAGAAACTAGTTGAGGAAGAAGGCATTAAAATGGGCCAGCTTGCTCAGCCGGTGCGCGTTGCCTTGACTGGTCGAACGGCCAGCCCCGGGCTTTTCGAAGTCATGGAGGTTTTGGGTCGTGAGCGGACCCTATTTCGCCTCGGCAAAGGAATCGAGCGCGCCTCCGTATGAGAAAGGGTTCCCGCCGATAAACCCGCGTCGATCTTGACGCAATTGTGATCGATATATTACTGTGAACTCCGGTTGGGGGATCGTCTAGCGGTAGGACGTCAGTCTCTGGATCTGACTACCTAGGTTCGATTCCTAGTCCCCCAGCCAAAAATTTCTTTCTCGTGCCACTTCCACGATTTGCTTCCGTACCGCGCTGGGGGATCGTCTAGCGGTAGGACGCCGGCCTTTGGAGCCGGCTACCTAGGTTCGATTCCTAGTCCCCCAGCCATTTTCTCCCAAGAGATGCTCGACCTGGTGCTCAATCCAGCGACGCCATGTCGATCACAAATCGAAACTTCACATCGCCTCGGAGTACCCGTTCATAAGCTTCGTTGACCTGTTGGATTGGAATCACCTCAACATCCGACTCGACCTGGTGCTGCGCGCAGAAGTCGAGCATCTTTTGCGTTTCTTTGATCCCGCCGATAAGCGAGCCAGCCAAACGCCGCCGTTTGAAAATGAGTGAGAAGGCCTCAACGGGAGTGGGCGTTTCTGGTGCACCCACAAGGATCATGGTGCCGTCCGTCTTTAGGAGGTTCAAATAGGCGTTGTAATCGTGTGGAGCAGAAACGGTATCAAGGATGTAGTGGAAGTACCCCTGGAGCTTGGTGAAGGCCTGAGGTTCTGATGTCACGACAAAGTTCGCAGCACCCAGCCGTTTCGCATCCTCCCGTTTCTTCTCCGAAGTGCTTAATACCGTGACCTCGGTTCCCATCGCCCTGGCAATTTTCACCGCCATATGGCCAAGCCCGCCAAGGCCGACGACGGCCAGCTTGTGGTAGCGTCCGACACCCCATTGACGCAGGGGTGAGTAGGTCGTGATGCCGGCGCAGAGGAGCGGCGCGGCTCCAGCCGGTGAGAGCGTTGCGGGAATCCGGAGGACATAGTTCTCGTCCACCACGATCTGAGACGAGTAGCCGCCCTGAGTAATCAGGCCTGCTCGATCCTGTCCACTGTAGGTCCAGACCGTGCCTCCGTCGCAGTATTGCTCCAGACCTTCGCGGCAAGCCGTGCACGTTCGACAGGAATCCACGAAGCAACCGACGCCGGCTTGATCACCAACTGTGAAGGCTGTCACCGCCGTGCCGACTTGCGCGACGGTTCCGACGATCTCGTGTCCGGGTACCATCGGGAAGAGAGAGATGCCCCACTCGTTACGAGCCTGGTGAATATCTGAGTGGCAGATGCCGCAATGCGAGATCGCGATCAAGACGTCGTGCGGACCGACTTCGCGCCGGTCGAAGGTGAAGGGTTGTAAACTTTCCTTGGCGGCCATCGCCGCGTAGCCTTTCGTCGCACGCATTGAATGTTCTCCTTCGAGAGGTGAGCAGGCACTATGACCTTAGCAAGTTCAACCGGCCTTGCCAACAGCAAAGGCAGCATGTTTAGGGTGTGACCGATAGCAACGGTTCATTGGGTGACGGTGGGCAGCAGGGAAAGGTGGAATGGGGGGTGTGCTTAGGTGCAGTCGTTCGCCTTGCCGTCGTTGGTCGATTCAGGAATATCGGTGTCTGTGGTGAGTGGCGAACCGGGAATGCGGTACTGTTCCGCAGCCCATGTTCCCAAGTCCGTGACCTGACAACGTTCAGAACAGAATGGGCGCCAGGTGTTTTCTTCCCACGTGGTTGGTTGGCGACAGGTTGGGCACAGCATGAAAATTGTTTAGCGCTGAGGGGCTTGCTGGGTTTTCTCGATCTTGGCCCATGCATCCTTGAGAGAGACGGTCCGGTTGAAAATCAGTGTCTCGGATGAGGAATCGGGGTCCACGCAAAAGTATCCCTGCCGTTCGAATTGGAAACGGGACCCGGGCGCCGCTGACCGGAGGCTTGGTTCAACCACACAGCCGCTGAGGAGTTCACGTGATTGAGGATTCAAGGATTGAGTCCAGTCCTGATCAGCCGGAAGCTTAGCCTGGTCAGGAAGAAAAAGCGGATGATAGAGCCGGATGGCTGCTTGGGCTGCATGTGGCGCCGACACCCAATGAATGGTGGCTTTCACCTTGCGCTGCTCTTGCGCCGACCCGCTTCTGGTCTCAGGATCGTAGGTGCAATGCAGTTCGGTCACCGCACCGGTCTGCGGGTCCTTCGTCGCGCTCACACACTTGATGATGTACCCATAGCGCAGCCGGACCTCGCGGCCAGGCGCCAGGCGGTAAAACTGTTTGGGTGGGTCCTCGCGGAAATCGTCCTGCTCGATGTAGAGCGTCCGTGAGAAGGGAACTTTTCTCGTTCCCGCGGACGCGTCTTCAGGATTATTCACAGCGTCGAGTTCTTCAACGACGCCTTCCGGATAGTTGTCGATCACCACTTTTAACGGCCGGAGCACCGCCATCACGCGTGGTGACCGTTTGTTCAGGTCCTCTCGGATGAAGTGTTCAAGCAGCTGCATTTCGACGATGGCGTCCCGCTTGGCCACACCAATATGCTCGCAAAAGGCCCGAATCGCTTCAGGCGTCACGCCTCGTCGGCGGAGGCCCTTCAAGGTGGGGAGGCGCGGATCATCCCAGCCGGTCACCAGTTTCTTCTCGACGAGTTCCAGGAGCTTCCGCTTGCTCATCACGGTGGAAGTGAGGTTGAGTCTGGCGAATTCGATCTGCTGTGGACGATGGGGAGCACCGGTTTCCGCGACGACCCAATCGTATAAGGGGCGGTGGTCTTCAAATTCGAGGGTGCAGAGGGAATGGGTGATGCCTTCGATGGCGTCGGACAACGGGTGTGCGAAATCATACGAGGGATAGATGCCCCATGCGGTGCCGGTTCGATAATGCGTGGCATGTCGGATGCGATACAGAATCGGGTCCCGCAGATTGATGTTCGGCGATCCCATATCAATCTTTGCGCGTAGGACATGCACCCCGTCGGCACACTCTCCCGCTCGCATGCGCGCGAACAGATCCAGATTGTCCTCGATGGATCGAGTTCGAAAGGGGCTGTCGCGGCCCGGTTCGGTCAGGGTGCCACGATGTTCACGGATTTCATCGGCCGTGAGACTATCAACGTAGGCCTTTTCTTTCCTGATCAAGGTCACGGCGAACGCATAGAGTTGGTCGAAATAGTCCGATGCATAGAACATCTTTCCACGCCAATCAAATCCCAACCATCGGACGTCTTCCTGAATGGCTTGGACATATTCAGGGTCTTCAGTCGTTGGATTGGTGTCGTCGAATCTCAGGTGGCACATCCCGCCGGGGCTGTCCTGTGCAATCCCGAAATTGAGGGCGATGGACTTGGCATGCCCGATATGGAGGTACCCATTGGGTTCAGGGGGAAATCGCGTGACGACCCGTCCACCATGCTTGCCGGCGGCACGATCGGCCGCCACAAGATCCCGAATGAAATTCGATGAATGAGAGGAATCTGATGTGCTCATGAACTCTTGAGAGAACGGTTCAGCCTGGTCATTGTCAGTCAATTCCAGAAAGGAGTTCTACCATAGACGGGCCGACGGGAGGAATGGGGGAATGGTTACGCAGAGGGTTCTGGGGCTGAGTGGCCTGACGCCTGCATGACATGGAAGTCCTTTTGGGCGATGAGATGCCCATCCATTCGCAAGCGGAATTCATACCGGCCGGGTGCGGGAATGATTAATAGAGGAATATTGATCCCGAAATCAGAAATCTGGAGGCGATCGCTGATTTCGATGTCGGGAAGCGTGGCCCGGCAGATGAGTTGTTCGGAGTTGAGGTAGATCAATTCGATATCAAAATGGTATGGGCCTTCCGCATCGGTGAGGCAGAAATAGAGGCCCATCTGCTGATGCTGGAAGGGAAAGGCCGCTGCCTGCAGATGTGTGAAGATTCCAATCAAACTCTTCTTTTTTGTGAAGCTGTCTTCGATGACTTGGTCGCAGACGAGAAATGCTTGGACGGTGGGTGTGGGGATATCGGTCATGGGGACATTCTAAGGAATGCAGGAGGAACGGTACAACGGTTCCTCCTTTTCCGCAGAGCGAGGCGGAGGATATCACGTCCAAGGAAAAGGCTGACAAGATGAAGAATGCGCATGCGTCGAAGAGTGGGTGAAAGACCAACTGCGGTCAACCGAGGATGGCAGGACCGCCTTGGGCTTCGATGATTTCCCGAAACAGGGCCGTTTGGGAGCCGATCCGGCAGTAGTGAGAGGTGATTTCAACCGGTATGCCCTTATGCGAGTGTAATCTCCCGCAGATGAGGTCGACTCTGGAGTCCGATGCCATCCGTGCCTCGAACACGAAGTGGCCAGATTGTAAATCTCTCAGACGAACAGACGGCATATCAGACGGCGACAGGCCTTGTCCGAGCCGCATATCAACGGTGAACTGTCCGCGGTCATTCAGCGTGAGGACGTTTCGACGCAGGTGCGCGATGCGGGTGCCGTGCTCGTTATACAGATCGAGCGTGGCGAGAAGCAGGCCCTGCTCCGATTTGGCTTCAATGACGAGTTGCTCTTTCCCATGAATCGTGACCACACCGTTGGTGCGGCGAAAAATGTTGGATCCGATCCGCAGTTCGAGTCCTGGCCTGGAGAGTACTCCCGCCGGTGCCGTACGACCAAAGGATTCGGTCCTGCGGAACGCCGCCGGATCATCCATGTGAGCCTCAAGTCACAGTTATTCCAGGTCCTGTGGAGCTTCGCAGACCCCACAAGGAGTGTTACGAAAACATTCGGGAGGCTAGGCTTTTTGCGTAGCTCTGTCAAGGGTATGCGACGCGAGGACCGGGGCATATTATGGCCATGTGCAGTAGGCCCGAATGGATGCTCTCAAAAGCTCTTGCTCAGCGAGTGGCGCTTCGTTGCAAACAGAAAACCGCTTATGCTACGGTTCACCGTTCGGACAGTTCCTGGGTGGTCCCATCGTCTAGCCTGGCCTAGGACGGAGCCCTCTCAAGGCTTAAACACGGGTTCGAATCCCGTTGGGACCACCACACCAACCTTCACGATAGCCTGTACCCGATCAGTCCTCTTCTGCGTAAAACCCGGCGTCCTATTACTTGGCCATTGCTACCAACGTTCGGGGATGGCAGATTGCCTATCGACCCAATCTTCTCACCCAGCGGCTTGACCAACCGCGCTGTGCGGATGGGCTTCGACGGCCTTTGGAGCCGTAGTCGCATACCGTGCGCATCCGAACAGAACGCCCGCGACACCCACATAAGCAAGGGCGACAACCGGCGATTGCGCGAAGCCGATCGCCTCGCCATGCATGAATCCAAAAAATGTGAGCACGGCACCGACAAGGGCGAATACGCCTGCTTTGGAAAATGATCGGTCGATCACGAAGACGGCGATCGAGGTCAGCACCAGTCCGCCGAGAATCGCGCCACCGCCAATGACCTGTAGCCCGTGATAGAGGACGCCGACCTGGCCAAGTTTGTCGAGTCCGACGGCGGCGACATTGGTGCCGGCGGCACCCAGAGCGCCGTCAATCTGCAGTTTGCCCCATGCCGCGACGTGCGGCACCAACCCTAGAATGATGGCCGGGGCATGGCTGCGCGGTGTTTCGAGGAATGCTTGCGAGCCGATCAGCATGCCGATGTAGAGCAGGATCGGTGCGATGGCCACGACCGGAATTAACGCCATCATGACCGAAATGATGCCGAACCAGGCTAATAGGATGACCGAGATGCCGGTGGCGGCGGAATAGCCGATGCGACCGCCGATCGCTTTCCATCCGGGCTGGCCGATGTAGACGGCAAGGATGAAAGGATTCCCCATTAGGCAGCCGATCAGGCTGATGATACCGTCCGCGGTGAGCACGCGCGTGGTCGGGAAACTGTCGCCGGCTGCGGCGGCACTTTCGACATTGTCGATGGCTTCCACCAGATCATAGATACCGAACGGGATGGCAGTCACCAGGATAATGCCGAGAAATTCGAAGCCGGCGAAGACGTGGCCTGCAGCGGGGATCGGAACGGAAAACCCGAAATTTGAGAAAGAGCTGGCAAGTTTGTCCAGGCTCATGCCTCCATAGTTCAGGCCCAACACGGTGGAACCCCAGGCGATCACCATGCCGACCGCAATGGCCACGAGGCCCGCGGGGATGCCACCGAAGTAACGCACGGAGCCAAGCCAGCTGACCATGATGATCGCGAAGCAGATGAGCCCGATCAGCGGCGTCATGAACATTTCCAGGGCCGGGCGCATGGAAATGAACGCGATGGAAACCCCGGCCAGCGTGCCGAGCAGTGCGGCGCGCGGCGTAACTTTGCGTATCCAGGGTCCGATGAAGCCGCCGATCATGAGCACGAAGCTCTGAACGAATACCCAGGTCAAGCCTGCTTCCCACCCCTTGATCGGATCGCCGGTCCGCAGTGTAATCGGAAGCATGATCACGAACACCACCACGAACATGTGCGGGACACTGGTGCCCGACGGCAGCGCGGTGACATCGTTGCGCCCGGTTGTTCTGGCCAGTTGGTACGCGAGCCATGCATAGTACATGGTACTCATGAACAGCATCAGGCCGCAGGCCGGCAGAATGCGGCCGAAGACGAGGCTGTCCGGCATCTTCAGCACGAAGCGCAGGAGGCCGGTGAGGACCAACATGTTGAGCAGGATGTTAGTGCCGAATCCGAACAAGGCGTTCCAGTCTCCTGGTACCCAGATGGCAGGCTTGCTCGCGGTCATGATCGCCTCCTCTTCACGTTGCGCGACATCTGTGGAGCGCGTGTAGTCATGTGGCATGTGTGTGGCGTCGACATCGCAAAAAGTGTTTTGACGATCGCCGGTTCGGAATCCGTCGATGTCGGAGATCAGAAAGAATCGGAGGTCGGTGGCCGTGTTGCATCGGGGCTGCCTCATGACTGCATGCAGAACGATGCGAAAGCCGGCAGACTTGTCAGGACCTGCCTCACTGAGGAGAGTCAGAATTATAGATCTCGCCCATCGGAAAGGCTAGAGAGCCGAGAGTAAAAATTCCGGATCGCACACATCATGTCAACCGCCGAGTTTGAATTTGGAATTCAGAAGGGACCGCTCGTTCAATTCCTGCTGAGCTTCGCATTCTGAAAGACGAGCCAACCTTTCATTGACGCTCCTATTCATGGTTGTGTATAACGAAAGCGTTTGTGAATTTTTTTAGAGGATCGCCATGTACGCACGAGAATTTCATGACGGTGCAAAAGACGGCTTAGAAGCGCTTGAGCCGCTGGACCCAGACAAGATTACCTCGTTCAGCGATCTGCTCGAAGCAATGGGCAAGACCGCGTTCGGAGGACGGCATCTCGGCCACGCGTTCGATGTGCTGTGGAAGATGATCGAGGACCCTGACTGCCATGTTGTGATGACCTTGTCCGGTGCGATGACAATTGCCAAGATGGGGAAGATCATCACGAAGATGATCGATGAAGGCATGGTGCAATGCATCATTTCGACCGGGGCGTTAATGGCGCATGGCCTCAGTGAGTCAGTCGGCAAGACGCATTATCGCCACGATCCCGCGATGGGTGACGAAGAGCTTTTTCGGAAAGGGTACAATCGCGTCTATGACACGCTTGAGATGGAATCGAATTTGAACTATGTCGAGCACGTCGTCGCGCAAACATTGAAGCGCCTCGATCAGGATCAGCCACTGTCGTCGGCTGTCCTCACGAGGGAGATCGGGAAGACGTTGGCGGAGGAGCTGGATAGCGACGGAATTTTGAAAAGCGCCTATTTGAAAAAGGTGCCGGTCTATATCCCGGCGTTCACTGATTCAGAAGTGGGGCTGGACATGGGAACCTGGGCGATGGCTCGGGAGGTCGATCGAGCCCGATCGCAGGTCGGACCCGGGAGAGATCTGGACATTTTACGGACGATTCATCAATCGTGTCCCTCATTCAATCCGTACCTCGATCTCAATAGCTATGCTGACCATGTCCTTTCCGCTAAGCGGCTTGGGATTTTCACGATCGGCGGAGGGGTTCCTCGGAACTGGGCGCAGCAAGTCGGTCCATATATTGAAATCGGCAATCTCCGGTTGGGCCTGAACGTGAAGCCGCCTCGATTTCATTACGGGGTGCGAATTTGTCCTGAGCCGGATTACTGGGGAGGGCTGAGCGGCTGTACGTATCAAGAGGGGTTGTCCTGGGGCAAATTTGTGACTCCCAAGGACGGTGGGCGATTCGCTGAAGTCTTAAGCGATGCCACGGTGGTCTGGCCTTTGTTGATGATGGGGATTCTGGAGCGAAAGAAGGCTGGCGCGGTGCGCCGCCCATGAATCGAATGGCAGGCCGACGGTGGGTTCAGTTGTTCGTGTGCGGCTCTCTTCTGTGGTCTTCCCCGGTCCTGGCCGGCCCTTCATCTGAGACCGACGTGCGGATCAGAGGGCAAGCCAGCGCACCTGTGACCTTGATCGAATATTCTGATTTCACATGCGGGTATTGCGTGAAATTTTTCAAGCAGACGTGGCCGCGGATTCAAGCGCGTTATGTCGACACGGGAAAAGTTCGATTTATCTACCGCGATTTTCCACGCGGGGATCAAGGGTCCGGGGTCGATGCCGCGATGGCCGCCCGATGTGCTGGGGTGCAAGGGCAGTATTGGGCGATGCATGATCGATTGTTTGCCGAAGGGGGCCATGTGGGCAAGCAAGTCTATCTTCGCCATGCTGTGGCGCTGAGCTTGGATCAGCCTGCGTTTGAACGGTGTGTGAACGATGGGCGGTATGCCAAGGCCATTTTTGAAGACCGCCAGGAAGCCAACCAATGGGGGTTTCACGGAACTCCTGGGTTCATCCTTGTGCGAACGGCCAGTGAGCCGACGGACAAAGAGCCGGCGGTCGCGATCCCTGGAGCCTTTCCATTCGAGATGTTCGCGGAGGAAATCGATCGGCTTCTGGCGGGCGGGAAAAAATAGCTGAACTGCGCCGGAGCCGCGTGAATCTTTGCGCGTGCTGTTGACATCCGCGCGCAGGTACGATAGTCCTCTTCGATAATAAAGGTAGGGTGCCTCTATGGATTCGATGCAATCGTTCTGGCCCGTTTCCCATCGCGCTGACGACTTCTGGGTGTGCATGTCGTGCCTGACCGAAGTCTTCTATAGGAAAGTTCCAATGCCGGACTGTCCGTCGTGTCACGGGGTATCGACCTACGAGGGCTTTACCTTGGAGGCGATCCGCGATTGGGGCACGGAGGAACTGATCGGCAAGGCCGTTGCCGCGCAAGACGCAGCCACAGTTGCTCAACCTGCCGTTGAAGCCGCCGCGCCGGTGGAAGCAACGGACTAACACGAACCTCGTCACAGACTCCAGCGAGTCCTCCAGTGCAAGCATCCCGTCCGTTCCTCGTGCATGGCCAATGGAAGTCAGGCGAGCGTTTGGCTCCGGTCGTTGATCCGTTTACTGGAAAGCTCGTCGCCCAGGTCACCCAAGCGACGGAATCGGATGTCGATGAGGCCATCGCGTCCACGTGCGGCGCGGCGGCCACCATGGGCCAGCTTCCGGCGCATGCCAGATACAATATGCTCCAGCAGATCGCGGCCCTGCTCTATCGACGGCGGGATGAGGTCGCGCGGACCATCACGGCGGAGGCCGGGAAGCCGATCACCGACGCGAAGCGGGAAGTCAGCCGGGCAATCCAAACCTTCACGGTCGCCGCCGAAGAGGCACGTCGGATTCCCGGAGAGGTGGTCCCGCTGGATTGGACACCTGGCTCCGATACGCACCTTGGCATGCTCCGCCGATTTCCGATCGGCCCGGTTCTCGGCATTACCCCCTTCAACTTTCCGCTGAACCTCGTGGCCCACAAAGTGGCGCCGGCGCTCGCCGCCGGGAATCCAATTCTGATTAAGCCGGCGCCTCAAACTCCGTTGACGGCGTTGCTCCTCGGAGAGATCGCGCTCGAAGCGGGACTTCCTCCGGGCGGGCTCAATGTGGTGCCCTGCGACAATGCCCTTGCCGAGCGGATGGTGGTCGATCCGCGATTCAAGGTGCTGAGTTTCACCGGAAGTGCCTCGGTGGGATGGATGCTGAAGGCAAAATGTGGGAAGAAAAAAGTCACGCTCGAACTTGGCGGGAACGCCGGTGTGATTATCGAGCCCGATGCCGATCTTGAACTGGCGGCCCAGCGTTGCGCGGCGGGCGGATTTGGGTATGCCGGTCAGACGTGCATTTCGGTACAGCGGGTGTATGTGCATCATTCGGTCGCCGATGTGTTTACGACCAAGTTGCTCATGTATGTCGCTCGGTTGAAAGTGGGAGATCCTGCCGACGAAACGACCACCGTCGGTCCTCTCATCGATCATGCGGCGGCTCAGCGTGTGGAGGGTTGGATCGGAGAAGCGGTCGCGGAGGGGGCGCGCGTGTTGCTGGGAGGAAAGCGGAGGGGCTCGCTCATCGAAGCAACGGTCTTGTCCAACGTGAAGCCCGATATGAAAGTCTCGTGTCAGGAGGTGTTCGGGCCGGTCGTGACCGTGACGCCGTATCGTCAGCTCAGCGAAGCTGTGGCGCTGCTCAATCAATCGGACTATGGATTGCAGGCCGGTCTGTTCACGCAGGACATCAACAAGATTTTTTACGCCTTTCGGCATCTGGAAGTCGGTGCGGTCTTGGCGAATGAAATTCCCACGTTTCGGGCGGATCATATGCCCTACGGCGGGGTGAAAGACTCCGGCTTGGGCCGCGAAGGCGTGCGTGCCGCGATCGAAGATATGACCGAGCCGCGCATGCTCATCATGAACTTGAAGGAACCGCCCAGCCCAACTGAAAAAAGTGTCTAGAAGATATTGCGAAGCCAGTCCAATCTTGCTACAACAATCGCCCGATACCGCAGTGGATCTGGTCCGGTTTGTTGGTCTGGCTGGCGGATTGGAAATACGTCACCAAACAACCTTCGAACAACCAGGCAGGCCGATTACCAGACGAAAGGGGAGATGATGGTACCGAAGCATATGTTTTTAACGAGAGGCGTGGGGGTCCACAAGGAAAAGCTGACCTCCTTCGAGGAAGCGTTGCGCAGTGCCGGTGTGGCCTACTGCAACCTCGTCAGCGTGTCGTCCATTCTCCCGCCCCATTGCAAGGTTGTTCCCAGAAAGCGTGGGGAGCAACTGTTGAAGCCCGGAGAGATTACGTTTTGTGTCATGGCCCGTTCCGAAACCAACGAGCGCAATCAGCTGGTGTCAGCCTCCGTCGGTCTTGCGAAGCCCACCGATCTGGGCACATATGGCTATCTCTCCGAGCACCATGCCCATGGTGAGACGGACGAGGAGACCGGAGAGTATACGGAAGATCTCGCGGCGCAGATGCTGGCGACGACGTTAGGCGTCGAGTTCGACCCGAATGTGGCGTGGAAAGAGCGTGAACAAGTGTTCAAGATGGGTGGGAAAATCGTAAAGACTCAGAATATCACCCAGTCGGCCGTCGGGAAGAAGGGGAAGTGGACGACGGTCATTGCATTGGCGGTCTTCATTCCACCGGAAAATGTGCCTGCCCGGTCTCGCAAGTAGGGGCGTATCGGTCTTGGCTGCATTCATACCGCTTCAGCCATTGGTTTCGTCAAGAGAAGCATACCCATGACGCTTCCAGTCGGTTGGGAGGGGCCTGACCACAACTTTCTGGGCATCGACGAACCCTGGTGTCATCCGGACCACGCGGGTGTCTACGTGTTGCCCGCTCCCTACGAGCACACCTCCAGCTACATCCGCGGATCGGACCACGGCCCGTCCGCTATTTTGGAAGCCTCATGCCAGGTTGAATTCTACGACGAACAACTCGGGGCCGAGCCGTTCCGAGAATGGGGCGGGATCGCGACCGCTTCACCGCTCGATCTCAAAGGAAGCGTCGACCGCGCGGCCGTCGACGCCATTGAAGCGTTTGTCTCTCCGCATGTTGGAACCGGACGGTTTCTCATTACGCTGACAGGTGAACACACCGGCGCCTTGGGCGCAATCCGGGCCCATGCGAAGCGGTATCCGCGGATGACCGTGGTGCAGATCGATGCCCATGGAGACCTGCGGGACGCTTATCAAGGCAATCCGTTCAGTCATGCCAGCGTCATGGCGCGGGTCGTGGACGATGGATTGCCGCTGGTACAGGCAGGCATCCGATCGATCAGCCGGGAAGAGGCCGCTCGTATCGACGCCACGGACCGGATCAAGACGTTTTACGCGGCGACCATCCTTGATCCATCCGGTCCGTACGAAGGCAAAGCCTCGAACTGGATACCAGACGTGGTCGCGGCTTGCCGGACGCCCGTGTACCTCACGTTCGACTGTGACGGGCTGGATGCGTCCATTGTGCCCGCCTTGGGCACTCCCGAGCCGGGTGGACTGGGCTGGTACGACACCCTCAATCTCATCACCGCGCTGGCCAACGGGCCTGGCATCGTCGGCATGGATGTCAGCGAGATTGCTCCCATCGAAGGATTCGTGGCGCCGCAATTTTCCATTGCGCGGTTGATCTATCGCATGCTCGGACGGATCAAGGCCGGCCGTCGTGTCCATTAACGGTCACTATCACACGTCATTCGCCCCATCGTTGCGTGGCTCACACGATCCGCATCAATAAGTTCTTCACGGAACATGGGATCTGTTCCCGGCGGGAAGCGGACCGCTTGGTCGAGTCAGGTGCCGTCACGATCAACGGCCGGGTAGCCAAACTCGGCGACCAGGTCGAGTCAAGCGACGTCATTGCCCGAGAGGGCCGCGTTATTCCCTGGGGGAAGCCGAACCTCTATATCAAGTATCACAAACCGGTCGGTGTGACGACCACGAGCGAATCGCATGTCGCCCGCAACATCATTGCGGAGATCGGGCACCCGGAGCGGATTTTCCCCATCGGACGGCTGGACAAGGATTCATCCGGCCTCATCTTGCTGACGAATGATGGGAACATCGTGAACGAGATTCTCCGCGCCGAATTCGGACATGAACGGGAGTACCTCGTGCGGGTCGATCGTCCGTTCGACCAAGCATTCCTGGACCGCATGGCCGGGGGAGTCGTCATTCTCGGACGCATCACGAGCCCCTGTCGGATGACGCGTGTCGGGCGCGATCAGTTTCGCATTGTCCTGACCGAGGGACGGAACCGGCAGATCAGGCGCATGTGTCACGCGCTTGGCTATCGCGTGACCACGCTGCACCGGACGAGGATCATGCACATCTCGGTTGAAGGGCTGCGCGTCGGTGAATGGAAGGAGCTCGGGAGTCAGGAGCGAGAGCGACTCCTGCAAGCTGTGGGGCGGTCTCACGGATGATGGATCTCGTCTTGAAGTCAGTCGAGAACGCCGCTGGCGGACTGTTCGACAGCCTGTTGTTAGCCGAGCAGTTCATGCCGGGCGGTCCGGACGAGAGCAAGGACGGCCGGGTGCTTCAGCCGTCGTTCCACCGTGATGGCGTAGAAATGTTGCTTGAGCGTCTCAAGCCGTCCGACCACCTGCACGCGGTATTGGCGGCAGATTTCCTTCTCGATCACTGACGCGCCGGGGAAGATGCCATATCCGTCTTGGCCGAACGCCTTCAAGGTTGCGCTGTCGTCGAACTCTCCCACAATGTTAGGCCGCAGCCCGCGGTTGATCAGCCATTGGTCGAGCAGTCGTCGAAGCACGGCGTTGGGCGTTGGGAGGAGCAAGGGGGCGCTGTGTAACGACTTCGGAAATTCGCGGCGATATTGTGCCGTCAGCTTCGCTGTTGCAAACAGCGAGATCCCTGATTCGCCCAAGGGATGGCTGTAGGCCTGCTCCTTGATGTTTGATGGGGATGGTGTGTCGGCGATCACGAGATCCAATCGATGGGCCGTCAGATCGGTCAAGAGTTGGAGCAGTTTGTCTTCTTGGCAGATCAAACGGGTCGGCCGGTACAGTTTCAGGGCCGACTTGAGGAGTTGAGTCGCCAGCGGTTTTGGGACGGCATCCGCGATGCCGACGACTAGGCGGGCAGGATGCCCATTCACCTGCCCTTTGACCGTGTTCATCAGCTCCTGCCCGGTCGAAAAGATGTCTTCGGCGTACTTGAACACCAGATGTCCCATCTCCGTCAACGCCAGCCGCCGCCCTGTTCGGATGAACAGCTTCTCGCCCAAGGTATTTTCCAACTGCCCGATCTGTCCGCTGATCGTAGGTTGAGCCAAGCGGAGTTCTTCGCACGCTTTCGTCATGGTGCCGTGCTTCGCGACGGACCAGAAATACAAGAGATGATGATAGTTCAACCACTCCATGCGGCCCCCTTTGGTTCAGTCGAGGGCACTACTATACATAGGAATTACCGATATCTCCAATCCGCTTTATCTATTTTTAAAAAAGAAGGGGAGGTTGTTAGTGTTGGCGCCGTCCGCCGAATGTATACGAGAGGAGCATCCTTCATGATCGCTCTGGTATTGGCCCTTGTAGCTCTCCTGCCAATGACCGCACTGGCGGAACCGGTTCATGATTCCAGCGCATTGAAAGCGCAGTCGGCGCGCACGGCGCCACTGAGCATCAGTGAAGTACTGGCTCGCATCGAGTTGACGCATCCCCTGCTTCAGGCGACCGGAGCCGAGCGAATGAAGGCTCGGGCGAAAATCCTCAAGGCGCTCGGGGCCTGGGAACCCCAGTTCAAGAACAATGTCGATGCCCAACGATATGACACGTGGAATCTCACCACGGCTCCCACCCCAGGTTTGGCTCTTGGCCCCTGCGTGGCAACCCAAGACCCGAACGTTAAATGTGACGGCATACAGCCGCAGGTCTTGACGGCGGGGTTTAACGATACCAAGCTTGATGTCGGGCATCCCTGGGGGTTTCGGGTTCAGGCCGGGATGCGCAGCGGCTTCGGGGATAAGAGCAACAATATTATTGCCATCATCCCTGATATGCAGGGCTTCTATAAGCAGCAACAACTCATTCTCAGCGGGTCGTTTCAGCTGCTGCGCGGCCTCATGATCAACGAAGAGTACGCTGAGTATCAACAGGCTGAACTCTCGATGCCGCAAGCGGAGATCAAGGTGGCGCAGAAACGGCAGGATCTCTATCTCGCCGGGGCCGTGCAGTACTGGGATTGGCAGGTTGTCGTCAAGCAGGCCGAGGTGGTGAAGCGCGCCTTGGCGGTGGCCGAAGAGCGCCTGGTCCAGGTCGAAGGGCTCGCCAAGGGCGGGAAGGTCTCGCCGCTCGATGTCGTCGAGGTGAATCAAGAGGTGCAGAAGCGGCGGGCGGCGGCGCTCGCCGCGCAACGCAAGGTGGAGTATGAGCAGTACAAACTGTCCCTCTTCCTCTGGGAAAAGAACGAGCCGGTGACGCCGAGACCGGAATGGGCGCCGGAGGTCCAGGGCGAGACGCCCTTGCCGACCGAACAAGACATCGCGGCCTATAATGTGGAAGCGAGAGAAGATCGGCAGGAAGTGCGGGACCTCTACATCGAAGACATGGTCAACAATATCGATATCCAGCGGGCCAAGAACAAACTGCTCCCGTCGTTGCTTCTTGAAGGGGGGCCAACCCCTGCCGTCGTAGACTGGATTGTGGGAATCGGCTACCGCACCGGAGTGCACCTCGAGATGCCGTTGTTCCAGCGGGAAGCGCGCGGGAAAATCCTGGCCGCGGAAGTGGCCCAGCAACAATTGGCGTTGAAACAGCAATATACCGAGCAGCAAGTCAGCCTCGACGTGGATAATTGGCTGTCGGCGATCGTGCGGGCTCGAGACCGAGTGACGGCGGCGACGGAAGCGTTGCGGCTGGCCAAGACGCTGGAAGAAGGCGAGCGGACCCGGTTCAATATGGGGTCGGCCACCGTGCTGTTCGTCAACCTCCGGGAGCGCAACGTGGTGGAATCAGCGTATCAGCTGTATCGGGCGCAGGCTGACTACGCCGTCGCGCGTGGAGGGATGCTGTGGGCCAGGGGCCTCTTGTCGAAGCCCTGGTCGGCGGAATCCGTGGCGAAGTATGGAGATCCACTGACGGCAGCCGGTGGATACGGATTTCAACGGCCGGGCCGCGATTAATCCGGCACAAGGAGCATGCTTCGATGGCCGCTCTATTATTCCTGATTCTGATTTTGCTTCCCGTGACGACCATGGCGGGGCCGGTGCACGATTCAACCGCGTTGAAGGCGCAGTCCGCCCGCACCGAACCACTGACCATCAGTGAAGTGCTCGCCCGTATTGAGCTGACCCATCCTCTGCTCAGGGCTCAGGGTGTCGAACGGATTGAAGCCAGGGCGAAGATCTTGAAAGCGCTCGGGGCTTGGGAACCGACGTTCACGAACATTACACAGGTCGCTCGCATTCAAATTTGGAATTTTCTGTATAACCCCGAGGTAGCCACGGGGGGATTCAACGACAGCAAGCTCGCGGTCGGGCATCCCTGGGGCTTCCGGGTCCTTGGCGGGATCCGTAACGGCTTCGGCGATCCTCCCATTGTCGGGGAGCCTCGTATCAGTGGTCTGGCGGCAGGGACCGTGGCTGTCATCCCTGATGCGCATCTTTTCTATAATCAGCAGCAAATGATCTTCGGCGGGTCGTTCCCTCTGTTGCGCGGCTTCATGGTCAACGACGAGTACGCCGATTTTCAAAAGGCCGAACTCGCGGGGCCGCGGGCGGAGATCGCGGTCGCGCAGAAACGGCAGGATCTCTATCTCGCCGGGGCCGTCCAGTACTGGGATTGGCAGGTCACTGTCAGGCAGGCCGAGATGGTGAAGCGCGCCTTGACCGTGGCCGAAGAGCGGCTTGCGCAGGTGCAAGGGATGGCCAAGGGCGGCAAGGTTGCGCCGCTCGATGTGATCGAGGTGAATCAAGAAGTTCAGGCGAGACGTGAGGCAGCCATCGCCGCCCAGCGGAATGTGGAGTATGAGCAGTACAAACTGTCTCTCTTTCTCTGGGAGAACGGCGAGCCGGTCACGCCCCGGCCGGAGTGGGCGCCGGAGTTCCAGGGCGAGACGCCCTTGCCGACTGAACAAGACATCGCGGCCTATAAAGTGGAAGCGAAAGAGGATCGGCCGGAAGTGCGGGATCTCTACATCGAAGCCAAGATGAACAATATCGACATCAAGCTGGCCAAGAACAAACTGCTCCCAAAATTGAATTTTGATGGGGGACGAACGGAGGCTCCTGCGGACTGGATTGTGGGTGTGGGGTATCGGTACGGCATGCAGTTTGAGATGTCACTCTTCCAGCGGGAAGCGCGTGGGAAGGTCCTGTACGCGGAAGCGGACCAGCAACAATTGGCCTTCAAGCAGCTGTACACCGAGCAACAAGTCAGCATCGACGTGGATAACTGGCTTTCAGCCCAAGTGCGGGCCAGAGACCGGGTAAAGGCAGCGACGGAAGCGCTGCGGCTGGCCAAGACGCTGGAAGAAGGCGAACGGACCCGGTTCAATATGGGGGCGAGCACCGTGCTGTTCGTCAACCTCCGGGAGCGCAACGTGGTGGAGTCAGCGTACGAATTGTACCGGGCGCAAGCCGACTATGCGGTGGCGCGTGGCGGCATGCTGTATGCCAAGGGCGCCCTGTCGAAGCCCTGGCCAGAAAGCGAGTTGGCCAAGTACGGGAATCCCTTGACGGCGGCTGGTGCGAATGGCTCCATGAAGCAACCTGGACGTGATTAATTCAGCAACAAAGGAGCATCCTTCCTTGATCCTTCTATTGTTGATCTCGTTGATGATCGTGCCGGCGGCCGCAGTGGCGGAACCCCACGCTGTGCCTGGTTCGCCAAGCGCCGAACCGGTGCGCACCGCCCCCTTGACCATTGAAGAAGTGCTCGCCCGGATTGAACTGACCCATCCGCTGCTCCGCGCTACAGGCTTGGAACGTTCGCAGGCTCGGGCGAAAATCCTGAAAGCGTTGGGTGCGTGGGAACCCAAGTTTCGGAACGAGGTCGAGGTCGACCGGTTTCAAAATTTTAATCTGACGAACGTTTCCGGGATAAATACCCTGACCGGTGGCTATAGCGACACCATGCTCAAGATCGGGCACCCTTGGGGGTTCGAGGTGTTCGGCGGGATCCGTCACGGCTTTGGAGATCACGCGACGATTTCTGGAAACGCTGGCGCGTTCCTTCACTCTGCGGACACTGGCCCGGTCGCCTTCCCTACGGACCTGACACTGTTCTATACGCAGCAAATAGCCATCGTCGGCGGATCGTTTAATCTGCTGCGGGGTTTCATGGTCAACGAAGCGAATGCCGAGTTTCAACAGGCGGAGCTCGCCGGGCCGCAAGCCGAGGTGAAGGTGGCGCAGAAACGGCAAGATCTCTATCTCGCCGGGGCCGTGCAATACTGGGATTGGCAAGTCGCTGTCAAGCAGGCCGATGTCGTGAGGCGCGCGCTTTCCGTCGCGGAGGAGCGCTATCGCATGGTGGAGGGCAGATCCAAAGCCGGCGCGATTGCTCCGATCGACGTGGTCGAAGCCAAAGAAGAAGTTCAGCGGCGTCGAGAAGCAGCCATTTATGCGCAACGGAAGGTCGAGTATGAGCAATATAAGCTGGCGCTCTTTCTCTGGGAAAACGGCCAACCCGTGACCCCTCGCCCTGAATGGGCACCCGAATTCCAGGGGGAAACGCCGTTGCCGAGCGAAGAGGATGTGGCGGCCTTCAAGGTGGAAGCCACTGAGGATCGCCCGGAAGTGCGCGACCTCTATATTGAAGCCAGAAGGAACAACATCGAACTAAAACTGGCGAAGAATGGTCTGCTTCCCAAGCTGCAGGTCGAGGGGGGGCCGGCGGTGGGCGGTATCTATTGGATCGGAGGATTCGGCTACCGGGTGGGGACTCTCTTCAGTATGCCGTTGTTCAATCGGGGCGCAAGAGGGAAGGTTCTTCACGCGGAAGCGCAGCAGCAACGATTGGCGTATAAGCAGGCCTATACTGAAAAGCAGGTTTCGGTCGATGTCGATAATTGGCTGTCTGCCCAAGTGCGGGCCAGGGACCGGGTGAAGGCCGCAACGGAGGCGCTTCGCTTGGCCAAGACGTTGGAAGAGGGGGAACGGGCCCGGTTTAACATGGGAGCGACCAGCATTCTCTTTGTCAATATGCGTGAGCGCAACGTCGTTGAGACATCCTATGAACTGTACCGGGCTCAGGCGGACTACGCGGTTTCTCGTGGAGGGATGTTGTATGCGAGAGGGGCGCTGTCGAAACCGGTTTCTGAGCGTGTGTTAAGCAAGTACGGGGATTCATTGCAAGCGGCCGGCTCATCCGGCCATAAACTGCCGGGGCGTGACTAAGGTGGGCGCGGGGTTGGTGGTAGAAGATAGTGCATTCGGTGGGTTGGAAATCTGCTCTTGAACATGATCTAGTCTGGGCAGGGGGATAAGGGGCCAATGATTCACATTTTGACTTATTACTGGGGGTGGTCATGAAAGAACCTCAGGGCGAAGGTTCCAGGGGCCTGTTCGAAGCGCTGATGAAGCAGCTGTCCGTGGCCATGAAGGCTGAGAAAAAAATCATGAGTTTGATTTTTTCTTATGCGCTGGCCGTCGGGTTCTTCTCTCTTATCATCCCGTTGACCGTGCAGGAATTGGTCAGCACCTTTTCCTATGCGGTTCAGCCGGTCATGATCTGGACGTTGACCGGCATTATGCTGTCGGTGCTGTTGTTTGTCGGCCTGTTCAAGACATTCCACTTCTACGCGGTGGACGTCGTGCAACGCCGGATATTTGCGCGCGTCACGGTTGCGATGGTGGAACAGCTTCCTCGGAATCGGTTCAAGGGCACACGGCCGGAAATTGCGAACTACTTCATTGAAACGGTCTTCATGCAACGGGCTCTGTCCACGCTGCTGATCGACCTGATCAATGTCGTGGTGGGTGGTACGGTCGGCATGGTTGTGCTGGTCGTCTACCATCCGTATTTCCTCATGTATAACCTTGTGCTCATGGCGGGGTTTGCCATCACGTTCTTCGTGCTGTCCCGTGGCGCCCTCACGACGACCCTCGCCATGTCTCACGCGAAATACGACGTCTTCAATTTTGTTCAAGAGGTATCAAAGAATGCGCTACAGCTGAAGGCCACTGACAGCCGCCCGTTTCTCATGAACAAAACGAACGAGCTTGTCAGCCGGTATGTTGAAACTCGGAAGGCGCGATTCGCGGTTCTCGTGCGGCAATACATCGGTTCGGTTGGTGGACAAGCCGTCGCACAAGCCGGAGCGCTTGGCATCGCAGCCTCGCTCATGGCGGGGGGGCAGCTGACTCTGGGGCAGTTAGTCGCTGTTCAAGCGGTTGTGAGCGCACTCGTCATCAATTTCGACTCCCTGATCAAGAACATGGGGTCTGTGTACTATTTCTTCGCATCCCTGACCCACCTCGATGAGGCCTTGAGTCAGGAGCAAGATCAGGTCTCAACCGAATCAACGGTGGCGTTGCCCAAGCACTTGGCTCAAGGAGTCCGGGTTACCTGCAAAGGGGTCAGTTTGATTCACAGTGGGGTGTCAGTATTCGACAGCTTCAACCTGGATGTCGCACCGGGTGAGAAGCTCGGCATCTACGCTCGGACGACGTCGGCCAAAACAGCTCTGGCCAGAGTGTTGGGTGGCCTCGAGGTCCCAACGAATGGTGTCGTTCAGTACAATGGGGTTGATCTCCGCTATATCGAAGGCAGTGCGATCAACCAATGCCGCAGTGTCATCATTGACTCTCAATTGTCATTGGTGAAGGGAACGATTGAAGAAAATATCGTGATGGGACGTTCGTATGTCACGTACGATGATCTCAACTGGGCGCTTCGTTTCACGGAACTTGAAGAGGATGTCGAGGGGCTGCCACGCGGGGTGAAGTCGGATGTCTCCGCGCTGGGTGAATCGCTTTCACCCACTCACATTGTGCAGATCCTCATGGCTAGAGCCATTTTGGGACGCCCACAAGTCCTGATATTTGATGGCCTCATTCACTCGCTCGAGCCGTCGTTGCGTGAGCGTATCCTGCGCCGGCTGTGCTCGAAAGATGAAGCATGGTCTGTGATTTTCGTGTCGACGGATCCCAATCTGACGGATCATGCGGATCGTCGTATTATGCTGCATCATGCTCATGCGTAAGCGATTGGAATGGCGGATCAACACCAGTAACTTAATGGAGGCTCCATGGCTAGCCTAGGTCGCGGTCTGGAAAACAGTGGAGAACGTGCGCTGGTCCGGCGAGGGGTCGGCTTAGAGGCGATCACCATCGAACAGGGGCCGACATTGGCCAAGATGCCGTGCTGGCAGGCGGTACAGATTCCTAGCGGAATGTTCACGGCTTCTCGTGCCATTCTGACGATTCTCTTGCTCTTTCTGATCGTCCTCGAATTCGTACCCTGGACACAAACGATCCAGGCGTCTGGAAAAGTGTCCGCCTATACACCATATGACCGGCCGCAGCAGATTGAGTCTCGGATTACAGGCCGAGTTAAGTCTTGGCATATTTATGAGGGTGTCAAAGTCAAGAAGGGCGAACTTGTCGGCGAGTTGGAAGATTACGATCCAACCTTCATGGCGCCCGAGATTCTCCCCCTCTTCGAACAGCGCAAGGTGGCCTTGGAGCAAACTCGCCAGGCAGCTCTGTCCAGGGCTGATCAGCTGACAAAAAGAATCGGGGAGATGAAAAAGCTGGTGCAGGCTGCCGTGCCCTCAGCAGAGGCGCGCGTGGTCGAGGCGGACAATAAGGTGCGTGAGGCTCAACAGAAGGTTGAGCAGTACAAGATCGATGTGCACACGGCACAGCTCAATGTCGATCGGCATCGGCAACTTGTCCGTGACGGACTGGTTTCTCAGCGTGAACTTGAGCTCACGATTCAAACTGAGATCGGCACCAAGGCCGGTTTGCAGGCAGCACAGGCTGCTCTATTGGCTGCCGAGCAGTCTCGGTCAGCCTTGAGCTTTGGTCGTGATCAAGTGTCAGCGGATGTGAATCAGAAGCTGATGGACGCAATCGCCTCTCGGGATGCCGCAGTGGCAGAAGCGGCGAAGGCTACTGAATCATTGGCTGAGATCTCCTACAAGCAACAGGGAGTTCAGCAACGAATTGAGGCCGCAAAGCTGTTTGCCCCGATGGACGGCACGGTCGTCAAGATGGCAAAAGTTGGTATCAATGAGACGGTCAAGCAGGGAGAAAACCTGGTTACCATTTCTCCACTCGCCTCTGATCCGGCCATTGAAATGGTGGCGGAAGGGCTTGATTCCCCACTTTTGAAGCCTGGGCGAAAGGTTCGGATCCTCTTTTTCGGAGTCCCGGCCATCCCATTGCCGGCTTGGCCTGGATTGATGGCAGGTACTCGTGGCGGCGTGATCAAGGTGGTTGACCAGATTGACGATGGAAAAGGGAACTACCGGTTCTGGGTCGTTCCTGATCCAGAAGATCCTCAACCATGGCCTGAGCAGACTCAGGTGAGACAGGGAACCAAGGTCTTGGGCTGGGTGATCATGAATCGTGTCCCTCTGTGGTATGAACTGTGGCGGCGATTTAACTTCTTCCCGCCGGACTACCTGGAGCGGGAGCCCAGTGTGTTTGAGATGTTCGCGCCTAAGGTGGCGGCACCGGGCGGTAAATAGTCGATCGTGGCGCCCCCACCGGGGGGGCCCCAACCTGTAAATAGTAAAGATT
>JBQTJA010000006.1:0-22874 GCA_052387595.1 Nitrospiraceae bacterium | reverse complement strand
TCATAGGTTCTGGTTGCCGGCGCGTTCACCTCGGGAGGGAAGTAATGGGATAGGAAGAGGATTCTCATGTCTGTGTGCCTGGGTTTGTCAATCTCTCGTTTTCTGGATTCGATAACTCAGTTGGAGTGGCACTTCTCCATGACAAGAAAAGGCTAGCACAGGGTTCTTTTGACTCAAACCAAACTCAGGAAAATAGCAGCCCTGCTGAATCTCCATCCGGCAGGTATTCAAAGCTTCGATCACCCCAATCGGCTCCCCGTCTCGTTCAATTCTGAAGATACCTTCATCTGATGGCACGAGTGAGCAATCAGGATGGAAATGGACGAAGCTCTCCATCTGATGCACCCCACTTCCTTCCAACCTATCTCTAACAACCCAACTTCCTTGTCCATCATAGGACATGCACCTCCTATGGATAGGCTTTCCACTCAATCGCCTATACCCATCATGAACTCCCTCAAACAAGACCGACTCATTAGCCGCGCGAACGATTTCGGCATGAAGCGGTCTGGCCCGCCGAGCCACGCGAAATACACCCCACATTTCTGATTGTTCTTCTCCATCAACCATCACGGTATTATGAGCGCTCGTACTGCGTACGTAGGCCCGTTCCTGACTTGGCTCATAGTCACAGACCCCGCTATCGACCACAACTCGCCGTCCGTCAAACGCGAGCTCATAACTCAACGTATCGCAATGGGCATGTCCTGGCTGATAGTCAGGACCGATCTGCCCACAATCAATAATTATCATATCGTCCGCCTTGCGACAGACATAGTACCCGCTTGACGGAAAGGCATTGACCATCAGATCCTGTGCTGGCCATGAGGCTTTGTACCCAATCACCCTCTCCGCGTAGTCAAAGATCTGATGAGGAGTCGGAGCGATGCCGAACGCCGAATCATTGAACAGGGGAATAGTTCCGTCCGGCAAACAAATACCGCTCAGAAAATCGAGAGCAGCCGTAACTGTGCCGATAAATTCGCCCGCTATGTCACCAGAGATCGCAGCAGGCGAGTTCTGGGCAAGATTCAAGACATCAAGATAATCAACCACACAGATGGAGTGATACATAGGGCTTCGCTCATAATGCCCGCCATCAGTAAGAAACTGTTCCTTTAGTTCTTCTCGCAGAATCCGCAAACCCTTTCGAAGCCATCTATCTGCATCCACTCCTTCGAAGTACATTCCAGCGAACACGAGCGCCACGCCATTTTTCAAATAGTGATTCGCCAAGATGTGATATTCGATGTGTCGTTCCAGCCACAGCGTTTGCGTGTAAAGACTCTTGAGCCATTCGGGTTTCAGCCCCACATGCAACTCCCCTTTTATGCCTCCCTCGGCTCCTATGCTTTTCTTCATTGAGGCCGCCGACAGCGAGAGAAAGAATTTCACCCAATTCACGATCCTCAATGAGGCTGTGTAGGGCTCCCAGGCATCTTCAGCCCCTGGCGCATTGTGCTGAATCCAATCAGTAATGAGACAACACTTATTTTCAAAAGAGCGCTGTGGATCATGCAAATAATCAAAATAGTGAAGGTTATACCGCCATAACTTCGGCATATCCCGACTGACCCAATCAATCCGCTCGATGGGAATGGCTTTCGTCACATTCAAGAAATGAAATGTTGCCCCTCTGCTAGAGGCCTCTCGATCGCACCAAGCTGTCACGAGTGCAATGGACGTCCTCCGGTGAATCGGACCGGAAGGGAGGGGCACAGCCAATGAGAGACGCAAGCGATGCGCAAGTAATAGCACCACTTGGCGGGGCTTGAGATGACTGAGCGTCCGAATAAGCAGAACTGCCTGAGGGATCATCCACCTATTCCCAGATTCCGTTTCATCGGGCTCAATGGAGGCGGTCAAACACATCGCGACGCATACTATTAACCTTATCCGATGTCCATGCCTGAAGGTCCAAGGTCGATGGGTTCCACCCAACCGATGGACCGAAAAGGGCTTCAGCGGTCCTGCGATCTAAGGCCGACAACAAGGCATAATCCTCCAATCCCTCGCGGAAGGCCTCCCAACGTCGACTACTGATGACCTGATTGTCCCCTTCGTAGACAACTGCCCAGTCCGGATACTTGCCGTCCACATCATTCCATGCCGAACTGCCGTTCGTGTCGCTATACGACCAAAATCCGACACCTCTGGCGCCAAAAATCCAGCTCCACCAGGCGAGCAATCGATAATGCTGCAAAGGAGAGCCCAGTTTAGCGGGTGACGTCGGATTCCCATACAACCACCACGGCTTCTGTAATCCGGAGAAAAACGTATGGGCCTGACCTCTCACAAACTCGAGATTCGGCTGCCAGATATCGATGACCTCATCCAACCGCCGCAGGTCATCCAGTGACGTATGACCGGTTTTCCCAGAGGTGGGATCGGCATAGACACGGATCTGAGGATCCGTGCTCTTGATTGCCCTTGCTACGGCTTCAAGAAACACAATGTTGTCACCACGAGGTTCATCAACAGGATAGAGCGCCCATTGCTGCTTGCTGAAGCCGTGCTGGTCCAGATAGGCCGACATACGATCCAGCCATTGGCTCAGGCGGCGTTTGGCGTCAGAAGAGATGTCGGGGTGATGCTTGGAAAGCCCTAGCGGATTTCTCGTGATATCCCAGCCCAAGTACAAGAGCAGCATCCCGCGACCGCGTACAAGCCGGAGCATCTTATTGAATCCTGCCCAGTGCTCGGCACTCCACATCCCGTCCAGTCCCACACCTGGGATATCAGCTGGATGGAGCACAAAGACATTGATGCCATGAGCCTGCAAGTCCTGAAAGGCCACATCAGGGTTGCGCCAGATTGGAGTATCGCGAATATAGGCCCAGTTGACAGCCGCCGGTTGAGTGGTCTGTGGCAACGGCGGATGCACAATGACCTCACCTGAAATTGTGGTCGCCTCGGCCCCACCCTCCCTCAACGCTGCAATAGTGACTGTATGGGTCCCCACCGGAATCAAGCGAAGGTCAAGCGAGATCCAGGCATAATTGAGGTGTTCGGCGCGAAGTGCCAGCTTTCGGTCTGTGCCGAGCGGCACAAGCGGGTCATATACCAACTGCCCACTGGCGGCCACGACCGGAGCCACGTAAAATAGGCGAACCGCTTCCGAGGGAACTCCGGTCACTTCGAGACGGACGTCTGTCATTGCGCCGGACGCCCAAGTCTTGAGGCCCACACAGATGGACTCTTGTTCACCTTGAAATCCCTCTGCGACTACTCGCTTAGGGATCTTGTTAAGTTGGGGAGTAGCCAAATCAGATGGCAGCGCACTCCATGGGTCCTGGAGCCACATCACAACGTTGACGCCGGCAGAAGCTGGTGCACTTTGAGGGCTGGGAGCCAGGGCACGGGCCATGAGATTGTCCCGCAAACTCTCAGTACTGTCGGTGAGCGCCTGTGTTTTCGATCCAACTAATCGCTCTTTTGGCAGGGCACCGGCTTTCCCACTGTCCTCCCAGACCACTTCATCGACAAAGAGGAACTCACCGCCAGCATGCAAGACCACCAGAAACCCTGTCCCCGCAAAAGACACCGGCACGGTGATCCAATGATGCGCCTTGTCGGCCAGCTGCTTGCTAATCGGCGATCCACTGCCGGTTTTGTAGTAAGTACCGTCCGCCCCCTTTGAATAAACATCGATTTGGCGTGGAACATCCACCTCGGCATAGAGGCCCTTGGCTGTGTGAATGCGCAAGGTTCCCTGCCGTGATTCCATCGGTTGTGTGCGCTCGCGCCCAAGCTCGATTGAAATCGTGACAGGAGTGGCATGCGCCCATCCCACAGCGTCTCGTTTCGTCCACATTGGGAATGCCGCCGTCCCTCCATCCGTTAATTGGAGGGCATCATTGTGATCACTTGTCGCCGCGTAGTTCGGCGGATGAGAAAACTCCCGCACCATGATTTTGACCGTCTCAGCCGAACAGAGTTCTGCAAGTGTGCCATTTACCACAAGCCCTACGACCGCACACCACCAGGTGATCGCACATGTGTAACTCCCCATATCCCCTCTCCTATTCTCTCATGACACGATGGATCGCAAGCAGCTAGACCGCCCGTTGGAGCCAGCGTTCCAACGTAGCAAGGCCCCATAAAAACGTTGAATTGTCACGGCGAGACGTCTCGAACGCTTCCACCTGCTGGCGCACAAAGCGCTTCTCAAGTACGGTATTCACGCGAGCAGTCGAACTCAGGAGATACTCTTTCAAGACGGGCAGATTATCTCTCAGCATAGCCTGAATGGGAGGATTGAAGGGGCGTTTTGGTTGCCTCACAACAGCGGCCGTCAGGTCCGCCGCATAGGGCACGGTTACCAAAGCCTTCTTTTGCTTCTGAACTTTGATCCTTGACGGAAGACCGAGAATACCGTGAATCAAAGTGGTTGCTAAAAAGGGGGTGCGCAATTCAAGCGAGTGCGCCATGCTGGTCCGATCCGCGCTCTGCAACAAATTACACGGCACAAATGATTGCATATCAACGATAGCGGCGGCGCGCATCGGGTCCGCTTGATGACGGGTGAATGTGGCCAGCAACTGCCGATAGAAGTCAGTACGGGCATCGGCGATGCCGGAGGCGAACGACAACGCCGGCGTATCAAGATACGTCGACCAATCCAGGAAGGCTTCAGCCATTGGCTTTCCTAACGTACTGAGAAAGTGTTTGGCACGACGAACAGGCACTGCCGTTGCCCCAGTCTCCAGAAGTCCCATGAACAGCCCCCGTAAGGCCCGATGCGCAAGCGAGGGCCAGCGCTGCATCGCGGCAAATCGAGTCAGCGCGTGATAACGTGGATACCCGATCAGCAACTCATCCCCTCCGTCACCGACCAGACAGACCTTGCATGATCCGGCAGCCTTCGCCGCAATCATATCCGACACAATGGCAGTCGAGTTGCCGAACGGCTGATCAAAAATGGCAACCACCCGGTCAAGAGCCGAACAAAATTCTAGCTGTGTGAACGGAATAGTCTCATTGGTTAAACCACGGTCATGGGCAATCTGCTTGGCCTGCCGGCTTTCATCGGCCTGCCCCGCATACTCCAGCGTAAACGTCTCCAGCGGGTATTGAAGCGGAACGTCTTTCATCGCTGCCAAGATCGCATTCGAATCGATACCTGCGCTGAGGAATAGGCCCACGCGCACATCGCTGACCATCCGGCGCTGCACGCTCTGGGAAAAGAGCCGGCGGAAGCGCTCAGCGGCTTCCGGAAACGAGATCGAGTCGGGATGGTCCAGCTGGGACTCGACATCGTAGTATCGGCGTAGGACCGGCGCGGTCCGATCATCCAGTTTCATCTTGAAATAGTGGCCCGGGGGTAACTCCTGAATGCCTTGATAGAGCGTGTGAGGAGGCGCCGTGTAGAGAAATCGCAAATAGTCCAGGAGGCCGATCCGGTCCAGCGATGTGCCGACATCCCCTAACGTCAATAGGCTCTTGATCTCCGACGCAAAAGCAAAGTGCGGATTTCCCTGGAGCGTCGTGAAGGAATAGTAGAGCGGCTTTTCTCCGATCTGGTCGCGAACCAGCAACAGCGTGCGCTCATCACGATCGGCGAGACAAAAGGCAAACATGCCTTCTAATTGCGCCAGGCCCGCTGTGCCATAGCGAACCATCCATTGCAGCAGCACTTCCGTATCGGAGGTCGTACGAAACCGGTGTCCAAGCGCCTCAAGGTCCGCCCGCAGCTCTTGGAAATTGTAAATTTCCCCATTGAAGACCAGCGCGTAGCGATGACAATCCGAGAGAAATGGTTGATGGCTCCGCGGGTCGAGATCGAGGATGCTGAGGCGAACATGACCAAGGTAGCCACGCCGATTCGGAAGCGCAATCGTGCCGAGATGATCTGGCCCGCGATGCTGAATGCGGGTCAGCATCGTACGGAGCGCCGCCTCGTCGTAGCCTATGACACCGGCAATCCCACACATGTCAGCCTCGCTGCCCCGCTGTCAACCCGTCACAAAGCCGAATGAAATACTTCGTCCATTGCTCGGCATCGAACTCGGTCGCCTTCTGCCGAGCGCCCGCCCGCAATCGCGCACGAAGCGCTTCAGAAGTCATGATCTGCTGCATCGCATGTGCGAGGCCCTCGACATCACGCGGTTCGACAAGAATCCCTGTCTCCGACGTCACGATCTCCGGAATCCCTCCCCACCTGGTTGCAATGACAGGAATCCCTGCACAATAGGCTTCAAGTATCACACCTGGATGACCTTCACCCTCCCAATACGTGGGTAAAAGAAGTGCGTCATAGCTGCCCATAGTTCGAACAACCTCATCTTCAGGCAACAAACCACGGTACCTTACGGGTGAATCATTAAACCAGGAATCCGAAACTCCCGCTTGTAAAGGGCCATACACGTCTACTGCAACTCTTGTTGCCAATAACATCTTCGCTGCCGCGATGATTTCTCCGATGCCTTTGGCAGGTTTGACATGACCGACAAACACAAAACGAAATTGAGAAGTTTCACGCGGTAACAAAGATATGGCACCTAGCCGGTGACGGCTATTGGGGAACCATTCCACAACAGACGCGGTGCGTGTCTTGAAATACTCCACAGTGGCTTTGCGCTCCAATAAAAGGATGTCAGCATGGAGTACGGTACTATCAAATACGCGCCTGGCGAACAGGCCTGCCTGACGATGCCAGGTATCGATGTCCCCTCCAAACCCTCGAAAAATCCATTTTTTACGAAACAGCCGCGTTGTCAGATGAACAAAGGGGCCGAATATTACGGCCCCTTTGACTGAAGCCTGGAATGATAGTACTGAAGCCCATGGGAGATATCGAAACAAGAGCAATAAACAACGCAGCGCATGGAGTATATTGCTAAAGAAATTGATATGTATCCGCGAGATATTAATGACTCTGATCTGAAAAGCACTCTGCGTGCGCAGGTCATCGGCCAGCTGTTGAAAGAGTATTGTTGTCCCGCCAACAGGTGGTGGTAACCCTCCAACCAGCAGAAGGTTCATTGCGTTTCTCCTTTCACTCGTCGATGATAAAGGAAGGCCGATGGATTGATGTCTGTGCGGATCACTCGCGCAGGGACTCCTACCGCAAGGCAATTCGAGGGAATGTCTGTAACCACTACAGCATTCGCGCCAATCACAGCGTTGTTTCCAATGATAACGGGACCAAGGATCTTGGCTTCGGCACCGATATAGACGCCATTGGCGATGGTTGGCACACCAAGATTGGTGGCATTACCGCCAATTGTGACACCCCGGTCAATAGGGACATCGTCGCTCACACAAGCCTCTCCATGGATCATTTCGTGCAGGGATATCGGCACGTGTCTACAGTGCCGAAAATGAGCCATGCGGTAGAACCAAAGGGGGTTAAACATCTTGAGGCCCTGCCCATCTATCTTCCGGCATATAGGGAACGGTACTGATCCAGATTAGCAGACATCGTGAGCCTGCTTTTAGCGAAGCGAATTGCATCGTTTCTCAGATTCACAAAACTTGCTCCATGGATGAACCGAACTACTTGGTCGGCAATATTAGTGGTTTCGTCAAGGAGCATCCCTACGCCAGCGGCGGGCAGCATGTCGCTGTAATCACCGATGCCCCGCGTGAGGATTACTGGGAGCCCACAGGCCAAATATTCCCCTATTTTCACCGGGCTCGCCACATTGTTAACGGGTGTATCGTGACGCATAATGAACCCAAGATCGGCGGCAGACAAATAACGAGGAACCTCTTGATGGGAACATCCTCGAACAAACGCCTGGTCAGATGGAAACTGCGCCTTTTTAAGCCGACGAGTCACTTCGTCTTGACTGGTGGTTAGAAACAGCGCCTTGTACCTAGCATCAGCTGAGCAGACCTCCTTTAGTAAGGATATGATGTCCACGATCCTCTGCCACGCACTTGTGCCGCCTGAATAACACAGGAGAATACTACTAGCATCGAGGTTAAGAGCATCTCGGATTTCCTTTCTTGCTGCCGGATCAAAGTAAAAACTGTTTTCATTAAAACATGAGGGGATCACGGTCACGTCATGACGGTCGATCTTATGCCCCAGATACTGCTTTAGGTTTTCTGATACCGTGGCGAGTCGATCAGCTTGGCTGCCTTGTAGCAATTCGAGGTAGGAAATGAGCTTGGATTTTATGCTTGGACCACTTACCAGTTGTTTCTCCATGCCAACTAGGCCTCGAATATCAAAGATGGATATTGCACCCAGCTTAGATGCTAATTTTCGAGCCCACATCGATCCAATAAACGACCGTGCATAGACATGGGTGACGTTTTTGCAGGGCAGATCCGAGCACACGTAACTGTACGCACTTCGGCAGGAACGCCAGTAATCCCATGCCCCGGCGCTCGGTACAAGAGTGGGGTAAATGTAAGCATGCACGTTATAATCTCTTTCAATCATGGCGGCAGCCTCCCGCGCGCGCGATGGCGATGTTTCGGCCCCGGCGAATCTGCACACGAAACCATGCTGATTGAGGAACGATGCAACCGAGAGGACTTGTGCATGCAGGATTGGGCTATCCAGAACCGGCCACTCTGGCACGAAGAAAAGAATTTCAGCTTTCACGGTATACATCCAATATTTCGTTGTGATGGGCTTTTTTTAGGAGGTGATTCTAAATGGATGGCCTCGTTCTCCTTGGGCGTTTCAGCCGAGACAAGGTAGAGTGATGCGAATGCACCACACGCCAACCAGAACAACTTGACGTCCTGGTACGTTACCGTGGAGATCATAAAGCAAAACCCAATGAGTCCTGCCTGCATCATCGTACTCAGCTCGATATCCCGCGAGCCAAGTGCTTGCAGAACACCTGAATGCAGTCGTCGGCCAATTCGAACAGCGGCAACAATCACCATGAGATACAGCAGAAATCCCACCAGCCCCGTTTCCGCCAATACTTGGAGATAACTGTTATGAACAGCCCCATGGTACCGATCATAAAACGAGGACATTCCACTCCCGAACACCGGAGACTCAAGCCACATGTCAATCGCTTGTTTCCAAAGATCAAAGCGACCCGTCGCCCCTTCCTGTACGGCTCCGCCGATACCGAAGATTCTCTTATGCAAAGATGGAATCAGTGTGACGGCGGCAATAAACACTCCTCCCAGGAATCCCAGTGGAACTACAGCCTGAGCAAAATTTCCACGTAGAAGATATAATCCACCTATCAAGGCGATCGCGAGAAATCCACTCCGACTGTAGGTCCCCACGCAGGCGATGGCAATCAACCCAGCGATCATCGTCCAGAATATCTTGCTGCTCCCCTGGCTGCTGCGGTAAAAAGCCAACGCCATGGCAAAGGGGAGCACAAGACTGGCACTCGTGTAGTTCGGTTCCTCCCCAGGCAGCAAAAATCGCCGACCGGTCTCTCCTTCATGGCGAATGTGAATACGATGCTCGAGATCGAATGCATCATTCGCAAACACTGTCTCCATGGTGCGATACAATACGGTATCATCGCCAATGTAGATATGAATCGCTTTCACAAGAGTAGTAAGGCCAGCAACGATGGCCCACCAGCTCAACACTCGCCTGAGATCATCGGATGATCGAATTGAAACAAAGAGAATACCGAGCAGTACGATACCCTCAAGATATTTCTTGTAGTACGTCAGTGCCAACACGATGTTATCCGAGAACATCGTTTGTATGGTGACGAACAATACGAACGCTCCCGCCCAGAGCAGTACGCGGCTAGGTCGCAGCAACAAACCAACCAACGAAGCCAGATTCATCAGGACGGTGCGGAGAAGCACCAGGAACGCGGTCACAGTGAAAATATTCGGCAGACCGACGGTGATCGCCGGAGCGTAAAAAATCAACAGCAGTATCAGCAGCCCATTGCTGGGGTTACGGACGATCAGAATGGTGGCAACGAGCAAGAAGACGGTCGGAGCGGCGACTCCAAGACTGATGATGGAGCACACTAGCACCAGTCCCCACAAACACATAAGCAACGAGGCATCTATCCACCTCAACTCCAACGGCTTCATGTCGGACGTCGAACTGGACTCGTTCTTGTGCATGGACGCAGTGAGTCTCTCTTCCGCGCCGGTATTGCCTATGATTTCACATGCAGACATATGAGACCAGGACCTGCTTGAGTTACGACGACATAACCGGCCGTAACGGACACAGGCTCAGGTGCGCACCTCCTCAGAAATCCTGGAGCGAATAACCTTCGCTGGGTTCCCACCGACAATCGCATACGCAGGCACATCCTTCTTGACCACCGCTCCTGCGCCCACAATCGCGCCCTTCCCGATCGTGACACCCTTAAGAATGATGGCATTCGCCCCAATCCAGACGTCGTCTTCAATCATGATGCGATCATACTCACCCATCCCTTGGTCCATCATCGCAATGTCGATTCGATCCCACTTGTGATACCGGCCATAGATGGTGACCCGAGGTCCCATCATGACATCACGCCCAATCACGAGGTCTGCGCGAATGAACGCATCGATTCCGATCCCGCTCCTGGAGCCGATCTCAATCGTGTCACCGAACATGAAATCCGCCCCGTGTTCGATGTTGACGGCATGACCACACCGTCGAAATAGTCTGCGGCAACAAGCTCTGCGTAACCGTTGTCCAAGCTGTCCGAGAGGATACGAGCCGATGGGCAAATGCTTGGCCACTCCATAGTAGAGGATAAAAAACACCCACTTTTTGATCTTTGCAAAATCCACATTACTCCCTACTGACGGCAGAGGAGATCTCGATACAGGGTGGCAATTTTCCGACCGACCTCCCCCCAGGACGCCATCAACGCCGTAGCCGCTTGGAGGCAATTATCAGAAGGGCGATGCAGTTCTCCGGCAATCAAGACGGACAATGCGGAAATGTCGGAAGGGTCGAATCGGGCTACGTGGGGAGCCAGGTCGGGGTGCAGCGGGAAGGAGTGAGCCGCGATAATGTTGCATCCCGCCAAAGCCGCTTCGTAGAGACTCAACGGCATCACTTCAGAAAAACTCGGTAAGGCAAACAGGGTTGCCGCGGAAAACGCAGACGCAAGCATCGGATCATCGTGGCGAAGCTCGCCGATAAACAACACTTTCGCCTTAGACGCTGCCTCTTGGCACCGCCGGTGATATTCTTGATATTTTTCATGGATGCGTCCTATCAAAACCAATGAGGCATCCGATCCCTGCATCGCTCGAATGAGCGCCAATTGATTTTTATTCGGCTCTATAGAGCCTACGGCCAAGACAAACCTATCCACGCCATAGTGTTGAATGAAGAGGGCTGGATCTCCTTTTAGAAACCGCGTGTCGATACCGTTTGGGACAATGGAGATGCGTTTCCGAGCCACATCGGGGAATGCATGGGAAAGCAAGGCCTCTTCCTCGCGATTCAACACCAGAATGTGAGATGCCATATCCAGCATGTGTCGAGCGCGCGTCAAATCGCTGTACATTCCAGGAAGTGAGCAGGACAGGAGCGCCTTGATTCGCGTCAACAACACCCCATGACGAAAGGCACTGAACACCGGAGAAATAACGATGGGTTTGCGTAGCGCCCGAGCTCGTTCCAGATGCGACAGTATCGATCCGTCGATACTGAAGACATGACACAGATCTACGTCCGGAATTTGATTGCTCCAAGGATCATAGAACACGACCTCGACCCCGAGTTCGGCGAGTGCCTTGGCGGTCTCCTCAATCTGAATCTGTAATCCTCCGCGATTGAGGCCGATCCTCGGATATGTCAGAAATAAGACCCTCATAGGTGTTTAACGGACGCCGGTTCGAGAAGTACGCCCGATGAAGCCGGAGAGGTTGGCGTACATTTCACCAGGCCGACCAGCATCGCTCGAAGCACCTTGACATCATCCCCTAACAACGCTCCGGTGATGACTAAAAGCAGGATCGCCAGACAAGCGAGACCAAACTCAATGACGAAGGACTGTGGCACGTTCACCACCAGGCCGAGGCAGACCAACAGCGGCACTGCGACTCTAAGAAATCCCACAGCCAATCCGCGTCGTTCCGTCCCATCTGCTCCAAGCAACCACGCCCCCACTAGGTTACCGATAAAGGCCGTAACGAGTAATGCCAGAGCAGCGCCAAACCCTTGATAACGCGGAACCAAGACCGTCGCGGCGATGAGCATGACGGTGAATTGCGGCAATGTCAGCAGAAACGCGGCCTTTGATTGTCCATTACCAATCAAGATGACCGAATAGAGATAGTTGATCACGGTAAAAACCGCCCATACGCTCAACGCCTGCATGATGTGCACGCCCATGGCGTACTTCTCAGAATACAGCAGGGTCATTAACGGGCTCGAGAGCCAGATTAAACCGGTGGCGGCCACCGCCAAGAGCGCCGACATCATCCGGATCAACCTCGTTTGCGGATTCGGCCCGGCATTGCCTTGCGAGGAGACATATCCCAGCAGTGTCGGGCGAATAGACTCAAAGACTCGCTGCAGGGCACTCGGCACTTGCATCGCAGCGGAATAGACGGCGAGCGCTGAGGGTCCCAGGTACGTCGTCAGGAGAGTATCCGCCGTCCGCACCATCGCCACCGACATCATGGAACAGCCATATAACCACCCCCCAAATCTGAAGATCTGTGAACGTTGTGGGTGATGAAATTGTGGAATACCTGCGAACGGCAACCATGTCCACACGAGGCTGATGCCGATGAGACGAGAAATGATTATGCCCCAAAGGAGTGAGCCGACACCAAACCCTACCAATAATCCGCCGATGGACAGAATCGCGCGCAGGGTTTCCATCCCGGCACTCAATATGGAAAGTCTCCTAAATTGCCTCGTCCCGATCAGAAGTGCCATTGAAACTTGTGTTGTCGCTGTGAGGAATGCTACAGGAGCCGCAAAAACCGCATTGTCGTGAAAATATTGGTACGGCCAAAGCGATGTCATGAATGGCAAGAGACAGGTCAGGCCAAAAGATGCAGCCAGTGAGGTTAGCACCGCGATTGTCATGATATATCGAGATGTGTAAGTGAAATTCGGGGAACTCACGGATAAAGAAGAAAGTGTTCTAATTGCAGTATTCTGGAAACCAATATCACCGAATAATGCAGTGCACTGTGCAAGTAGCATCACAAGAAAAAATGCTCCCAGCTCATCCTGAGATAAAAGACGAGCTGCGACCATAACAGTTATAAGCGAGGCTGCCATTCCTAACAGGTTCGCTCCCCCGGACATGAGTATTCCAAATACATATTGCGATTTTTCCTTTATCATCTGGGCCCTAGCTCTACTGCACTATCGTGGCAATTTGATGTACGGAGCCGACATTTTACAGATGGCGGGCTTATTGAGAGTGAATCATGTTCGACTGCTTACGAGTATGAGAGCGATTAACTTCTTGCGCATATCAGCAATTAGTTACCCACCTCGCAATTCGCTGCTTTGCTGCACCACCAGAGATCCCGACCGCTGATTTCCGCCTGTTCGTCAAAATTTATGTCTTGTTTCCAAGCGCTGCTCGCCGACACCAGCTGTTGGCAAGCATCATATGCAGTTAGCCAATACCAGACCAATCTCATTCATACCAAACATACCAAACTAGCCAGGAAGGCTACCGTGATGATATTGACCGTAGACACATGTGACAAATTAAAATGACTTTTCGAACAGCAAGACTTGGTCCTGCATGAGGACTTTGAATGATGCAATGAATCAGTTAGTTGCGAATTAGGCTAGGGAACGCTGACTTACATGATGGAGGCGAGATCGTACAGAGATGTACTAATTAGGACGGACAAGGACGCGGAGGTTATTCAACACTACGTTTCACAGATTGGTCTGCCAATTACCAGATCACACACAATGACCTTCCCCCGATTTCACAGACACCTGTATAAGCAGGAGTTTGATGAAATTGGAGGGCATCATGAGCACCAAACCAGACGGCAGTATACGGAAGAGTTTAAGACAGAAGCAGTGCGGTTGGTCCGAGACTCGGCACGACCGGTTGCACAAGTAGCCAGAAATCTAGGCATTGCCGACCATCTGCTCTACCGCTGGCGGGCGGAGCAGCAGCAGGCAGAGGAGCGGGGAAGGACGCGGCAGGACCTCCGAGCTGAGGAGGCCGAACTGGCCCGACTACGGCGTGAAAATGCCGTCCTGAAGCAGGAGCGAGATTTTTTAAAACGTGCGGCGGCGTTCTTCGCGAGGGAGTCCCAATGAGATACCGCGCGATCCAGGAGCACGACCGTCGCTATCCGATCCGCCTCATGTGCCGAGCACTGGCGGTCTCCCCTGCGGGGTATTATGCGTGGCGCGGACGTCCCGAGAGTCGGCGGGCGGTTGCCAATTGGACGCTCCTGGTCACAATCCGCGTGCTCCATCAGGACAGTCGCCAGACCTACGGCAGTCCGAGTATTTGGCGGGCGCTCCGCAAACAGGGGCACCAGGTGGGAGAGCATCGCGTGGCGCGGCTGATGCGCCACGATGGTCTCCGGGCCAAGACCGTGAAGAAGTGGCGGGCCACGACGTACTCGTCACACGGCTTGCCCGTGGCGGCAAACACGCTTGACCGCCAGTTCAGGGTGCCGCAGCCCAACCGAGTCTGGGCAAGCGATATCACCTACGTCTGGACAATGGAGGGCTGGCTGTATCTGGCTGTGCTGTTGGATCTGTACTCGCGTGCCGTCATCGGCTGGGCGATGGGCCCGCGCTTGACCGGAGATTTAACCGAACGGGCCCTCCGCATGGCGCTCGCCACGCGGCAGCCCACAGCAGGACTCCTGCATCACTCCGATCGCGGGAGTCAATATGCTGCAGGGTCCTACCAGCAGTTGCTCACCACGTATGGCATCACGGCTAGCATGAGCCGCACCGGCAATTGCTGGGACAACGCCTGTGTCGAGAGCTTCTTCGGAACATTGAAGCAGAACTCGTGTACCATAGGCACTATGCCACACGAGCGGAAACGAAACAGGACATCTTCGAATACATCGAGGTGTTCTACAATCGGACGCGGCGGCACTCGACCCTCGGCTATGACTCCCCGGCTGAGTATGAAGCGAGGACGGCAGTTGCTTAACCAGGTGTCCACGGAATTGGGGGAGGGTCACAACTCGGTTAAGTGTGGTTCTCCAGAAGGCCAATCATTATCTACCTATTGCTCAACACTCGCTCTAAATGTGCAACTATCCGCTCCGCCGCTTTGCCATCCCACAGCGGTGGGATCGCCCCTTTCTTCCATTGTCCTGCCATCAGTCGCCCGAGTGCTGGTGGCAGCTTGCTCGGATCAGTCCCGATCAGTTCGTTGGTACCGATGGTGATCGTTTCTGGGCGTTCGGTGTTGTCGCGTAACGTGAGACAAGGTACACCAAGCACTGTCGTTTCCTCGGTAATGCCTCCCGAATCGGTGATCACACCTTTGGCATGCTTCACCAGGTAGTTGAATTCCAAATAACCCAGTGGATCGACGTAGTGCATCGACGGAAGTAAGTTCCCCGTGTCTCTCAGATTCTTAGCCGTCCTGGGATGGACCGGAAAAATGACAGGCAGGCCTCTGGTTCCATCTGCGATAGCATGTAGCAATCGAAGCAGTTGTTGTTCTCCATCCACATTGGCGGGGCGATGGAGCGTAATAACCATATAGTGACCGGGCTGTAAGGCGAGTGCCCCCCAGCAGGCCGGCTGACGCAATCGAGGCAACTGTTTGAGCAACGTGTCGATCATGGTGTTGCCCACAAAAAAGATTCGATCGTCAGTGATACCGCTACAGCGCAAATGGTCATTGGCCGTTTCGCTCGTTGTAAAAAACCAATTGGCAATGGAGTCGGTTACCACCCGGTTGATTTCCTCCGGCATCGTCCAATCCCCAGACCGAATCCCGCCTTCGACATGAGCCACGGGCACACCCAGTTTTCGCGCCGAGATGGAACAGGCCATGGTGGATGTCACGTCACCGACGACGAGACAGAGGGCACTCTTTTCCTTCAGCAAGACTCGTTCATATCCAACCATAATGCCGGCGGTCTGTTCGGCTTGAGTGCCCGACCCCACCTCGAGATTGATGTCCGGATCAGGAATCCCGAGTTCTTCAAAGAAGCTGCCTGACATTGCACGGTCATAATGCTGGCCCGTATGAATCAATCGATACCGTAGAGGGCCGCCGCGCTTCTCCGCCGTCTTCATGGCATCAATGATCGGCGCAATTTTCATAAAATTCGGTCGTGCCCCGGCGATAATATCAATGTGCTTCACTCAGCACCTCATCTTGCAGTTATACAGTTATACGGTCATGTAGCTAGCGTGATGGTAGTCACTCCCGCCAGGCAGAGCAACTCAAAATTGTTTTCAGGACCACTGAGACATGATCGATAGAGACGCGAAACAGCCGATCGTGAGAATAGACTGGCATGGCATCGCTACACGGCATAGCTGCCGCTAACAAAACGGGAGGGATGACGAAAAATATCAGAAGTGCACTTCGCGGATCGACTGACTAGTAGCGTGAAACCACTGGACAGTTTTTTTCAGCCCGCCGCGCAAGTCATGACATGCCTGAAAGCCGAAGAGCTGCTTGGCGCGGCTCACATCAAGACAACGGGAGGTTGGCCGTTCAGTTTCGTAGTATTCCATTGAACAGAATTCCGTTGCAGGCGAAGAGATTGTACGCCTCCCGATAGTTCACGGTAATTTATTACACATACACCTTAGGCGGCCCCATACGGACTTCTGGGGTAGAACGGCGTCGTTTCCTTCTGGGGAACTTCCAGTACCTTGCCAAACATTTCATAGGACGAGGTTTGATAAATCCTGATTCGCGAATAGCCTCAAGCAGGCGGATGATGCCGTAGACCTCCTAGCCCTTCCCCAGGAGCAACTCCGACAAGTACAACCCATCTTGGCCCGCAATCCCGGTAATCAAGGTTTTCTTCACGCGGAGACCCTCCCGATGAATGAGTAGGGGATTATTGCGTGCTTCGGTCCCTTTGTCTACCTCATGACCTAAAAGAAGTTGCTAAAAGATTCTTGCGGCCACCAACATGAGCCATGTACCATGACGCAGGTAGAACTAGAGAAAATATCGTGTCGCCAATTCCTCATCAACATATGCGTCGCATCGGGCTCTTCATCGCTCTGGTTGGAAGTGGCCTCCTGATTGCCCACTCCATCAATGCCTTTGTCGCCGAGGCGTTGTATGTGATCCCGACGCATTCGGGTGGATCTGTCGACGATCGCCGGACGGATTCCTCGATGCTTGCCTCCTATTCACCGACCCAGGCTGTCGAGGATGTGCGAAACAGTGGCCTGTTCGTCCTTCCCGCCGCGCCGCAGGGTGGAGTCACGAATGCGAACGGTCGAGGACCCTCCGGCGCCCCGGTTCGAGCGTCGCTCGGCTTGACGGCCAGGTTACGGGTACTCGGGATTGTGTTCGGCGATCAGCGGGGGGTCTTTGCGATCGTCGAGGAGCTGGCCTCCAAACAACAGATGTTGTATCGCGTCCATGACCAGGTCCTCGATCTGGGCATAGTGAGCGAGATTCGGCGGAACGGAATCCTAGTCCGCCAGGGCGACCTGGAGGAATTATTAGAGCTGGCGCTGTTGGAGCACCCACCAGCTCCAGGGGGTTCTCCCAGTCACGTGCCGTCCGCCGTTCAGCAACCGGCCGCCGGCGTTCCGCTCCGCAAGGTTGTCGACCGCCGTGAAGTGGAGCAGGCCATGAGCGATCTGCCGAAACTGTTATCCCAAGCCAGAGCCGCACCACATATGGTAAACGGAAGCGTCAACGGGTTTCGCCTGGACTATATCGCGCCGACCAGTTTCTATGAAAAAATCGGGGTCCAGACGGGAGATGTCCTGCAGCGCGTCAACGGAGTCGATATTCGCGATCCCAGTACCATGTTGAATTTATTGCAACAACTGAAGAATGAGCAGATCGTCAAGCTCGACATGCTCCGGAATAATCAGCGCTCGACGATTACGTACGAGCTTCGCTGACACAACCGTCAGCACGATTCCCCTTCGTATTCCTGTCAACTGGTACTCTCCAACGCCCTCATTTGTACGCAAGGAATACGAGCCGTCCTTGCCAGGCCGTCGGAAGGGAGAGTATCTTTACGACCGAGATAGTGGCAGAGTGGAGAAACGACCAATAATGGCGCGGGTCTCCAGGCAGAAGAGGTCAGGGTAAATTGTCCGAACAGCTCGACAACGATCAGTCCATTCCTCGCGTTCATCGCCCGCTCTTGGGGCGTATTCTCGGGGAAAAGTTCAATCTCTTGGATTCAAAACTCGAGGAGGCCTTAGCCTACCAGCATGAAAAAGGCGGCCTGCTGGGAGAAGTCCTGCTGCATCTGCGCCTCCTGAGGGAAGAGCAGGTGCTGGAGGCGCTCGCCCAACAATTTGAGATGTCCTGGATGCCTCAACTCGACACCACCCATGTGGATCATGAGCTGATCAGGAAGATCCCCATCGCGTTTTGTCGACGCTATCGAGTCTTGCCGCTCCGATATGAAGAAGGGGCCATTCTGACCGCATCGACCGATCCTCTGGAAACCGTCGCGCTGGACGATCTTCGATTACTGTTGGGCAAACCGATTAAACCGATCTTGACCACCAGCGTCACGCTGCTGGCCTGCTTAAACCGCGCCTACGACGAAATCGCCAACCCGGCCGGCGCGGAACAAGTGATGGAGGACATCGCGGCCAACCAGAGCCTCGACCAACTCGCGCACGAACTCGATGAACCGCAAGACTTGCTGGATGCCACCGACGAAGCGCCGATCATTCGATTGGTCAACTCGGTGCTGTTTCAAGCGGTTCGACAACGGGCGAGCGACATCCATTTTGAATCGTTCGAGCGAGGGTTGGTGGTGCGGTATCGCATCGACGGTGTGCTCTACCCAGTCCTTACGCCGCCTAAACATTTGCAAGCCAGCATTATCGCGCGCCTCAAAATCATGGCCGGCCTCAACATTGCCGAGAAGCGCTTGCCGCAAGACGGCCGGTTCGCCATCCGAACCTCCGGGAAAGATGTCGATCTTCGAGTCTCGGTCCTGCCCACCTCGCACGGCGAGCGGGTCGTCTTGCGATTACTGGAGAAGGAAAATCGCCTGCTGAACCTCTCGGAAATGGGCTTCTCGAAAGAGCGATTGGCCGTGATCCATCAGCTGATCCAATTGGCGCACGGAATTATTCTCGTGACCGGCCCTACGGGAAGCGGAAAAACCACAACCCTGTATGCCGCCTTGAGCCACATTAATGCGCCGGACAAGAACATCATCACGGTCGAAGATCCCGTGGAATACCAGCTGCTCGGCATCGGACAGATGCAAGTGAACCCCAAGATCAACTTGTCGTTTGCTGCTGGGCTGCGCTCGATTCTCCGGCAAGATCCTGATGTTATCATGATTGGCGAAATTCGAGACCGCGAAACGGCGGAGATCGCCATTCATGCCTCCCTCACCGGACACCTGGTGTTTTCCACCCTGCATACGAACGACGCGGCAAGCGCCGCCACTCGTCTGATCGATATGGGGATCGAACCGTTTCTGGTCGCCTCGTCGGTCGTGGCGGTCCTGGCCCAACGCCTGCTGAGAAGAATTTGTCCGGACTGCAAGCGTCCCTATGCGCCAAGCGAAGAAGAACTCAGTCGCTTGGACGTCGCGCCCGGGTCCAACGTGACCCTCTATCGAGGAGCTGGGTGTATCGCCTGTTCCCAAACCGGCTATCGCGGGCGCATCGGAATTTTTGAGCTCATGGTGCTCAACGACGACATCCGGCGGCTTATCGGCGGCAAAGCCGACTCGACAGCCATCAAACACGCCGCGATCACAAACGGCATGGTGACATTGAAACAGGAGGGTGCCGAACGCGTCCTCCAAGGCCAGACCACGCTGGAAGAAGTCATGCGGATCACGCAACAGGAAATCGACGTCGACTAATGTGGCACCGAGGCACTGACCATCTCCTCCAGCCGGTTCGATCATGGACTGTCGGGCACCGCTCGGTCCAGCCCGATACGTCTGGAGTCTGCTGATCATGCCGGTCTATCAATACCAAGGCTACCGAAACGACGGCGGAACCACGACCGGGATCATCGATGCGGAGAACCCCAAGGTCGCCCGCCTCAAACTGAGGAAAGAGGGCGTCTATCCGACTGATGTTGTCGAGCAGGGCCAACCCCCGGCCCACTCGCAAGAACAATCCCGCAGCCGCGCCGAGCGATCCATCGGCGGATCGGCCACTCTCGCCTCCACCGACCTGGCCCTCTTGACCAGGCAGTTTGCGACACTGCTCGTGGCCGGGCTTCCGTTGGTCGAAGCCCTCGGCGTCTTAGTGGACCAAGCCGAGAAGAAACCCATCAAGGCGCTCCTCGCCGATATCCGAGAGCAAGTCCGAGGCGGGAAAGCGTTAAGCACCGTCTTGGAGACGTACGAGAAGGATTTCTCTCCCATCTATGTGCACATGGTACGAGCCGGCGAGACCAGTGGAGCGCTGGATCAGATTCTGTTCCGGCTCACTGAGTTCCTGGAGAAACAGCTGGCCCTGAGGAACAAAGTCACCAATGCGATGCTCTACCCGCTCATCATGCTCGTGATCGGGTCGGGGATCCTCTTTTTCCTCATTACGTTTGTCGTCCCCAAGATTACGATGGTGTTCGCGCAACAGAAACAAGCCTTGCCGTGGCCGACGGTCGCCTTAATGTCCATCAGCCAGTTCTTTGCCGACTACTGGATGGTGCTGGTCGGGATTCTCCTCGGAGGCCTCTATATGGCGCGACGGTTCATTCGAACCGGTGCCGGGCGCATGATGGCGGACCGAGCGATCCTGAGACTCCCCTTGATTGGAGACGTCGCGCGGATGGTGTCGATTTCCAGACTCACCAGCACGTTGGCCACGATGTTGACCAGCGGAGTTCAGCTGCTCGACGCGATGGATGTCTCGAAACGCGTCATGAACAATCGCGTGCTGGAAGAAACGGTCGAGGCGGCACGGCAGAACATCCGCGAGGGCGAAACAATCGCCGACCCGCTCAAGCGGAGCGGCGAATTTCCGGCCCTGGTCACCCACATGATCGCCGTCGGCGAAAAAAGCGGTGAAATGGAGGAGATGTTGCGCCGAGTGAGTCAAATCTACGACGGAGAAGTGGAACGGGTCATCGCCCGCTTGACCTCGCTCATGGAGCCAGTCATGATCCTAGCCATGGGCGCCGTCGTCCTCTTCATCGTCGTCGCGATTCTCTTGCCCATCTTCGAAATGGGCCAGATGGTCCGCTAAAACAGTCATCTGTGAAGGGTGATGCGTGAAAGGAACAGGGAGGCATTCAATGAGCATACGAGAGCAGATCAACCATTGGCCCATGATCATGATCTGGAAAAGGAAGCAGAGGACGTCCAGCCTTCCCTCATCATTCCCCAACGCCCAGCACTCGTCTCGCCGTCGTTTTCATGATGAACAGGCCTTTACCTTCATCGAGATCATGGTCGTCGTGGCCATCCTGGCCATTCTCGCGGCCCTCGTCGTCCCACGGATCATGGGCAGAACGGATGATGCGAAGCGCACGGCGGCTAAAGTCCAGATTCGCAACATCGAGGGGGCGCTGCAACTCTATAAACTGGATAACGGTGTCTATCCCTCCACGGAACAGGGCCTCAAGTCGCTCGTTGAAAAGCCCTCCGTCGGAGTGATCCCGAAGAAATGGAAGCTCGGAGGATACCTGCCCAAGCTGCCGGAAGATCCCTGGAGCAATCCCTATAAATATCTCAGCCCAGTCCAACGAGGAGAGTACAAAGTGGAGTATGAAATCACCTCCCTTGGAACGGACGGCGAGGTCGGTGGGGAAGGCGTGAACGCCGACATCACCAATTGGAACCTCGACAAAGAGTAAGACGTCAATGGTTAATGGTCAATGGTTAATGGTCAATGGTCATCGAGTGTCGGGCATGCGACTCAAGTGCAATGGCCGCTCTCCCCTCACGTCTTCTTCATCCCCTCACCTTTCACCCTTCACGCTTCACCCTTCACGCTTTTCCGCCGGTTTCACCATTCTCGAAATGCTGATCGTTCTATTTCTCCTGACCGTCGTCGTGGTCGTCGTCTTCCCGCGGATCAGTCTTACCGAGGACTTGGGCTCCACCGGGCGGAAACTTGTCGGCGTCCTTCGAACCGTTCAAGGGCTGGCGGCCACAAGCCAAAAGCCCCTGAAGCTCTACCTCGATCTCGATCAGGGAACCTACTGGATGATGCTGGTGGAGGGCAAGGAGGAGCGGATCCCACTTGATCCCGCCTGGAAACTCCCTCGTTTGCTGCCGGAATCGATCCGATTTACGGAGGTCTCCATCGGCCAAGACAAGCGATTTTCCGGACGAGTCGACGTGTCCTTCTTCGCCAATGGCCGGATTGAGCCGGTCACACTGTATCTGACGGATGCGAAGAACAATCTCTTGGGACTGGCGGTCGATTCATTGACAGGAAGAATTCGGGTCAGCGACGAACGACTCGACCCTCCCCTGAACCCAATCATCCCCGACCGAGTCCGGTTGCTGTTGAAGCCAAACCAGCAAGGAGGGGCGGGAGCCTCGCAGAGAGGGTTGGTTCCGAACCAGTAGCAGATCGTAATGGCCCAACATGGACATCGAACTGATCTCAACGAGAATGGATTCACGCTCCTCGAAGTGTTATTGGCCATCGCCCTGCTGGCGATCGCGCTCCCGATTCTGCTTGGCCTCAGGAATTTCGACCTGGGGCTTCAGGAACGAGCGTCCGAGCTGACCGCCGCCACGCTGTTGGCCCAGGAGAAACTATTGGAGACCTAACTCTCGGGACAATATGACATCGGATAAACCGCCGGAGAGTTTCTGAACATCCCTCTCGGTGAACAAACCACTATACAGGCGGTTCCGAGAGCGGACGGGTACAGATGGAAACGGACGAT
>JBQTJA010000005.1:0-67846 GCA_052387595.1 Nitrospiraceae bacterium | reverse complement strand
GACGGCAAACTGACCAACGTAGAAAGCTTCACCGACACCCATGTCCGCGTCGGCTCGTCAGACCTTCCAGCAACCAGACGGATTATTACCTATGAAAATGGTCAGGTCGTCGTGAAGAGCCTGACCTTCAAGAACCACAAATTGCTCTAACAGGTTGTGTACAAACTTTAGGATAAGGATGCTAAAAAAGGCTGTCCAGCAAGGCCGCAGCGAGCGAAGGGCGTGGCGTACGCTTCGGTACGTTGAGCCTCTGAGCGATGCGAGAACGTAGCTGGAAGACTTTTTCAACATCCTGTTAATGCACATAGTTGGGAATATTGATAAGGAGATTGGCCATATACGTGGTCATGGTGTTCAGCATCCAGGGGAGAAAAAACAGCAACGCCACAAACAAGACCACCACTTTTGGAACAAACGTGAGCGTGGCCTCGTTCAGTTGCGTCATGGCTTGGAGCGCACTAATAGCCAAGCCGATGAACAAACTAAGCCCCAGAATCGGCGACGACACCAACAACGTCGTTTCTAACGCTTGCCTGGCCAGTTCCGTTACCATTTCTGGCGTCACGTGATCATCCCTATTCTCGACACTTGCCCATCTGGTGTCGTCTCACTACAGACCGCTCAACCCTACTGAAAACTTCTCACCATTGACCCCACAACCAAGTACCAGCCATCGGCCAAGACGAACAAGATCAACTTGAATGGCAGCGAGATCACGACAGGCGGAAGAAGCATCATGCCCATCGACATGAGAATACTGGCCACAACCATATCGACGATGAGAAAAGGAATATAGATTAAGAATCCAATTTGAAAAGCAATCCGCAGCTCGCTCAGAATGAAGGCCGGGATGATCGCCTGGGTTGGCACGTCCTCAACCCGATCTGGCTTTGGCACGTGACTCAGCTTGATGAAGAGATCGAGATCCTTTTCCCTTACCTGGCGCAGCATAAAGCCCCGCACCGGCTCGATGCCCTTCTTCCACGCATCTTCATAGGAGATCTGCTCAGCCATTAATGGTTGGAGCGCGTTGTTGTAGACGGCCTGCCCTACCGGAGCCATGATGAACATCGTCAAAAACAGCGCCAAGGACAGCAACACTTGATTTGGAGGAACCGACTGCGTTCCCAGCGCTTGACGGAGAAAGGCCAACACGATCACGATCCTGGTAAAGGACGTCACCATGATGAACAAGGCCGGTGCCAAGGAGAGCACCGTGAGCAGAATGAGAATCTGGATCACCACAGCGGTTTGTTTCGGACCATCTGCGCCAAAGTCGATGCTCACCGATGGACCAGCCGCGACCGCTTCTGAAAGCGGCATCACAAGCAGCATGATCCCTCCGAGGACAATCCCCCAGAATATGTGCGTGCGCAACTCGTGCTTATCGGCCATGAATTCCCTTGCTGTGATGCAACGCACTGAATGGTAGACGCCGCACCCAAGAGGCAAACTTGTCCTGAGAGACCGGCGCCGCCTCAGTGGAGGCGTTCTCGCTGGTGAGAGAGAGTAATTCCCTCAATTCGGCTGAATCGCTGATGCGTCCGAGCGGAACAAGATCGGTCGCGGTCGTCCCCACAATCACATATTCTCCCGCAACCGACACGAGGGCGATGGTCTTGCGCGGAGCGATATAGCCGCTGGCCAAGACTCGTACGAGCGGACGCCCGCCGGCAACTCCCAGTCGTTGCCCCATCACTCGCCGGACCGTCACCGCGACAACCCCCATCAACACCAGCACGATGGCCAGGGCTGCGACGGTGCGCAACAGGCTTTCCCACAGATCAATCACGGCTTCTCCCTCGGATCATTCAGCGCAAGTGCTGCACGCGTTCCGCCGCGCTCACCACATCCGTCAAACGAATACCAAACTTCTCATTGACGACCACGACTTCACCGCGCGCCACCAGCTTGTTGTTCACCATCACTTCCATCGGCTCGCCCGCGATTTTATCCAGCTCAATGACGGAGCCTTGAGCGAGTTGCAACAAATCCCGAATGGCCATCTTCGTGGATCCGACATACACGGTCACGCTCATGGGAATATCCAGAATAAAATCGATATTCTTGGGAGTTCCGCCAACCTCCGCGCTTTGGACAGACGGAAACGAAGTTGGCTGCGGAGATGGGCTCCCGGTGGTCTGCGAATCGAACTGCGTTGCGGAGTCTGATTCAGCCATAGTCACTCTCTCTATCGTGTCATGATTAGTTCAATACTTTCGTCACGCGGCATGCGTGATTGCCCTTGTAAACGCCAGGACTACCCTGAAACTTGTGATGTCCCTCGATATAGCAGTCGAGCGGATCTCCTGGATGCTGGTCAAGCAAGATCACATCACCCGGTGCAAAATTCATCACATCCTTCACCGTGACCGTGGCGGTTCCCATCCGCACCGTAATCGGAAGCGGACACTCGTGTAGTCGCTCTCGGAATCGAAGGCTCCACTCACCGTTTTGCTCGACCTGATCGGAAACGAGGCCTGAATAAAGTTTCTCTTTGATCGGCTCGAGCATGCTGTAGGGATACACAATGTACAGTTCCCTGGCTGTTTCTCCTAAGATGACCTGCAAGGTGACAACGACGACAATTTCAGATGCGGTCACCACCATCGCGAACTGAGGGTTACTCTCAGAACGCACATACCCCACCTTGATCGGCACAACGGCATGCCAGGCTTTTTCGAGATCGACCAGGGATTGGAGCAACAACTTCTTGATGATCCGCAGTTGGACGGGTGTGAATTCTCGCCCCTCGGGCTTCACGTGGGTCTGACCTTTCCCCCCGAAAAAATAGTCCACGATCAGGTACACAAGGAACGCATCCATCACGAAGAGGGCACTCCCTCGCAGTGGAGCCATATGAAAGACATTCAACGATGAGGGCATCGGAACCTTTCTCAGAAACTCCCCGAATTTGATCACCTGCGTCCCAACGATGGCAAAATCAATGGCCTCCCGAAACATGCTGGTCCAGACTACTGCTTGACGACGAATGAAGCGGTCATTGATCATCTCCAGGGTTGGCATCCGCCCACGGATGATTCGCTCCTGACTGAACAGATCGTACCCCCTGATACCCGTGGCTTCCTGGGCAGGCTCCTTCGGAGCCGTGTCCACCTCACCAGAAACGACGCCTTTTAGCAGCGCATCAATTTCGTCCTGCGAGAGAATTTTTTCCATAGTAGCCGCTGTTACTGAACGACAAATTCCGTGAAATAGGCCGACCGGACGCCTGGTTTCTTCAAGAGGCCATTGATGCGCTGCGTAATTTCATCGCGGAGCTGAAATTTTCCCTGCGTCGTCCTCACCGCATTGACGTCCTTGCTGCTGAGCAAAACCAGGACCGCATCTCGTATCTGCGGAATGCGTGTGGACAGTTCAGTGGAGACCGCTTCGCCGTCCGCCTCAAGCTTGAGGGTCAGTTTCAAATACCGCACGTCTGGGGTGTCCGCAAGATTGACAATGAAGGGATCCAAGTCGAACATGACACCGGCCGAAGCGGGCTCACCATGTTTTCCGCCAGCCTCGCTCTTCGACTCGGCCTTGACCTCCGCGTCAGCTTTATGATCCTCTGAACTTTCAGCCCCTTTGCTGCCCCCCCCAAGGACTTTGACTACTACGAATGCCCCACCGACCCCGAATACCAAGGCGATGACTGAGACAATAATGAGCAATTTGATGGGGAACGCCGGAGCGGGGGCCGCTGCGGGAGCTTTTTCGTCACCTGCGGCTGCATCTGCCATAACTCCTCCTCGATTAACTCGTTGGCCCGGTGCGGAGACTGCAATGCATATGCCACTGCACGTTGCGACTCATTGGCAGCAGGAATCACGAATCGCCATATCTGGCGCACACTCCCGTCCGACCATCGCCACGCACGACAGGGCGCAGCGGCGCGCTGTCAATCAACCTCTTGACACCGTCAAGAAGCTGACAGGGCGCACGATGATAGCCGGAGTAGAGACTGACACCGGATGAGAGGCTGGAGTGAAGGAGAATGAGGCCGGGAGTGACGATCGCTCCCAGCCTCACCGTGAAAGAACGAATCTACCGTTTCAGATTGACCAATTCCTGTAATATTTCGTCGGACGTGGTGATCACGCGCGAGTTCGCCTGAAACCCGCGCTGCGCCGCGATCATATCGATGAAGCTTTCTCCGAGGTCGACATTCGACAATTCCAACGAATTGGACAACACCCGTCCAAGCCCCGCACTGTCCGGGGTTCCCGTGACCGGCTGGCCGGAATTCCCGGACTGAGCAAAGGTGTTTTTACCGGTCCTCGTCAGCCCAATGGGATCCGGAAACCGTGCGAGCACCACCTGCGCCAACGCGCGCAGCTGACCATTCGAAAAACGGCCGTTGATGATACCGTTCGCATCCACGGAAAAAGCTTGGAGCGAGCCGGCGGCAAAACCATCCTGCGTTTGCTGCACCAGCGCCGACGTCGACCCAAATTGCGTCGTCCCATCAAGCCCGCTCCCGCCGTCGGTCGTCACACTGGAACCGAAATTCATGGCGAGCAGCTGGTCTGGCGTCGCACCGTTAAAGTCGATCTGTAGCTCTCCCGGCACCGTGCCAGAGGTTCCGGCTGCAGTTCCGGTATCGTACCGAATCACCGTGCTTTCTCGATCCAACGTCCCATCCGTCCCGAACGTCAAGGTGCCGGACCCGACCCGAACGATGCCCAAGCTGGTGTCGATATTGCTCGAATGGTAATTCGCCGTGACGACGTCGTTCGCAGCCGCCACCGTGTTGTAGTTCCAGCTGTTGGCGCCGACCTTCGTGAAGTACGTCGTCAACAAATGACTGTTCCCGAGTGAATCGAACACCGTCATCGACGTCGAAAAATTCGAGGTGGCGGGCGGGTCGGACAGCAGAAAGTCCGTCCCGGCCGTTGACGTCGGCGCCAGCATGTTGAGGTTGGCCCCCAGCGTATCGCCGCCGTTCGCCGTGACCACAACCGTTCCGGTCCCGGTCGTGGAATTGTTCGTCGTGCCCGTCATGCCGGATGCAAAGGTGAAGATATTAGATGCATTGACCGACGCGGTAAATCCCGCATACGCGGCGGCTTTGAACGGATCGTTGGGGACCAACGCGCGCACGGCGTTTTGAACCGCCGTGGCAAGCGCCGAGCCGGTCAACCCGTTCGCCACGGTGATCGTCCGAACCCCGTCGCCGTTCAGATTGATATTGAATGAATTGTTCCCGGCTGCGGTGGTGGTCGTCGACGCCGCGGACGCCACGATATTGCCGCGCACACCGCTCAGCGCAGTCGCTGAATTCAGGTTGGCCGCGACGAAGGCCGTGGTCGTGGCCCGCGGCGACGCGGTAGTGGACGGCAGCGCCACATCGCCGATCGTGCCGGTGATGGTGCCGGTTGCGTCGGCGAGAAAACCCTGCAATTTGAATCCGGTGGGATCGACCACATTGTTGTTCCTATCGAGCCGGAACAGACCGGCACGAGAATAGAAGGTGGCATTCTGCGCGTCTCTCACGATGAAAAAGCCGTTGCCGTCGATGGCCAGATCCAGTACATTGGATGAGGTCGCCAGCGATCCTTGAGAGAAGTTCCCCTGCACAGACGTAAGCGCCACACCGATCCCGGTCTGAACCGAACCCGACCCTCCTGAAATCGACGAACTGATCAAGTCCGCGAAGGTCGCCTTGCTCCCCTTGAAGCCGACGGTACTGAGGTTGGCAATGTTGTTGCCGATGACGGAGAGCGCCGTACCATTGGCGTTGAGCCCGCTGACTCCGGCAAACAATGATGACAGAATTCCCATGGGTGCATACCTCCTTCTTCAACCGGTTCGGATAGGTCTCGCCTATTGCACTTCCACAATCTCCGACGGATCGAGAGTGATCGCTCCGACAGCCAGCCTGGGTTGTCCCTCTTCCATACGCACGCCCGTGACAGTGAGTTGCGCGCGGCCTTTCGCGACGATCGATGCGCCCTCCCGATCGACGGCGGAGACAGCATACTCATACACACCGGGCGGCATCACGGCGCCCTTACTGTCTTTCCCGTCCCATCGGGCCTGGTTGAGCCCGGCTTGGAGGTCAGCGGCATCCAGCGTTCGGACAACCTGCCGCTGTTGATCAAAAATTGCGATCTGCACGCGAGCCGCGTTCTTTTCGAGTGCATACGTCACTGAGCCTTGACCGTTCTCCAGCTGGACCAGTGGACGATCAATGCTGATGCGGCGACCAACCATGGGCAGCAGCGTGAACTGCAACGAGGCGCTCTGCGCATCAAGGCTCTTCTGAAGTAGCTGTGACTGCTTCGCCGTCTGTTCCAACTGGCTGAATTGGGCGAGTTGCGAGACAAATTCCGCGTTATCGGTAGGCTTCAAGGGATCCTGGCTCTTTAATTGCGTAATGAGCAATTTGAGAAAATCGTCCTGTCCTAATTGTCGGGGTCCGGTTTGGCTCGGTGTCGCTGGAGTTCCCGCCGAGTTGAGTGTCGATACATCGATCATTTCTGATATCTCCCTTCTGATCTACGCCACGACATTCAAGAGACCATGGCGCAATGCGCGTGGGGCATCTTGTCGGTCTGGACTCTGCCCCCACTTCATGTCGTGCGACCGCTGATTCCCGGTGTGCCCTTGTTCCTGAGAAGAGTCCTGCTGGAAAGAGCGACCGGCGCTCTGACGATCGATGTCCACGCGGAATTGTCCCATGTCCAATCCGTTTGCCTGCAACGCGGCTTGCAGGCGATCCTGACCGTTGACGAGAAATTGCCCCACCTCAAGCCTGTCGGTGGACAAATGGGTATGCACCACATCGTTCGTCATCGCCACGCGAATATTCACGTGGCCCAGGTCGGGCTGCGCCACATCAAACACGACCGATCGTGCCATGAACCGTACCGACGACTCAGTTGCATCCTGTGCAGGCATGGACGATGGCGCCGGACTCACGCTAGGAGGAGCGGGAGGAGGCGGTGGTGGACTGGAGATGACACGCCCATGAGCGCCGGCTATCATCGACTCTGTTGCCGGCCCGCTAGAAACTTGGCGGTCACTAACCGTTGCCTGCGGTAGTTTGCTCTCATTCTGGTCGTGAGGAGGACTCTGTTGCTCACCCCAGAGCTCACTGAAATGCTCGGCCCCATCCGAACTCGAGTGCTGCCCCTGTTGGAATCCCCACTGCATCCTCACTCCGCTATCCTGAGCGTCACGAAGGGATTGTGCATACCAGTTCATCTGAGCCGGAGCGGATCGATCGGATGATCCCCCATCGCGCATCAAGGAATCCGGCTTAGAGAGGTCCGGCTTGCCATCCGGCAGCTCCACCCCCAGAGAGACAGGAGAAACCCGACGCACAATTGCCTCGGATTGAGAAAGAGCCGAGCCAGGCTGCAACTCCAACGGCATTGGGCGAGTTTCGACACGATGCGTAATCTCAGGACCGGCATCATCGGCAATCATGTGGGAACCAATCTTGATGACTTGAGCCGTGTGGGAATCACCGCTGTGGGCAATCACCTGACTGTCTGGTTCAGGAACAGATCGATCAGGCGGAGAGCTCCGTTCATTCTCAGGATGAGCAAGGCCTGCCGGCGGATCGGATACCGTTCCCGTGGAATTCGTAGCCCGATGCGATATCAACGAAAACCTTGAAGAACCGTCGCCTGACTTGGCTTTCCGCTCAGCCTCGCGATCCTCCTGGGATAAATCCCCCTCGCCTTCCTCATGAACATTCGTCTGGTCATTCGCGTGGGCCAGTCCCTGAGATAGACCCGGGGAGATGCCCGGCATCGGAGCTTGCCCCTGAGAGTCAAGACCTGCCTGACTGGGTTGAGCCGAAGTTTCCAAAGCATTTCTGGAATCTTCAACTCCCCTCTTTACATCGTCGCTGGATCTGCCTCCATCCTGGACCTGGGTCTCAGATGGTGATGCGTTCGCCCGCTCAGCCTGAGTTGAAGAAGGATGCTTGTCTCCCCTTTCCATTGAGCGGGGTCCACGATCAGACCTGTTCGTCGAGCGCACCTCGGCGCGCTCAGCCTGGGTTGAGGGAGAATTTGGCTCCTTCGTTTCTCTCGATCGGAACCCACGCTCAGACTTGCTCGTTGATCGCACCTCGGCTGCTTCGCGAGCCTCCATCCTCCGCTCGTCCGCACGAACCCCTTGGAGCACAGCGGGAAAACTCCTCCGGCTGCTACCGGAGTTAGGAGAGGTCGCTGCCCGAGGCGTTCTGGCTCCTCTGTCGACAGGGGAACCAGACGGATGGGGGATGATGTCAGCCAGGCTAAAATCCATATGCGTCAGTCCTCGCGGATTCGAGCAAAGAGGGAATACAAGCCTCATGCCAGGTGAGCCGCGTGCAACACCGCGTATAATCAGGCTGCTTCTTGTGAGCATCTTGACGGTGTTGTCTTGGGAGAGGAAAACTTTACAGCGTGCTCGGCAAAACTGGCCGAGCAGAGATATGGCTAGACTTTCTTGAGCGACAGCGGTGTTTCAGGTAGCGAGGAAGATTTCTCCGCTTGGTCTTCAGGTGACCCGAGCGTAATGTGCCAACAACAACTGCATATTCCAGCAAAACGTGACTGTGAAGTTGATAACAGGAGAATCGAGTAATGACCGGTGAACAGGCTTGTGATGACCTGGAAATATGGAGGGCACCGAAGAAGTTCTACGGCGTCTGTGTCAGCAACTGCTCCGTGAGCTTCGCAGCTCGATCGGCTTTGACTTGCGCGAGAATCGCGCCGGCCGTCTTTGCTTTCACCATTTTGAGAATTTCGATCGCTTTCCGATCCGGCATATGCTCCAGACGCGAGGCGGCGTCCTCAGACGGCATGGATTCGTAGATCTTCGCGAGCTGTGTCCGTTGCTCCTGCACCACACGATCCTTCGCTGCAAGGGCTTTGGCCTGTTGTGGCGCATCCTTGGCCTGCGCATTCTGAATCCGTTTCTCCAAGGCTTCGTTCTGGTCCAAGAGCTCCTCGATCTGCCCCCTCACAATCATGAGTCGCTCTTCGTTCTGGCGAAGCGCTTGCTCGCGCCGGTCGAGATCGTGCTTTCGCTGTGCCAGCATATCCAGCACTTCACGAGGCACATCGACCGCCGGCCCCTGGACCGCGGGTGGAGCCAACAGTTTGGCATCGTCATCGGACGCCGCTCCCGCGCTCTCTGCCTCCTGCGCTTGCGATGGCATACCCTGCGTCAACCCACTGGTCGTCACCGCCTGCGTTTTTGATTTCGGCTCTGAGGAAGCTTGTCCCAATTGCACCATGACCCAGAAGAGAACGGTCGAGCCGACGATACCACCAACCATCGTCAAAAACTGGGAGTGCCGGTTCTTTCCTGACTCCATTTTCGCGATACGCCCCAGGCTATCGAAACCGAAACGATCTACCCAATCCCTCATGGATCCTGCCCTCATGAGTGACTCTCTCGTCGAGTGGAATATTGGCGGCTCGCAGCCTCATCCGTCGTCCGTTGTTCCTGACGCGCCGCGTCGGCACGTTGCGCGTCACGGCGTTTATCGGCGACAAGGTCAAGCAGCTTGCGTTCCTGACTGGCTTCACCGAGACGCGCCTTGGTCTGCTGCCACGCCTCGACGGCTTGCTTGATCTCTCGACGCACTCGGCACAACGCTGCCTGTTGCGAATCCATACGCCCCTGCCGTTCCAGCCACGCTTCTATGGTAAGCCCTTGCGCGGATTGTCGATCATAGGCAACGGCCTCCTCCTGAATTTTTGATTCAAGGTCCTGATATCGTTCCTCGCTCTGAGCGAGCGTGCGGGCGATCTGTGCCAACTCCATCATCAACGTCTCGACGGTCTGAGCACGCAGTTTCCGCAATGACTCAAAGCTCATGCTGCCTGCTGGGCCAGCGCCTCAAGTTGCTGCACCGACGAAGGCAGCCCTGCCGGCTGGTCAATTTCTTGCCGCAAATAGTCATTGATCGCGTCCTGCGCTTGAACGGCACGGTCGAGAGCCACGTTCATTCCTGGTTTATAGGCTCCCAGCACAACCAGGTCCTCGGATTGGCGATATCGTGCCACCAACTCAAGGACCTTTCTGGCGGCATCGTAATGTGGTCGTCCAACGATATCTCGCATCACACGGCTGGTGCTCTGGAGAAGATCGATCGCGGGAAAGTGATTGCGAGCGGCCAATGTGCGAGACAAGACGATATGGCCGTCCAGGATCGAGCGCACCGTATCGGCGATGGGGTCGCTCAGATCATCGCCATCGACCAGCACGGTATACAATCCGGTAATGGTTCCTGGACCTGGTCCAGTCCCAACACGTTCCAGCAACTTCGGCAAGAGCGTAAACACGGAGGGAGTATAGCCTTTGGTTGTCGGAGGCTCCCCGATCGCCAGCCCCACCTCCCTCTGGCTATAGGCCAATCGCGTCAGTGAATCCATCAACAGCAACACCTGTTTCCCCGCGTCACGGAAGTATTCAGCAATGGTTGTCGCAACCAACGCCGCGCGCAGCCGTATGAGCGGGGCTTGGTCGGACGTCGCGACCACCACCACCGAGCGTCCGAGTGCCTCTGCACCCAGATCGCGTTCCAGGAATTCGTTGACCTCACGGCCTCGCTCTCCGATGAGGGCGATGACATTGACATCCGCTTTCGTGTATCGGCTGATCATCCCTAACAGCACACTCTTGCCAACCCCGGAACCGGAAAAGATGCCCATCTTCTGTCCACGCCCACACGTCAAAAACCCATTGATGGCACGAACGCCAAGATCAAGCGGGACGCGTAGACGAGCTCGTTGTAACGGGTTCGGTGCGCCAGCATAGAGTGGATACCGCTCCGTGGCCGTCAGCGGCCCTTTGCCATCCATTGGATGGCCACAGCCGTCGAGCACCCTTCCCAATAAGCTTGGTCCGACAGCAAGATTGGCCACTTGGCCGGACATGGTAATTCGACTTCTCGGCCCGATCCCGTGCATATCGCCCAGTGGCATCAGGAGAACACGATCCCCCCGAAATCCCACAACTTCCGCGGCGATCGGCCCTCCAGCCCCCTCCCGCGTGATGCGGCAGAGCTCTCCGACCGTCGTCATCGGCCCATACCCTTCCACGACAATCCCAACTGCTTGCGCCACCCTTCCGGAGACTTCGATGGGGTCGACGCGCTCGATCAGCTGGCTAAGACTCATGATGAGCCCTATTCCTCAGGACATCGCCCAAACGGAGCAGCTGAGTATCGAGTGAAGCATCCACTAATCGCGTGGCGGTGTGCAGAAGGCAGCTTCCTCGCTGAAGAGAAGCAACAGGCTCGATGGTGAGCTTCAGTGCGACCTCCTGCCGTCCTGTCAGCTCCGCTCGAACGGCTTCAAGGACGGCCGCGTCAGCCGGATGCACTTGTATCACCACGCCATCTGACTCTTGAATAGCGCCGAGTGCCGCCTTGACCTGCATGACGATCTGTTCATGTCGGGACTCGGACGATTCATGCAGGATCTTAGACACGATCTGCAGCGCGAGCGCGATGACTTCATCGTCGATCGTCTGCTGAAGCACGGAACGAGCGGCGTCAAATCTTCCAACAGCCTCGGTCAAGACCGCAAGATCTTGCTGGCGCTGCGTGTCCGAATATCGCCGGCCTTCTTCCAGACCTCGCTCATACTCAGTCAGCCCATCAGCTCCTTTACGCTCGCCCTCATCCCCAAATATTTGAAAAGGTACACTCTGCATCTGTACTGCGCCGGATCGAACAGCGGCATGTTTCAAGACCGTCCGGTCGGCGTGCAGCCGATGGAGGTCCAGTAGCCGGCGCACAGTGGCGAGAACAATGTCCTGTTGAAATGGTTTCGTCAATAAATCGCTGGAGCCAGCTCTCATCGCACGGGCGGCAAGTTCAACCGAGGCTGCCCCAGTCATCACAACTCCAATCATGCGACTGTCGATCCGCTGTGCATCTTCCAGAACCGCGATACCATCTCGATCCGGCAAGGAGGCATCGACGATCAGCAGTGCAGGAGCCTTCTGCTTGACCATCGCAAGCGCCTCCTGTCCTGAGCCCGAGAATCGAATTAACACTTGTTCCGGCTGAAGAAGTTGGTGGAACAGGTTTCGGACCTCTTCGTCGGCGTCAACAATCAGAACCGTCCCTTGAAGGCGCGACACGCTTCGCCCGGAACTGACCACTGCCGGGATCGTTCCTCCCGCCACTACAGCATCTCCTCCCCTGCCCCCGCAATGACGATACGGCCTTCTTCCTCAAGCTTGCGACAGACTTTCAAAATATTCTGCTGGGCTCTCTCGACATCGGACACCTTCACCGGCCCCTTTGCCTCCATATCTTCCTTCAACATTTCCGCGGCACGACTCGACATATTCTTGAAGAATTTCTCCTTCACCTCGGGATTGGCCCCGCGAAGCGCCAACGGAAGGTCGTCCTTGCTGATCTCTTTCATCAATTCCTGCAAGCCGCGATCATCAATCTTCACCAGGTCGTCAAAGACAAACATGAGCGCCCGAATCGCGTCCGCCAGCGGCTGGCTCTTCTCCGCGATTTTGCCCATAATGCCCCCCTCATTAGTCTTATCCATGCGCGTCAAGATGTTGGCCATGACCTCTGGCCCGCCGAGGCTTTGCGTCCCCATTCCCGTACTGGCCAATAGTGTTTCTTGTATGCTTTGACTGAGCTCTTCCAAGACATCCGGCTGGACCTCCTCCATGGTGGCCAGCCGAAGCGCCACGTCTCCGCGCATCACCTCAGGAAGTCCTGCAAGCACTTGCCCTGCTTGATCACTCTCGAGATGCGCAAGGATGACCGCCACAGTTTGCGCATGCTCAATCTTCAACATTTGGACAAGCGTTTTCACATCGACCCATTTCATTGCGTCCAGCCCCGGATAGCTTTTCCGAGTCATCGATTCGATGACCCGCGCCGCCTTATCTGGGCCCAGCGCCTTGATGAGGACGGTCCTGATAAACTCTTTTCCCTGAAACTGAACCTCGCCGGACGCACTGGCAGCCTGAAAGTCCAACATGACCGCATCTTCCTCATCCCGCGAAATCTGAGCCGTACCGTTCATGAAGGTTCCCAGCCGCTTAATTTCTTTGGGATCAAGTTGTTTCATGACCTGGGCAGCTGATTCTTCTCCGATGGCACGAAGGAGAATAGCCGCTTTTTGTTCACCTGTCAGAGTTTTCGCCATGGCTATACGCTATGTAGGATTCTTCAGCCACTGTTTCACGACAACTGCGGCTGTGTCAGGATTCTTTCTGGCCATGTCGATGATTTGAGCTCTATCCGGTGCATGCGTCAATGAGCCTTGCGCCATTGCCTGAGCGCCAGGTAACGCCGAGACCGTCGCTTCAGTCTGCATCTGCTCCGTCGTCGAACCCAACATAGCCAATAGCGGACGGACCACGAACAAGAGAATCACCCCAAACAAGAGAATGCCGATACCATAACGAAGATACGGCAACCATGGCTTCGAGCCCTCGGCCACGGCTTCTGCCGTCGCACTCTGCAGCTCTTCCGGTTCCGCGCCGAATTGAACGTTCACGACCTGAACCTGATCCTGCCGCTCAGGCGAAAAGCCCATCGCTTTCTTGACGATGTCTTCAATCCGCTTGAGATCTTCTTCTGAACGTGGGACGTATTTCCGTGCGGCAGCCGGTGTATCCGTCGACTGTCCATCACCGGCTTTGGCTGCTTCATAGATCCCATCAACCAGCACGGCCACGGACAATTGTTTGATGACACCTACGGGCTCGACGATTTTTGACACGGTTCGGCTGATCTCGTAGTTGACCGTTTCATTTTTCGCCTGACTGTTGTTCGAACTGGTTTGAGGAAGCTCCTGATCCGTTCCAGGCGGGACGTTCGACTGGACACCTGGGACGCCGCCGCTGACGCCGTTGGTGCCATTCGCCTTTTCCTGCCCTCGTTGTTCGCTCCTCACGACCTGGCTGTTCGGGTCATAACGTTCTTCCGTGGTTTCAACCTTGCGAAAGTCCACCACGCTGGACACACGCACCACGGCTTTGTTGGATCCAACAATCCGCTCCAACATCGTTTGAATGCGCGTTTCGACATCTTTTTCAATGCTCCGCTGATATTCGAGCTGGGTATTAGACAACCCGGCAGTCTCCTCCGTCATGGTGGACGACAACATACGGCCGTGCCCATCCACCACCGTCACATCGCGGGCCTGCAGTCCTTCCACGCTACTTGACACCAAATGGATGACCCCCTGCACCTGCGCCTGAGCCAGCTGTTGGCCGTTACGAAGTGACAGGATCACAGACGCGCGCGCTTTCTCCTGCTCGTTGGCGAAGAGTCGCCGTTCAGGAATCGCCAGATGCACTCGCGCGCGTTCGACTTCCGGCAACTGCGCGATAGTTCTCGCCAACTCGCCCTGTAAGGCACGCCGATAGTTGAGCTTCTGCACGAATTCGGACATGCCGATCGACGTACGATCGAAAATCTCGAAGCCGACCCCACCTCCATGGGGAAGCCCTTGGGTCGCGAGTTGCAATCGGAGATCGTGCACTTGAGCACTAGGAACCAGCACCGTCGCTCCACCACCGGTTGTTTCGTACGGCACCTTCGTCTCTTTTAGCTTATCAATGATGGCGGCCGCGTCTTCGCCGCTGAGATTGGTGAACAACACCTGCATGTCGGGCTGCTGCGTCCAGAGTGTGAGCGCGATGAGGCCCGCCACTGATCCGGCCAGAGCGACAAGGATGATCATTCGCTGATTGATGGAGAACTTGGAAAACATGCTCGTCACATCCCTTCATCACGCCTGACTGATTACATTTGCATCCGTTGAATCTCTTCATAGGCGGTGACCAGTTTATTTCGGATTTGCATCATCAATTGGAACGACACGTCGGCTTGCTGCAGCGCGACCATCGTACGGTGAAGGTCCTGCGTCTCGCCTGTCATGAGGGCACCCACCGCTCGGCCAGCTTCCACTTGCGTGTCGTTGACTTTTCCGATTGCGGATTTGAGCGAATCCATGAACCCCGAGGCACCTGACGTTCCGGCTGACCCGCCTGGGGCCATATCGGGAATCGGCGCGATACCTGATGTCGGACCGTAAATCTGATTCATCATCACCTCCCAATTTCCAGTGCCTTGTTCCACATGGCACGTGTTGCGTTGATGGCTTGAACGTTCGCTTCGTACGCACGCGACGCGCCGATCATATTCACCATCTCTTCCATGACATTCACATTCGGAAGACGCACGAACCCTTTGGAATTGGCATCCGGATGATGAGGATCATAGATGAGTTGCCCTGGTTTGGGATCTTCCACCACACGAGCGACGGAGACCCCTTCGAGCGCATGTGCCGACGGCCCAACGGCGATTTGTCGAAAAGTCCCATGAAATGCGCTTGGAACCGCCGTTGAACGAAAGACGACATCCCGCCGCTTGTATGGACCGCCGGTCGGTGTTTTTGTCGATTGGGCGTTCGCAAGATTGCTCGCAATGACATTGAGTCGCCGCCGTTGGGCATCCAAGCCGGATACCGATACGGCCATGCTGTCGGACATTTCCATGATCAACCTCCTCTATCAACCGTCAACTGCTTGCCAATTTCGTCCAGCTGAGCGGGCTAGGTGTTATCTCCCTTCTCGTATCACGTTCAGCAATCCGTGAAACTTCTTGGCCAGTATCGTGGCCGCTGCGTTGTACTGCATGGCGTTCTCGGACAATTTGGCCATCTCCAGTTCAAGATTGACGGAGTTGGCGTCGAGCGGGAGATCGCCGGCCGGAACCTCACTGAGTTTTCCCGCCACCGCCTGCACACCCTGCGGCCCATGCACGCCGAAATGTCGGGACTGAGTCGCCGCCATGACGATCGGCGGCCGCCCCTTGTGGGCCGACTGCAATTGGTCCATAAAGGTCAACTCGGACGCACGATACCCCGGCGTTTCTTCGTTGGCGAGGTTTGAGGTGATCACACGCTGTCGTGCGCTGCGAAGATCCAAACTCCGCTGTAGCAGTCGCATGGTCTTGTCAAAGATCGTCATACCTCTAGACTCCTTTCCATCCCCTGCACGGTATCATTGCAACCATAATGCCTGCCCGAATGCCGGAGTCATAGCCAGAGGCGCGGCCTCCTGCAACGCCCATTGGTTTTCGCTTTCCTCGCCTATGACCCTCCGTTTGACCCTTGCCGCCACCGAACACATTTGCCGGCCGGCAATTCTTGCCGCTCTTATGGTCCTCCGGTAATCGAACAGGGTCGCTCCCCTTCTCGATACTCTCGCAGTTTATTTCGTAACGTACGAATGCTGATCCCCAACTCTTTCGCCGCATGCGTACGATTCTCCTTCACTCGTGCCAATGTCTTAAAAATTAGCTCTCGTTCCATTTCCCACAACGATCCGTTCGCCGGTTGTTGCGGATGACCAGATGCAATCGGTAGGTCTCCGTTCCGCTCAGGCGGACAGTGTTCGGGAAGGATAGGGCCAGGCCCCGCCAGCAACACCCCCCGTTCCATGACATTCTCTAATTCACGGACATTTCCCTTCCATGCCAACCGTTGCAAATGCGCACACGCGCTATCAGACAATGTCGGTGGCGTGAGGCCATTCCTCGTGGCCGACAGGCTCACAAAATGACGCGCGAGTAATGGAATATCGATCGTGCGTTCACGGAGCGGCGGAACGGTGACAGGAAAGACGTTCAGCCGATAGTACAGATCCTCTCGAAAACGTCCTTGCTCGACTTCCCGATAGAGCGCTCGATTGGTCGTCGCGATCACCCGTATATTGACTGACACAGGGTCGCGCCCCCCGATCCGATCGACTTCGCGCTCCTGTAATACGCGCAGTAACTTAGCCTGCAAGCTCAGGTTCATCTCACTGATTTCATCCAGGAGCAAGGTGCCCATATGCGCCATCTCAAACTTGCCAATTTTTTTGATTAACGCCCCAGTGAACGCACCACGCTCGTGGCCAAAGAGCTCACTCTCGAGGAGCCCATCCGGCAATGCCGCACAATTCACCGCGATGAACGGCCGATGCGCACGCGGGCTCCGATTGTGGATAAACCTGGCTAACAGCTCTTTCCCGGTGCCGCTCTCTCCTTGGATCAAGACCGTGGCCTGACTCGACGCGACCCCTTCGATCGTGCTTAGGAGCCTGATCATGCCTGGGTCCTGGCTTAGTAGAGCCCGATTTTCCGCTGGGTGCGACAGGTGACCTGTGATGGTCCCTACTTCTCGTCTCGACTTGAGATTCACGATGACTCGCTCCAGCAAGTCCATGGAAAATGGTTTCAAAAGATACTCGCTGGCGCCCAACTTCATCGCCTCGACAGCGGTCTCTATGTCCCCATAGGCCGTCATCAGAACGATCGCCGCATGAGGCGCGCGCGCCTTGACTTCCTTGATCAATTCGAGCCCATTCAGACGCGGCATCCTGAGATCAGTCAGCACCATCCATGGACGACAATAAGGAATCCGTTCAATGGCATCCATTCCATCGACTGCCCCTTGTACGGAATAGCCGAGACGCTTGACCGTCTCCATGAGTGCCGTTCGCATCGATGGGTCGTCATCGACGATAAAAATGCGCTCGTTCTCGTCACCATTGTCTGAAAAAGAGCTGCTCTTCTCGCGGTCATTCATGAGGCCACTCCTCTACTACCGCCATCGTGTGTTCACCAGGGTAGGATTGGCTTGATTCCAGCTCGTTCCGCGTCGGAGTATCCACCGCATGAGGACCTCCATCGACTGCTGGATGAGGCAGAATAATAGAGCATGCGGTGCCCTGCCCGACTGTACTGTCGACATCGATCCGTCCCTGGTGCGCGTCGACTATCGAATAGACAATTGCCAGACCAAGGCCGGTCCCCTCATCTTTCGTCGAGAAAAACGGATCGAATATGCGCGACTGATGGGCCGGAGCGATGCCAATCCCGGAGTCTCGGACGGTCAGTCGAGCAGCGGGTAGACCAAGGGTCCGCGGCGGTTCCTGGCAAAGACTGATCGCCAGAACCCCTCCATTCGGCATCGCCTGCACTGCATTCACGATCAGATTCACGAGCACTTGTTTCAACTGTCCGTCGTGACACCACATCGAATGAATTTTCTGACTGATGTCCACTCGGATTTTCACCGGCACCTTGGTAATCGCATGGGCCGCCAACTTGATCGATTCGTCGATCAACGCTTCGGCCAAGTGCCAGCCACGAGCCAAGTGAACCGGCCGCGTATACAGCAAAAGATTGGTCAGTAAGCGATCCATCGACTGGACGGCCTGCGAGATTTGTTGCGCGTAGCGTTTGGCGGACGGCTGCTCGCCGAGATCTCGCTGCAGCATGGACGCGAAGAGCTCGACGCTGCCCAATGGATTTCTGATCTCGTGGGCGATCCGACCGATTAGCTCTCCCATAGCCGCCAGTCGTTCCTTGCGCTGCAACTGTTCTTCCAGTTGATAAATACGCGTGATATCCTGAAACAGGATGAGGTGTCCGGAGTGCTCTCCGGAATCAGAGTGAAGTGGAACCTGACTAATGGAGACGACAGCCTGACCGATGCGCTGAGGCCGATCACACACGCCAAGACCAGCACTCGCCAATATTTCCGACGCACGACGGTTCCGCAGTTCGTCATCTGTAACGCCGAGTAGCGCCTCGGCGGCGCGATTGCTGCGAGTGATCAGTTCGCAGTCGTCCATCACCAAGACCCCCATGGACAAGGACTCAAGAATCCCGTCTAGATGGACACGCATGGCCTCGTTGTCACACAGCTGGCGGCGGAGCGCCTCGTTGCTCTGTGCCAACTCCAGATCCATCTGCTCCACACGTGTCGTCAGCGCACTGTATGATTGCTGCAACGTATGAGCTGCCTCATCAAAACTTCTGAAGGCGGCCTGCAGCAGCTCCCGTTCTTCCGGATGTTTGGTCATAGCACTCGTCATAGCCCCTCCTGCTTCCTCGAATGACTGACCGCTCGCAAACTTGATTTCAGGGACATTGAAAGGCGATTGAGGATTGGATCGTCCGTGACATCAAGCTCGGCTAGCGCCACGGTAGCGCGATCGTATTGCTTCAATGCCACCCAGTGGTTGGCTGTTTGCAGCCGCGCCCAATCGGCGTGAGACACGTTCGGTTTCTTGGCCAGTACTAATTGATAGGCTGTAATAGCCCGCTCATGTCGATTCAATCGAGATAACGTATCGGCATAGGATACAAGCGTATTGGACGCTTGCACCGCGCCGGCCTTGAACGCCTCTTCGTAGGCCAAGGCAGACTCATCCAGCTTATCCAGTTCTCCCAGCGTCTTGGCTAACTCCACATACATCGCTGGTCGCTCAGGATGAACCGGGTGGCGCAACAACCACATCCGGCACAGATGGAGAAGCCCTTGCAGATCCCGCTGTTGCCTCATGCCCTCAATCAAAAGATGCAACACCTCCACGTTGTATTTACCGATCGGGAACTGAAACCGGTATCGCTCCAGCACTTTTCTGGCGGCCTCAGGATCTCGCTGATCCAGGTAGATCCCTCCAAGGCCGATCAAGGCAGATTCGAGCGAAGCCGAATCGTTGTGCGATTTAATAATCTGTTGATACAGCCGCACTGCTTCCGGTGAAAAGCCAAGACGCCGATGGGATTCCGCGATGTTCACCAACAGAGGGGAACGCGCATAATGCTGTTCGGCCATTGCTCCCTGCCTGTGAAATAGACTGACAACTGTCAGATCGTCATGCGATGCGATCGCCGCTTCGATCCAGGGTGTCAACAGAGCAGCCAGGCGCTCTGCGGATTTGATGGCCCATAGGTCGTTCTTATTGGTCGCTCGAAGCGTAATCTTCTTGTAGGTTTGAAGCGCGCGATTCGTGTCGCCTGCGCCTTCATACCCCTTACCAAGGTAATACAGGGCCTCGCTGCCCATTGAATTGCTCGCCTCTCGAGTCGCAATCTCTTCCAGCAGCGATCGGTAGGAGGCATCGCTCTGGTCCGGAACGGGCACGTTGTGAATCATGGCGCTGACCGTGAGCCCGAGCGCATTGCTTCCAGCCGGTAACATATTCTCTGCGCGGAGTGCGGCCAGCCGCAGTGTGGCCGTCGCATCCGATGTGCTGTCCGGATAGAGCGAAAGGATCAGAGCGTAGACGAACTCGGCAAGCGGCTGTTTAGCACCAGCTCGTAGACTCTCAGCCACGTGCAGCAGAGCCGTAGGCGCATACTCATGGCGAGGATGGAGATTATAAAAGAGCAGCATGAGTTCTCGGGCGGAAACCTCATGATGCAGTTTCACGTGTGTGACGGCATACCGCTGAAGCGACAACGGATCGCCCCTCAGGAGATGCGGCCATCGTCGATAACTGATATCGTAGATCGGCTGCGCTTCGGAAAATCGCTGCTCTCTGAACAGCGCATGAGCCAATCCCAACGTAGCTCCTTGGAGCAACTGCTCGTCTTCACTTCGCTTTCGCACGTTTGCAAATGCATGCTCCGCATCGCTCCATTTCCCCATGGCCATGAATGTATAGCCAAGCCCCAGCAAAGCCCGATTGCCGTCGAAGGGAAGATTGACGGAATGGGCCATGGCGTTCTCGTAAAACGCTTGTGCCTCTTGGAACGCGCCTTGCTCGAAATACAAATCCGCGACCCGCCATTCAGCTCTCCGAGCGTTTGACGATTGTGGATGGTCCCGAAGGAGTTTTTTGTACTCCTGAATCGCCTCGGATCGGGTTTGCCCCGTGACATCATCCCGCAACAAGAGCTCGACCAAGAAAGCTTTCGCAGATGGGACGAGTGGACTTTCGGGATGTTCCTTGACGATCGTCCCAAAGAACCGCTGCGCCTCCGGCCATGCGTTCTTCCGGTATGCAGACCAGCCTTCTTGCCAAGCGAGTCCGTCAATCCCCGACGATTGGCCTTCCTGACGAGGCCCATCATCAGGCAACCGTCGTACGAATTCCTCAATCGGTACTGGGTTCCGTATCGAGGCCGCTTGTTCGGTGACCACTGCGATTGAGGGAGCAGGAGTAGGCTGCGAGGGAATCGCCCCGATTGCCAGCGAAGAGAACGCGATCCAAGCGGCAATCGAGAAGAATAGTCGAGGATATCGTAAATGGTATCGATACACGGCGATAGGGCATCAGCAAGGCTCATGCCCTGGAGACAGGTAGAAAACTCTCAGGAAATCAGATGAGTTATCGAGGCAACTCGAGAACCTGGATAGATCCCGTCAGGATTGGCATCGGCTAGATCGATAGGTCGTCAATCTTTTGACTGGACGGGCGCGGCCATAGCGGAAGGGTTTCCAGATGGGATCGCGGATCCACGCCCTTACGCTTCAGTTTCTCAACCAGCGTCGTTCGGTTCAAGTGGAGCAACTGTGCTGCCCGCGAGGTGACGCCGTTGGCTTTGCGCAAGGCTTCCATGATGAGATGCTTTTCGTACTGCTCAACCTCTCTGGAAAGGTTGATGCCATCCTCACTGAACCGAATAAACTGCTCCGTGAGTTCTGGGCCCGGCGACCTCCGACAAATTTTCTCGGGTAAATCTCCAACGGAAAGGACACCGTGTTTCTTCAGCACGACCAACCGCTCGATCATGTTCTCTAACTCCCGAATGTTGCCAGGCCAGTCATACTCGGTCAACATGTGAAGCGCATCGGAGGCAAGGCCTGACACCGTCGTGTGCTTGCTCAGATTGAAGCGAGTCATGAAATGGTCGATGAGGAGCGGAATATCGCTCCGTCGTTCTCGTAGCGGCGGAATCACGATGGGGATCACATTGAGCCGGTAGAACAGATCTTTGCGAAATCGCTTTTCCTCAACCAGCGTTTCCAAATCCTGATTCGTCGCGGCAATGATCCGCACATCCACGTGAATCGTCCGATTTCCACCGACGCGTTCGAATTCCCGTTCTTGTAACACTCGAAGAATTTTCACTTGCAAGGGCAGGCTCATTTCGCCGATTTCATCGAGGAAGATGGTCCCCCCGTTTGCCAGTTCAAACCGTCCCATTCGCGAGTGCGTGGCTCCTGTGAACGCGCCTTTTTCGTGCCCAAAGAGTTCCGACTCCAGCAGATTTTCCGGGATCGCGCCACAGTTCACCGGGACCAACGGACGATCCTTGCGAAGACTATTGAAGTGGAGCATCCGCGCCACCAACTCCTTGCCGGTACCGCTTTCGCCTTGAATCATGACCGTGCTATCGCTGTCGGCGACTTTGTGGACAAACTCCATCACCTGTTGGATCGGCTCGCTGGCGCCCACCAGATGTTCAAGTCGATATTGATCGCGTACGGCCTTCCGCAAGAGATGGTTTTCTTGCCGAAGCCGAAGGAACTCTGCCGCCTTGCGAACCACCACGGCCACAGTTTCAAGGTCGAACGGCTTGGTAATGAAGTCAAATGACCCAGACTTCATGGCCCGGACTGCGGTCTCGATCGTACCGAATCCGGTCATCATGATGGGAATGATCTTTGCGTCGAGTTTCGCCAGGCGATCGATGATCTCGAGTCCATCGATATCGGGCAGCTGAAAGTCAGTGATCACGATGTGAATCACCGAGTCCTTCACTGCCTGGATTGCCGCCGCGCCGTCCTCGGCAGTCGCAACGCTATACTCCTCCTGCATCAGGAATTCCCGCAGAACATCCCGGACGGCAGGATCGTCATCAACAACGAGTACGTGGGCTTGACTCATGCGTGATACCATTTGGAATACGAACTGCGATGCGAGGTTAGAATAATGACCCGTGGCATCTAATGCAAGTTATATCAGTTACTTGGCTGCGATCTGATGGGTGCGAGATTTCTTGACAGATTCTCCGGCCTGTTGGTACTGTGCGCTTCGACGTGTGAACTCAACTCGCAAGCGGGCTGGCGTAGCTCAATCGGCAGAGCAGCGGTTTTGTAATCCTCTCCAAGACCTCCACTCAAACCCTTGTCAGCGCAGCGCAATACATCTCCAGCAGCAGCGTTTTGCTGTTTTCCGAGTTCAGTTGAGCTCAGTCCACTTGAGGGGAATTAGGGCCAATTTTGCTCTCAATAGAACACGCCGGGAACACGTAGGGTTAGTATCTAGACACTTCGGATAAAGTGTCAGCTTCAGCTGTGGGAATAAAATCAAGCCGGCATCCCTTTCGGTTGTACATTAAGGAAGGTCTGATTAATTGAGCGTTTCGGCTCACCAACTCTCAACACACCGGGGATTTGACTGGTTTCAGCTGAAAATTCAGAATTAATCAGATCTTCCGTTGGAAAAACAGCGGTCGAGCGCCCATAAACAAATCACTGCTGCTCACTTAGAGCAAGTACAGGGGCTTCTTCTGCCTGACACTCCCAGAAGCTCCAGGAATAGTCCATGGAGATCACTTGATACTCGGTTTGTTTGATAAACCCCGCGTATTCCTCGAGCATCAATTCCTCAACCGGGCACGAATATGCAATGAGGACACGATGTCCGCTGGCCGCTTGGAAGCGACGCAGATTCTCAGCGACGTGCTTGAATACTGGCCCGAGAAATGGCCGGTACATGTAAATGAGAAGGTTCGTGTTTGGAAACACGAAATCCTCCGCATTGACACAACATACCCGGATATTTCTGCAGAGCAGCTGTTGCGTTCCATCGGACAAATACCGCTCCACGTTGGTTTCCGCCACATCACAATGCAATGGAGACAACTCCACCCCGATCACTTCTTTAAAGGGGAGTTGAGCCGCCACAATCAAGGTGCGACCTTTCCCACAGCCCAGGTCCACAAACGAATACTCATTGAGATCGAGCCCCTTCGTCGTGTTGTTCAAAATATGCCGGATGACAACCTCTCTCGTTGGAACATAGCCCACCGCCAGGCTCCGGGCCATCTCATCTGCAATACCTGCATCGGACGACTCCGTGACACCGGACGTCACGACCCCATATTTTCTATCGAAGTCATCGTGAGGTTTTTGGCTCAAGAGATACAGAATAATCTCCTTGAGAGTCTCCCAGAATCCGAAGACTCGATACGTATTCATCACGATCTTGAACTTGCCCCCGGTGTCAGGGTTGTACTGCATATGACTCCTCCTCTGTGCGACCGCCTCGTAGCATGGTCAGAATTTCACTGATGCGCTGATGAACCTGAATGCTCCGCACCACATCCGCATGCTCGCCGTGAACCGTTTCGGTCACCGCGATTCCTTTTGTACACACACTCCAATCAACCGGAGCTTTCCCGTGCTTCCGAAGAGTCGCACTGGTCCACCAGGCATGAATCGGCGCCTGAATGGGATCCTGTACGGCCGCGCGAAACATTCCGGCCGTTTCGCGGTCCAGCGCATAGGCGACTTTCAAGGCGGCGATGGACGCCTCCGACTCCTCGCGGGACAGCAGCTTTCGGTCCTGAGCCCATCGAATCCCGTATTCCACCCGATCCTCATCGCCTAACCGCTTCAGGGCATCGCTGAGTGCCTGCCGCTCGATGTCAGGCACAGCTATGAAGGCCTCCCTACGATCTCCTTGGATATAATGAAGCAGTTCATCCTCGACCGAATCTGTAGAATCCGACATGGTTTGGAATTGCGTGTCCAGAATGCCGAGGAAGTCGACCGATTGTCCTTGTCGTTCAAGCTGTTGCGCGACAGCCAGAGCGATGGCTCCCCCATTAGACCATCCGAGCAAGAGATACGGCCCGTCTTTCTGCCTGTCTTGAATGATCACGGCATAGCGTGCGGCGATCAGACCCGTCGACAGACGATTCCAGGGTTCTGAGAAGATCCAGCTCAACGGCAATCCATACACAGGCCGCTCCTGGCCCAGCGCATAGGCAACCGATTGATACGCCCCGACGTGCGTCCCGGTCGGATCAAAACAGAAGAGTGGCGCCTGTCCACGGCCCGCTTGAAGCACCACGAGCGAAGAAGACTCCGTTTCGTCTTGACTCACAATCCGTTTTGCCAGGCTTTCGACCGTCGGAGCCTGAAAGAGATCGAGCAGCGCAATTGGCTTTCCGATCATCCGTTGGATCCGTGAAATCAATTGCGCCGCCAACAGCGAATGCCCCCCCAAATCAAAAAAGTTGTCGTGAACGCCCACGTGTGGCAAGCCGAGCACTTCAGCCCACTCGCGCGCAACCGTCGCTTCTATCTCCGTGCGGGGGGCCACGAACGTCCGGTGCGGATCCCGTCCGGTCGGTTCAGGCAATGCGCGGCGATCAAGCTTCCCGTTGGCATTGCGGGGCAACGACTCCAAGACAACGACGTAGGGCACCATATAGTCAGGCAACCGCTCTCCCAGGAAGCCGCGCAGAGCGTCACCTGAAGCACAGCCTGACACATAGGCGATCAGCCGTTTATCGCCCCTGTCGTCTTCTTTGGCCACGACCACGGCCTCGTGCACCTCCGGATGCTCGAGCAACTGTGATTCAATCTCTCCTAGCTCAATCCTGAAACCGCGAACCTTGACCTGATGATCCATGCGGCCGAGAAACTGAATGTCTCCATTCGGTAAGTACTTGGCCGTATCGCCTGTTCGATACAGGCGAGCGCCTGGTTCGCAGGCGAGTGGATGGGGAATGAAGACCTCCGCCGTCTTGGCCGGATCGCGCAAATACCCTCGTCCGACACCGACCCCGGCCACGCACAATTCCCCCACGACTCCGATCGGCAGAGGCTTCAACGATGAAGAGAGTACGTAGAGTTCCATATTGGGCACCGGCCTGCCTACCGGCATGGAGGTTACATGTTCCTCCGGGATCTGCGTGACAGGATGCAACGCCACATCATCCGCGCATTCCGCCGGCCCATAGGCGTTAATCAAGGGAACTGATGGGTACCGGGCAAGCCAACGCCGACAGAGCGATGCAGGCAGCGCTTCTCCGGTCGGTAATACCATCCGCAGCCGTGCGAGCGCCGGTTCGCTCTCGCCGCTGTTGGCTGCCATATCGAGCATGCCCTGTAGCATCGCCGGCACTGTCTCGAGGATCGTGACGCCCGCCGCCTCCGCATAATGGAGCAGCCGTCCCGGGTCATGCGCGATGTCGTCCGGAACGATGCAGACCCGCCCACCGCACAACAGCGGAGCCAGAAACTGCCAGACGGAAATATCGAAACACTGGGATGCAGTTTGGGCGATCACATCTTCGGCGGTGAGGTGAAGCGTGCTTACTTTCCCCCAGAGATGATTGAGCATCCCACGATGTTCGACGATCGCGCCCTTGGGGGCCCCGGTGGAGCCGGATGTATAGATCACATAGGCGGCGCCCCCTGGATGAACAGACGTGAAAGGATTCATGTCGTCGTTCACCGATGACTGAGTCTCTTCCATCGTGAGGAGAGTCGGCGGCTCATGCTCCGACAGACCTTCCCTCAGCGGCATCACGCGTTGCCGATAGGTCTCCGTGGTTAACAACACACGCGGTCGGCTTTCAGCGAGCATATGCGACAGTCGTTGATCCGGATGCCCTGTATCGAGCGGGAGATAGATACCGCCTGTCTTGACAATCCCCAGAAGCATCGCGAGGAAGTCGAGGTCTCGGTCACCCAGAACCGCCACGACCATTTCCGGCTCCACACCTTTGAGCCGCAACGCGTGGGCGACTCGGTTCGCACGACGATTCAACTCCTGATACGTCACCCGGCGATTCATGCAGACAGCTGCCACGCTATCCGGTGTCGCCGATACCTGCACTTCGAACAACTGGGACAACGATCGGTCCGGAACCGACAAGCGGGATCCGTTGTTCCAATCCTTCAACACGAGCTGCTCTTCTCTGTCGGTCAACAGGCGCAACTCGTCGATCGTGGCACCCGGTCGCGCTGTCATATCGCGGAGGATCAGCTCGTAGTGGTGAAGCATACGGCTCATGCTGTCGGCGAAAAACAAATCCGTATTGTATTCCATCGACGCCGTGAGCCCGCTCTCGGTTTCACACAACGTCAGCGTCAAATCGAACTTTGCCGTCAGCGGCTCAACCTCCACGGTCGTGATGTGGAGTCCCGGCACGGCCAACTCGGATACGGGCGCGTGTTGCAGCTCGAACATCACCTGAAAGATCGGCGAGTAGCTGACGTCTCGCACTGGTTGCAGAACCTCAACCAGCTTTTCAAACGGCACATCCTGATAGGTATAGGCGCCGAGACACACCTGCCGCACGAGCGCCAGGAGCTCATGGACCGTCTGGGTCCCGGACAAGTCTGCCCTCAACGCCAGCGTATTCACAAAGAAGCCGATGAGTCCTTCGATTTCACTGCGGGTACGGTTGGCAATAGGAGAGCCGACAATCAGGTCCGGCCGCCCCGTATACCTGAACAGCAACGCATAGAAGCCGGCCAGCAGCGTCATGAACAACGTGACGCCCTCCCGCCGGCTGAGCTCCGTGATCGCTGAGCAGAGTTCGGACGACAGGATGATGGTCAGGGACGCACCATGCGAAGTCTGAACAGGCGGCCGCGGGCGTTCCATCGGAAGGGCCAACGGCTCAAGCGCACCAGCCAGGCGCTCCTTCCAATAGTCGACCTGTCGTTCCAAGTGTGTACCCGACAGCCATTGTCGCTGCCAGACCGAGAAGTCCGCGTATTGAATTGGCAGTTCCGGTAGAGACGCCGGCTTGCCTTGGACCTGAGCCACGTAGAGTTCGGTGATTTCTCGAACCAGAAGATGAGAGGACCACGCATCGGACACGATGTGGTGCATCGTCAGTAACAGAACATGTTCCTGCACTCCAAGCCTCAGGAGCGTGACACGCAGCATCAGCCCGTAGGCCAGCTCGAACGGACGTTGCGCTTCGGCGGTCGCGAGCCGCAACAAAGCCGCATCCCGTTCCGGACCCCTTACCTGTTCGAGTGAGACGATGGGGATGGTCATTGCCGACGGCGGCATCACGATTTGTACCGGTTGCCCCTCCATCTGTGAGAAGGTCGTTCGCAGAGCCTCGTGCCGTCGGAGGACCTCGGTAATGCTCCCTTCGAGAGCCTGAACGTCAAGTGCCCCCGATAATCGCAGCGCGATCGGAAGATTATAGGCGGCTCCGTCCGGTTCCAGTTGCGTCAGGACCCACAGACGCTGCTGAGCAAAGGAGAGCGGGATCGGCCGATCATGGTCCACTCGCACCATCGGCGGCGCAACCGGATCTCCGGTCTGAAGACGTCTCGACTCTATGGCTTCCGCGAGTTGGGCCACCGTCGTCGCTTCGAAGAGTGTTCGCAACGGCAGTTCCACACAAAAGACAGAGCGCACACGCGCCATTACCTGCGTCGCCAGCAGCGAATGTCCACCCAGATCGAAGAAATTGTCGTGAACACCGATGTGGTCCCGCTTCAAAATCGTCGCCCAGATGCCCGAGAGCATTTCCTCCATCGGATTACGGGGTGCAACATACCGGCGGCTTGATGCTAGATACGCCTCGGGGTCCGGCAGAAGCGTCCGATCAACCTTTCCGTTCTGATTCAGTGGCAATCCGGGGAGGCAAACCATCGTTGCAGGAATCATATAGCCCGGCAAACGCTCCTTGAGAAACTCCCGCCATCCTACTGGTTCTCCCTCGGAATCACGGGGCACAATGTATGCCGCCAGATACTTCTCTCCGGCTTGGTTCTCACGCGCCGTCACGACTGCTTGTTCGATCCCGGGGTGTTCGGTCAGCCGCGCCTCGATCTCGCCCAATTCAACCCGATACCCCCTGAGTTTGATCTGGAAATCGGTTCGCCCAAGAAACTCAACCGTCCCATCCGGTAGGATGCGTGCCAGATCACCGGTTCTGTAAAGGCGGCTTCCTGCCTCAGCCCCCAGAGGGTGTGGGATGAATCGCTGAGCGGTAAGATCTGGCCGTCCAAGGTATCCCTGAGCCAGCCCTGCACCTCCCAGATAGAGTTCGCCCGGCACACCCATCGGCACCAGATCAAATCGTTCATCCAGAATATACGCCTCCGCATTGTCGATCGACCTGCCGATCGGCACGGTTGCTGAGAATCGTTCCCCCTCATGCTCTGCCTCGACTGGAAATGTCAGACAGCCGATCGTGGCCTCCGTCGGGCCGTAGTGATTGAGTAATCGGCAATGACCGGCCGCCGTCACTTGGTCGGCCAGCGCATGGGACAACACATCTCCGCCCATCACGAGCAGCCGTCTGGGCAATACTTCGAGACGTTCCGATGTGGCGAGCAGCGCCTGGAAATGAGCCGGCACAATTTTCAGCACGTCGATCGGATGCCGAGCACAATAGTCCATGAACTTCCGACCGTCCGTGGCTGTATCATATCCGACCACATGCAGACAGCCGCCGGACGCGAGCGACGCAAAGATCACGGTATTGCCGAGGTCGGCTCCGAGTGTGGACACGGTGGCAAAACTCAGACCTGGTTCCGCTTTCACCGCTCGCCGGATAAAGTTGGAATAGTTGAGCACGCCGAGATGGGTCACGGCGACGCCTTTCGGCACACCGGTGGATCCCGACGTATACATCACATAGGCCAACTCCATCGGGTGTATGGATCGATCCAGATTCCCGGACGGCTCATCTGCGAAGGACCAGTCGTGGAGATCGAGAAAGCGAGTCGGGATACCGGTGGGAGGCAGCTGCGGCAGCCACTTCTCCTGCGTCAGAACCACGCTGATTTTTGACTGTGCAATCTCAAAGCCCAGCCGTGCCTGAGTGTTCTCCGGATCAAGCGGCACATAGGCAGCGCCGGCTTTCAGCACGCCCAGCAATCCGACCACCATCTCCACCGAACGCTCGACGCACAGTCCTACCAGAGCGCCTCGTCCGATTTGCATGCGAGTAAGCCCATGCGCGACCTGATTGGCTCTGGCATTGAGTTCGGCATACGTCAGGCGGCAATCAGCACAGATAACAGCAACCGCATCCGGCCGCATATCGGCTTGTCGTTCGAACAGAGCCACGAGAGATTGCCCGGCCGGAAGCGGCTGCTCGGGACCGTGGCCTGTTTGCAACAGGTGAAGTCGTTGCGATTCGCTAAGCAGGGGCAGCAGCCCGACATGGGTTTCCGGATTCGACACCGCGACGGAGAGCAGAGCCGTCAACCCTTCGCGCAAGATCGGAAGGGCTGCCCCGTAAATTCTTCCCAAATCCGTCTGCAGGCTCAACTGAATCGACTTGCCCCGCTTCACACAGGTCAAGGTCAGTTTCAGCGGCTCAAGCGAGACGGACGAAGACTCGAACGCAAAGGTGACGCCTCCGGTGGACGTAAGCGGGGCCATCCAGCGATACTCAAATCCTACCAATTCCGTCGAGGCAGGACCGCTTTCCTCCGGCTTATCGTCCCACAGGAAGTACTCTTGCCACTCACGGAGTCGCGCCTGTTCGGCCGCCACCGATGCAATCAGGTCCTGAAACGTGTCATCCGGATCGACTTGGCATCGCAGGGGAATCCATTTCGCGAAGAGCCCCATGCCGGAGGCCAGCTCTTCGTACGTCCTGCCGTCACTGTACAAAGCCAGCTGATATTCCCGACGCCCGCCGAGGCGGCTGAGCACCACTTGCCAGGCAGCCAGCAGGAATGACTCAAACGAGATGTTCCGCCGTTCTGACAACGCCGTTAATGCCTCGACCAACTGTGGGCGAAGATCCCAGACAAGTACCTCCTTCGACCACGCGGAAGTCTCCGCCCCTACGCGCTCAAAGGGCACGATAATGGTACCCACATCGTTCACGCGGTCCTGCCAGAACCGGCAGCTCTTGGCGGCATCGTCCCCTGCCAGCAGCTCGTTCTGCCATTCCGCAAATTGCGCGTATTGAACCGGTTCCTCGCCGGCCTCGTGGCGTGCAACGACCCCGTACTCTGCCGCAATTTCCATCGCCAAGTTCTGGAGCGTCCGGGCATCCGCGCATAGCGCCGGCAGGCTCAGCACAAGCCGATGTTGACGATCGGATAGCCGGCACAACGTGCAGCGGATCAGCGGACCGTGTTCCCAATCGATCGCTTGCCGGCGGTGCCTCTCCAGCACTGCGTCCAGCCCTGCAGCGACATCAGACTCTCGCAACTCAATGACCGCCCACTCGGGTCTGCACTCATCGGCGATTACCTGTAACGGCACCTTGACGCCCGGTTCTCGGCAAAACAGCGTCCGCAGCGCCTCATGCTTCGCTACCACCACGTCCACAACCCGTTCGAGACGAACGATGTCGAGCATGCCCTCGACCAACAATACGCCCTGCACATGGGCTGTTCCCATTGTTTGTTGCAGCGCCCACAAACGCCTTTGTTGCGGAGAAAGTCGAAACCCTTGTCTATCAATACTCGCTTGCATGGCGTTTCTACACGCTTAGCGCGTGCACCTCCTGCTGATCGATCATCTCTCCCATCGCCACGACGATCTTCCTGGGTCCGACGAAGGGTAACCGCGCGTGGGCAACCAACATATTGTCCAGCATAAGCAGGTCCCCATTTTGCCAAGGAAAGCGTACAGACATCTCCTCATAAAGCGCTCCGATTTCCGCTGCCGTGTCGTCATCAATCGACGAACCATCACCGAAGTAGACGTTGCGCGGTACCCGTTCGATGCCGAGCACATCAACCAGTGAATTCCGAACCGCCGGCTCCAAATACGAGATATGGTGCAATTGAATCTGATTGAAGAACACCCAGTCGCCGGTTTTCGGGTGTTTGACGATCGCAGGGCAGACCTGCCTGGTCCGCAGTCCCCCATCGGACGTCCAATCCCACTCGACACCGTGCTGCCGACAGGTCTGTTCCACGACTGCCTTATCCTCGGTATGAAAAAACTCCTGCCAGCTCACATCGAACCCCGGCGTAAAATTTCTCACATACATCAGCGCCCGCTCCTGAAACTTCGCGCGCAACTCCGGGCGCAATCTTTCACACATTCTCCGGCAATCCACGATGGGCGTCTCCCCGCCCTCTTGCGCCGCCTGCACGCAGAAGAACGATTGTTTCAACGGCCAGCGTTGTAGATGTGAGCTTTCGTTGTGGAAGAGAATGGCCCTGTCGGCTGGATAGGGTGTGGATCCGTACAGGTGACGCCCGGCTTTTTCGCGCGGCAGATCCCCATAGTCGCCGAACAGCGAGGGGCAGAGCGCCCGAGCGACTTGCTCGAAATCCTCAGCTCCTTTGAGCGAAAACCCGCGGAACAAGACGGCTCCATGCGTGAGCAATTCCTGTTCGACCTTGCCCCGGTTGATTTCCCCCCATGCGGCCAGATCTACGTCCTCAACCGCAGGCCGCAAGACGAGCGGCAGAGGCTGATCCATGGTGAGATACCCCCGTTCAACCAGTGGCCGCTGCGCAAGAGGCACCGCCTTCGGCTGAATGCTCTTGAACCGCTTAAACTTGCTTTCTGCTCGTTGTTTGGAATCGATCATGGCGGACTCCTTTTCCGTATGAGACTGGATCTCGATCGCGGACAGTCTGGTCTCCGGACCTGCGACGATGTTCTCAAGCAGCGTCACGAACCGCTCCGACAGGCCGGCGATCGTCGACGCCTCGAAGAGATCGGTGCTGTACTTCCACAAACCGGTCAGGCCATCTTCCGCATCTTCCATGAAGAGTCCGAGGTCGAACCGTGCGACCTCGCTCTCGAACTCGAGCGCGGCCACGTCCAGCCCCGGCAGCTCCATGGAGGGCGGCGGCACGTTTTGCAGCACGAGGAGCGTCTGAACCAGCGGATTTCCCCCTAGATCTCGCTTGAGTTTCAAGGCCTCTACAATCTTCTCGAACGGCAGGTCTTGATGTGCGTAGGCCTCCAGGGCCGTCCGCCGTACCTGTCTCAGAAGCTCGAGGAAAGTGGGGTTTCCGGAGAGATCACTACGAAAGGGCAGGAGATTGACAAAAAATCCTATGAGGTGTTCGGTCTCTTCACGATTGCGGTTGGCGACGTCAGTGCCGATCAGAATATCCACCTGCCCCGTCGTGCGGAACAGGAGAACGTTGAACGCAGCCAGAAGGCTCATGAACAAGGTCACGCCCTCTTTCCGGCTCAGCGCACGCAGCCTGTCCGCACACGCTGCCGACACAGTGAAGAGGTGGTGGGCACCTCGAAACGTTTGTACGGGAGGGCGCGGTCGGTCCATCGGCAGTCTTAACACCGGCGGGTTGACGCCCAACCGTTGTTTCCAATAGGTCACATGAGCGTCCAATACCGGTCCTTGCAGCCATCGTCGCTGCCAGTGGGCGAAGTCCGCATACTGTACCGGCAGCGGCGGCAGTGTATCAGCGATGTCAGCCGCCTGCCTAACCTTGGCCTGATAGAAGACCGCAACCTCGTTGGCCAAGAGACTCATTGACCAGGCGTCGGCGGCGATATGGTGGAGCGTGACGAGCAAGACGTGTTCTTCCTCGCCAAGACGCAGTAGCCTGGCTCGGATAGGCCGGTCCTGATCCAATCGAAAGGGTCGCCGGACTTCCACCGAGGCGGCTTCTCGTACGGCCTCATCTCGCCGGTCATTCGAGAACCCACTCAGGTCATCAAGCGGCAACACGAACGTTCCCACCGAACTGATGGCTTGCACCGGTTCGCCGTCGCTCGCGTGGAACGTCGTCCTCAGAGTTTCGTGTCTGGCGACCACCTGCTGAAAACTATGCGACAAGGCATCGGCATCGAGCGCACCGGACAGTCGCAAGGCAAACGGTAAATTGTATGACCAGCCTTCCGGTTCCATCTGCGACAGGAACCACAATCGTTGCTGGGCAAACGACAGTGCAAGCGGTCCTCGTCGCTCGGCCGGAACAAGTGGGACCGATGATACTTCGCCTCCATCGGAGCGCGCGGAACTTGTCGCTTCAATGACGGCGCTCAACGCCTCGACCGTCGACGCTTCGAAGAGGCTTCGCAGCGGCAGCTCGATCTGGAACGAGGTCCGGATTCGGGAAACGACCTGCGTCGCGAGGAGCGAATGGCCGCCAAGTTCGAAGAAATTGTCGTGGACGCCCACATACTTGAGGCCAAGAATCTCTCCCCAGATCCCCGCCAGAATCTCTTCGACTGCGGTGCGGGGCACGCCGTCATGGGACGACCCCTCACTGTCTTCCGGCATCGGCAAGGCCTTGCGATCGATTTTCCCGTTCGGCGTCAGCGGAAGCGCGTCCAAGAACATCACCACGGAAGGGACCATGTAGTCCGGCAACGTTTCGGCCGTGAAGGATCGGATGGCTGCGGCGTCGCATACCGAACGTTCGCTGACGATGTAGGCGATCAGCCGCTTGTTTCCCGGCCGATTTTCCCTGACCGCCACGACCGCTTCCTTCACATGAGGATGTTGAACCAGTCGGGCTTCGATCTCTCCCAATTCGATACGATAACCACGGACCTTGACCTGATGGTCCCGCCGTCCCAAGAACTCCAGCGTCCCGTCGGAGCGAAACCTCGCCAGATCGCCGCTGCGGTACAGACGCAGGCCGGGCTCGGTTGCGAACGGGTCTGGTACGAAGACCGAGGCGGTTTTCGCGGGATCGTTGAGATAGCCTCGCCCGACGCCTATTCCACCGATGTAGAGTTCGCCCGCCACATCGATGGGAACCGGCTCTCCGTCCCCGTTCAACCCATAAAGCCGGAGATGAGGAATCGGTCGGCCGAGCGGCACGTGGGTCGCTCCATCGGGAAACGGATCGGTCACCGCGTGCACCGCGACATCGTCCGAACACTCCGCCGGTCCATAGGCGTTCATCAAGGGAATCGACGGATAACGGTTGAACCAGAGTCGGCATAACTCGGGTGTTACCAGTTCCCCCGTCGCCAGCAGCCACCGCAAGGAAGACAACGGTATGATCGGCCCATCGAGTCCGGTGAGAAGAAGCGACGGCACCGTCTCCCATACTGAAACCCCCGACTGTTCGATTTCGGAGAAAAGCCGCTGGGGATCACGCACGAGTTTGTCCGGAAGAATCCGAATGCAGGCGCCGCAGAGCAGCCCGGTCAGGAACTGCCAGACCGAGATATCGAAACACTGCGATGCGGTCTGGGCGATGACATCCGATTCCGCCAATCCTAGGGCGGGAATCTTGCTGAGAAGATGATTGACCATCCCTCGCTCTTCCACCATCGCGCCCTTCGGGGCACCGGTTGATCCGGATGTAAAAATGACATAAGCCAGTTTCATGGAGTTGCCCAGGCGCGGCAGGTTGCTGTCGTCATCCGTTTCCTTCATCAACGCATCCAGTATGACACGTGGCGTCATGGGCTCCGGAGCCGAAGCGACGGTGGCCTCGGCCGAGGCTGTATGCGCTCGTCCCGTCAATAGCAACGCCGCGCCGCTGGTTTCCAGAATCTGCGCCGCCCTGGCGGACGGATGATGAGGATCCAACGGCAGGTACGCACCACCGGCCTTCAAGACGCCCAGGATCATGATCAACAAGTCGATTCCCCGGGTATCCAGCAATCCCACGATCCGATCCGGCCCGATGCCGCGCTGGCGCAACGCGTGAGCGACTCGATTGGCGGCGCGATTCAAATCCTGATAGGTGATCCTTCGATCATCGTCGATCGCCGCGACCGCATCTGGAGTCTTTCTCACCTGGGTCTCGAATAACTCGGCGAATCCTCTCTCTTCCGGTCGTGCGGTGGTCGGCCTATTCCATTCCACGAGCAGTTGCGTTCGTTCCTCAGCGCTCAGAAGAGAGAGGTCGCAGAGGCGCCTGTCCGGCTGCGATGCCATGGCTTCAAGCAGGTGGCTGAGATGTCTTACCATCCGGCGAACCGCCTCCGGCTCGAACAATCGCCGATCGTATGATAGACGCATGCCTAATCGCTGACCGGGATAGGCGACCACCGTCATCGGGTAATTCGTGTGGACACGGTCGTGGTCGAACTCCAAGCTCACATCTCCGACTTGCTCGCCAAGCCGCGGATCGACCGGCGCGTTCTCGAAGACGACCAAACTCTTGAAGAGCGCCTGACCCTTTGGAATCTCGCTCCACTGCTGGATCTGGACAAGCGGCGGATATTCGTATTGCCGGATACGGTAATTGTCCGCCAGCAGACCCTTGAGCCATCCGAGCACCGGCGCACTCGATGGAATGCGAACCCGCAGCGGCAAGCTGTTGATGAACAGTCCCACGATGGATTCTACGCCTTCGAGCTCCGTCGGACGTCCGGCGACGGTCACACCCATCACGATATCGTCGGAGCCGCTATAGCGGCCGAGTAACAGCGCCCACGCGCCCTGCAGGAATGTATTCAACGTCAGCCCCTGTTGCTGGGCGATCGTCGTCAACCGTTCAGTTGTATATTCCGAGAGTTCGCCGAATTCATCGCCGACTTCGGAGACCGCCTCCTGGCGCGTCGACGACAGGCGCTCGACGCCGAGGGAGGTCGCAGCACTGAACCCCTCCAGCTCCTTGCGCCAGAAAGTTTCGGCCGCGCCGAGATCCTGACGCTGGAGCCAGGCGATGTAGTCACGATAGGGACGCGGAGACGGCAAGTCGACCGAGCGGCCTTCCAGCAGCGCCTCGTAGTACGACAGCACTTCCATCATCAGAATCGAGAAGCACCAGTCGTCGGTCAGAATATGGTGAAAGCTTCTGACGATATGATAAGACTCCTCGCCTGTCCGGATCAGTCGAATGCGCATCAGCGGCGCCCGGCCCATGTCGAATCCCTCGGCCAATTCCATGTCGAGCGTGCGGATAAGACGGTCCCTTTGCTCTGCAGCCGAGGAACCGCGCCAATCGAGCACGAGGACTGCTTCGGCCAGATCGATTCGCCGCTGCACCACTTGCAGCGGCCTCTTCAGATTCTTCCACACGTAGGCCGTGCGCAAAATAGGATGTCGGTCGATGACTCGACCCCAAGCCTCGACGAGCCGGTCGAGGTTCAAGCGCCCGTTCCACGTGTAGTGCTGCTGCATGAGATACATGCCGGATCCGGGATTCAACAACGTATGGAACAGCATGCCTTCCTGCATCGGCGTCAACGGATACAGATCCTCGACCCCGCTCCTGTCCGGGAATAGGCCGTCAATCTCGGCCGGTTGAAGCCCGCTCAGCGAAAAATCAGCCGTCGCGGAGCCGCCGGTAGAGTCGGCCATTGCGTTCGACGCGACGGACGCCACCGCGGCCACCGTCGGATGCTCGAAGAGATGTTTCGGCGTCAGCTTGATGCCGGATTTGTGAGCGCGCGCGACGACCTGAAGGCTACGGATCGAATCGCCTCCGATCGAAAAGAAGTTGTCGTGGATGCCGACGCGGTCCAGATGCAGGACATCGGCCCAGATCTGAGCAAGCGTCGTTTCGATATCGTTCCGCGGTGCGACGTACGCATCGCTCTCCTGGGTCTGTGCCTGCTCCGGGTCGGGAAGCGCCGCACGATCGATCTTGCCGTTGGCCGTCAGAGGAAGCGTCTCCAGCACCGTCATAGTCGAAGGCATCATATAGTCCGGTAAGTGGACCGCGAGGCGGGCCCGAACAGAGTCCAGATCGAGATCGGCCGGGGCCGCAACATAGGCGGCAAGTTGTTTGGTTCCGTCGGCCGCTTCGCGCACGACCACGACGGCATCCTTGACTCGACTAGCGCTCCGCAACAGCGCTTCGATCTCACCCAATTCGATCCGGAATCCCCGGATCTTCACTTGATTATCCATTCGACCATGGAACTCGATCATGCCGTCAGGTCGATAGCATGCACGATCACCGGTGCGGTACAGACGCTCACCGGATCGAATCCCGAAGGGGTTTGGAACGAACCGATCCGCAGTCAGATCCGGGCGATCGAGATAGCCTCTCGTCAGTCCGTCACCGCCGATATATAACTCGCCGGGGACTCCCACCGGTGTGGGCTGACCGTCCTGACTCAAGATGAAGACGTAGCTGTTCGCCAAGGGCCGTCCGATCGGAATGGCCACATGCCGACCCAGTTCCGCGTCAATGCGATGGGTGAGGACGCCGATCGTTGTTTCCGTCGGTCCGTAGTGATTGACAATCTCGCAACCAGGCCTGAGCGTTCGAATCCGTTCAACAAGATTGTGGTGGACAGGTTCGCCGCCGAGGATCAGGCAACGCCTCGGAAGCACTTGCTCCGGCCGGCCTGCTTCCAGGAGACCGGCCAGGTGGCTCGGCACGATTTTCAACACGTCGATGTGATTGGCGTTCATATAGGCCGCGACGGCATCTGGATCGAAGCCCCGATCGACCGATAACACGTGAAGGGTTCGACCGGAACACAGTGAACCAAAGATCGAGGTGTTACCGAGATCTGCCGCCACCGTCGACACGGTTGCAAAAGTCTGGGCCTGATCGAGCGGGAGGCGGGAGAGGAGTCCGAACACATAGTTGACGACCTGACGGTGTTCGACTGCGACGCCTTTCGGCCGTCCGGTGGACCCGGACGTATAGATGACGTAGGCCAGGTTTCCCGGTCGCACGTCCCGGGACAGCGGATCACTGTTTTCTATCGAGATCTTCTCCCAATCGCGGTCGAGAAAGACTGACCGTACATCCGAGTCGTGAAAGAGGTTGCTCGATGCGGCCTGCGTGAGAACCACCGGTGCACCGCTATCCGACATCATAAACGCCAGCCGCTCTTTGGGCAGTTTCGGATCGAGCGCCACATACGCACCACCGGCTTTGAGCACTCCGAGCAATCCGACGATCAAGTCGAGCGATCGCTCCACACAGAGACCGACCCGTACGTCCGGACCGACCCCAAGCCCCTGCAGGTATCGCGCCAGCCGATCAGCCCGTTCATCCAATGCTCTATAGGTGAGGGATAGGCCCTCGTAGACGACGGCCACGGTATTCGGTTGTTCATGCGCCACCTGCTCGATTCGTTCGTGAATGCATGCTTCCCCTACGAGAGTCGTGGTGCGGTTCCAGTCCGTCACAAGCCGGTCTCGCTCCACATCGCCTAATGGAGAAAGCTCCGCCAAACGAGCGTCCGGCCGTTCCACCATCGCCATCAAGAGCGTGCGGTAATACCCAAGGAGCCGCGTGATGTCTTCATGCGCAAACCGTTCACGGGCATAGGAAAGAATCAATCGCATTTCTGCGGCGGGCTCGACCATCAGTGACAACGGATAGTTGTTACGACCGGCGGTCAGAACATACTCGGCGTTCTGCCGACGGGAAACCAGGGGGGTGATCTGCAAACCGAGCTGCCCCGTCTCGCTTTCATCCTCCGGGTAACTTTCAAAGACGACGATGCTGTCGAACAACGGCCGCCCGCCCGGTACGTCGCTCCAGCGCTGGATTCTTGACAGGGGTGTCCACTCGTATTGCCGCAGAAGGCTATTCTGTTCCTGGAGCGAGGCAAGCCAGTCTCCCAGCTTCGTCTCAGAAGGTATAGAAACTCGAACCGGCAGCGTATTGATGAACAGCCCGACCATGGCGTCCGAACCGGGAAGTTCCGCCGGGCGACCCGAGACCGTCGCACCGAACAGTACCTCTCGATTGCCGGTGCACCGATTCAACAGGACTGCCCAAGCCCCTTGCGCTAGGGTATTCACAGTGAGCCGGCGACGTTTTGCGGCGGCGGTCAAGACTTCGACTTCCGCCTTCGACAGACGTAATTCCTGCTCCGCATACGGCAGGGATTTCAGTTCTTCCGGCGGTACGTCATGCGGAGTCTCCAGCGGCAATGGGGTCGGGGTCGCAAATCCCGCCAAGCCCGTACGCCAAAACGCTTCGGCACCATCCATGTCCTTGGTCCGCAACCACGTGAGGTACTCGGCATAGGGGCTTACGGATGGGAGCACGGGCCGTCGGCCCTGTGCAAGCGCGTCGTAACAGGTCAAGACCTCCCGCAGCAGCAGCGCCACGCTCCAACCGTCCAAGAGAATATGGTGGTGGCTGTTGATGAAATACCAGCGATTATCTTCGATTCGGATCAGCGTGAGCCGCATCATGGGCGGTGTCAACAGATCGAACGGTGCTCGACGATCGTCGAGCAGAAACACCGCAAGGGCCTCATCCCGATCACGGCGATGATGGCCCCGCCAGTCGAGACACTGTAGCGGAACACGGACACCGCGCCGCGCAACCTGCATCGGTTGCTTGACGCCGTCCCAGACGAAACCGGTGCGGAGGATCGGATGACGTTCCACCACCTGTTGCCAGGCTTGCTCGAAGGAGTCGAGTTCCAGCTGTCCATCGATGACGAAGCCGGTCTGCGTGAAATAGGGATCCGCTGCCGCGTCGGACACCGCATAGAAAAGCAGTCCTTCCTGCAGCGGAGAGAGATAGTTGATCGACTCGATATCCCTTCGTTTACTCATGCTCGCCTCATGTTCAGTTCATTTGCTCCAAGATCGCGTCCAGCGCGTCCTGCTCCAACGCCACATTCGGAAAATCGGACGGCGTATAGCCGCCGGCGTCGGGAGACAGACAATGAGCGATCAACATCCGCACATCGTTGAGATAGGCCTCGGCCACAGACGTGATGGTGCCGACATAATAGCGTTCGCGGCTGTATGTCCACATGACTTCCAAGCATCCGTTGACGACCGATGCATTGATATCCAACTCGTATTCCATCGGATTGCCGGGATCATGTTCCTTGCCGACCGATTCCGTAGACAGAACGAAGGCCGACTCGTCCGCGGCAACAGTATCGAACTGCCCGAGATAGTTGAATCCCACCGGAACCCGAGCCGCAGGATGTGTCTTGGCCGCATCAAGGCCGTCCTTCGTCAAATATCGAACGATCCCATAACCGATACCGTGGCCGGGGATCCGCCGCAGTTGTTCCTTCACCGTCTTGAGCGCTTCTCCCGGAGACTCCGAACGCCTCACGTCCAACGTCACGGGAAAGACGCTGGTAAACCACCCGACCGTGCGCGAGACGTCCAGATCCGAAAACAAATCCTCCCGCCCATGCCCTTCGAGATCGACCGTCACACGATCGAGGCCTGTCCACCGCCCGAGGGTCTGCGCCAAGGCCGTCAGCAACACATCGTTGATCTGTGTGCCATAGGCAGCGGATACCCGATGTAACAACGCCTTCGTGTTGTCTTCGTCCAACGACATGGTCAACGTTTCCGCCGCCGCTTCCCGATGACTGCCGGTGGGATGGTCGACAGGCAGCAGGAGGGATCCCTCCCATTGTGCCGTCAGCCAGACAGCGGAAGAAGGATGGTTCATGACTTCGGTTTCGGCATATCGCCGTAACCGGTCGGTCCACTGTCGGAAGGAGCTCGTTTTAGGCGGCAAGTGGATCGGGTGCGCTTGCACTGCCTGCCGGTAAGCGGTCTGCAAATCTTCCAGGAGGATTCTCCAAGAAACGCCGTCGATCACGAGGTGATGAACGACAATCAGCAGACGATCAGGCACATTCTTCCCCATCTCGAACCACACCACTTGGATAAGCGGCCCTTCCGAGATGTTCAAACTCCCTTGCCACCACGTAGCCTGTGCCTCGAAAGAGGCACAACGGTCGGCGTCCGAGAGCGCGGCCAGACTCACCCGTCGGACGAAGGGCCCCGTCGGAAGAGGCGCATGTGACTGGCACCAACCGTCGCTCGTCCTGACGTATCGAAGTCTCAACGCGTCGTGATGCGCGAACAGTGCCGCGACAGTCGTCTCCAAGGCAGATTCCACGAATGGCTCTTTCGCCTCCAGCATGACCGATTGATTCCAGTGGTGCGGATTGACCAACGGCAATTCGAAAAATGCACATTGAATCGGCGACAAAGCCGCCTCGCCCATGATGACGCCCTGTTCCACCTCCATAACGGCCACGCCGTCATACTCAGCGACCGCCGCAAGCTCAGCTACTGTCTGATATTGGAATATCTGCCGAGGGCTCACCAGCAGGCCGACCTGCTTCGCTCGAGCGATCACTTGTAAACTCACGATAGAATCACCGCCCAGCTCAAAAAAATTCTCCTGCGTTCCGACCCGTGCCAACCCCAGTACGTCCTCCCATATTTTCACGAGTGCTGTCTCCGCCGGCGTCACCGGAGGCCGGTAGGACCGACCTGCTTGTTCGGCGAGATCCGGCACAGGCAGCGCCCTGCGGTCGATTTTTCCGTTCGAGCTCCGTGGTAACGCCTCCAGGACAACAAAGGAACTCGGAACCATGTATTCCGGTAATGTGTCTTGAAGCAGGCGCCGTACTTCTTGCACGTCCAATGCTTCCGGAGCATCAGGTGTCACGTAGGCCACCAATCGTCGCTGTCCTGGCTGATCTTCCCTGGCCATGACCACGGCTTCCAGAATGCCTCGCTGCTCCAACAGTCTGGCCTCGATCTCCCCAGGCTCGATACGATAGCCGCGAATCTTGACTTGGTGGTCCCTGCGTCCCACGAACTCGATGGTCCCATCCGACCGATAGCGGGCCACATCCCCCGTGCGATAGAGTCGTCCTCCCGCCTCCGTCCCAAAAGGATTCGGGACGAAGACTGCCGCCGTCCGCTCGGGATCCCCTAGATAGCCGCGCCCCACCCCTACTCCGCCTACGCACAATTCACCGGCTGTGCCGATGGGCACGGGAGTCAGATGGTGATTCAAAATGTAGAGGCGCAGGCCTGGGATAGGCCGGCCGATCGGCACCGGACGATCCGGATCATCCGGAGCGCGGCGCATCACATGGGTGGCCACATCATCCGAACATTCGGCAGGACCATACGCATTCATGAGTGGAATAGCCGGATAACGTGTGAACCATTGACGACAGAGGCTCGAAGGCAAAGCCTCGCCGGTCGGCAATACCCACCGGACCTTCGACAAAGCCGGCACAGGATCATCGACGGCAAGAAATCCCTGCAGTACCGTCGGAACCGGCTCCACAATGGTGATGCCGGCCTCGCTCACATGATGCAACAGCGCGCTTGGATCGTGAGCGATATCATCCGGAACGATGTGCACTCTGGCGCCGCACAGAAGGGCGGCCAGAAACTGCCAGACAGAGATGTCAAAACATTGCGATGCGGTCTGCGCGACGACATCGGCGGCGGTCATCTGCAGGCTGTCCAGCTTGGACAACATGTTATTGAGCATGCCGTCCTGTTCGACCATCACACCTTTGGGAGCGCCGGTCGAGCCGGATGTATAGATGAGATACGCCAAGCGCCGAGCTGCGCGAATCGGTTTGAGGCCAGCCGGATCGATGTCCTGTTCCGTCACCTGCTCGATGGCCAGTATCCGAGGCCGCCTCTCTGTCGGAATGGCATTCAGCAGATCCGCCGCCCGATCTTCCCATTCCCGTGTCACCAACAGCACAAGCGGACGGCTGAGTTCGACAATATGAGCCATGCGCTGTTGAGGATGCCGCGGATCCAATGGCACATACGCGCCTCCCGCTTCCAAGACGCCAAGGATCATCGCCAGCAGCTCGGGGCTGCGTTCGCCAAGCACAGCGACGACCGAGTCCGCACCGACTCCGGCCTTCATCAAGAACGCCGCCGCCTTGCCCGCCCGGCAATGGAGTTCACGATAGGTCCAACTCCGTGTCCGATAGACGACCGCCGGAGAGTCAGGTGTGCGCTCGACCTGGGTCACGAAACGCGTGACGTAATCAGCCGTCAGATCGGGGCCAGAAATATTGTTCCACTCGACAAGTTGCAGCCGACGCTCACGCTCCGTCACAGGTGGGCCATCGTGCACTCGGCCTTCCGGTTTGGCGACCATCGCGGTCAAAATCTCCAGAAACCCGTCTGCAAAACGTCGGACGGTCGACTCATCGAACAAGTCCGTGTTGTACTCGAAGGACCCCGACAGCCGATCAGGCTCGACCACCACGTCCAGCGACAGATCGAACAGGGCGGTGCCCGGATTGATTTCCATGTTCTCCACTCGAAGTCCCGGCGTCTCTATGGATTGTTCCGCCGGTGTCTGTAGCGTAAACATGGCCTGAAACAGCGGAGAATGGCTCAAGTTTCGCTCTGGCTGCAGCGCATCCACCAAATGCTCGAAGGGAAGATCCTGATGAGTCTGAGCTCCAAGAACCTCTGCCCTCACCCGATCCAGCAGATCGATCCAGCGCGGGTTGTCCGGAATGTCCGTTCGCAACACCAGCGTGTTGACAAAGAGTCCGATCAGCTCTTCCACCTCGATCCGGAGCCGATTTGCGACAGGGCTCCCGATCAGAATGCTGGTCCGGCCACTATAATGGTGGAGCAAGACCGTGAAGGCCGTGAGCAGAGTCATGTACAGGGTAAGGCTGTGCCGCCGACTGAAGGCCGTCACCTGCTGTACCAGCTCGCCGGGGACTGAAAACTCGCAACAATAGCCACGATACGTCTGCACGGCCGGACGAGGGCGATCGATCGGTAACTCCAATGCGGCAGGCGCGTCCCCCAAGCGGTCTTTCCAATAGACCAGCTGAGCCTCCAACACCGCTCCCTGCATCCAGTCACGCTGCCAGACCGCATAGTCCGCATACTGGATGGGCAACGGCGGCAACACGGCCGGTTGTCCCGACAAGCCTGCCTGATAGTGCATCACCAATTCTCTGATCAAGATATCCATCGCCCAGCCGTCTGAAACGATGTGATGCAGAGTCGTCAGCAGCACGCATTCTTCTTCTCCGATGCGCCACACTCGCGCACGTACGAGAGGCCCACGGGTCAGATCGAAAATGCGCTGAGCCTCCGCTTCGCTCTGTTTGGTCAACTCAGCCGCTCTGCTTTCCTCGGGAATATCGCGAAGGTCGATTATGGGGATCTCGATCGTCACCGACGGCAGCACGACCTGCGTCGGTTGTCCGTCGATTTCCTGAAATATCGTCCGTAAGGCCTCGTGCCGCGCAGTCACGTGATTGAGACTGACCGTCAGCAGATCCACATCCAACCGTCCCCGCAAGCGGAACCCGGCTGGCAAGTTGTAGAACGGACTGTCCGGTTCCAGTTGCGTCAGAAACCAGAGACGCTGCTGTGCAAACGATGCGGGCAGCGGGCCGGTACGAGCGACCGGCACCAACGGGGGTGCCTGGCAGGCAGCGCCGTCTGTCCGTGCACGATCCACGGCTGCGGCCAAGGCCGCAACGCTGGTGGATTCGAACACGGTCCGCAGCGACAGCTCGACCTGGAACGCGCTGCGGAGGCGCGACATGATCTGCGTCGCCAACAATGAATGGCCGCCCAACTCAAAGAAATCGTCGTATACGCCGACCCGCCCGACGCCCAGGACATCGGACCAAATGCCTGCCAGAATCTCTTCCGTTGCGATGCGCGGCGCCGTATAGGGACGGGTGAACTGATCGCCGAGATCCAGCGCCGCCAGCGCGAGGCGGTCTATCTTGCCGTTCGGCGTGCGCGGTAGCGTCGGTAACGGCACGAACACCGCCGGCACCATGTATTCTGGAAGTTGAGATTCAAGTAACTCGCGCAAGTCAGACACGCTCGGGCTTTCCGCTCCATGACCGGCGAGATACGCCACCAGTCGTTTCTCACCTCGCGAGTCGGTATGCAGCAGCACCGCCGCTTCTCGCACGAGCGGACTCGACAACAGATGCGATTCAATCTCACCCAATTCAATCCGAAACCCGCGCAGTTTGATCTGCTGATCGACACGTCCGAGGAATTCGATGGCTCCGTCCCGGCGATAGCGGGCCAGATCGCCGGTCCGATACATCCGCGCACCAGGATCGGACCCAAACCGGTCCGGCAAGAAGACCTCGGCGGTTCGAGCAGGATCTTGCAAATATCCGCGACCTACCCCAACCCCCGCCACATACAACTCCCCCGGAACTCCCAGCGGCACCGGTTCCAACCCGGCGTTGAGAATATGCAGACGGGTCCCTTCGATCGGACGGCCGATCGGCACATGCGTCTGGTTGGCCGCTGGCGGTTCGAGTATGGGATGGACAGCCACATCGTCGGCGCACTCCGCAGGTCCATAGGCATTCAACAGCGGGATGACCGGATAGCGGGCCAGCCATTGTCGGCATACCGGTGGCGGCAGGGCTTCTCCGGTTGGCAAGACCCACCTGAGCATTTGCAGCCGTGGCACGGCACCGGATCCCGATTCCGATGCGACGTCCAACAGGCCTTGAAGAAGAGCCGGTACGGTTTCGAGGATGGTGATCTCCGTCCGTTCAAGATGCGAGAGCAAGAGAAAGGGGTCCCGCGACGTCTCATCGGGAACAATGCTGGTTCTGGCGCCACACGTCATCGCCGTGAGGAACTGCCAGACAGAGATGTCAAAACATTGCGAAGCGGTCTGCGCGATCACGTCGGACGGTGCCAGCGCCAACCCCGAGACCTTACTCCGAATATTGTTGAGCATCCCGCGCCTCGTCACCATCGCTCCTTTCGGCACTCCCGTGGAACCGGAGGTATAGATGACGTAGGCCAGCTGTTCGGATTGTCCTCGGTCGTCTGGATTATCTTCGCGGCCGGCTGCATCGAGGATCTGTTCGATCGGTATGATCCTCGGCCGCACCGCTTCGTCGATCGGCTCAACCGCTTCCTGCAGTCGCGCGACATAATTCCGAGACGTGACGACGACCGGTGAGCGGCTCAGTTTGAGAATCTGCGTCAGGCGCGACACGGGATGATGGGGATCAAGCGGCAGATAGGCTCCGCCCGCCTTAAATACTCCGATCATCATCGTCAACAGGTCGATGCTGCGATCATCCAGCAGGGCCACCACCGTGTCCGGGTGCACGTCTATGTTGATCAGCTCATGCGCGACACGATTGGCCCGCCGATTCAACTCGTCGTAGGTAACCCGCTTGTCCAGGCATTCGACCGCCACGGCGTCCGGATGGCGCTGGACCTGCCGCTCAAACAGCCGCGGCAGGCTCTCCAACTCCTCCACACCGGCGGAATTCAGGTGAGGATTCCACTCCGTCAACAATTGCCGCCGCTCGTCCTGCTTGAGCGGCGATAAGTCGGCGAGCCGTGCGGTCGGCTGTGCCGCCATCGCATCGAGCAGCGTTTTGAAATGCCGGATCATGCGTTCCGTCGTATCGGCATCGAACAGCCGCTTGTCGTAGGAGATCTTGATCCCCAGTTCTCGTCCCGGCCATCCCATGACCGTCAGTGGATAATTCGTATGAACTCGGTACTGCTCCTCTTCTCCCTTGAAAATGATCCGCCCTTCACAGAGTTCTCGATCCACCGGCGCGTTTTCGAACACGAACAGGCTATGAAATAACGCCTCTCCCCTTGCGACCTCGCTCCACCGTTGCATCTGGACGAGCGGTGCGTAGTCGTACTGCCGCACCCGCACGTTCTCGGCAAGCAGGTCCTTCAGCCAATCCACGAGTATCCGCTCAGGCTGGACTGGGACCCGCAGCGGCAACGTATTGATGAACAGGCCCAGGATGGACTCCACGCCCGGCAACTCGGTAGGACGTCCGGCCACCGTGACTCCGAACAGGACCTCACGCTCACTGCTGTAATAATTCAGTAAGAGCGCCCAGGCGCCCTGGAAGAAGGTATTCACCGTCAAGCGATGCCATTGGGCCAACTCCGTGAGTCTCGCGGACGTGTCGGCACTCAAGTAGAGGCAGTGATCCGCCGCATCTTCATTCTGATCGGCGAGACCTTCAGGGAGCCGGTCGTACGGCAACGGCGTCGGTGTCGGAAAAGCCTTCAAGTATTCGCGCCAGAACGATTCCGCCGCCTTAATATCTTGTTTCTGCAACCAGGCGATGTAGTCACGATAGGGGCGCGGTTTCTCCCGCCTAAGCTGCTCGCCTCGCACGAGCGCTCCATAATGACCGAGGAAATCCATCAGGAGGAGGGAAATACACCACTCATCGAGCAGGATATGATGAAAACTGTGTACGAACTGGTAGCGGTCGTCGGCCAGCCGGATCAGCCACAGCCGCATGAGCGGCGCCTTGGCGAAATCGAACCCCTCACGAAGTTCGGCGTCCAGTTCGGCATCCAGCCTCGCAATCTGCTCGCGGCGAGCCTGACCTCTCCAATCCAGCGACACAATCGGTACGTCCACCCGCTTATGCACCGCCTGCAGCGGACGCTTCTGGCTCTTCCACACGAACGACGTGCGAAGCACCGGATGCCGGTCGAGCACCAATTCCCACGCGCGCACGAAGGCTTCGTAGTTCAAATCCCCCTCGAGCAGATACCGGTTCTGCATCAGATAAATCCCGGTGCCGGGATTCATCAGCGTATGAAACAGCATCCCCTCCTGCATCGGCGACAGAGGATAGATCGAGTCGATATGGTCCGGTAATGCGGGCTTCACCACGACGTCACCTATTTCAATTCTTCCAGCAGATGGCTCATGTCCTCGTCAGACAGCTCAATGTCCGCGAGGCCGTCGGTCTCTTCGGTCTTCGGTTCCGCTTCGACGATCCCCTCGGTCGGTACCGCCACCTGAGCAGCGGCAGCCACGGTCGGATGCTCAAACAGTTGTTTGGGAGTGAGTTTCATGCCGCGCTGATGTGCGCGTGCCAATACTTGCAGGGTATTGATCGAATCACCGCCGAGCTCGAAAAAGTTGTCGAGCCGGCCCACACACGGCTGGCCAAGCACCTCGGCCCAAATCGTCGCCAGAATCCGTTCAGATTCCGTGACCGGCGCTTCGTACGTCCGACTTCGAAGCGCGTGCAGATCGGGTATCGGCAACGCCTTGCGATCGACTTTGCCGTTGGGTGTCAGCGGCAGGGCTTCGATCGCCAGCACGACGCTGGGGACGAACGCCTCCGGGAGCCGCGCTCCGACCCATTGCCGTAGCACCTCATCCGATAACTCGTGACCCGTCCGAGGCACGACATAACCAACCAGCCGTTTAGCTCCCGCCGCGCTGTCCTGCGCGAGGACGACGGCCTCATGCACGGCCGGATGGTGGAGCAGGCAGCTTTCGACCTCTCCCAGTTCAATGCGCACGCCTCGGATCTTCACCTGATGATCCAGCCGACCTACATACTCGATGGCGCCATCCGGGCGATACCGCGCGAGATCCCCTGTCCGGTACACCCGCCCACCCGGCTCTGCACTAAACAGATCCGGGACAAACCGTTCCGCCGTCAACGCCGGTCGCCGGTGATAGCCACGCGCGACGTTCAGACCGCCGATATGCACTTCACCCGGGACGCCGATGGGAACCGGCTCTCCTCGCTGATCGAGGAGATAAATTTGAGTGTTGGCGATCGGATGCCCGATCGGAATGGGATCGGCCGGCGCGGTTGGATCACACGACCACACCGTCACATCGATCGCCGCTTCCGTCGGCCCATAGAGATTGTGAAGCTCGACGCCTGGCAATCGTGCCCAACACTGTCGCTGGACCGCGTCACTCAGCGCTTCACCGCTGCAGATGATGCGCCGCAACGTACCGGCACAGACCTCCACTGCAGGCGTCTCCAAAAACGCCTGCAGCATGGGTGGGACGAAATGCATCGTCGTGACCTGCTGCGTGACGATCCGCTCTTTGAGCCGCACTCCGTCCTTATGTTCATCCGGCAAGGCCAACACTAACTCCGCGCCGGTCATCAAGGGCCAGAAGAATTCCCACACCGACACGTCGAAGCTGAATGGCGTTTTCTGCAACACGCGGTCGGCCGGCGTGAGACGGAAATACTCCTGCATCCACTGCAGCCGATTGAGTAATCCGCCATGCGTGTTGCCCGCTCCCTTAGGACGCCCGGTGGAACCGGACGTATAGATCGTGTAGGCCAGCTGGTCCAGCCGCACCGGTGTCGGCGGAAGGTCTGCCAGATCAGATTCCTCCGTCACAGCAGCGGACAGGTCGAGACAGACCCCGGAGAACGGCGGCAATGTTCCTCGCAGTGCGGGTTGCGCCAGAAGCACAGCAGGTACCGCATCGTCCAGCATGTAGGCAATGCGATCGGCCGGATAACTCGGGTCGATCGGCACGTAGGCGCCGCCGGCCTGCATAATGCCCAGTAAGCCGATGACCAGTTCCAGCGACCGCTCGGCACAGAGTCCCACCAGCACATCGGGTCCGACTCCCTGCCGCCGCAACTGAGCCGCCAGCCCGGTGCTCTGGCGCCATAATTCCGCATAGCTCAGCACCTGGCCGTCGAATCGCACCGCGGTCGCGGCCGGTGCCCGCTGGACGCAATGGTAGATCAAGTCCGGCACGGTCGCGCCGGTCGGATATGCCCGTCCGGTTGCGTTCCATTCCGCCACCACCTGCTGTCGCTCCCCGGCCTCCAATACCTCAATCGCCGACAGCGCCGCCTCCGGTCGCGCGACCATCTGGCTCAACACCGCGTCCAGATGCCTCGCGATGCGTTGCACCCGTTCAGCAGAAACACGCTTCCGCTGATAGGACAGCAGAAACAAAAGCGACTCACCCGGCACGACGTTGACGGTCAACGGATAATTGGTCTGCCCTTCCAAATGGACGTCGTGAGCGGACAAACCGGCGCCGCCGTTGTCCAACGTTCGGTCCGTTGGGTGATTGTCGAAAACCAGGAGACTCTCGAAGAGCTGACTGCCTCGCGGTATCTGACTCCAGTTCTGGATCTGCATGAGTGAGGTATGCTCGTATTGGCGGAGCTCGGCGTTCTGCTGCAGCAATTCTCTCAGCCAATCCCGCAGAACGAGGTCCGGCGGCACGCTGACTCGGAGCGGCAGCGTATTGATGAACAACCCGAGCATCGTCTCGACACCGGGAACATCCGCAGAGCGTCCCGACACCGTGGTGCCGAACAGCACATCTTCTTCGCCGCTGTACCGGCTCAGTAACAGCGCCCAGGCTCCCTGCACCAACGTATTGACCGTAATGCGTTCTCTGGCGGCATACTGATGAAGGCTGGATGTCCTGGCGGCTGAAAGCGTCAAGCGATGCATGCCATAGCCGGCTTCCGACTGCGCGTCGATCGGCGAGCGATCTATTAGAAAGGGCGTGGCTGACGTGATGCCCGACAGGGTCTTGCACCAATATTGCTCCGCCGCCGTTTGGTCCTGGGAAAGAATCCACTCGACATAGTGTCGATATGGTTGCGACTGTGGCTCACCCGGCTCAGGACCGCCTGTGATGAAGGCGTAGCATGCGAATAGATCACCCAGAATAATAGGCAGGCACCATCCATCCATCACGATGTGATGATGCGTCCAAATCAGGTAGTGCGCATCATCCGCCACGCGGATCAAGGCGAGGCGCATCAACGGCGGTCTTGTCAGGACGAAGTCAGTCAGCCGATCATTCCGGAGAAATTCTCGTAATCGTTCTCTCTGGTGGTGTTCGGATATTTCGCGCCAATCGAGCTCGATGATGGGTGGCGCCTCGCCCGGCAATACAATCTGCACGGGCCTGTCGAGGTCCTGCCACACGAACGCGGTGCGGAGCGGTGTCGAGCGCCTAATCACCATCCGCCATGCATCAAGGAATGCGGCATGGTCCAGGTAGCCGCGGAGGATGCAACTCAGCTGCTCGATGTAAACGCCAGACCGCGGTTCGTACAGGCTGTGGAACAGAAGTCCTTGCTGCAAGGGTGTGAGCGGATAGACATCTTCGGTGTTGGGATACCATCTGCGCACCACCTCAAGCAGGACCGGATCAGTCGGTGTCTGCGTACGGGCCTCATGCGTCGATCTTACATCGCTTCCCTCAACCCTATCGCCGGCGGCCTCCGCCAATTCCGCGATCGTCTGATGTTGGAACAGATGTCGAGGTGTGAGCGGAAGGCCTTGCGCCTTGGCACGCGAGATGACTTGGAGGCTGAGGATGGAATCCCCTCCCAACTCAAAAAAATTGTCGTGGACCCCGACACGCTCCAGCCCCAGCACCTCGGTCCAGACCGCCGCCAACTGCGCTTCGGTCGTCGTGCGGGGCGCCGTCGATTCTTTTGCCGGAATCTGATCGGGTTGAGGTAACGCCTGTCGATCGATCTTGCCGTTGACGCTACGCGGCAATGCCTGCAGTTGAACGATCACGGAAGGGACCATCGGCTCCGGCAATTGTTCACGCAGCAGCCGGATCAGCACAGGAGAATCGCATGCCGCGCCGTCCCGAGGCACCACATAGGCCGTTAACTGCTTTTGTCCGGGACGGTCCTGACGCACGATGGCCGCCGCTTCACGGACATCAGGATGGGCTTGCAAACACGATTCGATTTCTCCCAACTCTATGCGCACGCCACGGATCTTGACTTGATGATCTCGACGCCCGAGAAACTCCATCGTCCCGTCCGAACGACGGCGGGCACGATCACCGGTCCGGTAGAGACGCGAACCGGGGTCCACTGAAAACGGATCAGGCACAAAGGCCTCAGCAGTCCTGGACGGATCGTAGAGATAGCCCCGACCGACGCCTGCTCCGGCAACACACAGTTCGCCCACGGTACCGATCGGTACCGGTTGCAACCAGTCGTCTACCACGTACAGACGGAGATTGGTGATCGGCTTGCCGATCGGAGCATGGAGATCGGTGTCCTCCAGCGGCGCCGTGATCGTCGCTGTCGCGACATCGTCGGCACATTCGGCCGGCCCGTAGGCATTGATCAACGGCACATGACGGTATCGGTCGAACCATCGACGGATGAGGGCGGGCGGCAGCGCTTCACCCGTCGGCAACACCCATCGCAACTGATCCAAGCTCGGCGCATTGCTTCCCACGGCTGCCGCACTGCCGAGCATCCCTTGGAGCACGGCCGGCACGACCTCTAGAACTGTGACTCCCCGTGCATCCGCATACCGGAGCAGTTGCTCCGGATCGCGGGCAACCTCGTCGGGAACGACCAGTACACGGGCGCCGCACAGAAGCGCAGCGGTCAGTTGCCAGACCGAAACATCAAACCCTTGAGAAGCGGTTTGCGCGACAATGTCGCTCGGTCCAAGCCGGAGTGTGGAGATCTTGCTCCGCAGATGGTTAACCAGCCCCTTCTCCGTCACCATCGCGCCTTTCGGAACGCCGGTTGATCCACTGGTGTAGATCACATACGCCAGATTCGACGCTGAACACATGGTCTCATCGGTAGAATGAACCGGTTCCCCGGAAAGATTCGCCTCAAGCGTACGGACCGGAGGCCGCAAGGCCTCCGGCAGTTGTGCCACTGCAACGGTTGCCTTGGACGCCCAGGCCTCCGTCGTCAGGACCATCGATGCTCGACTTGCTTCGAGAATCGCGGCCCACCGAGACGGAGGATGTCGAGGGTCAAGCGGTAGGTAGACACCTCTACACTGCCAAAGCCCGATGATCATGGCCACATAGTCCGTGCTCCGCTCACCGAGCACTGCGACCACGGTCTCACAACCAACGCCGGCCGCCGCGAGCCCTCGGGCGATCCTCCCCGCACGGTCACCCAACTCACGATACGTGAGCTGCTCCGCCCCACAGGAGACTGCGATGGCTTCAGGCAATCGTGCGACCTGCGCCTCGAATAGACGGGCCACATGCCTATCGGTGTCTCCGGGGCTGGCAGTATCGTTCCAATCAACCAGCACCCGCTGCCGCTCTTCCTCTGTCAGCATTGGGAGTTCACTCAGCCGATCGTGTGGGTTGTCGACGATGCCCTCCAGGAGTCGCGTCAGATGGGTCACCATCCTGACCACCGTTTCCTGCTCAAAGAGATCTCGGTTGTACTCGAACGCACAATCTAGTCCGGTCTTATCTTCCGTCATGTCGAGCGACAGATCGAACTTGGCACCGCCGGCATCCAACTCCCTGACACTGACATCCAATGACCCCATCGACAGGCTGCCGGCCAACGAGGTCTGCAGCGCAAACATGACTTGGAACAGCGGTGTATGGCTGAGCGCGCGGACCGGCTGAAGTGCGTCTACCAGTTGTTCGAAGGGTACGTCTTGGTGTGCCTGGGCGCCCAAGACTGTGTCCTGGATGCGTGCCAGCAGATCAGTAAAGGAGGGATTGCCGGACAGATCGGCCCGCAGAACCAGCGTGTTGGCGAAAAGCCCGATCAACATTTCCATTTCGCGCTTTGGGCGGTTCGCGACCGGCGTGCCGACACAAAACTCTTCGAGTCCGCTGTAGCGCATCAGAAGCACTTGGAAGGCGGCAAGGAGCGTCATGAACAGCGTGGCGTTCCGACTCCGACTCAGCGCGTACAGCCGGGCGGTCAGATCGCGAGACACCACAAATGCCAGACGCGCGCCTCGATCGTTCTGTACTGCCGGGCGTGGACGATCCGTCGGCAGATCCAGCACCGGCACTCTCCCTTTCAATTTCTCTTTCCAATACGCGAGCCGCTCTTCGATCACCGCGCCTTGCAGCCACTCTCGTTGCCAGACGGCATAGTCTGCGTATTGAATCGGCAAAGGAGGCAGCGGCGACGGCACGCTCGCCTCACAGGCCTCGTAGAGGGTGCCGAATTCTCGTGCGAGAATCTGCGACGACCACCCATCACAGACGATGTGATGCAGCGTGAGGATCAAGATGTGCTCCTGCGGTCCCAACTTGAGCAGACGCACCCTCATCAACGGGCCGGTGCGCAGGTCAAACGGCTGATGCGCCTCCATCTGGGCGGCCTCGGCTGCCAATCGCTCGCGTTCGGTCGGCGACTCGAGGCTGAAGTCCACCACCGGAACATCCATCGGACAATTCTCAACGATCACCTGCACCAGGTCCCCATCGACTTCATCGAACGTGGTACGAAGGATCTCATGTCTCCGAACGATCTCCGTGAGACTCCAACGCATCGCTTCCCGGTTGAGCGGCCCCCTCAGCCGTACCGCAAGCGCCGTGTTGTAGGACGCGCTGTCCGGATCCAACTGCGAGAGAAACCACAGTCGTTGCTGTGCAAAGCTGGCGGGAAACACATCCGCATCCGTTGGAATCGCAACCTGCACCGCTGTACGAGGATGGTGTGCTTCGGTATTCATGCGTGGCACCTTCACGTCAGCCTTTGCTCGATTCAGCCATGGCTACCAAAATCTTTCTCGGTCCTTTGAACGGCGTACGCCCATGCGCCACCAACATGTTATCCAGCATCATGACGTCGCCCCTCTTCCATGGAAATTGGACGGCATGGCATCGATACACATCTCGAATTTCGTCCAGCACGGACGGTTCAATGGGGGTGCCATCGCCGTAATAGGCCTGTCGGGGAAGGTCGTCCTCATCGACCACGGACAACAGCGCCTCCCGAACGGCTGCCTCCAAATTCGACACGTGAAAGAGATGTGCCTGATTGAACCAGACCGTTTCCCGTGTTAGGGGATGCACAGCAACGGCCTGACAGACCTGACGTGTGCGCAACTCTCCGTCGCTCTTCCATTCGTACTCAATGCCGGCCGACCTGCAATACTGTTCGACGACTCCACGATCCGCCGTGTTGAACACTTTGTTCCAAGGCACATCCAGACCGTTACCGTAATTGCGCACGTACATCACGCCCTTCTCGATGAACCGCTCTCTGACGCGGACAGGAATGTGCCGATACACGTCGCGGCTGTCCGCGATCGGAGTGTCGCCACCCTCCGACGACGCCTGGGCACAATAGAACCAGATTTTCATCGGCCATTCGGCCGTATACGCTTGCTCGTTATGCAGTGGAATGGATTGATGCGGCGGGTACTCCGTGGACGTATACACCTGGTTATGCACCTGGGAACGAGGCGTCGATCCGAACTCATAGGACGCCAAATCGGGCGAGATCATCCTGACAAACGTGTCGAAGTCGGCGACTGATTCGATCGGAAACCCCCTGAACAACACTCCACCGACGGTGGAAAGATAGATACCTATCATCCGACCGACGACTTCCCGATATTCAACCAACGAGTGCATCTCTACCGGACTGACCACGACAGGAAGCAGTGTGTCCTGAGATAAGTAATTCACACGACAAGACACCTGACTGTTGGTCTCTCCGCAGGTTTCTTCTACGGATCTGGGCGCGGCATTGTTATGACTGGCGTGCATGATAATCCTTCCGTTCTCCGCAGCTCGTGGCTGATTCGATCACCGGGACCGCTGCTGGATCCCACCGCCATTGGAAACACCGGATCTTTGCATCACGACCTTCAGTCACCAGTGCTCCGGCATACTCTGACCACAAGGGAAGGGTGAACAGAGCCCAACGAGGATCTCTCATATCACCGTCGGCAGGATCCACAACCGGCCACTCACACCGACTGGCCACATCGATTCGATTCAACGGTAATGTCAGGCCAGCTCCGACCGCCTTGACGTAAGCCTCCTTGAGCGTCCACCAGGAATAGAACGTATCGACTTGCGCCGGCCCATTCATTGAGGCCAATATTGCCTGCTCCCGTTTCGAACAGGTGTACGAGGCGACGTCGCGCCAGGACAATTCACGATCGCGCCATTCCACATCAACCCCAACCTCTCGGTCCCGCGCAAAGGCACAGAGCACGAGAGCCCGCGCATGCGAAAGATTGAAACGCATCGTCTCATCCTTCGAAAGTAAACACGGTTTCCCGTTGGGACCAGCCATGAATTGGATAGACGCCGGCGAACAGTCGAGATACCGCCCGAGCAACATCCTGAGAAAACCGTGTGCGTGAACATATCGGCGACGATCTTCCTCAAACGCAAAACGCGATGCGCGAATCCGCTCCTCTTCGCTCATTAACCCATGCAGAACGGATTCCGACCATCGTTCGCGCATGTCGGCGCACCAGATATGTACGTCTCCATTCATGAGAGATGATGGTGTCGGCCTCGTTGAACGATCGGACCGTTCCGCGGGTTTGGTGCTCATCAGATAATCCCCTCGGTGGCTAACCTGGAGAACACCGTTTCAAGCAAGGTCTCTTGTGCGCTCCTTAGAAAAAAGTGGTCTCCTTGAAACAACCATAATTGAAATCGCTCACGAGTATGCTGCCGCCAGGCTCTCAAGTCGGCTCCGCTCACATGCTGGTCGCTCATCCCGCCGAACGCGGTGATAGAACAGTTCAACGGCGGCTCCTCCCGGTAGACATAGCGATCTCGGAGCGCAAAGTCCGCACGAATGGTGGGAAGCATCATGTCCATCAGTTCCGGATGATTCAGAACTTCGGGTGGTGTCCCGTTGAACCGGCATAAGCGCTCAAGGAATTCTTCGTCAGGCAGATCCCACATCCGTTCTGAATGAGGAAGATGCGGAGCGGGACATCCTGAGACAAAAAGATGACATGGCTGAATGCCACATGTTCTCCGCAACTCACGCGCCAACTCAAAACTCACCAGTGCACCGATACTGTGACCGAACAACGCAAACGGGCGATCCAGGTATGGTTCCAACTCCTCCCGCAACAGAGGCACAAGTCGGCGCAGATCATCGACCGGAGACTCCGCGATCCTCGCCTCCCGTCCTGGAAACTGGACGGCACAGACCTCCACATCTGCCAGCATGGCGTCTTGACTCCAACTTCGGAACATCGAGGCGCTCCCCCCTGCGTACGGGAAACAGATCAGCCGCAGGCCCGAGTTGACCTGTCGATGAGTGACCACCCACTTGGTCGAGCGAGGAATCGTCAGCATGAGGACGCCGTCTTCTCTGCCTTGGCTTGTTCCTCCATCCATTTCCTCAAACTTAACGGCCGCATGTCCGTCCACACTTCCGCGATATACGCCAGACATTCGGCTTTGAGACCCGTCTTCCCGGCGTCTTTCCAGCCCAACGGGTTCTCGCGATAGGACGGCCAGATCGAGTATTGCTCTTCATGATTCACGACGACCTTGTACACGGTTGTGTCTTCACGCTCTTCGCTGTTCATCGTTCCTCCTCTTGTTTGTAGGGTAGTGGTTGTGCTCACGCGTCCTCTGTGCCGTTCGTGCATGAGGAACCAGCGTCAGCGTATGGACCGGTGTTCCGGCTGAGAATGGGAGTGCGATCCCATGACTCCAATACGGATGCTGATCCCGATAGTGCGGTGAAAATGGGTGCCCGGACTGTCCACCGGGCATATGATGAATGCCTTCGTCCTGATGGCCGGGAGAAACCACGAGCCTTTGGCTCGCTCCGAGACCATCCTCCATCACCCGGACACATTGCCCGCATCCGGAGGCAGGTTCCTCCGGCATATTGAGAAGGGAACCCAGTCCCGGCAGGACTCCGCTCAAGGGATGCTCGATCCGCACACGATTCAGATGTCCCCATGTCATCTCGGTCAGGGAAACTGCGCCATACTCTGCTTCCACTTCACGAATACTTTGCTCAACCACGTTCAAAAGAAACGCCGACCAGGTGGGAAAGTGTTCGGGGTCAGGGTTGAGCTCAGGGATCTGCGTCGTGAGAAGCTGGCGTAGTGGAGTATCGAGATCACCGTCATAGCTGAACCGCGCGTCTCGCTCCTGACACAAAGACAAAAAGGGAGCAAACACGGAGCGTGAGAGTACTTGGCGAATCCGGATCACCAGCGCAAATCCCCGGCTCTCGGCGTCGGCTTTTACATTCCATCCCTGGAGCGCTTGTCGCGCGTTGACGAGCGACGTCTTGCCTTGAACGACTGCCTCCGTTAACGCCTCCAATGCCAGCTGCCGATAAAACTCGTAGAGCTGGGTCGTCGAATCTAATTGCAATTCAAACAGGTCGTTCTCGCGGATATGCTCCATCGCTCCGAGGCGCTGCGAGATTCTGAATGCGCGATATCCGTTGGCAAAGGAATGTCCGACGACATATGGGGACGTAAGGGCCAACATGCGCTGGTTGGCACTGACGAGGAACCCCGACGGGGGATCGATGATTCTCGGTATCGCGCCCGGAGACACATACCCTGACCAACCCATCCGGCCATCCGCCCAGGACAGGCTGATCGACCCATCAAATCCCCGACGCAACGGAATCTTGCCGGTATACGTCCAGGCGATATGGCCGGCACGGTCGGCGAGAATGACGTTGTTTGCCGGCCCGCCGGCACGAGTCATGACTGTGATGGCCTCGTCCACCGACCGGACTCTATCCATCTCGAGTTGACCGAGATCAACCGCGTCGGGATCGAGGGCGGTCCAGCGAATAGCCACCGGCCCACTCAAGAGATCATCCTGTGAGACTGGTCCCCAAATCGTCTCTCGAACCTCTGCCACGATATCCTGGGCATCCTTTACCTTGATGACTTCCCGCCTCGTCGTGAACTGAGTCCAACCTTTCGGAGTCCTGTATTCATTGGTATTGGCAGGATTGATCTCCAACCGTACGAGGTCTAGAAAATCTCCTTCGACATTCGTCACACCCCACGCGACCAGACCGTTCGTACCGGCGACAACAACCGGAATGCCTGGCACCGCAACGCCGGTCAGATCGACCTCTTCGTATCGGAGCTCGGTACGGTACCAGATGTTGGGAACGGTCAGATCCAGATGCATGTCACTCGCGAGAATGGATCGGCCGTCGGCCGTTTTAACGCCCCGTACCGCCCATGCATTTGAGCCCAATCCGCTTTTGCCGAATCGAACCAGGCTCATCTTGCGCGCCTCCATCTGAGCGAAAGACTTCCGCAGGGGAGCCAAGTCTTGGACTGGAATTGCCGAGGAAGAGCGGGCAGGCCTACCCAACAACGCATCCGTATAGGGATCCGTCTCCGGAACGAGAAACGCAACGACCTCGGAAGGCAATGTCTCCGTCATCACGGTCTTCATGCGCTCCTCTTCATCGGTTCCGCTCAGCACATGAAACATTTCCAGGAGGATGAGCAGACTGTCTTCGGCCTTCCAGGGATCGGGCTCATACCCAAGCAGCAGAAATTCGAATGGAAGCGTGCTCCTGTGAATGAGATAGTCGTTCACGCCTTCGGCATAGGCATCGAGCACCGCTCGTTGATCGACGGGCAACCGTGCGGAGATGGCCCTCGCTGCGCTGTTGAGTCCCAACGTCCGCCGCCTGAGATCGTTGTCGCGCACAGCCTCCCCGAAAATCTCGGCGAGCCGACCGGCCGCGCTTCGCCGCAGAAGATCCATTTGAAACAGCCTGTCTTGCGCCGTGACATAGCCCAAGGCACGGATCGCGTCCGTTCGTGATCCGGCCGCAATGGTCGGAATACCATAGACATCCCGGGTGACAACGACCGGCTCTTGCAAGGTAGTCACCTCCGACCTCCCGTCCAGGATCGGCAGCGAGGCGCGAAGGTTCATCACCGCATAGCCCATGCAGCATACCAAGACGAGCACAGCAACAATCACGACACGAACGATCCGGTTCATCAGCGGGCACCTTGCTCCGCTGCTTGAGCCGCCTCGTAGAAAATGGACGCGATCGTGTCGACCTCTTGCTCCGTCACAATCAGCGGTGACAGGAACCGCACCACGCATCCATTGCGTCCTCCCAGTTCGAGGATCAAACCACGACTGAGCGCCTGTGCCTGAATCTTCCGCGCAAGCTCCGGAGCCGCGGGATAAATGCCTCTGGCATCCGGACGCCCGTTGGTATCGACGATCTCAACCCCGAGCATCAATCCACGGCCACGCACGTCGCCGAAACTCTGTAGAGACGCCTGGGCCTGACGCAGATGCGACAGGAGACGCTCTCCCATGATCTGCGCGTGCTGGTCGAGGCGATGGGTTCTGACGAATTCTACCGTTGCGGCGCCAGCTGCCATGGCCATTTGATTGCCCCGAAAGGTGCCGGCATGCGCTCCTGGTTGCCATTGATCCAGCTCGGCTCGGTACACGACCACACTCAACGGCAACCCACCGCCGATCGCCTTCGACAAGACCAGCGCATCAGGAATGACCCCGGCCCGTTCGAACGCAAAGAGTGACCCGGTTCGTCCCAATCCCGTCTGAATCTCATCAATAATCAATGGGATGTTGCGATCTTTGGTGATACGACGCATGTCCCGAAGCCAGGCATCGGGTGCAGGAATCACCCCCCCCTCTCCCTGAACGACTTCCAGAATGACGCCCGCCGGTGAAACGACTCCGCTGTTAGGATCGTCGAGCAACCGCTCGATATAGGTACTGGAGAGACGATGGCCCTCCTCGCCGCCCACACCGAACGGGCAACGATATTCGTACGGGTATGGAAGGAACTGGACATCCGGCATCAGACCGCTGACGGCGGCTTTCGGTCCCAGATGGCCGGTCAGCGCCATCCCTCCGTGCGTCATGCCGTGGTAGGCGCCGTGAAACGAGAGAATCGTTCGACGCCCGGTCGCCGTCTTCACCAGTTTGACGGCAGCTTCCACGGCGTCGGCTCCGGACGGACCGCAGAACTGGATCCGCGCCTCCTCCGAAAACGCTTTCGGCAATGCACCGAACAGCGCATCGACAAAGCGATCCTTCACCGGCGTCGTCAGATCGAGCGTCTGAAAGGGAACGCCTTCCTCCAACAGCTGCTGGATGGCCTCAAGGACGACCGGATGATTGTGTCCCAACGTCAAGGCGCCGGCTCCGGCGAGACAATCGATGTAGGTGCGTCCCTCGGTATCCTGGACATAGATGCCTTTGGCTTTGCTGAGCGCCAAGGGTAAGCGTCTCGGGTAGCTGCGGGCATTCGATTCCCGCTCTGCCTGTCGATTCAAATAGGGATTCCGTTCTCTATCCTCCACAACCGTGTGTGGCTTCGTCAGAAACATCTTCCTCATCTCATCCACATGGACAGCCATCATGCGCTCCTTCCTTCACAAAAGCGGCCAAGCGACTGCTGTGTCTACTGCCGCGTGTTATCGGTCATGCCGGTTGCTGCAATGCGCCCACCGCTTCTGTCACAGGGGTGATCTTCCCCAGATCCATTCGGAGACATCGATCCGCGACGGCAAAGTATTGATCATCATGGGTAATGACGAGCGCTGTTTTCCCGCGAGCCTTCAGATCGGGCAACAACTCCATGTAGAAGACCCCGCGAAATACCGGATCCTGATCCGCTGCCCACTCGTCGAACACATAGAACGGACGGTCTTCGAGGTAGGCGGTCAACAATGCGAGGCGTTTGCGTTGTCCTTGAGACAAGGCTTGAGTGGAGAACTCTCCGTCTCTGATCCGCACCTTCTCGCACAGCTGCAGACGATTCAAATATTCGCGTGCGTGGCGATCCAGGCCGATCTGCTGCAAGCCGAACAACGAGTCGAACAAGTGGTAATCCGAAAACACGGCGGAGAAGAGCTGGCGATAGTTCTCACGGTTGACTTCATCGATCGGCACCCCGTCGAGACGAATCGCACCAGATTCAGGGGCATAGAGACCCAACAGGAGCAGCGCCAGCGTCGTTTTTCCACTGCCGTTGCCGCCGACCAGGAATACCAGTTCACCCGGCGTGAAGCTGAGATCGATCGGACCAAGATGAAAACTGCCTTCTTCATCTTCCCTGTAATAGCGATGCGTCACACCCGCCATCTCGATCCGATTCCAGCCGGTGTTGAGAACCGGTCCGCCCATGGTGTTTGTCCCGATCCGTTCGCGTTTTTCGATCTGGTCCTGCGTGGAAGCCGTGGCCAGCGACAGGCCCAATGCCTCGACTTTTTCCAGCGCGACATCAGCGCGACCGACATTCGGCAGCGTTTCGACGATCTGAGAAAAAGGCCCCATCATATACAGAAGGACGAGCGTCGATCCGGCGATCGCCTGGGGAGTCAGCGCAAGCCACTCAGGAAAGACGAATAGAACCAGCCCAATGACTGCATAGAACAGAAACATGCCCCAGTTGGTCGCGATCGCATACACCGTCATGCCCTCGACAAAGTCGCGCTTGTAGGCAGTCACGGTGGGCCTGAGGGCCGAGGCAAGAAAGGCCTGCCGCCGCTCACGGTGAAGCTTGAGCTCTTTGATGCCCTCAAGGATCGATTGAAAATGACGAAAAAGGGTGTCGTTCGTTTCTCGAGCCCGCTTGAACGAGTGGAGCGCCCGTTTTTCCTGCACATGAAACGACACGGCGCCGAAGACCATGAAGCCCAACACGACGGCCAGCATAGGCCATGAAAGCCAACCGAGATAGGCCAGGCACCCGACCACCGTCGCACCGTTGACACAAATCAGCGGAATCTGCACATAGGCCTGTGCAATGACGTCCGTGTCCTCGTTGAGCGCGGCCAGTAATCGATGCCGACCGAGTTCCTGGACGTGCCGGAGAGGAGCACGAAGAATCTGTTCACTGAGGTGGAGCCGCAACTGCGCAATGATGTCCTGGCCCAGCCGCGTCAGGACGACCTCCGAAAAGGCCTTCGTCACGACCGCGAGGACGACACCCGCAAGAAAGCCTGCTCCGAGAGCTGCCGTCCGCTCGCTCTCCTCCAGAGCCGAATTGATCAAGGCAATGATTCCTGCACTTGCAAGACCGCTGATCAAGCCGGCGACCATGGAAAGCACGACGAGACGCCAAGCATTGCGGTAGAGAAATCGGAGCAAACTCATCGTCTAATCCTCTCAGGCCTCCGGTGGCGGAGCTGCGACGTGTTGGATGGAATCTGATTCTTGACGGCGTCCTCTTCGAGGAAGCGGAACAATCTTCGGCATGGTAGCGGCGGATCCGCCCTTTCCCCCTACACGAATGTGTTCGGACAGGCCCGCAACCGTCGGACGTTCGAAAAATGTTTTCATGGATACTTCCAGGCCAAAACTGTCCTGCACGCGAGACAAGATCTGCAGGGCAGCCAGTGATTCTCCGCCGAGGGCAAACAAGTCATCGTGCAGACCGACCTGCTCGACACCGAGAACCTGTTTCCAGACCAGTGTCACCGTTTCCTCAATTGTCGCGTCGGCACTCAACTCCGTTCGATCGTGGATTGCTTTCCTGTCGGTTCCGGCAAGACCGGCGACGTGAGACAGTGTTGCTCCGAAATTCTGCCTCACGAGGGATGCACAATCACGAACTGAGACGATGGCTTGCGGAGCCATCCATCCGTGCAATATCCGGCCGAATACATCCTGTGCTTCTGAGGCCGCCATGCCGTCGAATGCTCCGGCGTCGATCTGTAAGGCTTTCATGCGAGCTTCTGCCTGGACCGCCATCCCCACCTGATTCCATCGGTCAAAATTGACGGATATGACGCGTGTCCCTTGCTTTGAGAAAGCATGAGCCAGTGCGTCCAGGGTGGCGTTAGCCGAGCAATAGCCGACCTGTCCCACCCCGCCGGTCAGCACATTCAGGGAAGAGCAGAAACAGAGAAAGTCCAGCGATACATTGCTGAGCACATGATCGAGGACGAGGGCGCCGTTGATTTTTGGACTGAACTCAGCCTCTACGGCCTCCACGGTTTTAAGGTCGACCAGTCCTCCGCCTGCAATCCCCGCCGCATGGATCACTCCATGCAAGGCGCCAAAGCGCTCCACCGTCTGTGCCAAAGCAAGCCGCATCTGCTGTTTGTCGGCGACATCTGCCTGGACGGTGAGAATTGTTCCCCCTCGTTGTTCGAGTGCCTTCAGCTGCTGTTTCTGTTCTTCCGTTGGCTGTGATCGCCCGACGAGGACAAGGCGTGCCTGGACCGTCCGAATCAGATAGTCGGCAAGGTGAAGACCGACGCCTCCCAACCCTCCGGTGATGAGATACACCCCGTGGGTTCGGAGCAGAACCGGTTGCCCGTTCGGATGCTCCAACCGCACTGGCTCGAACGCCGGAACCCATCGATACCCTCCGCGATACGCCACGACTGGTTCAGCCTGTCCGACACAATCTTCGGCAAGACATCGGTCGATCTGTCGCTTCGCCCATGGGTCTTCCCCGTTGCTCGATGCGTGGAGATCGATGACACGACATCTAAGATTTGCGTATTCCTGAGGTATGACCCGGCAGGCTCCCAGAATGGGAGCGACTTCCGGACGCAAGATTTCCTCACCCGTGACATCGGACAACCCGGTTGTCAGGATGTACAGACTCGTCGGCTCTGTCGACGTTCTGCTGCCCAACGCCTGTGAGAGGAACAAGAGACTGTACAAGCCGCGATCTTGTGCGTGGCTGAAGGTTTCGACGGACAGCGGACCTTGAATGGGTTGGAGATTCCAACAGTGCGCCACTCGATTCGGTACGTGCGCTTGCTCGCGTAACTCCTGAATCAGCCGGTGGTAATCTTCCCGAACTCCCGGTCGTATGGCGTAGTGTCTCTCGGTACGTTGTTCGTACCGCTCTCCGGGCGAGACCGTGACGACCGGCCTCCTGTCCGATTCCAGTCGGGTGACAAGGTCTTTTCCCTCATCCCCTTCGCCGACGAATACCAACCAAGAGCCTTCTCGAACCGGCCCGGTCGATTGAACGGCTCGTGCACGCTTCCAAGTCGGTTCATAGAACCAGTCACTGATCTCCGTCTTCCTAGCGGGCACTCCCGCCTGACCCGCCCCCGAAGACCGCTTCGTCGGCTCGACCCAGAACCGCCGGCGTTCAAAGGGATAGGTCGGCAGAGGTGTGCGGCGAGGACGCTCGCCGCGATACAGACCGGCCCATTCGATCGGTACGCCTGCCGCCCAAAGATTCCCAGCGGCGTCGAGAAAATCGGCCGGCTCCGATACCGGTGAGGATCCGTTTCGTGGTTTGCGCAAAGAGGCCAGCGCTATCACCGGTCGTCGATCAATTTGTCGCTGAGCCAGCGTACACAAGGTCTGTCCTGGTCCTACTTCGAGCAGAATCCGCTCGGGCTTCCGGCACAGCGTCTCGATACCGTCGGCGAAACGAACGGTCCGTCGGACATGATCGGTCCAGTACGACGGATCCATCGCCTGAGTCGGTGTGATCCATTCGCCGGTCACGTTGGAAATCCACGGAATAGTCGGCGCGTGACGCACCACCCCGGCAACCTGAGCATGGAAGGCCGGAAGAACAGGGTCCATCATGCGTGAATGAAAGGCATGGGACGTCTGAAGTCGTACGCACTGGATACCCCTGATCGCCAACGTGTCTTGAAGACGCGTCATCGCAGGCTCAGGCCCGGACAGGACGCACTGATTCGGCGCATTGACCGCGGCCAGGTCGACCCCTTCGTGCACAAGGCTTGCCACCTCACCCTCGGACATCGACACAGCCAGCATCAAGCCGGGCGGCACGCCCTGCATGAGGCGTCCCCGCATTGTGACCAATCGCAGCGCATCCTCGAGCGAGAACACGCCGGACAGGCAGGCCGCGACGTACTCTCCCACGCTGTGCCCGATCATGCCGTCTGGATGGACATGGAGACTCATCCACAGTTTGGCCAACGCATACTCCAGCACAAACAACGCCGGCTGGGTGAACGCCGTGCAGTTGAGCCTCTCAGAATCGGTGGAGGACTCATCGAAGAGAACCGACCTGATATCCACCTCAAGGAGAGGCGCGAGCAAGGCCGCGCATCGGTCAATCTGTTCACGGAACATCGGCTCGTGGGTATAGAGACTGCGGCCCATCGCGGAATACTGCGCGCCCTGCCCTGAAAAGAGGAACACCACAGGCCTCGGTTCACCGACGTGAGGGACGGAGTTCTCGGTATCGAATCGACTCAAGGCGCGTATCGTCGAGTCTATGCTGTCGGCCACCACCCACCGGCGATGGGCAAAGGCCCTTCGACCGGTCTGCAGCGTATACACGATATCCAGCAACTCGGTCTTTGGATGTTGCTGGAGATAGGCAACCAGTCTGTTGGTCGTCTCATTCAATGCCGTTTGAGATCGTGCAGACAGCACAATGAGTCGCGGACGGTGACTGATCCGCTCACGCTCTCGTTCAACGACTGGCGCTTCCTCCATGACCACATGCGCGTTGGTGCCACCGAGACCGAACGAGCTGACGCCGGCGCGTCGCGGTTCACCGGAGGAGTTCCACCCGGTCAGTTTGGTATTGACGTAGAATGGTGTGTCGGTAAATGCGATTTCGGGATTCGGAGAGGAGAAATGCAAGCTCGGAGGAATCTGTTGATGCGACAGCGCGAGGACCGTCTTGATCACTCCCGCAATCCCTGCCGCTGCATCAAGATGGCCGATATTGCTCTTCACGGATCCGATGGCGCAGAACCCGTTTCTATCTGTGCCGGCACGAAATGTCTGAGTGAGGGCCGCAATCTCGATCGGATCTCCCATCGGCGTGCCGGTCCCGTGAGCTTCGACATATCGAATGGACTCCGGCTCAACCCTGGCGGCCACGTGCGCCGCCCGAATCACCCGGGCTTGTCCTTCCACCCGCGGTGCCGTATATCCGACCTTCTGCGCTCCATCGTTATTGATCGCGGTGCCCTTGATGAGCGCCAAAATATGGTCGCCGTCGGCCTCCGCATCTTCGAATCGCTTCAACAACACGATGCCGATACCGCTTCCTCCGACTGTTCCTCTTGCATCCGCATCAAAGGCCCGGCAGTGGCCGTCCGGGGAGGCAATCCCGCTCTTCTGATAGATATAGCCGACCTTTTGAGGCACATTGATGGACACGCCTCCCGCGAGCGCCATGTCGCATTCGCCTGCGAGTAATCCTTGGCAGGCCAAGTGAACCGCGACCAGGGATGTGGAACAGGCGGTTTGGACCGCGATGCTGGGCCCTTCCAGATTCAGTTTGTAGGAGACGCGGGTGGGGAGCGAATCCTTCTCCACGCCAAGAATTCCGGCCATGTCCGAGGCCGACTGCAACAGGACACCGTCAGGAAAGAGATTGAAGAGGTACCCGCTGGTACTGGATCCCGCATAGACGCCGATCGACCCCTTAAACCGTTCCGGATCATATCCCGCGTGCTCAAACGTCTCCCACGCACATTCGAGGAACAACCGATGCTGGGGGTCCATCAATTCAGCTTCTTTGGGCATGATACCGAAGAAGTCGGCATCGAACAGGTCGATCCCCTCGATGACTCCCCGCATTCGGACATAGTTGGGATCCTGGCGCAGCCGTTCGTAGACTCCGGCTGATTGGAGATCGTCCTCGCTCAGTCTCGTAATGGATTCCACGCCGTCGCGCAAATTTCTCCAGAACGTGGCACTGTCATGGGCTCCGGGGAACCGGCATGCCAATCCGATGACCGCCAGGTCCAATCCGTCGTGCTCGCTGATCCGATTCCCGCCGTTCCGATCCATCTTAAATCCTATCCGTGGCCGTCTGACGTTGCTCTCGTTGCCGCTGCAGGCGTCGGATACCTGCCAGGCGACGCGACTTGGTCTGTTGCATCTCTTCAGTTTGGGCAGACTCCCCATCCGCTTCCTTCGACGTTCGGCCACCGTTGAGATACGCGGCAAGATCCTGCACCGTCGGATATTGGAACAGATCCACCATGGCCAATGGTCGTGGGGGGTGGGGAGGGGAGAGGGGGGTGGAATTTTGGATAATTAGATGGTTAGCTCCCAAAAAAAACAAAAAAAAAAGATAGGATTAATTAAAAAAAAAA
>JBQTJA010000004.1:0-114834 GCA_052387595.1 Nitrospiraceae bacterium | reverse complement strand
GTTCAAGAGTCGAGGCGAGAAGAGGCTTGAGGATCTCGGCGACGATCCTGGATGAAGTTGAGCCACTGCTCAAGCCTTGCAATCACTGGACTTCTGGCTTTCTGTACGGCCTGGTCCCTGGACCCGGTTGTAGGAATAGGCATTTCTTCGGAGCAAGGTACGCTACGCAACAATGTATGGGTCTCATCGTTCGTTGCCCGCATCGCATCGTCTATGGCGGATGTCATCCCCTCGCCGAGAGGACGACTGACGTCAAGGCTTACGGTATTGACCGGTTTCTCACGCAATTGTTCTTGCGATGATGCTTCCACTCCATGAGCCGTCGGTACCTCGAGCCCGGCACAGAGCGCCAAGGCTTCCTGATCATGCGGATTTAAGGATAATATGACGTTGCACGACCGGATGGCCGACTCCTTGGCTCCTTGAGCCGTGTAGAGCTTGGCCAATATTCGATGCGCACGAAGATTGTCAGGGCTTAGCTTAATGGCTTCTTCAAGAATAGCCTTCGCCTTGACCGGTTGGTTCATCTGCTCATAGGCGCGACCCAAGGCCACCATGGCCGTGATAAAACCTGGATAGGTCTTCAGCCCATCTTCAAGAACAGCAACCGCCTCTTCCCACATGCCAGCTTTGCCGTACTCTTCTGCCAGAGGGATAAACACCTTAGACCCTGGATCTTTAGCAAAAACTAAGGCCAACCGATCGATTTCAGCGGCATTACCTACTTTCTTTGATTCTGACGCCATAGATTCAGTCACTCCACCAGGGACTCGCGACGAGGCGAGATCAGACAGAGATCATGCACAGCAGTCAAAATTTCGTCGGCCAGACGCCGCTTGGGCATCAGACCCAGGACTCTCTGTTCACCCGCGGCCGAAAGAATGACGACCGCATTGTCGTCACTGCCAAACCCACCTCCCGCTTGCGTGACATCATTCGCAATGATGAGATCCAGCCCTTTCCCTCTCAACTTGTCTTTCGCATGCGACAATACGTGTTCAGTTTCCGCCGCGAACCCAACCACAATTTGCGATGTCCGGCGCGCGGACAGCATCGCGAGAATGTCTGGGGTCGCTTCCAACTCAAGCACGAGCCCAGATTTCCCCTGCTTCTTGATCTTCTGTGCGGCCTGATTTTTTGGACGAAAGTCTGCCACCGCTGCAGCCATGATCAGAACGGTAGCAGCAGGGAAATGCTGACTCAACGCATCGGTCATGTCGCTCGCTGTATTGACCAAAATAGCAGTCACTCCTGGAGGAGGCGTGAGAGAGGACGGCCCTGTCACCAAGACCACCTCCGCACCTCGATCCCGTGCGGCTTCTGCAATGGCATACCCCATCTTCCCTGAGGAATGGTTCGAAATAAATCGAACCGGATCAATGGGTTCCTGAGTCGGGCCCGCGGAGACCAACACCCGCTGCCCTTGCCAATCCCGCCGAGGGTTCAGTGCGGCATGCACTGCATCCATGATTCGTGACTCTGCCGGAAACCTCCCTCGTGCGACTTGTCCTGATGCCAGCGAACCAACTTCAGGATCAAGCATGACGACGCCACGAGATCGGAGCGCCTGCACATGTTGAACAACCGTGGGATGTGTCCACATGTCCCCATCCATGGCCGGAGCGACAATGACGGGACACCGAGCATTCAACAGCATTGTACTCAACAGATCATCCGCCAGACCAAGTGCCGCTTTTGCCAGAAAATTGGCCGTCGCCGGCGCCACAATAATTGCCTGGGCTTGTTCTGGGAGAGCAAGATGGACCATTTCTTCATGAGATTCAAAGAGGTCCGTTGCCACTCGCCGTCCTGACAGCACTTCAAACGTAAGAGGAGTCACAAATCTCGTGGCAGCCTGAGTCATGACCACTGACACGGTGGCACCGTCACGCGTAAGAGACCGAAGCAACCCGACTGCCTTATACGCAGCGATGCTGCCCGTTACTCCAAGGACAAGCCTCTTGCCCCACGGATTGGTCGGCACGTGTGCTTCCTCCAATGCCTACTCCTCAGCTGGAACTACCGTCGGCGGCACCGTATCATCGACGTAGACACTGAGTTCCTTCTTGATTTCGCGGGCGTCCTCTCCTGTCATCATCGCGATGCGCTCGGTTTCACCTTCTTTCCCTCGCTTGGCTTCCTTCATGGCATCTCGGGCGTCCTTGCCGGTCATATACCTGACATGACCTCTCAGCACCTCGTCGAGCGCCATGGTTGTTTCTTTTGTGAAACGAGAGGACCAGGTTGATTTCGCACCTTGAGTCAAGTGCTTCGCGCGCTGTGACGCGACGATCACCAAGCGGTGACGGGAATCGAACTCATTGGACGTGTATTGCGGCAACAAACTCAACATGTCGATCATAGTCGGTCTAGCTCCCTCGTTATAAAGTGGATGACGGTTCCGTTTCCTGAGATTTTGCGTCTTTCTCAAGAATAAAGCTTTGTTCAAGCCACTGCAGGTCCATCCGTTTGGTCTTCAGACGTTCCGCAATGAAAATACTTTGCAGCTCACGGAGAGACTGCATCAGATCATCGTTGCGGACAATGTAATAATATTCCCTGAAACACCAGACTTCTTCTTTCACCTTTTGCAATCGGCGGGCAATCTCCTCTTGAGAGTCAGATCCCCGACCTTGGAGTCGAGCACGCAGAATGTCCATCGATGGAGGGAGGAGGAAAATATAGACGGCATCGCCAAATTTCTTTTTTATCTGAAGCGCACCCTGAACATCGATCTCCAGCAAGACATCGATGCCCTGCTCCATTCTATCCATTAAAGGCTTCCGCGGTGTGCCATACCAATTGGAATACACGTGGGCATACTCCAAGAATTCATTCCTCGCAACCATATCGTGAAAGACCTTCTCATCGATAAAGAAGTACTCGCGTCCGTGTTCTTCTCCTGGACGCGGTTTTCTTGTCGTGAACGACACTGAATGCCACAGCTCTGAGACCGACGCCACGACCTGTTTGCACAAGGTCGTCTTCCCTGCACCTGACGGAGCTGAAATAATGTACAGAATTCCACGACGTTCAGGAGCTTGCCGAGCCCCCGTCACACCAGAAGGGAGATTACTTGTGGTCATCGCGGTACTTATTCGACATTCTGTATCTGCTCACGTATACGCTCAAGCTCGGCTTTCATTCGCACCACATCGGCCCTGATCTCCGCGTCGTTGGATTTCGATCCAATGGTGTTGACCTCCCGGCCTAATTCCTGGAGAAGAAAATCCAACGTCTTTCCGACCGACTCGGTCCCTTGGAGCGCACGCTCAAACTGTATCATATGCGTGTCTAGTCTGACCAATTCTTCTGTAATATCGCACCGATCGGCATATAGGGCCAACTCTTGATTGAGCCGAGGGAGGTCCGGGATTGCGTCTACTAACAACTTCTCCACTCGCTGCTTCATACGGTCAAAGTTTTCCTGCGCAATGAAGGGAGCACGGGACGATACCAAACTCCTGCACTCACGCACGTGGTCGAGCCGAGCCAGGATATCCTGCGAAAGCAAGGCTCCCTCTTTCTCCCGCATTTTTACCATGTCCGATACTGCGAGCAGCCCAATTTTTTCCACCATTTTTATGAGCTTAGGATCGTCAGTCGCCTGCTCGGAAAGTGCAACAATATCACGGAAACCCGCCATCAGTCCGATGTCAATGGAGCCTTTAAGTTTCAGCGTGCGCTGGAGTGTACGGAGGGCTTGATGGTACTGCTTCGCTAGGCCAAGGTCAAGTTGCACCTCACGAGCACTTCCTCGACTCCCCTGAAGTAGCACCGCAAGATCGACTCGCCCACGTACACACTGTTGCTGGATCATCTTCTTGAAGCGTTCTTCTAGCCCACTCATCAACTTCGGCAGGCGAATGGAGGTTTCAAGGAAACGATGGTTCACGGATCTCACTTCAACACTGATGGTCCCGTCGGACCATAGTCCCTGTCGCCGGCCAAATCCTGTCATACTCTTAATCATGTCGGTAGTTTTCCTTCCCACTCACACACATCGTAAATCGGGCAAACAAGGCAGCGAGGCTTCCGCGCGAGGCACACATACCGACCATGAAGGAGCAACCGTTGGGACACATCCGTCCACTGGGTTCGCGGATACACCGATTGCAGGTCGCGTTCGATTCGCTCGGGGTCACTTGACTGGGTCAGGGCGAGTCGGTTGGCCACCCGTCGCACATGTGTATCGACTACAATGCCCGGTTTCCCAAATACGGCCCCAAGGAGTACATTCGCTGTTTTTCGTCCGACACCAGGTATGGTTATGAGTTCTTCCATGGTATCGGGAACTCGCCCCTTGAACCGCGCAGTAACGGCTTGCGCACAACCGATCAAGTTTTTTGCCTTACTCTTGTAAAATCCAGTTGATCTGATCAACGCCTCCAGTTCCGCCGACGATGCGTTCGCCATCTCGTGAGGTGTGCGATACCGCTTGAAGAGAGCCGGCGTGACCTGATTCACTCGCTGATCCGTGCACTGCGCGGATAGAATGGTAGCAACCAGCAGCTCCCACGGCGAACGATGGGTTAATTCCACCACAGCCATCGGCATGGCATGACGGAGACCCCTAGCAATCTGCGCCGGCCGGTCGAGAACGTACAGCGCCCTCGTGCGGTTGACCTTCTTCATAGCGGCCCGATTGTGCAGAGGTTACCGACGAGATGCAAGCACCAGCGCATCGTCCTGCGGAGGCAGGCCAGCAGTCTGACACTCACCGATTAGCAGAGATCTCACGTGTGCTTCCAGCTGAGCAAAGAGAGGACGAAGTGTCGTGGGCTGGAGCGCCGATATACCAATGGCTCCATACCGTCGGCAAAGCAACTCAGCGCGCGCTGGGAACACCTGGTCACACTTATTCAACACCAGCAATCTCGGTATGGCATTCAGATGCAAGTCCTCAAGAATGGCGACGACAGCGGTAATCTGAATGTCGATATCTGCGGCGCTGCTGTCGACAACATGCAGCAGGAGATCAGCCTCCCGTAGTTCTTCGAGCGTTGTCCGAAAGGCGCCGACCAGTTCTTGCGGAAGATCCCGGATAAATCCTACCGTATCGGTGATGATGACTTCGCGATCCTTCGGGAACCGCAGGCGTCGACTCGTCGTGTCCAGAGTTTCGAACAGTCTGTTTTTCGCTGACACCTGGCTGTTCGTCAGCACATTGAGCAACGTAGACTTACCAGCGTTCGTATAGCCCACGAGAGACACGACGGGGAGTCCGTGCCGATCTCGCCTGGACCGACGTTGATCTTGCTGGCGTCCAAACTGTGTCAGTTCTCGTTCTAGATGCGTGATGCGGTCCCGCACACGGCGACGATCAGTCTCCAGTTTGGTTTCACCCGGCCCTCGAGTACCGATTCCGCCACCCAGCCGCGAGAGCTGGGTGCCTTTTCCGGATAATCGTGGAAGCAGGTACCGCAACTGCGCGAGTTCCACCTGCACTTTGCCTTCACGGCTGTGGGCTCGGCGGGCAAAGATATCCAGGATCAGTTGTGTCCGGTCGATCACCTTGATATCAGTCATCTCTGAAATGGCTCGCAATTGAGCCGGTGATAATGTTTGATCAAAGATCACCATGTCGGCGCCACGATGGAGGGTCTGAATCAGGACGTCCTTCATCTTGCCGCGGCCCAAAAGATAGCGCTGATGCCCGTCCGGCGTTCTTTGCACGACACGGTCGAACACCGTGACGTCGGCGGAGGTTGCCAGCTCCGCCAATTCGGTTAAACGCTCTTCCTGCTCGGACCGGCTCTTGACAGAGGCGCTGACAAGGATTGCCGATTCCTTACCGCTCTCAATCGCATAGTGAGCTCGCGCCTGCTGAAGGTCTGCCTCAAGCTCTTCGATAAACTGGTCGAACATCAGTGTGAGATTGTGGAACGGAACAGCCTTGAGCACTTTGAACAATCGCCCGGTCGAATTGGGTGCCAGCAGATGAGCGAGATACAAATTGCCTAGTTGCCCATCCTCCATGACGGAGAGCAGGCCGATCAGATCAAGTCGCAAGAAAGCGAGGTCTGTCAGCACCTCTTGACTGATGGGCTGATCGTGCAGCTGCGTTCGAATGAACCTCAAGCCACGGAGCGATCTCGCGCCCGTACGGAACAGCGTCAGCGTTGTGGAAGACAACGTCAATTCCGTTCCCACAATCACGTCCTGAACTTGTCCACGCCTGGTCAACAGCACGCCAATCGGGCGACGAAGCTCAATGGTCAGTTGGGCCATTGCCTTTGCGAGCTCCGGGGTCATGACCTTGTCGGGTGAGACACGACGTCGATAGAGTCGTTCAACCGACGCGACTTGGCTAGTACGCAGTCCTGTGATCTGACCTCGGATATCAGGAATGGGCGTTCTCCTTATCCCTTAGAAGAACCGATATACGATCGGTTTTCGTCATGAATCGTCTCGAATCTCTCAGCCGGGCTGATATCGAGATCTGCCTGCGGTCGTTCTCCGTTCATCAGCAACTGGCGCCCCGCCGAGGCAATCATGGCAGCGTTGTCGGTGCAATACTCGATAGGAGGCAACGATAGGCGAATGCCTTCACGTGCCGCTCGCTCGCTCAGTAAGGCCCTCAACCTTGAATTCGCAGAAACTCCTCCTACGACGGCAAGCGCAGCCAGGTTCGATTGCTTGAGTGCAGCAAACGCCTTCGTGGCCAAAACCTGCACAATAGCCTCTTGATAGCCAGCCGCTAAGTCGGCAGTCTGATGAGCTCGCAGAGGATCATCCATTTCTCGTAGCTTATACAACAACGCCGTCTTGAGCCCACTGAAGCTGAACTCAAGACTGTTCTTTGCCCGGTGGAATCTTGGAAATTGAATGGCCTGTGGATCTCCAGAACGTGCGATTCGATCAACGGCCGGTCCACCTGGATACCCCAAGCCGAGCATCTGGGCTCCCTTGTCGAACGCTTCACCGGCGGCGTCGTCACGAGTGCGTCCCAGTAGGATACACCTACCATCGACTTCATGGCGATAGAGATGAGTGTGGCCACCCGATACAACCAGCACAATGCAGGATAGTGGGAACGTCGGATCGGCGAGCCATGCAGAGGCGATATGACCCTGCAGATGATTGACCCCGATGATTGGAATCCCTAAGCCATAACTCAAGGCCTTGGCGTAATTCACTCCCACCAAAAGCGCTCCAGCCAATCCGGGTCCCTTGGTGACGGCCACGGCACCGAGAGTAGGCTTCGAGACTCGGGCGGCCGCCAAAGCTTCTTCGACGACCAAATTGATCGTCCCAAGGTGGGCCCGTGCGGCTAATTCTGGAACGACGCCACCGAACTTTTCATGAACAGTCACTTGTGAAGATACGACGTTGGAAAGCACCTCGCCCGCACAACTGAGTACGGCAGCAGCTGTTTCATCGCATGAAGACTCGATTCCAAGCATCGGGCCCGGACGCCATTGAGTCCCAGGTTCAAATTCAGACTGATTAGGGAAGGAACACATCTCGTTACAAATGGCCCAGATGGTATTGAATAACAAAACGGCCTCTGCAGCGATCCGCCACAGAGGCCGCTCACGATTGCCTGAAGACGTGAACGATCACAAAGGGCACTAGACTCCGGCCATGGCCTCCTGCTCGATGAAAGCCGGGGCTCCGTCCCGCAGAACCACTTTCACCTTGCGGCTTTCCTTGAAGCGTCCTCTGATGAGCTCATCGGAGAGCGGGTCACCGATGGCACGTTGGATAGCCCGCCGCATTGGCCTCGCTCCGTACAACGGCTCATAGCCTTCTTTGATGAGCCATTGCTTGACTTCGTCGTCGACCTCAATCTCAATCCCTTTATCCAATAGGCGGAGGTTCAACTCGCGGAGCAGAATATCCAAGATGTTATAGAGCTGCTCTTTTTCCAGCTGATGGAAGATCACGATTTCATCAATCCGGTTCAGGAACTCTGGACTAAACGACTTCCGAAGCTCTCCGAGTACTTCTTCCTTCTTCCGACGCGCGGCTTCGCCCTCTGTGCTCTGAAAACCAAGAGAAACACCCTTCTGAATCATTTTCGTCCCAATGTTGGACGTCATAATGACAACCGTGTTTTTGAAATCAATCTTTCGTCCAAGACTATCAGTCAGCACACCGTCGTCTAATACTTGAAGGAGAACATTGAACACATCCGGATGCGCCTTCTCAATTTCATCGAACAATACGACGGAATAAGGCCGACGGCGGACCTTCTCGGTCAGCTGCCCCCCTTCTTCGTATCCCACATAGCCGGGAGGCGCGCCGAAGAGCCTCGAGCTTGTAAATTTTTCTTGGTACTCAGACATATCGACACGAATCAACGCATCTTCGCTGTTGAACAGAAACTCCGCCAATGTCCTGGCCAGTTCCGTTTTTCCGACACCTGTGGGCCCGAGGAAGATGAACGAGCCAATCGGCTTCTTGGCTTCCTTCAAACCAGCACGAGACCGGCGGATGGCACGAGCGACCGCGGAGATCGCCTCATTTTGACCAATGACTCGCTTATGGAGAAACTCTTCCATACGCAAGAGCTTATTGGACTCTTCTTCCTCCAGCTTAAAGAGCGGAATACCGGTCATTTTTGAGACAACATAGGCAACATCCTCTTTACTGATCACGGGCTTGTTCTTTTCCTGATTCTTCTTCCATTCTCGCTTAGATTCGTCGAGCAGCTTGCGCAGCCGCTCTTCTTCCTCACGATGCCGTACGGCCTCCTCGAAATTCTGCATGGAGATCGAAAGTTCCTTCTCTCGCGAAACCTTCTTCAGCTCTTGCTCCATCGCTTTCAATTCAGAAGGGAGAGCGTAGGTCTGGAGTTTGGCACGCGAACCCGTTTCGTCGATTAAATCGATCGCCTTGTCCGGAAGGAACCGGTCGGTGATGTACCGATCCGCCAACTTCACGGCCTCAACAATGGCGTCTTCCGTGATTTCCACTCCATGATGCTCTTCGTATCGGTCCCGAAGCCCTTGGATAATGCGAACCGTTTCGTCGAGATTGGGCGGCTGAACGTGGATAGGTTGGAATCGCCGCTTCAAGGCACCGTCTTTTTCAATATGCTTTCGGTACTCATCCAAGGTCGTAGCCCCAATGCATTGGATCTCGCCACGCGATAAGGCCGGCTTCAACATATTGGAGGCATCAATGGACCCTTCCGCAGCCCCAGCCCCAACGAGGGTGTGAAGTTCATCGATAAAGATAATGATATTGCCAGCTTGGACAATCTCCTTCATCACCACCTTGAGGCGCTCTTCAAACTGTCCGCGATACTTTGTGCCCGCTACAAGCGATCCTAGATCCAAGGCGATAACCCGACGAGAGAGCAGGTTGTCAGGAACTTCGGATTGAATGATGCGTTGAGCTAGTCCCTCGACAATCGCGGTCTTTCCCACACCAGACTCGCCGATAAGGACGGGATTGTTCTTGCTTCTACGACTGAGAATTTGTAACACACGTTCGATTTCGTCAGCTCGACCGATCACCGGATCCAATTGACCTTCTTGAGCCAACTGCGTCAGATCACGGCCAAACTCATCCAGCGCCGGGGTATTACTCTTTCGATCACGTTCACGTGGAGCAGATTTCCGCAAAAACGTCACGGTCAGTTGACGCGCCGTTAGAAGATTTGCACCCAAACTCCGAAGAATTTTCCCACCGATCCCCTCTTCTTCCCGCAACAGTCCAAGAAGCAGGTGCTCACTACCGATGTGGTTGTGGCCCAGCAGACGGGCCTCCTCCACACCATATTCAATGACCTTCTTCACCCGTGGACTAAATGGGATTTCCCCAAAGGTCATCGTCGTTCCGCCGCCGGGCAGATTTCGCTCAATCTCTAGCCTGATCTGTTCAGTAGAAAGCCCCATCTTTTTTAGAATCATAAGGGCAATGCCATCAGACTCGCGGAGGATGGCCAGGACGAGATGTTCAGTCCCTAGATAGTCGTTTTGGTGCCGCTCGGCCTCCTCGCGCGCGAGGATGATGATCTTTCGACCTTTGTCCGTGAATCGTTCGAACATCCTGCCTCCTTCTCAGAGAGTAGAAACTCCTGGCCGCGTTCGAGCAAAACCCTTGAAAAACCTTGCTGTGATTCTAACCACAGTATGATTGAGAGTCAAGATTGAGCGGAGAACAAGACAGCGAGTTGAAGACCACGTCACCCCCTTCCCTTGTTTCGCCCTATCGAGAGGACCAGAACCTCAATGACTTTCCGTTGACATGAAAATCAGCATCCCGATACAATCACGCTCCTCGTTCGCCCAACCATATGCCTGGTATCCATGAAAAGTAAAAGCATTGGGATCTTGACCAAGCCCAAGTTCCCCGAAGTAAAAGACACGCTGCTCGGCGTGGCTGCCTGGCTCCGAGCTCGTAGCATTGATGTCTTGCTCGACACAACATCTGCAGCACTCTTGGACGAGGTCGGAGGAATTCCAAAGACTCAACTGGCTCAGAAAGCCGATGTTCTCTTGGTGCTCGGAGGGGACGGCACTATTCTCAATGCCGCACGACTCGCAGCAGAACGGAGCATTCCCATCTTGGGTGTCAATATGGGAGGCCTTGGCTTCTTGACGGAAGTCCGATTGGATAACCTCTATCCTTCCCTCGAACGGGTATTTGCCAACGATTTTACTCTTGATGAACGACTGATGCTGGCCACCCACATCCATCGACATGGGGAAACCGTTGCGAGAGGCATCGTACTCAACGATGTCGTCATCAGCAAAGGAACCCTGGCTCGCATGATTGAACTCCACATCGCCATTGACGGCCAGTTCGTAACGAACCTGCGGGGGGACGGCCTGATTATTGGCACACCGACAGGCTCTACCGCCTACTCGCTCTCTGCCGGAGGGCCTATCATGAATCCCGCCCTGCAGGCGCTCATCCTGACACCAATCTGCCCGCACACACTGACGCATCGCCCATTAATCGTACCGGGCAATGTCGTCATTGAAGTGACGCTGACGAGTAAGGATGAAGGATCGATGGCCACACTCGATGGGCAGGTCGGTGTCTCCATCACACAAGGAGATACCGCTGTCATTCAAACGTCAGACTATCGGACCCGATTGATCAGATTTCCAGAAAGTCACTACTACGAAGTGTTGCGGGAAAAACTGAAATGGGGGCATGCATAAGGCTGAAACCTGCCAGACGCTTCACGCTCTTCTCTGCTCAATATATTTGAGCATCTCCTGATTGGCTGAAAACTTGAACTCCCCGATACAATCGGACTTCTCAGCAAATGAGTGTTCTGCCACATCCAGTGCCCGCAACCCGTTCACGTCAACCGGACGACTCTGACGTTGCTTCAAACGCGCATGCAACCGACCCAGAACGATATTCACGTCTCCCTCCCCCGCCGCCTTGGTTGCAAGGTACCGTCCGACCACCTCCGCACACCAATCTCCGTCACGCTTCGCGACACCGACGAGGCCCTCGCTGGCTTTCCGAGCCCAACCGGCCAAAAATACGCCGTCCATCACCTTGCCTGCCGATTCATCGTAGGCCTGGAAGAGTGCATCATCGGGGTCATTCCCGGTCTTGTTCGGGTTCGTGGTAAACATACCGCTCTTATAGGGTAGCCCGACAGTCTCATCCACCTTGTCACCGACGGCAAACACAACTGAATCACAAGGAAACTCGTAATACGCCTTCAAGCCCACTGCGACCGTATCCTCACCCTTCGGGTCAAGCCTGTTATCTTCCATTTCAAGTCCACGAACCCGATTATTGCCATCAACCAGAATACGCTTCGGCGACGCAAGGAAACGAAAGCCCATCTTTGTCTCTGATACCTTCGCCTCGCATTTGGTAAATTCGTCCGTGAATGCCTTCAAAACCTCATCGGAATTCTGGCCAACCTTGGCGAGACGGTCCTTAACACGCTCAAATTCAGCTGTGATTCCCTCAAGGTCCATGTTGGCACAGACGCTCCGAATTTCCTTCGGATTGTACTTACGTTCCACGGGACCCCGTCTTACGATAGCCGTGACCCTCTCAACTTTCTTATAGCGAATCAACCAGTGGGCAATATCCACCATCACATCTCCCGCTCCGATCACAGCGACGTGTTGTCCCATCTCAAATGGACGGTCGCCGAAGCCCGGTAGGCGATTGAAGTGATAGACCACATCTTTTGCGTGAAACACGCCCTGAGCCGAGTCCCCCTCGACACCGATGGCCTTGGTCCCCTGCGCACCGATCGTGAAAACCACGGCATTCGCACCCAGCCCACGCACATCTTCGACCGTAAGGTCCTTTCCGTTCCCGATGGAGACATTCCCAAAATAATGAACGTTCTTCTGCTGAAGCAATTCCCAGTACTGTTTCTTGAGCCCGCCACGGAGTTTCAGCTTAGAGGGAAAGATCCCGTATTCAGCCAATCCACCGAATTTGATATCGCGATTGAGAATAATGATTTCGTGGCCAGCTTTTGAAAGCGCGTTAGCGACTGCCATCCCAGCCGGTCCTGCTCCTGCCACTACAATCACTTGAGTCTGTATCCCGCTCATAACAGTGTTCCTTAAGAGGTTAAGTGATAGAAAAGCCTGCAATATCAACGGATCGCGGACTGTAGCATAGCCGTTCCCGCACTGTCAAAACGCGCAACCAGCGCACTGACATAGCCGACTGAATCTCTTCTTGCGCACCTCTCTGCTGTCGACTAGAATACCGCGGATTTCAACAAGGAGTGTCCTCTGTCGTTCCACCACTTCCTGTTTAGCATCACGGATCTGACACCCACTATGTCTCACTTCCTTCGTGTGCAGACCGGTCAACCTTCACCATGCTATGCATGCCCTAGGCGAATAATTCATTGAACAACGCCATGTCCAGTAGCCCATCAATCGCTCCGCTGCTCGATGAAACTCCCGCACCGTCCATACACTTCCATCACATCAGCAAGGAGGACGGTGCAACGCCTCTCCGGAAGCTGGGCATGGATGAAGCCTACGCTGTACCGAACTTTGAACTCGCTGAAGAGCTCATCGCCCGTGGCGCTGACAGCGCGCGGATTGCCATCAGCCCACATAATCCGACTGAAAACAGGCCTCTAGGATATTCCCAAGTGGGGGTAGGCACACCGCTCATCCCCGCCTCGCCGTTCGATTTCAAACAATCGATCGTCATTGTCCTCCCAACGTACAATGAACGCGCGAATCTTGAGGCGCTTGTTCGGGCGATCAGCCAATATCTTGTCGCCGATATCTTGATCGTGGATGATAACTCCCCGGACGGGACTGGAGAATTAGCCGATCAACTCAGTTGTCGGTATGGGTATGTGCACGTCCTGCACCGGCCACACAAAGAAGGACTTGGGCCAGCCTATCTCGCGGGATTCACGTGGGCACTGCAGCGGAATTACAGTCTCATCATTGAAATGGATTGTGACTTCAGCCATGCGCCCTGGGATCTGCCCCGCCTGGTACAACGAAGCCACACTGCCGACCTGGTGATCGGAAGTCGCTATGTGCCTGGCGGCGGGACCGAGAACTGGAACGCCCGCCGTCGTTTCGTCTCTCGCTGCGGGAATACCTACGTCAGCCTCTTCCTGGGCTCAACCATCCACGACTGGACAGGAGGATTCCGCTGCTATCGTCGTGATCTCTTGGCACGGATGAACCTCGCCACCGTCCGAGCAAAAGGGTACATCTTTCAAGTGGAGCTCGCCTGGCGGGCCATGCAGCTGGGTGCGGATGTGGATGAGCTGCCCATCCGCTTTTGTGATCGGATTGAAGGTCAAAGCAAGCTCGGCTGGCAGTCCATCGCCGAAGCGCTAATGGAAGTACCCCATATGTATCTTTTGGGTCTAGGCAGACGATAAGACATTTCGCTTTATTTTTCGAGTCTTCCAGCAAGCCCTTCCTGCATCCGATCGAGCACGAACCGTGTCACCCGCTGGTACTAACACAGAGACTCATGATTCAAGCACGATCGAATGAGAGAAACCTCTGGATCAGGTGGATCGAGCTTGGTCAGATCGATGATGAGTTCGTCCTTGGCATTAGCTAAAACTCCGTCTAGCAGACTGCTCTTCATCGGAACAATGGCCTCAGCTGGTTCAAACCTTAAATCAAAGCCTTTCGCAGCAGTTGGTCGCATCGGATAGCGCCGATCATAGATCATCCCATAGGCCGGGATGCCGTAAATAATTCTCCAATTTCCTAGAATAATGTGCAGTTCGGTCCCATGAACGTAGAACCCACCTGTCGTGATGATTCGGCGGGCGAAGGTCTGCGGCTGGCTCAAATAAAAGGTCACTCGTTCGTTGTCTTTCGCCTCAGCCAGCGCCTCAGATAGACGCACAGACAAGAGAGTCAACTCCTCCTCCGTGAAGGCCGGAACCAAGGGGGACTCCCCTCGCATCCACCGCTGCAGCGCAATCCAATGCTCCTGCACCTTCAAGCCAGACAAAATCGTCCGCAATTTATCCGGTTCGATTGTGAACGGATGGGTATGGTGACTCGGTGGCCATTCCGCGAGCACTTCCGAATCCTCTTCCAACCGCACAAAATTGACCGGATCCTCGTAAATAATTCTCGCTGGCACATGCGGAGCGGCACAACTGACCGACAGGACGGAGTACAGAGCGAGGAGGCCGGCAATGATCCACCCTGTCCGATTATGGGCTTCCTTGCAGCTCACTTTTACCCCTTCCCCCTTTACCCCTCGCTGATCGTGACGGTCATCTCGGCTCGCTCCAGCGGATTGTCTCGCCCGTCACGCTTCATCGTGACGATCTTATCGGCTACCTCCATTCCACTGACCACCTCCCCAAAAGCCGTGTATTGCCAATCGAGAAAATTGGCATCTGCGACACAAATAAAGAACTGTGACCCAGCGCTATCCGGATCGTTCGCACGGGCCATCGAGACAATCCCTCGCTTGTGTGGCGTACTGTTAAACTCCGCCTTTACTTTATGACCAGGTCCACCCATTCCGTGGGACGACCGGTCAGAATTCTTACTGTTGGGATCCCCTCCCTGAATCATGAACCCGGGAATGACACGGTGAAACGTCGTCCCATTGTAAAACCCATCCTTGGAAAGCTTCATAAAGTTATGAACGTGACCAGGCGCCACATCCGAGAAAAACCTGAGTACGATTTCTCCCATGGGTTGCCCCTTACTTGTCACGGCTATTGTTGCCCGTGTTTTCTCGCCTATCTCAGCCATTACAGTTGTCCTTTCTAGGCTTAGCGAAAGAGAAATGGCGGGGGCGCGATTCCCGCCTCCAGCCCCTGATTGACAGCCATCCACGAAACACCATCATCGCTGCGAAACACCCCTGCACTCGTCCCCGCATACAGACCTTTATCACCCAATCCGATCAACACTTGCACCGCAAGGTTCGCCAGACCTTTATTGAGAGGAATCCATTGCTTGCCTTTATCCACGGTCTTGAAAATTCCGTTCCCAGTTGCCACCACCACTCCTTGGTCACTGAATACGATACCCCGGATAGAGTCGTTGGGCAGAGCCCGGCTGATTGGCCGCCATGTGAGTCCGCCGTCGGTGCTGCGAAAGACTCCGCCGTCGAACGTGCCGGCCAAAATACTCTGTTCCTGATCAATCACCAACACACGAATGAAATTTTCGATCATTCCCTCGTGATCCTTCAACCCATGCCGCATACGCACCCACCCGGTTGAGCGGGGGCTGAACCGAAAGACACCTTGACCGGAAGTCCCGGCGAACAAGGTTCCATCAGCAGCGCGAGCAAGTGCATGAACGAGAATATCGTCTAGCCCAGACGTCACAGGCGTCCAACGATCCTCGGAGCCATGCAGGCGATACACGCCATCTCCGGTACCGGCTAACAGTTCGTGGTCCACCACCAATAAGGCCTTGACCTCAAGCCGTTTGAGCCCCACATTGACTGGCTGCCAGCTGTTCCCTTTGTCTCGCGAGCGAAACACTCCACCACGAAACGTACCAGCATAGACGGCTCCATCTTTCGCGGAGGCCAAACTCAAGATAAACGGATCAGTGATGCCACTCCCCACTGGAGCCCACGTCGCGCCTCGATCCACGGTTCGAAAAATCCCATGCCCGAAGGATCCGGCATAGAGGACTCCATCGCTCCCTATCACAAGCGCCTGCACGCTGGCTGCGGATTGTTCAGATGGCCCCGAGGCCGTCGACGTCTCTGCAAGCCTCAGCGGATCGGAAGCCAGGAGACTCTCACCGCCGCCCAGGCAGAGAAAAGCACCCCACATGACGATCACAGAGGCAATCGTGCGAATGCGCTGAGCCTTTACAGTCCGATGCCTCATCGTAGCCTCGTTCCCGCGGTATTGATCGGCAGATCAGGATCGAGCGGCAAATCGATCCCCCCTGAGTCCGGTTTTCGCCCAAACATTCGAGCGCCGAGAATCCCGATCTCATACAGCGCCATCAGGGGAACTGCCATCAAAAGCATGGTAAAGAGCGTGGCATCAGGAGTAACGATGGCAGAGACAATGAGACACAGCAAAATAGCATGTTTGCGATAACGAGTGAACATGTCCGCTGATACCACCCCAGTCATCGCCACAAGACTCATGACTAAGGGTAGCTCAAACGCACAGCCGAAGATGAGCAGAAATTTCACGTTAAAATCAATATAGGTGCCAACGCTCAGCTGCGGGGTGATATCACGATCGAGTCCGAAACTCACGAACAGATCGATCACGAGCGGCAAAATCACGACATTGCAGAAAATCAGCCCTACCGCAAACAGCCCCCCAGCCACCATGAATAGCGGGATGGCCCAACGCTGTTCCTTCTGCAGCAAGGCGGGCTCGATAAACTTCCAACACTGATAAAAAATGACCGGCAAACTGAGAATGAGGGCTGCCAACAACGACACCTTGATCGAAGCGAACAGCGCCTCCGTTGGGCCATAAAACGCCAGTTGGTTTGAAAAAGGTCGGTTGAGCCATGCCACCATTTCAGTGGAAAAAGAGAAGGTCAGCACCAACGCACCCAAGACCGTCGCACCAATGATGATCAGCCGTCTCTTGACGCCTTGGATGTGGGAAGCGAGCGGATGAGTGGCCTGTTCCATATCGACAAATTCAGCCGCCTGCAGAATCGGTGGCCGGCCAACCTGCTACCGCGCCGGCTCGAGCCTGTGCTCACGGTAGAGACGAATCAGTTCTGCAAGCTTGTCTTTCTTCACCAATTTTTCCTTTTGCATCCGTTTTTTCTCAATTTCTTCCGACGGGGTCAAGACATGGCGTTTCTGCAGCTCGTTCAGTTCAAGGTCCAGGCGATGGTGCGACGCTTCGAGTTCCCGGAATTCGGTGTTGGAATGGCGAAGCTGTTCAACAATCGCATCTTCCGTCAACATAACGACACCTCCTGGTTAAATTGACTCAGTTGAAGCTGATCCACCTCCCTAAGGCAAAACCTTTGACAGCTGCTGGCCACTCGATATCACGAGCGGATGCATTTCCATCAGCACAGCATGTTCAATGGGATTCGTGTAGTAACGAGGGCGCCGACCAATCTGGACAAAACCTAGACGAGCATAGAGGGAACAGGCTGGATCGTTCGAGGCTCTGACTTCGAGGACTGCTCGAGTAGCCGCTTGTTCCAATCCCAGACGAAGGGCTTCGGTGACAAGCGCTTGTCCAACCCCTCTTCTCCGCATCGACTCTCGTACCGCCAAATTCATCAATCGCAGCTCTTCAAAGACAATCCAGAAGCAATGGTACCCGATAATCGTGGGTTCGGCCCGTGGTATCGGCTCCTCTCGCCGCCTCGCAACAAGAAAATGTGCGAATTGATTGGTCGTTAACTCAGCCTCCAGCATTTTGCGCGTCCAAGGGGATGAGAAGCAAGCCTCTTCCAAAGCAAGAATGTCCGGTAACATATCCGGTGTCGCTGGGACAATTTGAAATTCAGACATCACCATGTCGCGGCTCACATATCCTGCCGATCCGACCGCCGACGCCCACGAGCCAACCGCGCGGCAACTTTGGTTTCAACCCGCTGCCGGCGTCTCGCAACAGATGACACACCTCCAAACCGTTCGTATTGGATTTCTGCTTCGGCCCGCTGGACATACAGCGGCATCACCAGATCCCCGGCAATTTCACCGCATCGAAATCGTTCCAGTCCGATACGCGCGACATGAATAGCCGACGGTTTGAAGATGTCGTGTGGTCCCACCGTCACGGTGACCGACGCAGGCAATGCCGCTCGAATCTCCGATTCCATCGACGACCAGCCGGCCCCGAATACCAACGTAGGTTCGGTGAGACTCTGCGCGAGGGCTTCTGGGGATCCAACCTGTTCACTGACAACACGATCCAATCGCCCATCCACTGTCCAACGGAAAATCGCCCAGTACACTTCCCCACGACGACTGACCAGCATTGGACAGACGGGAATGGTTGCCGTGTCAACATTCCTCGCCATGGCTTCCAGTGTCGGTACGAGCGTGAGAGGAAGACCAGTGGCTCCCCGAAGTCCTAGGCACGTTGCAATACCCACTCGGATACCGGTAAACGAGCCTGGTCCGATCGAACAGGCAAGACCACTGAGATCGCCAAGCCGCAATCCGGATTGCGAGATCAATCGATCGATCGTGGGCAAAAGGAGGGAGCCCTGAGCACCACCGGCCTCGTGCTCTTGCATCGCTACGATGCGGTCGTCTTCAACAATCGCGACACTCTGCCACGTCGTGGCTGTTTCAACCGCAAGGATTTTCATCGACGATTATGAGATCTGGCCTAAGTCTTCCGCCCGTATCGCGTGATTGTGATGCATCTCGTGGAAAATGACTTGCACGGAGCCTTGTCCGCGACCATCTTCGAGAGAAATCTTGAATGGGCGAAATAGCCGAACATCCTGATCGCCCATGGCCTGTGCTGGAAGACTTTTCAACTCCTCGAGCGGCCTAAAATCGTCATACTGAATCGTCGCCTCGACCTCCCCGCTCGACCCAAGCCACTCTTCCTGTACCACGAGAAATCGGTGGTCAAACCAAAGGCGGCGAATCGGCAGACGCGAGGGGCTCGTTCCTCCGGTTGCTGGCGCATGAACATCGAGACGATATCGACCTCTGTCTTCCACGACCTTCACCACTTCATCCCTGGCAATGGCGTTCGTCCCCAACACGCCACCGACCGCCCAGACACTCAGCTGAGAGAATCGAGCCAGTTTCCCTGCATCTTTCATGTCAGACTGGTGACCAGTATAGGTCTTTCCCTCCAGAGGCAAGCGGAGCCTGTATAGATCATCCGCTTGAACAAGGTCGAACAGCTCGTTTCCAAGAGAAGTAAATCCTCTCAGCCGCAACGCGTTCGGACGACGGTAGTAGACCGTGCCCTCCATTCGTGACGCAATGGGAATGAGCCCGCCCCGCACTTTCGCGCTGAACAATCCCTTCAGGGATTGAATAGCCGCTTCACGATGGCGCAAAAGAGCCGTCAATTCCTGCGCCGTCACTTGCTTGAGCGGGAGTTCTTCCTTTGGTGTGATGAGAGCACAACCAGCCAACATGAAGATCGCGATGCAAACACCAATAAAGTGCGCGAGCCTTGCTTTTCTACTATTCCCCCCTCTACAGGGAAGCAGAGGCGGATAAGGCTCTCCTTCGCGCATGCAAAGAGCACCGCCCGCTGTGATCCTCATTCGATGAATTTTGTGTGCGCGTTGCGCGAGCATCGAGACTTGTCCGCCGTTTGCTTCCCTCTTTCTACGCCAATACCACATCCAATGCCTCTCGCACTTCTTGAATACCGATCAGCTCCATGCCGTCGATGGGATCGAGCTTCGCCAGATTTCGTTCAGGCAAAATGCACCGTTTGAACCCCATCTTCGCGGCCTCGCGAATACGCAGTTCAGCCTGACTGACGGCACGTACCTCTCCACCCAAACCGACCTCCCCCAACAGTAACGTTCCCGGCTCGACAGGCATTTCCCGTAAACTCGATGTGACAGCGGCGACGATCCCCAAGTCAATCGCCGGTTCGTCGACATGCATCCCTCCCACGATATTCACATACACATCTTGTCCGGAAAGATGCACTCCAAGCCGTTTCTCCATGACCGCGAGCAACAGTGATACTCGATTGACCTCTACCCCGTTCGCCATTCGCTTGGGCATAGCATAGGTGGTTGAGGAAACCAGCGCTTGCAGTTCAACCAGTATCGGCCTCGTCCCTTCGAGGCTCGACACCACCACCGATCCGGTACTCCGTTGAGGACGTTCCGCCAGAAACAATTCCGATGGATTATTCACCTCTTCGAGCCCGACATCCTTCATTTCGAAGACCCCGATTTCATTGGTCGATCCAAAACGATTCTTGACGGCGCGGAGAATCCGGTAGCTGTGCCCCTTATCTCCTTCAAAGTACAACACTGTATCGACAATATGTTCCAGCAACCGTGGCCCTGCAATCGCCCCCTCTTTCGTGACATGCCCAATGATGAAGACCGGCACACCAGCCCGCTTGGCAAACCACATGAGCTGTCCAGCCACTTCCTGAACTTGGCTGATGCTGCCGGGAGCGGAGGTAATTTGTTCCGTATACACCGTTTGAATCGAATCGACCACCACGGCGGCCGGCTCAATTTCCTGCACTGTTTTCAAAATCTGCTCAAGGGAGGTTTCAGCCAAGATCAGCAGATGTGGATGTTCAATACCCAGCCGTTGCCCACGCATCTTGATCTGCCGGGGAGACTCTTCTCCGGAAACGTAGAGAACCGGCGCTGCCTTTGTCGCTAACCGTGGCAAAGCCTGCAAGAGCAGCGTCGTCTTGCCAATTCCAGGATCACCTCCGATCAAAATTACCGAGCCCGGAATGACTCCACCTCCCAGGACTCGATCAAATTCACCAATCCCGGTGAGCCGACGATCCTCTCCCACGACTTCGATGTCACCGATGGGCGTGGCCTTGGGCTGAGCTGTCTTGATCGCAGCGGGACGACCTTTTCCTGTCGCCGCTTGCCGCTCCTCTTTCATCGTATTCCAGCCGCCGCAGTCAGGACAGCGGCCGAGCCACCGTGGCGCCTGATGTCCACAGGTTTGGCAAGAAAAGACAATCTTGGATTTCAAAAATGGCCTCGTGGCGGAGGAAGATAACCGACGCCTATCTTAATGGATGCAGAGAGGGAATAAAAGCTGGGAGTAGATACTGGAACGAAATGTGAGATGACCGAAGATCGCCCATCTCAAAAACTTTGACCTTGACGAGACTTTAAGATTTACCCTATTGTAATTATTGTTGATAAACTAACTCTAGATTATGAAACTCTCGAAGAAAAGTGAATACGGCCTCCGGGCATTGTTTGAGCTCGCGCTGGTCCACGGAAAGACAACGCTGCAACGCCGCGACATTGCCGATCGCCAGCACATCCCTGTTGAATTCCTGGAGCAGATTCTGCTCACACTCAAACGAGCTGGGCTCGTCTCAAGCCGACGTGGGGCAAACGGAGGATATGACCTGATTAAACTGCCGAACTAGATAACGATCGGTCAAGTCATCCGCATCCTCGATGGTCCGCTGGCGCCAATCAGCTGCGTCAGCAAGACGGCCTACCAAAAATGCAACGACTGTCCTTACACGAACAAGCCGCAGTGTCCCGTACAGCAAGTAATGGGCAAAGTCCGTGATGCGATTGCTGGGGTCCTCGATCACTATTCACTTGCCGACTTTGCGGCCGGCCATCCCAAAGACTAATCCCTCATGGACACAATTGTTCTTGTCCTTATTACATTTGTCGCCGCCACAGTGAACGGCGCGCTAGGGTACGGTTTCTCCTCCATCACGGTTCCGGTCGCCCTCTTGTTTTTCACCAATCGCATTTTGAACCCAGCCCTCGTACTCATCGAACTCGTCATCAATGCGTATGTTCTCTTTATCAACCGAAAGAGCATTCCGAACGTCTTCTGGCGCGTCGCTCCAATTCTTGGCGGACTGGCGGTCGGAGTGGGTATTGGCAGCTATCTTCTCTTTTTGGTGCAGCCAGCATGGATCAAGTTCGTCACCTATCTTTTTCTGCTGCCCTTGATTCTTCTCCAGGCAGCGGGCATCCGGAAACCAATTCGCGCTGAAAAAGCTATAGGCGTACCATTTGGGGTGGGGCTCGGTACCCTCTATTCCCTTACAACAATTTCCGGCCCCCCCTTGGCTCTCCTCTTTAACAATCAAGGCTATCCAAAACAAGACTTCCGCGCTGCACTGGGGATCATTCGCCTGACGGAGTCTTCACTCACAGCCATCGCTTACGGGTTTATCGGTTTCTACAGTGCTGGCAGCATGGAAATAATCCCTTATATCGTTCCCAGCGTCATTATCGGAATTCCTCTCGGTACATATCTGATCCGCTTGATGGACCCCGAGACATTCCGGCGAATTTGCATGGCATTCGACGGGTTAGTAGTAGGCTTCGGTCTGTCTCGAGTGTTAGTTGAGTTAAACCTTGCGTCTACCCTAACGACCTACAGCATCTTGTCGATCGTAGTCCTGATAAACGGCTACCTGCTGTTTCGATTTTTCCGAGATCGCCCAGATCCCCGACAGATCCCTTCTTAATATCTCCCGTTAGTCTTTTGTCACAGTAGTCGGTGATTGGAAATACCTACCTGGCTATGACTGTTGTAGGTACTTGAAGGTTGAACCATTCACACCTAGCATTTTCTATTGTTTAAAAAAATACGTAACCTCTTTATTACTAATAGCTTGCATGATCGATCGTGCGGGCATGACAGTTGCTTATGGAGACTAGGACGTTGTCCCTAGTCTACTGAAGCCAACTAGCCATATCGCACTTCATGAGTGAGGAGTCTTTACATATGCTAAGAGCGAAACCTTCGATCATTCCGGTTCTCCGGAATCTCAGTATTGCATTGGTCTCTTTGTTAGTTTTGAGCACCATCGGTCTCCCACTTGCCGGGTGTAGCGACAACGGACAGGGTGGACCGAGCATTTCCTCCCTCTCTACACCGACGGACAATCAACCGAGTGAGAACACAGAGGCAGACACTACCTCTACCGAGACCACTGCAAATGAACAGGACGATCCAACGATTTCTGAAGCACTTACAGAAATCGAACCCTTCCCGAGTGAGGTTGCAGACGCAGATCCTGAACCTCTTGTGGCAGGCCCTGAGGGAGAAGCCCTACCCTTCACTCCAACCGATGCCACCGCGCGGTTGACCTGGGCTGTAAACCCTGATCCCACAGTAACCGGTTACCGTGTCTATTACGGGAAGGAATCTTCCGGAGAACCAGGCTCATGCTCCTATGAGACAAGTCAATCAGTTGAGGCTCCACCAGCTACCATTAGTGGACTTGAACCTAATACACCTTATTTCTTTGCCATCAGTGCCTTTGGAGGCGAAGAAAGCGAAGCAGAAAGTCCCTGCTCAAATGAGGTCCTCATGATCTCATCTCCAGCCCAAGGCTAAACACACCGTTCACTGAGTCATCACTGTTTCAGCGCTCCCCTGGATCTTGCAGGGGAGCGCATCTCTTCATTGACCTCTACTCGCTGATTTGTTAGCCTCTCGCCCTAAGCAACTTCTGCAGAAGTGTACAACCAACACCTACGCGCGTTGTGATCTCTATCCTGAAAGGATCGTCCATGGCCGGTTTAGCTGCTTCGCCTGAATTGCTCAACACCTTGCACAACAAGGCAACCCAACTCCGCATCAACAGTGTGCGGGCCACCAGTGAGGCTGGCAGCGGCCACCCTTCGAGCTGTGCTTCAGCTGCCGATATCGTGGCCGCCTTGTTTTTCTCCGTTATGCGCTACGATCCTCAGAATCCTAAAGCACTCAACAGCGATCGCTTCATCCTCTCAAAAGGACATGCGGCTCCACTGCTCTATGCCGCGTGGGCTGAAGCCGGACTCTTTCCAACAAGCGATCTCTTAAAGTTACGCACCTTAACGTCTGACCTCGAAGGACATCCCACGCCCCGCTTGCCATTTGTTGATATGGCCACCGGCTCACTGGGGCAAGGACTTTCGGTTGGGGTCGGTATTGCCTTGAATGCCAAGTTCGTCGATAAGCTGGATCACCGCACCTATGTATTGATGGGGGACGGTGAATCTGTCGAAGGCTCGGTGTGGGAAGCAGCCGAGGTCGGACGGCAGCACGGGTTAGATAATCTCTGCGCCATTGTCGATATCAACCGGCTTGGCCAGAGCGATCCCACGATGCTGCAGCACGATATGGACGCCTACCGTTCCCGCTGGGCCGGATTCGGTTGGCATGCGATGGTCGTCAATGGCCATGATCTCTCAGCGCTCCTCAAGGCCTTCGATGAGGCCGCTCGCACCAAAGGACGGCCCACCGTGTTACTCGCCCAAACATTTAAGGGCAAGGGTATTTCGTTCATGGAAGACAGCACAGACTGGCACGGCAAACCGCTGAAGAAAGGCGAAGAGACTCAGAAGGCGATCGATGAGCTCACCAAACAATTGAGCCCGAACGGTGCAGCCGTTCAGATCCACACACCTTCCGCTCCAAGCGCCGCTCCCGTCACCATCGGCACGATCCCGCCACCGCCTTACAAGATCGGCGATGCTGTCGCCACACGTGAGGCCTTTGGTGCCGCCCTGGAAGCCTTAGGATCGGCCAACCCCTTAGTCGTTGCGCTGGATGCTGACGTCAAAAACTCGACCTATACGGACAAGTTCGGCAAGAAATTCCCCAATCGGTTTTTCGAGAATTTCATCGCAGAACAGAACATGGTCGGAGCCGCTGCCGGTCTGGCTGCGTGCGGCAAGATCCCTTTTGCCGCCACCTTTGCCTGCTTTTTCAGCCGTGCATACGATTTCATTCGCATGGCCGCCATCAGCGGCTCGAATATCAAACTCGTCGGCACACACGTCGGTGTGAGCATCGGTGAAGACGGCCCCTCACAAATGGGGCTTGAAGATATCGCGATGATGGCTGTGCAACCGAACGTGACCGTGCTCTATCCCTCGGATGGCAACTCGACCTATCGCTTGCTCGAAGCCGCGGCGCAGCACAAAGGGATGATCTATGTCCGTGCGGGAAGACCGAAGACCCCGGTGATTTACGGGCAGGATGAACAATTCCATATCGGCGGCAGCAAAATCATCCGGAAGAGCACATCAGATATCCTCACCATTGTGGCCGCAGGCGTCACGCTGTTTGAAGCGCTGAAAGCCCATGATCAACTGAAAGCAACTGGGATCGCCGTCCGTGTGATTGATCTCTATAGTATCGCGCCCATCGACCGGACGACCTTGATGGAGAGTGGACGCGCAACTCAACGCCGAATCCTGACGGTAGAAGATCACTATGCCCACGGAGGCCTTGGCGATGCGGTCCTCAGCGCGGTGAGCACCGAAGGCATCGCCGTGCATAAACTCGCCGTGCGAGAGATCCCCCACAGCGGGAAACCCGAAGAGCTCGTGGATCACTACGGGATCGGCGTGCGATCCATTGTCGAAGCAGCGAAGCGGATCATTAAGTAACCGGTCTTCCAGAACGAGCGACCATGATTCATCGCGGCGAGTTCAATACCGACATTACCTGTGCCAGTTGCCACGGCAAGGACGGCGAGCCGGTCAAGAAATGTGCACGGGACCTCCGGGACCTGAAGAATACGACGCGGTACTCGGACAACTATTGCTTCTGGCGTGTACCGGAAGGGGTCTCGAAGACAAAGATGAAGACCTGGAAGGGACTGTTGTCAGAACAGCAGATTTGGCAAGTCATCGCCTATCAGCACATGTATTCACACGACGGGAAGCCGTCCGACCATACGGACTACAAGCTATAATCATCCGATTCTGATCCGATAGACGAGGGGGAGAACGCGGGAAACCGCTTCTCCTCTTCGTCTTTCAGAGCAAACAGCATCCCCTGAATCTATCAAGATGGGTTTGGTGCGACAAAGACCAGCACGCTAAGCCGTCCGCTTGTATGATTCTTCACACCATGCTCTTGCCCAGCTGAAGCCATCGTGCCCTGCCCTGCTTCGAGTACTCGCTGCTCGGTGCCAACCTGAAACGTCCCTTGCCCCTCCAGCACGATATACACCTTATCCTGATGGCCATGAACATGTCCTTTTTGCTTCTGACCAGGCTCTAAACAATAGATGTCACAGAAGAACCGCTCCGTTTGAAACAGGTTATTCTTCTTCATCTTGTCACTGCTGAACTGTTGATAGTCGGCGAGTGTAACTACCTTCATCCTCAAGACTCCATGATTGAACACGTCAACGCCATTTATGGGAGATGGGACAGCAGTTTCTGATATGACTGCTTGAGTTCGTTCAGAGCCGTCGTCATCCCCTCCTGCACGTCATGCCATTTGGCATCCGTGGCGCCCTTCAATTCGTCCAACCGCTCCTTGGCACCATCTTTCTTCTTCTCGATCTCATTCAGTGACTTCTGTAGCTCCGCTCGTGTCGCTTCAGACGCTTTTGTCACCTTCCCACGCAGTTCGACGATTTGCCGTTGAAGCACGGCCAACTCGTCATGCGCTTTCCGCTCAATCGCCTCCTTTTGCTGAACGGTATACTCCTTAGTCGCCTCGATTGTCTCGCGGGCCTCTTTGACAATCTTCTCGGTCCCAGCCTTTGACTCAGCGGCGACGCCCTGCGGGACGCTTAATCCGGCGATTGCCACCCACAACACCCCCATCATGAATGGATATTGATACATCATCCCCTCTCAAAACAGACAATTGCATAGTCGGCGACCATTTCAAAGTCACGACCGCTCAACTTTCCTCGGGAAGCAACCGACAAAGGATGGTCATCGATAGATCGTCCTCATTGAGGAGCCCCTCTATGCCTTCTGACACCCAGCCGGCCGCGAGTCAACTTGAGCAGCTCGAACAGGCCTTGGTTCAGAAAATTAAAACCGGCGACGTCGAACTTCCCTTGCTCCCGCAAGCCGCCAGCCAGGTGATGGCCCTGGCGTCAGATCCGTCTGCCGATGCGGCCAAGCTCTCATCGTTGATTCATCAAGACCAAGCACTCGCCGCACACGTCCTCCGGATTGCCAACTCACCGGCCTACATGCCCCGCAGTCCAGTCGTCTCGCTCCAGCACGCTGTGGCCATGTTGGGCATTACCTTGCTGTCCGAAATCGCCTTTACCGCATCCTTGAAATCCGGCGCCTTCAAAGTACCAGGATACGAAGACGATGTAAAACAACTCTGGCGCCACTCTTTGGCAAGCGGAGCCTTCGCCAAGGAAGTCGCGCGCATGAGGCGGGTCAACGTCGAAAGTGCCTATCTCTGCGGTCTCTTGCACGCCATTGGAAAACCCGTCGTCTTGCGGACCGCGACGACACTCGCGGATCAACAGCGCATCGCTCTTGAGAAACCCGTCCTGTCTGGCTGGATGGCCGGCTATCACACTGAAGTGGGGACCATGATCGCCGATAAATGGGGTCTCCCCAAACAAGTCGCAGTGGCCATTCAGTACTATGGAGACTACGACCATGCGACAGAATTCCGGCAGGAGTGCCTGCTTACCTGTGTGGCCAATCGATTAGCCAGTCATCTTCTGACACCTGACGAAATGCCGGAGGACACCCTTCGCGATCATTCCGTCTTCGCTGAATTAAACTTGTACCCTCAAGACATCGATAAACTCCTGCTGACAAAAGATCAGGTGTCAACCATTGTGAATGCAATGAACCTATGAGTACACCAAGCACGTATGACATCATTGTGATCGGAGCAGGTCCCGCTGGACAGAAAGCGGCGGTCCAGGGCGCCAAGGCCGGTAAACGGGTTGCCCTCATCGAACGAGAACGCGGGATTGGAGGCAGCTGCGTCTATCGTGGAACCATTCCAAGCAAAACATTGCGAGAAAGCGCCCTCCATCTCGATCGACTCAAGCGGGCAGGAGAAGCATTCCAATTCAGCCTGAAGCCGGATATACACATTGCCACGCTCTTGAGCCGACTCGAACAGGTCGTTCAGGCGCACGACTCGTTCATGAGCCAGCAACTTCGACGCAATGGTATCTCCCTGCTTCACGGCCGAGCACATTTCTTGGATGAGCACACCATCGAGATGCAAACCGTCGATGGCGCACGGCAACAAATGACAGCCGGGACCATCGTCGTGGCTACGGGGTCACGTCCAAGAAGTCCGCAGGAGATTCCCGTCGACCATGAACATATCCTTGACAGCGACTCACTCCTCTCCATGCTGTACCTACCGCAATCGCTGACGGTGATCGGTGGTGGGGTCATCGGTTGCGAGTATGCGTCCATCTTTGCCTTGCTCGGGGTTGAGGTCACTCTGATCGACCGTGCACCCTATCCTCTACAATTCATGGATCGAGAGCTCGTTGATCAGTTTGTGCAAAGCCTCGAACGGTACGGCAGCCACTATCGAGGCGGATGTCAAATCACAGAAGTTCGGTGGGACCAGATGGCGCATGTCATCACGACCTTGCATGACGGAACCATGGTGAAGAGTGAAAAGATGTTGGTCGCCCTTGGGCGACAAGCCAACGTCGAAGACCTGGAGCTCACGGCAGCCGGCGTCACGGTATCGGATAAAGGACTAATCCCGGTCAATCAGTATTGTCAGACCTCGATCGAGCACATCTACGCCGTGGGTGATATGGTCAGCGGTCCGGCACTGGCTTCCAAGGCCATGGAACAGGGGCGACGAGCAGTCCGGCATGCGCTCAACCTCCAAGTAGGTGATGCCGCTTCAACCATTCCACTCGGTATCTATACGATCCCTGAAATGTCCAGCATCGGCTTGGATGAGAAGAGCGCCAGAGAACGGTATAAAGATCCGCTGATCGGGCGGGCGAAGTTTGAGGAAGTCGCCCGTGCGCAGATATCAGGAGCGGGCCATGGCCTCCTCAAAATGGTAGCCGACCCGGAAGGAGAGCGACTCCTCGGCGTACAAATCGTCGGAGATTCGGCTACGGAATTGGTACATCTTGGACAATTGGCACTCCAGAGCTCCGCAACGATCGAGTCCTTTGTCGATAATGTCTTCAATTTTCCGACCTATGCCGAAGCCTATCGCATTGCCGCGCTCGATATTCTTGGCCAAGTGGCAAAACGTCGAACGGCCAAAGCCGCGTAGTGGCTCATCCGGGTCTTGGCAAACATCGATCATCAATCAAGATCGGTTCTCAGGCGACGATTTCTCTCAGCCCTCATTTCCTACGTAACACCCAAATCCATCAAGCATAGGCTCTTCAGTGTGGTTCAAGTCAAACCAAGATGGATCAGGATCACTCTTGCGAAGCGATCCACTTTCTTGCAGTTACCATCATACGATTCTCAGCGGACCTTGCAGTGCCACGGATTGAAACCATATGCACTGCCGAGTCGCGATGGACCTCATCCCGAAGTCGGAACGATACAGTTGCTATCCCTTGATGTTCCCGATCGGCCGAAGCTCCGCCACTTTCCTGGTGATTCCTGCACGATCGACGGTCTCGACCACCTCGGATATGTTTTTGTACGCAAACCCGGCCTCTTCGGCCAAACCCGACATCGAGACGGCCTTCACGAGGATCCCTCGCTGCTTCATCTGTTTCTGCACCTGCTCCCCTTGGATGGCCTTCTTCGCCTGCGCCCGTGACATCGTGCGCCCAGACCCGTGCATTGTTGAGGCAAAGGTATCACGCATCGCGCCTTGAGTTCCGGCCAATAGGTAGGACCCAGTTTCCATGGAACCGCCGCAAATGACCGGCTGACCGGTTGCACGATACCGGTTTGAGAGATCGGAACTCCCCGGCCCTACCGCTCTTGTCGATCCTTTTCGATGCACGACCAGTTCACCTTCCGGATATCGCTCAACTTTGGCAATATTGTGCGCCACGTCATAGACCAGCTCCATACCCAGCTCCTCTGCCGATTGGCCGAATACAGCGGCAAAGGCTTCTCGAATCTGATGCGTAATCACTTGGCGGTTGGCGAAAGCGGTGTTGGCCGCACAGTTCATAGCCGAAAAATAGTCCTGCCCTTCCACTGAGGCAAACGGGGCGCAGGCCAATTGCTGGTCTTTCACGGAAATCCCATATCGTCGCATCGCTTTCTCAAATACTTTGAGATAATCACTTGCGACCTGATGACCGAACCCACGAGATCCGCAGTGGACCATCACAACAATCTGGTCATGACCGGTGATGCCCCAGGCTGAGGCTGTTTCTTGATCAAAGACTCGATCGGTTGATACCAGCTGCACCTCAAGATAGTGGTTCCCTGATCCCAAGGTCCCTAGTTGATTAATCCCTCGACTGATCGCCTGGTCGCTGACTTTGGATGGATCGGCCACGGCGATGCAGCCTCTCTCTTCCATCGCTTCAAGATCTTGAGGCCAACCATAGCCGTTCTCAATAGACCATCGGGCCCCGCGGACTATGACATCCTCGAACGACGAGCGGTCCAGCCGCACAGACCCGCTCGCACCAACCCCGGCAGGCACTCTCCGGAATAATTCCGTCATCAATCGTTCAAGCACAGGCTGCACGTCCTTCTGCGTGAGATTGGTCCTCATAAGCCGCATGCCGCAATTCACATCATACCCGACACCGCCAGGCGAGATGATTCCAGATCGGACATCGAAGGCAGCGACACCTCCAATAGGGAAGCCATACCCCCAATGTCCATCCGGCATGCACAGCGCATAACGTCTGATTCCAGGAAGACACGCCACATTTGTCACTTGCTCGAAGACTCCGGCATCCATTGATTGAAGAATAGTCGGTGAGGCGTAGATTCGTGCTGGAACCAGCATGCCAGACTTCTCGCTGATGGGGATTTCCCACACCTCATCAGTAATCCGATTGACTCTCATCTCTGTGTGAAGCTTCATACGTCCACCACTACCCGCGCATGCCAACACACGCCCTTTTGCCTGACGTGATACAGATGCTTTGTAATCCCCTTCACATCGTTCCGCAACACCTGCGCCAATCCATTGACCGACTCCCCACACAGCTCCCCCTTCAGATGCCAAGAGCCGTCGTCTCCACGTGTGATCGTGAGTTTGAATGTACTGAATACGACTCCATCCGCATCCTTCCAGTACACCAGATCCGAGAGCCAATCGAACAACAGTTCGGCAGGATCCTCCTCTGTTCGTTCCACTGATTTCCGCCAGGTAGACCCGACGGTTGAAGGATCGGCCATCGCTTCGATGACCGCACACGTAGCCCCGTGAAAGAGTTCTTGGAGGGAATCACCGGACGCCTCAAACGCCAAGTCAGCCGTGGCAATGTCGTCTAGAAAGCGGAATGAGTGGGACATCGAATGTCACTCGAAGTGATACGCCGATCTGAACCCATCGTGGGAGAGCGCGAGCCTGGAGCGAGCTATCCGAGCTCGAAGACTTTGGGGAAATTGGTGAGGTTCCGGCAGCCATCCTTGGTGACGAGCACCATGTCTTCAATTCGGACTGCCCCCAATCCTGGATAATACAGCCCTGGTTCAACCGTGACGACATGGCCCTCTTGGAGGAGTGACCCAGTTCGACTGATCCGTGGCGCTTCGTGAATATCGAGCCCCACTCCATGTCCAGTCCCATGAAAATAGCCTTGCATACGTCCATTCACCAAACCGGTCTTGTATCCGGCCTTTTCAAAACGCGCACAGATGCCCTGATGAATCTTCATGCCATCCGCGCCATCCTTAATCTTGTCGATGGCGTCTTCCTGGGCATCCTTCACGGCGCCATACAACCGTTTGAGTTCCGCACTCACCTTCCCGCGTATCACCGTGCGCGACATATCGGCAAAGTAGCGACTCGTGGCCGACCGAGGGAAGACGTCAAAAATTATGCTGCGATGAGCCGGCAACGGTCCGCTTCCTTCATTGTGTGGATCACAGGCCTGCTCTCCCCCTGCCACAATCGTATGCTGGGCGATACAGTCCCGCTCCATGAGCTTCACGTTGACAAACTTTTTGATCCGCTCCGAGGTCACCACCTCGCCATCGAGCCAGAGTTGCTCATCCTTGATCTCGGCCCGGCGTAACAGCGCGTGGGCCGCTGCCACGGCTTCTTCCGTGGCCCGCTGCGCGTCTTCGATATGACGTACTTCTTCTGCCGTCTTCAGCACGCGCTGTTCATAAAACGGGTCTCGCTTTGGTTTGAGACTGTATCCTCGCTCTTGCAATCGCGCGGCATGGATCACCGGGAAATTCGCCGGCACCGAAAGACGGCGGATCTTGGACTCTTTCAACACCACATGGACGATATCAACTGCGGTCGGGTCTTTGATTCCCTGTTTCTTCGCCTTCTGCTCGATTTCCGAGTAGGACAAGACTCGATCCACTGAAGCTTGAGTCCTGGCACGATCCATTTCCAGATCGCTCATGACCATCAACCGCTCGCCTTTGATTTCCAGATAGATGAACGGGTCTGGCGCCATGAAGCGCGTGGCATAGTACAGATTCGAGTCCTGCTCGCTGGCGGTGATGAACAGTGTGGCCAATTCTGGTTGGACGACGGTAGCGCGTTTCATGTGTATGTTAATGGGACAGCAGAGTTGAATGGAAACCCGTGGGATGACAAAGTCTTAACTTGGGTGATGCTAGCATGGGGGCGTGGGTCGGTCAAGAATCGAGTCCCTCACGGCACAGCGGGAGCCGGCGATGGAGTCATATCTCTCAGTCGCACTCCAGACTCTTCATCCGGCGTCATCAAATCCATCGGCAGCGTCAGCGTGTTTGTGAGCACATCAACGGCGAGTTGGGCCAGCCCCGATAGGCCGGATGCAAAGGACTTCACCGGTAAATAGGTGACCTCAGGATCCTCCAGCGCTCCCTTCATAGCGAACATCGCCGTGGCGATGCCTTTGCGATCCCCCGCCACGATTCGCCCAAAGAGCGGAATCGTCTTAAGGAATTGGGAGTATGACCCGAACGGACTCACGGCGACGGCCAGATCCAGCTGATCCGTCGGCAAGTCGTAATTCCCAGCAGCTGTAATTTTCAGAATGGGACTGTCGATGATCAGATTTTCCGTCTGAAACATCCCATCTTGAATGGCAACGGTGGAAGAAATTCTGTTGTATGGCAGCCCCTCCTTTTCAAGGTCAACCTTCCCCTGCAACACAGCCGGCAGGTTCAACAAACTAATGATCTTCCAGACTGCCCGCTCATTCGTTTTCAGGATGCGCCCATTTTCCAACAACACCTCAACTTTGCCGTTCAACGAAGGGTAGACGCCATGAGGATTACGCCCATGCCCGCGAAGCACCCCGCTGAAGCGTATTTCTCCCGATGCGCCTTGGACCTGAGTTTTAGTCAGCCGCAAGAGGTCTTCACATTCTACTCCGGTAGCCCTGAATGACAGGTCAAAATCCGCCGGTGCCTTAGGGGGAAGTTGCACGACGAGCCGTCCGGCCACTTGCCCATGGGTGGACTCGCCCGAAAGTCGATCGACATCAAGCACTCCGTCCTGAATATTGATTCGAGCGGCAAGTGAGCCGAATTTCAGATGCTTGTATCGCCCACGTGCAACGGCCGCAGCCATAGTGACGTGGCTGGTCGCCGCCAACGTTTCGAGGAACTCCCGGATCGGAGTCCGCTCCCCCTTGGGAATCACTAGGCTCAAATCCAATTGGTTGGACTCGATCTTGCCGGTGATAATCGGCTTCGCCATCCAATTTCGGACCGTGGCCTCTATGGCGACGTCACTGCCTTGAACCTTAAACGACAGCCGCTTGATCTCGACCTCGTTGCGGGCAAACTTTACGCGGGCATAGAAATCTTGCAGATGCCCATCAATCCCTTTTGCCTGCATCAGCCCGTTCGTCAGCCCCATCCATCCGGTCACCCGCCAGGTCTTCCAATCCTGCTCCTTTCCTTTGACATCAAGCGAGACTTCGATATTCCCCGCTTCAAGCCCATCTTTGGCTAGCCATTCCGGAAAACTGGATACCGATAACGTACCGGTCGCCACGGCCATATCAATCAGAAAGCCATTCCCGAACTGCATGGTTCCCTTCGCGGGAATGGTCACAGAGGGCAAGACCAGCTCGAGGCGATGCAGCTTGATGCTGGCAGACTGAGGCATCACCCCTTCAAACGCTACAGTGACGCGAGGACCGACGGGTTTTGCAATCACCCCGAACGCGACTTTGGCCTCATCCAACACAACGGTCCCTTGGATATGCGGTCTCGCCGTCGAACCAGAGACTGCAATCGCTGAGCTAAACACCCCCTCGAATGCACTCTGTTCAATCACCGAGGAACGAAACAACCGAACCATCTGCGCGGCATCACCGCGCGTACGAATAACAAAATCCTGATAGTGGCTTTGGGGTCCTCCAGTAACGCTACCGTGAACCTGCACAGCGGTTCCCCCAAGATGTCCGGCAACTTGGTCGAACTGTGTGGCTCCATCGGCCAAGATAAATCTTCCCTGCATCCCGGTCACACGCTCCGGTACATTCACATGGGTGAAACTCACTTGACGGGCGGTGATCTCCCCACCCGCAAATGTGATCCCACCAGGCTGATTCAACGGTCCCACGAGGCGAAATGTGGATTGCGCCGTCCCTTCAGCGTCGCGGATACCGGCGAGCAACTGCGTGACTCGCTCCGCTTTCACAGTCTTCGCCAGAAACTCAACGAGCTGCGCGGCCGCCGTCTCTCCTGTGATCTCCAATTCCAGCCACGGGCCCGCGTCGAGAAACGACACCTCCGCCTTTCCACCCGTAATCTGCATCGCCCCATACATGCCAGTGACCTTCGCAATGCGAACACGTCCCGTCTCAACCACCACCGCCGCCGCGAGGTCTTTCGCGGCGATCCGATCATTGCCAATCAAGCCGCGACCTTCGCTGACATGAAACTCTCCGATCGTCGAAAGTTGAGGCCCTCTCGTCGCTGACCCGGTGAGCGTTGCATTCACCACTTGCACCTTCCCATCGATCTGGCGATCAGCCAGGAGGGCTGGGAGCTGCGCATGGATCCAGTCCGGGGGAATGGTTTTCAGGAGCTGCGGGAGGGAAACCAGAGAACTGCTGAACGTGACGGCAAACGTCGGCTGAGGAGTCAGCAGGCCGGCCAGATTGGCCTTTCCTCTCAGTGTGATGTTATTCAAATGCGCGGTCATGTCTGACAGAACCATGTCATATCCGGCAACACCCGGCATCACGCGAACAGCACTCTTAAGATTCAATGCCCCTTGAAGATGCTCAGACACCGGCCTGGGGCCGAGAAAGTCAGCCGCGTCCCGAATCTTGAGATCAGCGGCGTCGATCTGCCCTTCAAACTGAAATCTTGTGGCCGGCTCCGCGACCTCTTCACCGGACAATGACACCGAGGGTTCTGCTCGCTTCATGACACCGTCCAGTGACACCGCCGATAGGCCTGACTCTCCTTGCTGTGCTGCTGACACATGTAATTCGGCGAAACCACGATCAGGCCGGACCAGCAACCTACACTCAACGTGCTCCAACTTGAGAGACCGAATGCCATCAGGTCTGGCGGCATCAATAACCGTGATCGTTCCGTTGACGAGCGTCGCCTCTCTGATCATGAGTGTCCGCGCCATCATGTCCATCGTGTGCTGGTCGACATCCACCGACCCATTCAACTCATCGGAGATATTCCATCGACCGCGTTCGTTCCGCCGAAGCGTCAGTGTTGGCTCTTCGATCAACAATCGCTTGCCAATAACTTGTTTTTTGAGGAGTGGCAGGAGGCGTAAGACCAAATCAATACGCTTCGCCGTCAAGACTACCTGCTCTGATTGAGGATCGTGAATCTTGACCTCGGTGAGTTCCACGCGGATACTCGGAAAGATCACAAACTTGACGCGATGCACGTCGATCTTTCTCCCAAGGCTTTCTTCAAGCTGTTCCAGAACAAAGTCTTTGAGGTAGTCTTGGCCGGTCAGCTCCCTCGAAAATGAGAGGAACGCAACGGCCAACAACGCGAAGGCGAGTATGATCACGAGCGCAAGCCGAAGACGGGACACACCACCCCCTTCAGATTACAGAGAGATCCATCTTGGCATCTTACCGGATCACTCACTCGAAATCCATGAACTCAGCGTTCTATAAGGGGTTTACCCACTCAGATTTCATGATTCTAGGACGCTATACATCTGATCGCCATCCGGACTTAAGACGGAAAAGATCCTTTGAGGTAAACACCACTTTTTGAGTCCGGACAAGAGTGAGGTCTGATTTTGGCTTACGTGGGCCTCGACAGTTGACAGCGACTAGACATTAGAACTACACCTCTCCTATGGCGACTCATCCCCGTGCAGGACAACCAGCGCCCGCCTCGATTCTGGTGGATGTGGGAAAACTCCTCTCTGCCTATTCGACCGAGAAACCTGACCCATCTGTCCGAGAACAGCGCGTGTCATTCGGTACATCAGGCCATCGCGGCTCTTCCTTCAAACACAGCTTTAATGAGAACCATATCGCGGCAATCACGCAGGCAGTTTGCGAATACCGGGCTGCGCAGCACACGACTGGGCCGCTGTATTTAGGGAAAGACACCCATGCACTGTCGGAGCCGGCCTTTGTCACGGCCCTTGAGGTCTTTTCTGCCAATGGTGTTGAGGTCATGATCGACCAGGATGGGGGCTTCACACCGACGCCGGTCATCTCTCATGCCATCCTCACCTACAACCGACGCCGAACTTCCGGTCTGGCCGATGGCATCGTCATCACGCCATCGCACAACCCTCCGGAAGACGGCGGGATCAAGTATAACCCGCCCAATGGCGGCCCGGCCGATACACAGATTACGAAGTGGATCGAGGATCGAGCCAATGCCCTTCTCGCCACCGACCTCCACGGAGTGAAACGTCTTCCGGTTAAACAGGCCCGACGGGTATCAACTACACATCAGCACGACTATATCGGGGCCTATGTGCGCGATCTGAAGAATGTGGTCGACTTGGCCACCATCAAGTCCGCAAAGTTGAAGCTCGGGATTGATCCGCTCGGCGGGTCCGGTGTGGCCTACTGGCAGCCAATTGTCGAGCGCTATGGATTGAACATCGAGGTCGTGAATCCAGCCGTCGATCCAACATTCCGTTTCATGCCCTTGGATTGGGACGGCAAGATTCGAATGGACTGCTCTTCTCCCTACGCCATGGCCAATCTCATTGCCTTGAAAGATCGCTTTGATGTGGCATTCGGCAATGATGCTGATAATGACCGGCACGGAATCGTCACTCGGTCAGGCTTGATGAATCCAAACCATTACCTGGCCGTCTCGATTGCCTACCTCTTTGCCAGCCGTCCCGGCTGGAAATCCGACGCCAAGATCGGCAAGACCTTAGTCAGCAGCAGCTTGATCGACCGAGTCGCGGCCAAACTGAAACAGAAACTGGTGGAAGTGCCGGTCGGCTTCAAGTGGTTCGTCAGCGGTCTGCTCGATGGCTCACTTGGCTTTGGCGGCGAGGAGAGCGCCGGTGCCTCGTTCCTCCGACGTGATGGAACAGTCTGGTCGACTGATAAGGACGGCATCATCATGGACCTGCTGGCCGCTGAAATGATGTCCAAAACCGGCCTTGATCCATCCGAATTGTACCGAGCCCTCACGAACGAACTGGGCGAGCCGGTGTATGAACGGATCGATGCGCCTGCCACACCAGAGCAGAAAGTCATTCTCTCTAAACTTTCGCCTGAGCAAGTGAAGGCCACAGAGCTGGCAGGGGATAGGATCGTGGCGATGCTCACCAAGGCTCCGGGCAACGGCGCAGCCATCGGCGGACTCAAAGTCGTGACGGAGAACGGCTGGTTCGCCGCCAGACCCTCTGGGACAGAAGATGTGTACAAGCTCTATGCGGAGAGCTTTAAGGGGCATACGCATCTGAAGCAGATACAAGAGGAAGCGCAGGCACTGATTGCCAAGGCCCTGGCGTCAGCCAAGTGAGAAACCAGCTATGTTTGAGCTGGGGAATACCGCAGCCCTGATCTGGAGCATCATCTTCGGATCGATTGGTACCGGTTTTGCCATCTATGGCAAAAGACAAAAGGCCATTGTCCCGTTGTGCGTTGGAGTGACCCTCTGTGTCTTTCCCTATTTTATCGAGAACGTCTACTTGCTTGTCTTTATTGGAGTAGTGTTAATGGCAATTCCATATTTTGTGCGAGTGTGAAACCACGCATGATCCCTCCATTTTTCTAACATGATTGTTTCACCTGCTCTTCGCTGGCCCCTGCCGAAGCACGACTATTGGTCTACACCGTTTGCCGAATCGTTACTTCAGCATCTAGACCTTCGCCCTAGTCTAAGAATCCTCGATGTCGCATCCGGCCACGGCATTCCGGCCTTCTATATCGCTGAGCAGGTCGGCTCTTCCGGCGAGGTACTAGCCATCGATATGAGCGCCGGTCAGGTCGCTCGTGCAAAAGCCATTCAAGGCTCACAATTACCGTGGCTCCGATTCGCCTGTGCGGACATGCGTGCTCTGCCTCCTGATCTGCCGACCTTCGATCGCGTCACGGGCAATCTCTCTGTCATGTTCTTTCGTCCTGATCGGTTCGAAGCGGTTCGAGGTTTAGTGAAACAGCTCGCCCCAGGAGGCCAGCTCGTCCTGACCTTTCCTTCCTATGGAACATTCGATTCACTGTGGCAGCGGGTGGGTCAGGCGATGATCCAGCAAAGGCTGATCAACGAGCGAGAACGCTTCCAAGTCTATCTGCATGAACGACCATCAGCAGAAGATGGGCGAACCTGGCTTGAGCAACTCAACCTTGAGCGAGTCGGAGCCTTTGAGTACCCGCTAGAGGTGAAGACTGGCGCTGGACAGGAATTTCTCTATCACCCGCTCCTGCGCGGTGGCTTTCTGGATGACGTGTATGAATGCTTCGAAGATCAACGTCTTGCAGAAGAGTTCATGCTAAAGATATCCGAAGACATACACAGCTTCACACCACTCATCGCACAACGTTGTGTACTTTCAGGATGGAAGCCCACTGTGCATCCTGACGGTGAGACTTAAGGTTTTGTGTTTGGGTACATACCATCGAACACGCAAGCTCCAATTTTCTCAGCAACTTGAGTCATCCAGAGCTTCAGTAAAGTTGCCCCTCCAAGAACCCTGTCTTTTCTCACAAACGCAAGTAGGTTTTGAGGCTGGTCGTAGTCCAAAGTTGAATGCCCGGCAGGTTCTCGAATGCGCGATCATTCGACCAAATCCCGTCATGCTCTCCCGCGAGCGCTAATGCGACAAAAGGGACATCGTCTGGATCGATCGCACCGGTTAAGGCGTCGGCAGCCGGAAGATACGGTGCAATCCGGTCAAAGGGAATGACCGCCACCGAGGTCAGCAGAAGCGTCAGCAGCAGATCAAGCTCATCGCCCTTGAGTCGAGCCGCACGAACGATCTTGGTTCGATGCCGGGCAAGCTCGTCACGGGCAAAGGCCGGCAGGAGAAACTCCAAATCGGGCAGGAGGAGAATACGCCTCGTGATGGAATCTTTAATGGGGGCGGCGATGAGAATATTCGTATCGAGCACCAGTCTCATGCACGCGAGGCCTTAGCATAACGGCGATGCAACCCCGCTTTGACGGATTGGCTGAGGTCTTTCGCCGCACGCTCAGTCAGCGCGCTTCGCGAGGCGATCCGATCCGCCAACGCCACCTAACGCGCATAATGCCATAGTGCCTGCTCGGCCACGCGGGCCCATGGAATCTCCCCATGACGCTTAAGGATTGTGTCCAGTTCGATAGGAACATCAATGGTAACTTGGGACCTCGATCCACCAATGGGTTTACGCCTCATTGAACTCCTCCGGATCGAATATCACTAACAGGGGTTACCATGTGGCCAATTCTAGCACAATTCCAACAAAGAGAACTCGGAATGAGCCGTCAGGCCTGTTCTTAGAGCGTTCTCGCCAGACTCAGCATCGGCCCGGTCAATACCTAGCCACGGCTGTTGGATGACAAGGTCCTCTGCGCGGAAACACTCAACGACCTATAAATTTCCGGCAAGTTCCTGCATCGTAACCAAAGCGCCATAGGCGCGCCTCGATAGAGCCCTACCCCTTCGTATATCCTGCAATGGCCAGCAGGGGCGGTGCGACGTCAAGCAAGCCGCCTTGGTACCACGAGACGATCGGTGATCACTCTGGGGATCGCCGATCGATTCAAGGAGGAACAGAAGAAAACAAGTTGAGTACCTACAGGTCGACGGGTAGCAGGCGTTGTCGTAGAGACTTTCACGGACCGTCCTGCGCCATCGAGCTTTTCCACACATGGAGGAATTGCTTGCAAAGCGCTGTGTGTTGTCCTGGCGTAAGCAGATCAGGTTCGACTCGGAAAGCACCCTATCCTCGCATTCGGCCCGAACCTCGGCTTTGAGTCTTTGGAAGGCCTCGGTAAAGTTGCCTGTCCCAAGTTTCTCCTTCAATTATCGACCGCCGACCTTGAAATGCTGAAGCGGCGCGCGACCGAGAAAAGTCTGCCCTATCAAAGCCTGATCGCCAGCATCCTGCATAAATACGTCAGCCGCTCTACGCCACAGAACGATTAACCAGTTCGCTTTGGGGACACGTATCTTCGGGGTCATATCGACTCTCACAATGCACAATACAAGATCCGACCCCACTGACCCAGAAGAGATGCACATGATTCTTCATCAGGACATAGCCGTGGAGGGTAACGACGTCCCGAGGGCGATAGCGTTCGAGGCATTCCAGATAAGCGGCGTACTCAGCGTCATCATGAGAATGTTCGCCCGCTGATTGCCGCGGACGATGACATGACACAAGGCACCAGGAAACTCGAGACGCGGCTTACGAGCCATGCCGGGAAGTCCACGTTTCGCGAACACATAGGTCAATAGTCATGCCTAACCTCCTTTCTCTCTTCGGCACCAACGAAAACACGAATGGCCTGCTACGCCAGTACCTGCCTAAGGGCACGGACCTGTCGGGCTCTACCCATCGCGAGTTAAACGCCATCGCCCATCGGCTGAACATGCGCCCACGAAAATGTCTGGACTTTGCCCACCCCTGGAAGTCTATGCGCAATTGCGCCATCATTTACCCGTTGCACTTGAAACTTGAAACCGACGTCTTTCAGGTTTAAGGTCAGGTGTCGCGGGAGACGAAGAAGTGGCGGTGTGATTCAGGAAAACCCATTGGGATGCCCACAGGTCCAATTTGGATGATGCTGAGTCACGGTAAACGGCTGTCTCGCATGTTTTTCTCACTCGGATTTCTCTCCCGTAACCCAGCTGCGTAGCCTGGAGAATTCATATGACACCAAGAAAAATTTTTGCCATCGGTCTCGTGGCGTTCGCAAGCCTGGCACAACCTCTGACCGCCCTCGGCACCACCGTCACCCTCGATTTCGATACGCCGGAATATTCGAACGGCAATTCAATCTCGCTCGTGGGTGACATCGGATTTCTTCCAGCCGCCACGGTATTTACCCCCGCGCACGTCGGCACGTTCTCCGGCACTCAGGCCCTCAAGGTTAGCAACGTTTGCACAACTCCCGACTGCTCGAATGGGGCCTACCGCATGGCGATCCGCTTCGGCCAGGCGTTGCCCGTACCAGCAAACGCCTGGCTATGGCGCCGTGTTGACAGCGTGTCGATGCGCATCGGCGCCGATTCGATCAACACCGCGTGTTTCCCGGAAGGCACGAGCTGCGCGATCTATGCGCGGCTGTCCGGCTTCGACGATCAAGGCAATCGCGTCGCGGATTCGCAGGATGTATTTTTGGTCGACGCTTCAACGACAGTCGTCAGCGGTCTTGCGACGCCAATCACTCGTGAAATTCACGTCAGCGATCCGTCTGCGCGAATCGTAAGCGTGCTGCTGGTCTATGGCAGGGACACGTTCTCACACGATTCGACCACGTTTCAGCTTCCGGGTGAGCCGCAAATTGACCATCTGGTCGTGAACTTCCCGGACACGCCGCCGCCACAACAGCCGACGCCGCCCGCGCCCAGTGTGCAGATCACCGAGCCCGCGAACGCGAGCCAGCGCCACTACCCGTTTCAAACACGGCTACGTGGCTCGGTGTCGGTGCCAGGCATGCTCGCCGCCTTCTGCTACCGCCTCAACGGAAATCCCGGCGTCGTCAGTGCCGTAGATTGCAAGAATAACTCCGACCTGAAGCCCGACCTCACTTTCGACATTCCGGTAGCAGACGATGCCCTGAAAGCCGGCGTCAACACGCTTTCGGTCACTGTCTACGACTTATGGGGCCGCAGCGCCAGCGGCGCGGTGAATTTCACCACCATGGCGCCGCAACCCCCGCAGATCACGATCTGGTCGCCAACTGATTTTCAGTGGTTTGATGCGATAAATCCGAACTACCTCAGCGGCGCGATCTACACGGTTGGCCGTCTGCAAGGCTTCTGCGTTCTCGTAGACGCACCTGCCGCGCCCGCTGCCTGCACTCAGGACCTCGCCGCGATCCAGAGCGGAAACCCTGCCTATCAACCCTTGAATTTTGGAACCTTTCTCGCGCCGCAACGCTTCACGTCTGGCGCGAACAAGCTCTCGGTGTTTGCCATCGATCGCTGGAATCAGTTGGGGCGCGCCGACGTCACCGTCAACCTGCCCACGGACTTTCGCGTCGTGGGCATGGAGATCTCGCAGGCCATTCAGACACCGGGTATCCCGCTCAACGTCACCGGCGTGGCTCAGTACTCCGGGGTCAGACTGCGGCAGCGTGTCCCCACCGTAGTGCGTGTGTTTGCGAACACACCCTTTAGAGGCAGTTACTGCTGCGCCTCGATGCTGCTTTCCGGTTTCATTCCTGATCCACAACTTGGCGAAAAGCAGCTCGGCACGATACTGCCCGACAGCTCGCCCCCGGCTCTCACGACTGGTGCTATCGATGTGCCGCTCGCCATGCGCGCAGATCCCAATGGTGGCTTCGTGTTCACCTTGCCTACAGATTGGACCTTGCGGAACGGACTGCGCTTAAAGGCGACGCTGCAGTTACCCCTGTCGCTGCAAGAATGCGCCACCTGTGCTGGCAACAATACCTTCTCCGTCACCAACATCAACTTCGAACCGCCACCGTCGCTGACCATCAGCCCGGTCGCGCTGACCTGGGTCAATCCCGCAGGCATAACCGTTTCGCCACCATCACCTCATGTGGTATTCGCTCCGATGATCAACATCTCGCCCGTGCCGTCGTCAAATGTGACGCTGCCACCTTATGTGGGGACCATCGACGTCAGCGACGTCGTCAGCAGCACCGGTGGCTGCCGAAGCTTCACCACAACATGTCAGGATACCGTCTTCGGACGTGTCAGCGCGTTTGAATCCATCGATAACCCCGGTCTCACCATTGGAGTCGGCGCCGTCGATGTCGGCCTCGAGCACCTCTCGACCATTGGGCGCAACGGCTACGTTGCCATAGAACCCATTGCGGTGGCGGATACGAGCAGCCCGCTCACATCCGTGGGGCATGAGTTCTACCACGAACTTTCGTATTACCACGCAGGCGCGGATTGTCCGGGTGTGGATCTCTTCAACCTCTGGCCACCTGACTTGAAAGGCTATATACACGGTATCGGGCTCGACCGGCGGAAGTTGAGGAACTCCAACGGATACTGGAACGGCCAATATCGGATTCTCATGCCTGGCACGCAGAGCATGCCCGGAGGACACGCCGAGTATTACGACCTGATGTCGTATTGCGCCAGCCAGGATACGGCATGGATCTCGGTGGAAAACTGGAATGCGTTCGGCGGTTCCTTTCCCAACGGGCTAATACCGGACTCTATTTTTGTCGGCAGTGCCACGGCGACCATTAGCCAGGGGGCCGGCAGCCGACGTGAAGATGCCATCAAGGTCGAGGGCGGCACGCTGCTGCTTTCCGCTGTGGTTGACAAGGCCGGCTTTGCGAGGACGTTCCGTTCCGTCCACTCGGGCGACTGGCTGCTGGCTCGCCTGTTTAAGAGTGACTACCTATTCGTCGTTCGCGACGAACACAGGCGCGAGCTGGCGCGGGTGCCAGCATTGATTATTCCGTCACGGGGACACGGTACGGCCGGAATCTATCTGAACGCGATCGTGCCAGCCAAGGACGCGGCGAGTGTCGAGATCGAGCACCATGGCCGCGCCATCGCTATGCTCAAGCGCAGCGCCTCCATTCCGGAGATCACGCTCAACTCACCGCAGGCGGGCGCGGTACTGTCGCGCGACGAAGTGTTGACGATCGCATGGAGCGCGACCGATCCAGACAGCAAGGAGATCGAAATTCGCATCGAGTATTCTGCTGCGGCTGACAAGCCGTTCCGCACAGTTTTCGTTGGCCCGAATCGCGGCGAATGGAGGCTGGCCGGTTCGATGCTTGAGACGGCCACCGACGGAAGAATTAGGCTCGTGGCAAGCGATGGATTCAACGAGACCGCAACGGAGATCGGAAAAATTACCGTGAAGCCGTCGCCGCCGCATGTCGAAATTCTTGCGCCCGAGTCGGACATTACCCTTCCGCATACCACTCCCGTTCGGTTGCAGGCGGTGGCGTTCGGCAATGATCTGAAGCCGCTGGCCGACAAGCAGCTCGAGTGGTACGTAGATGGCAAAGGTGTCGGCATCGGAGTAGACGTCGAAGTGCGCGATCTCGAGACAGGGTCTCATATCGCCAAAGTCGTCGCGCACGACGGCAGGGGGACGAACACGCGCGAGGTGAAGTTCGCTATTCACAAGCAGACAACGACCTCGGATCTGCATCCGCCACGTGCGCGTTAGCGCACACATCAGAAAGTCTCTCATACGGCCGTTCGCCTCTTGGCATCCAGCCGATGTACGAGCGTCGCGTGGAGTCTGTGTGATCAGTAAGTGCTCCCTCAGGTCTCAAATGGGGTCTGGCATAACTATGGACTTATTTTCCGCAGGCGTATGGCACATCACACCTCGAACGTTCTCCCTATCCCCTCGACTTCTATACCGCGCTTGCTTTCTTTCCCGCCCGGCATTTTAGTCACCCACTCTGAGACCGATCCGCTTTAAAGCTAAGGTCATAGCGAGTTCACCAAGGCCGTAAGCACTGACACGGCATTGGTGGCCGGAAGAGCAAATGGATTATGCTGACTCGACGACCGCTACGGGGAACACTCTCTCAGCTTGGCTTTGTTAAGAATGGAGCCGATCTTCCCAATAACCAGGCCGGCGGCGAAGATGCATGACCGCGACTATGACGACTTCATCAGAAGTAACCGCATACAGAACTCCAAATAGAAACCGCTTTAGGAACCGTCGCCTGATCTCCTTCTTCACTTTGGGGGCGGCTTCGGGACGGGCCAGGACAGCGGCCACTGTCCTTTCGACCTCGCTGAGGAATTCGGATCTGAGACCGGCTGATTGTTGTTGGCAGTACTGAGCGGCAGCAATCATTTCCTCCTCAGCATGAGGAAGAAAGATAGCCGTCGTCATCTGAGCTTGGATTGAGCTTCGCGAAAAACTTGCTGGGCGGGTTTGCCCGTTAACTTCCCTTGTCTGTATGCCTGGTAACGACGTTCAGCTTCCTCTAGCCAAGCCGCTTCCGCATCGATATCTTCTCCAGGGTCAATACTTGCGATGAGATGATGTGCCAGGACCGCGCGATCCTTCTCTGGTAGCCGACTTGCTTCTTGTTCTAATTCGGCGACTGATTTTGGCATGGTTTTTTACCGTGAACTCGTGAAACCACTGTACGGCGATTTCGTACCAATCGCAACGGCTTCAGGAGATAGAAACACAGCAACAACTACGGGCTAGAAACCTGTTGGTCTGCGTGATAGGAGCTCCTCACCAACGGCCCTGATTCGATATGACCAAAACCCATGTCGAGACCTTCTTCTTTGAGCGCAGCAAATTCGGATGGGTCATAGAACCGAGCGACGGGCAGATGGTTTCTGGTCGGCTGGAGATATTGACCGATGGTGATGATGTCGCAATTGACTGCCCGAAGGTCACGCATCACGTCACGTGCTTCGTCGAGTGTCTCCCCCATGCCAAGAATCAAACCGGACTTCGTTTTCATTCCATGCTGCTTCGCCCGCGCAAGCAAGTCAATGGACCGTTGATATTTCCCTTGCGGGCGAATCGATGGGAAGAGCCGCCTTACTGTTTCAATGTTGTGATTCAGAATTTCTGGCTTTTCCGCACAGACCCTCGCCAGTGCCTCTTCGTTGCCTTCGAAATCCGGGATCAACACTTCGATCGTACAGGTCGAGTTCAGCCGTTTCGTCTGCCTGATCGTTTCGGCAAAAACCCATGCTCCACCATCAGGCAATTCGTCACGGTTCACTGATGTGATCACGGCATGTCGCAGGCCAAGGGCACGCACCGCTTCCGCGACACGACCCGGTTCCTTCTCATCTACTGCGAGCGGCCTTCCTGTCTCTACTGAACAGTAGTGACACCGCCTCGTACAGATATCGCCCAGAATCAGGAACGTCGCAGTACGGGCATTCCAACATTCCCACCGGTTCGGACAACGAGCCTCTTCACAGATCGTGTGCAGCGTGAGCCGCTCCATCGTCTGTTTGATATCAAGATAGTCTGATCCTGTCTTCGCATTGACATTAAACCAGGATGGAAGGCGAGGTCGGCTCGTACCTGCGAGGAGCTGTGTACCTGTCGCTGAAGATCGGAGATCGCTCAACGGGACAAAACTCATGAACGTGATCCATCCGAAGAGTTGGATCGGAACCAACTGAGAACTTTCCCCCACAGGCTAGGTCGCTCAGGCTCAGCTTGTGGAGGATCTGGATATTCCACCCACAGTTCCTGTGAACCCAGATAGATCCCGTCGCGAAAACTCCTTTGAGTTTTGAGCTGCCGGTAGCCCTGAATATGCAAAGTTTGGATCAAGATAGTGAGTGCGTCATCCTGGGTCGGATGACTCTCCGTCGTGACGCGGACAGTTTCATACCGCAACAAAGCTCGATAGCCTTCTCCTATACATTCAAACTCGACCGGCCTGCTAAATCCCCGTTCCCGGCTGTCCAACCCGGCGAGCTGATGTTTATCGAGCCCTCTTCCATCCATCATTCATGCTAAGGCTCGATACACGGCAACCAAGTCACTCAACGCAATCGTCTTGTTCTTGAGTATGGCGCGTTCCGCTTGAATCATCTCTCGAATCTTGGGATCGGCCGCGCCGGATTTGAGACAGGAGGCGCCGAGCGCCAGAATTCGGTCACAGTCGTCGGCGAGCTTTCTCTTTACAACGGGATTCACCGACAAAATCTCCATGAGCTGGCGTCGTGTGTCATCGAGATGCCCCTGGAGGTCGGAATCCGGATAGCTCTTCCGCGCTGCTTCATCGAAGCAGCGATCGAGGTACTGAGTCAGAAATACGTAGAGACGCACGAGCGCAGCCGCGATATCCGTTTGATCGTTCGTAGAGACAGGCATACGTTCTTCCTCCGTCTGAGGTAACAGCCGATAGCTAGAGCATAACTTCAGACATCCAGTAATACCTTCACATCGTTGCCTTCGATTTTCACTTGATAGGCTTCCACCTTCGAGGATGGGTTATTCATGCAAGAGCCGGTCGTCACATCGAATCGCCATCCATGCCACGGACAGGTGACGATGTTGCCTTCCAACTCTCCCTCGCCCAATGGCCCCTCCCGATGGCAACAGGTGTTGTTGATCGCATGGATCGTCCCATCCACATTGAATACGGCCACGGTCTTCCCATTGGCTTCCGCCACAATCCCATGCCCTCGCTGTACATCTGTTAGGGCTGCAACACGTACGAACTCTGCCATGCCTTCCCTCCCATATGAGACCGTTCAATTGGCACTAAATGGCTGCTTGATCTTCTTGAGCAAACTATCGACTGACAGGCCAGTTTTCTCAGCACCACCGAGTGCTCCCATAATCTTCTTTGCAATATCCCGAAACGCCTCAGCCTGAGGGGATGCCGGATCGGCCACGACGATGGGATGGCCGGTATCGCCTCCATCTCGAATGGCCGGATCAATCGGGATCCGGCCAAGGAACGGCACACCGACCTTGGCGGCTGCCCGCTCGCCCCCACCATAGGAGAAAATCTCCGTCCGCTCCCCACAGTGGCCACACACAAAGTGGCTCATATTCTCGATAATGCCCAGGAGCGGAACATTGACTTTTTGGAACATGGCCATGCCCTTGCGAACATCGTAGAGCGCGACTTCTTGAGGCGTGGTCACGGTGATCGCCCCAGCTAACGGAACCATTTGTGACAAGGAAAGCTGCACATCACCGGTGCCTGGCGGTAAATCGATCAGCAGATAGTCCAAGTCCCCCCAGAGCACATCTCGGAAAAAAGCTTGCAGGTATTGATGGACCATCGGACCACGCCAGACCAGCGCGGTTTCTTCCGGCACGAGAAACGCCATGGAAATTAATTTTACCCCGTAGTTCTCAACAGGAATGATTTTGCCGTCCTTCTGTTCAGGGCCGGTGGTACTGCCCATCATCATGGGGATATTAGGACCGTAGAGATCAGCGTCCAAGAGACCGACCTTCGCACCGGCCAGCGCCAAGGCACAAGCCAGGTTCGACGACACGGTGGACTTGCCGACTCCACCCTTGCCGCTACTGATTGCAACGACATGTTTGACACCAGGAATCAAATTATCTTTTCCCTGGGCTTGCTGCGTCCCATGGACATGTTCATCAGCCATAGCGAGTCTCCAGTTCAGGTAGTTCGACCGCATTGTTCAGCAATGAGGCCCCTCATCGAAGCGCCATCATGCGTAACCCCATTATCATAAGGGATGCACCACGTGAAATGAAATGGGCCGGTCGGGCTATCCTCCATGCGCCGACTGGGGCAGCAAAGAACGATGACCACCAGTCGTCTGGGATGTATACTGAAACCACACGGAGTTATTCTTTTCAGGACGATCGATGACCACCTCACCTTCTCTTGAGCCAGCCATCCTCCGCATTGGAGAACAACTTGCGCAACTGTCGGCCGGCCTTTCGCCCTCCATTTTTGATGGCCGCTGGTGGTCCCAATCGGCCATTAATCTGGCAATGAAAGATGCATCGTTTAAGACCCGGTTGTTCCACTTCATCGATGTCCTTCCGGTTATTCAGGACGATGAACAAGTGGTCTCGCTTGCCGAAGAATACTTCGGCCGTGAGAGCAGTGAGTTGTTCGGACTCCGGTGGGGATTGAAAGCCCTGGCCTCAACAAGCGTAGGTGCCCGCCTCACCGGTAAGTCGATCAGAAAACAGATCGAACAGATGGCCACAACGTTCATTGTCGGTGCCTCAGTTGAAGAAGCGGTTCCGGCCTTGTCACAGTTATGGACAGACGGACGAGCCTGGTCTGTCGATCTGTTGGGCGAGGCCACCATCAGCGAGCAGGAAGCTGATCGCTATCGTGACCAGTGTCTGAACGCCTTAATTGGACTGGAGCGCGCCACGAAGACCTGGTCTTCCAATCACTTGCTGGAACGTGACCACCTGGGGGCCATCCCGCGCGTGCAACTCTCGCTCAAGATTTCGGCTCTCTCCTCTCGGCTGGACCCGATCGATCCCGATGGAAGTTACGAGTCGGTCGCCACACGTCTTCGTCCACTGGTGGACCTTGCGCAGTCGCTGCCAGCCGGATTGATTTTCGATATGGAGCAGGCGGAGACCAAAGACCTGATCCTGCATATCTTTAAGCAACTCTTCGCAGAACCAGCCTATCGATCCTATCCCTATGCCGGACTCGCGCTGCAGGCCTATCACCGAGAAACTGAACGAGACGTACAGAATCTAGTAGCCTGGACGCGAATGCGTCATGCGCCGATTACGATCCGACTGGTCAAGGGAGCCTACTGGGATTCCGACACCGTCCGGTATCGGCAAGCAGGCTGGCCACCTCCGCTGTTTGGCCATAAGGCAGAGACCGACATTCAGTACGAACGATTGATTCCCGTGCTGTTTGAACAGGCCGATCTCATCCGGCCCGCGTTCGGCACACACAATCTTCGCACGTTAGCTGCCATCGAAGCCCATGCGGAAGCACGGGGTCTGGCCCCTGAAGCGCGCGAGTACCAAATGATCTTTGGCATGGCGGAGCCGTTCCAGCAAGCCATGGTCAAATTAGGCCGTCGTGTACGCCTATACAGTCCTGTGGGCCGGCTGCTCCCCGGTATGGCCTATCTGGTGCGGCGACTCTTGGAAAATACGTCGAACGAATCGTTTCTTCAGAAAGAGTATGTCCAGTCCCAGCCATTGGCCCAGCTCCTTGCTCCCCCAACAGCACTGCCTCAACTCCAACGCACACCAACAAACGGCGGGAAAAGTTTTGGCAACGAACCGCACAGCGACTTTTCGCAGACGGTGGTGCGGAAAGCCATGCAGGCAAGTATTGGATCAGTTCAATCTCTGTTGGGCCGAGAATGGCACAGCGGAGCACCCGGTATCAGACTGACCGGCCCATGGCTGGAATCCCGCAATCCTTGTAAACCAACTGAAGTCGTGGCCCGGGTGCAGAGCGCAGCGGTATCCGATCTGGACCGAGTTATTGAACAGGCACTCACACAATGGGACCAGTGGCGATGGAAAGCTTCGGAAGCGCGATCTGAAATCCTGCGTCAGGCAGCGTTGGAGATGAGCCGCCGTCGCTACGAGCTTGCGGCCTGGGAGATCTTTGAAGTCGGCAAGCCTTGGCGAGAGGCCGACGCTGATGTCGCAGAAGCGATCGACTTCCTTCGCTACTATGCAGACGAGATGGACCGTCTGGCCAGACCAGTACGATTAGGCAGCCGTCCGGGAGAGATCAACCAGCGCACCTATGCACCGCGCGGTGTGACCGTCGTCATCGCACCATGGAACTTTCCACTCGCCATCCCCGCCGGAATGGTTTCCGCGGCACTTGTGACCGGCAATCCTGTTTTATTCAAACCATCGGACCGCTCGCCCGGCTTGGGGACTCTCCTCACTGACATCTTCATCGGGGCCGGTGTACCGGCTGGATGCTTGACCTGCCTCCCGGGTGGGCCGGAGGTCGGCCAAGCGCTCGTCGCACATTCTCAAATCACAACGATCGCGTTTACCGGATCGAAGGCCGTGGGACTCCACATCTTGGCCGAGGCAGGGCGCGTGGGCCCAGGACAGCCGATGGTCAAGCGGGTGATTGCCGAAATGGGTGGGAAGAATGCCATCATCGTCGATGAGACGGCGGATCTCGACGAAGCGATTGCCGGCGTCGTCGCATCGTTCACCGGCTATGCGGGGCAGAAATGCTCGGCTTGCTCCCGAGTCATCGTCCATCACACCATCTACGATTCATTTGTTTCCCGCCTGCGTGAGGCCGTGCTGAGTTTGGACATCGGTGATCCCTCGAGACCCGGTACCAGAGTGGGGCCCGTGATCGACGCACGAGCACAAGCAAACATCCAACGGTATATCTCACTCGGCCTCGAAGAAGGCCAGCTCCTCGTGCAGCGCACCGTAGATCAGAATGGATATTTTGTCGGCCCGACGGTGTTTGTCGATATCCAACCGCATCACCGTGTGGCCCAGGAGGAAATCTTTGGACCGGTCTTGTCGGTCATGAAGGCTGACAGTTTTGCCGATGCAATCCGCGTGGCCAACCAAACCGAGTATGCGTTGACCGGAGGGGTCTATGCCAGGAGTCCTGCCAATCTTGCGATGGCCCGCGAGCGGTTCGATGTAGGGAATCTGTACGTAAACAGACCAATCACTGGTGCACTTGTTGCTCGTCAACCATTCGGTGGGCACCGCTTCTCAGGGGTAGGTGCGAAAGCGGGTGGGGAAGACTATCTGGCTCAATTCATGATCACGAGAGTCATCAGCGAAAACACCCTTCGTCGGGGATTCGAATCGGCTCAATGAGGCCTTTGCCGCTTTGATGTCGTATTCTTCAAGTTCTTCCGTGATCTCCGTGACCACGCCGCGGTCCTCCTTGACGGCGGATAATTCCTGCCGTTCTGAATACTTCACCAGCCCGACCCCCTTGGCGAACCAGGCCGTCATCACGTCGATTCCGGAGACGGTACGACGGCTCCCGGACAAGTGGATCTTCATGTTCATCCGCGCTTCAACCTTGACCGCCTCCTGAAACGTACCGGCTGGGACGGTGATGGTTTCGCGACCGATGACCTTACTCCACCCCTGGGTATCGACCGTCTCATCGGTTTGGTCACGATCCATATCGCTGCCGAAATCAACCCCCATTCGGTCAAACTGTTGGAAGGAGGACGGAACTCTCAGTGGAAATCGGAAAATCTGGTAGGGCGTAATGTGTTTCTCCAGCGGAGTTCCAGGCTCCGACCCATAGTACACAATGCCGACCGCGTCGCGTCGATAAAAGCTATCCGACGGTCCGTGATTTCCCGGGTTGGTATCATGGAATACGGTTACCGTGACACCATTTATCGTCTTCGTTCCCGAGACCGTTGAGACATTCGTGAAAAACTTCAGTTCGACAGTTTGGAGCGGGCCCTCGCTGATCTGGCCGCGATAGGTCCAGCGGCTCCCGGCCGTATCAGGGAAATACTCCTCGGACTTTGAAATCGTAAGAGGCTCATCAGCAGCACGTACTTCGGACGAGACGTGCGGCCCTAACAGCCAACAGACTCCCACGATAAGAACCAGTCGTACAGCAAATCGATGTGCCACGATGATACATGCTCCCAACGCCTGTTCTGACGGTACCATAGGGATCCCGACAGCGGCAAGCCGATCGGCGCTGTGCCGAGTTTCAATACCGCTTGTCTTGGCCCGCGTCTCCCCGCATAATTCTCTCCGACATGGAACCTCTCATCTCCTCAACGCCTCCTGCGGAGGATCGACTGACGAAATCCTCTGATCGCCCAGCAGTCCTCATTACTGGAGCCTCTGGTGGAATTGGACACGCGATCAGTCAGGCCTTTGGAAAGATCGGATGGTATGTGGGCGTGCATTACTATCAGAACAACTCAGCAGCCGACACGACGTTGGATCAGGTCCGCAAGGCCGGGGGAACCGGTGACACCTACGCGGCAGATATTCGGGAACCGGAGTCTGTTCGCCGCATGTTTGAACAATTCTCTACCTGCACCCATAGCCCCGTCACTGTGGTCTGCAACGCTGGGATCGGACAGAGCGAATTTCTCGTGCGTCATGCGGACGACATCTGGGATAACGTCATCGCCACGAATCTCACCGGTACGTTTCACTGCTTGCGAGCCTGTGCACCTGTCTTACTCGCTCGTGGAGGAGGCTCCATCATTGTGATTGGTTCCCACACGGGATTCCACGGGGCAACCGGCCAAAGTGCGTATGCGACATCGAAGGCTGGACTGATCGGGCTCGTCAGAACGGCGGCGCTAGAATGGGGACCGCAAAATATTCGCGTCAATCTCGTACTGCCAGGATGGCAGAAAACTGACTTGACGGAGGGAATATTCCCGGACGATAAAGGCTGGCTCGATCACGCCCTGCGCCGACCTGCAGCGCTCGACGAAGTCGTGGGGACCATCCTCTACCTGGCCCAACTCAAGGACATATCGGGACAGGTGTGGAACTGCGACAGCAGGCATCTGTAGCCAGAGCATATGGCTGATGGGGCATGGGTAATGGTTGATGGTCAGAGGAAAACTAGCATGATAGACGGTTGGTCCGATTCCAATAACCATAAACCATACGCCATCGTTTCTTACCGATGAACCACGGAATTTTTATAACCGGAACAGATACGAGCGTTGGGAAGACATTGGTAACCGCCGCACTAGCTCTGCATCTCAAAAAACGCGGCCTTGCGGTTGGAGTGATGAAGCCAATCGAGACAGGCGTCTTGTCAGCAAAAGCCGCACAATCGGATGCCGCACGACTGCGATCAATCATTGAAAGTGAGGAAACACTCGGAGCGATCTGTCCCTACTCCTTTGAACTACCAGTCGCTCCACTTGCCGCGGCTCAAGCAGAAGGACAGGCCATCAATCCGGATACCATCAAGAAAGTTTACCGCCTCCTATCCGGCCGATATGACTGCATAGTGGTCGAAGGAATCGGCGGAGTGCATGTGCCGGTCACGCACAGCTCCGATGTCACGGACCTGATCAAGCAGCTACGCCTTTCGGTTGTCGTCGTTGGGCGATCTGGGCTAGGAGGAATCAATCATGCGTTGCTGACCATCGAGGCCCTTCGCCGAAAACGCATCTCCATCGTCGCCCTGGTCCTCAATCGGACCCATTCGGTCCGATCAGCCCTTTCCCGCATTCAGGAGCGAACGACGGTTGATATTCTCCGCAAACAGGCAGGGGTACCAGTGCTCGGGCCCCTGCCTTACGAACCAGGCCTGCCAGGACGATTCCGACCAGCCGTCCTCCATCTTGCTCGATCCGCGGCCATTAAGAAGTTGGCGCAGCTGGTGTCGAGATCCTCAAAACAAAGTCGTTGACTGCTTGTGCAACATCTGACGCCTTCAGCACTGCAGAGATGACCGCGACTCCGTTGGCTCCTGCTCGAATCACGTCTTCAGTGCGATCAGCCGTAATCCCCCCGATGGCGAAGATAGGGAGAGCTGTCAAGGGACGGATTGTTCGTAGCCCCTGTAGACCCACGACCGGATCATGGTCCAGCTTTGAGCCAGGCGTGAAAATCGGACCAAACCCCAGATAGTCTGGATCGCCAACTGTCGCCGCTATCACTTGCTCTCGATTATGCGTCGAAATGCCGATCAGCTTGTCAGGCCCCATGACCTTTCGCGCGAGATGGAGCGGCAAATCTCCCTGTCCTAGGTGTACTCCATCAGCATCCACTGCCAACGCTAAGTCGCAGCGATCGTTCACGATAAAGATCACGCTTAACTCCTGTGCGATCCTCCTGAGTGACAACGCTTCCGTATAGGCTGCATTCATGGAAGCCGTCTTGTTCCGATACTGAACGATCCTGGCACCTGCTTCGGCTGAAGCCATCAACACATCGAGAAGCGGCCGGTCGGGACTGACCGATGGATCCAAGATGACGTAGAGGCCATACAGCCTTGATGCAACAGAGCTCCGATCCGCCGATAGTCGAGTCATGTCAATTGCCGTTTGGACTGTTCCAACGCCTTTTGTGTGACAATACGAAAGTGGGCTTCCAGCTCCTGCCGCATGGCAATCGCCACCAGCCAATCCGGCACCATGGATTCGATTTCAATCACGAGTTCGAATGCCGCGCGCGTCTGATTCCCCGCTCCAGCCGGCTCGAGCGTCCACACTCGATGATAACGTTTAAAATCCCCACCCTTCAGATCGGTTACCAAGCCGCCGTTCGGCAAGCTCCTCGACTCCGTCACCAACCGATGTTCTCCTGGCATCAGAGGATGCTCGATACGAAGATCGATCGTGGCCACCCCATCGTGGATGTTCAATTCAGCTACTCTCATCCGAACCTCAAAGAGGTCCGGCCAATGGGAGTAATCAGCCAACAAAGCTTGTATCACTTCCGGCTTGGCTGGAAAAAGCGGATGTGCCGTCGCACGGATTCCACCACCAGGTTCCGTCTTCACCTCTAGCCCATCTGTATCAGCCGCCGCCAGAACCTCCGCCTCCCATACGGAAGTAGATAGAAGCACCTGGATGGCCAACAACAGAACGAGGCCCTGTGATGCTGTGGCTCGTTTATCCAACAATCGCATCCAGTAGCCGCTGGTGAATCTTCCGCACCCGTTCAAGCTGTCCTTTGGCTGGAAACCGTTCGTAGAAGCCCTCGGCACGGAACTCCTTCGTCAGCGGTGCCCATGGCTTGACGATCTCAGCAAACGGTCTGTGTGAACGCTGTTCATCCCAGTCATTGATGAGCGTGCGATCCACGATCAAATCATCTAATACGCGAATCAATGCCTTGAGCGTCACATCGCGAGTAAACATATACCGCTCGTTCTGCCCCCAGATCTCACTCATGACTTCCTTGACCCCCTTCAGATAGTCACGCACCAGGGCGTAGCAGCGATCAGGCTTCATCCCTAAGTGCGACTCCATCCAGCGCTTATGGACCGTCACAACTTTCAGCAGTTCGTTGAATACCTCAGACTGCAGAATCCATTTTTCCTGTTTACTCCGTCCCCCAAGGCGATTGATCTTGTACTGCAGCGGCGAGTCCGATTCGCCATAGAGGAGATTCACGACCTTGGCGGCGAATTTCTTTTCAGGACTTTCCCACGACACTTTCTCATAGAGGTCGACCAAATGCGACCGGTTGATCCGCGTGTGAGTCGAATTGATGATGACGAACATCTCGGTTGCGAAATCGGCGCTGCGTCCATCAAACAACAGACAGGGCACTTCCACCTGTGCGCTCTGACCGGGATGTTTCTCATGGAAGAAATGAAGCCCGGCGAGTCGGTGTTGCCCGTCGATCACCAAATACTTGCCCTTGGGCTCGCTCAGGTGGCCGATTGAATCCGATCCATCGGTCTTTTGAAAGCGAAGTGTTTCGTCGGTAAAGAGCAGCACGGTGCCGGGAATCATTGGTTGCGCCACGACGGTCTCATAAAAATTCACGATCTGTTTGATCTTCTGCCGATTCAGGACCCGCTGAAATCCCTTCTCGCTCCGCTCAATGCCCGCAATAAACTGCGCCACGTCGTCATGTTCGGAAATCTTGGCCTGTGTAATTTCTTCACCCTCGAAGTAATAACGGCTGGTGAACCGAACCTTCTTCAACAGCTCACCGGCCTTGTAGGCGATGAAATAGAACGTGCCCTCTTTTTGCGTGATCCGCGTTGCGAGCATAGAGCCTCCATTGGTTTGAATAGAAGCCGGCGGGAAGATTCTACGCGGCCATCTCCATGGCCGCAAGACAAGCTCCTGTGCTACGATCCTACACCGATGATCTCACAATGGTGCAAGTTTGCCATGTTCATCGCACTTCTGATGCCAGGACTCGCGATGTCCTCCGACGCCAGCGCACAGGACCCGGAAAACTCAGCAGCCACGACGGAACTATCGTGCAGCTTCACGATGGAAAAAGGCGAAACCGGACGCCCTTGTCACGTGCCATTTCCACAAGGATGCCTGGTCGCCTCCATTCCCGGAACCAAGCATCCCTGGACCACGATCTCGAAAGGCGGTCGCCTGCAGTGCCGGTTTGACGAAGCGAAGACCGATTGGAAAACAAACATTGTCGGCACCTGCGACCGATGCCAATCGGTCCGATGTTCCGCCCACTTTAGTGTCCGCTTTGATTGTTCTGCTCAGCACTAATCTCCCGGATATCCCATGTCCATCACGGCCGCCATCAAACAAGAAGCCCATGCACTGGGGTTCGATGCGGTTGGGATTTCACACGTGTCCAGTGCCCATACACCCTCAGCCGCCGGCGACCAGGAAAACAGCCCCACCTTCAATTCAGAAGCCGTGGTATCTCAACGCCTCTTTGATCGTCTCACCGAATGGCTCCGGCGAGGCTATCACGGCACTATGGCCTGGATGGAGCGGGCTCCGGATAAACGCGCCGATCCCCGTCAGGTGCTTCCCGGCTGCCAATCAATCATCTCCTTGGGAACCAACTATCTCACTGAACATCGTGCCAACGAACAACCTGGCTACGGCCGCATTGCCCGATATGCTTGGGGAACGGACTATCACAAGACCCTAAGCAAACGGCTGAAGCAGCTGGAGCAACGCATCTCCAGTCTTGTCCCCGGCGCTCAAACCCGTTCGTACTCCGACACTGGCCCAATCATGGAAAAAGCCTGGGCGGAACAGGCGGGCCTAGGTTGGATCGGAAAACATTCCAATCTCGTGTCAGCGGAATATGGATCGTGGTTGTTACTGGGAGAAATCCTGACTACATTGGCTCTAGACGCTGATGAGCCGGCGACTGACCTCTGTGGCAGCTGCACGCTCTGCATTCAAGCCTGCCCCACGGGAGCGATCACCGAGCCCTACGTGGTTGATGCCACTCGTTGTATTTCCTATCTGACCATCGAACTGCGCGGTGATGAGGCTGCTGTTTCTCATGAGTTACAAGAAGGCATGGGGAACAAGATCTTCGGATGCGACGATTGCCTTGACGTGTGCCCCTTTAATCTCCGAGCCGAACCGACTCAGGAACAGGCTTTTCAACCTTCACGCTGGAGCCTTTCACCTCACCTCACCGAACTGTCTCGGCTAGATGAGCAGACCTTCGCCACAATATTTCAACAAAGCCCGATTCGGCGCGCAAAACACCAAGGACTTCTCCGGAACGTCGCCATCGCCCAGCGCAACCTGAAGCCCATGTAAACTCCACCAAAGCTTCTCACCGCGCTCTAGCCTGAATCGAATGAGATACAGGATGTATCTCATTCGATTCTTCATCACATCCAGACCACTTGATTCACAACATCAACTTCTTCCCAAATAGAACCTTTCAAGCTCTACCAACAACCTGATAAATTGTTAATTTTTCACAAAAATTATAATTGCTTCACTCAAGAACCACAGGCGCGGCATGTATTGTGCTTCATCGCAAAGTCCTTAGGGGGTCTCCGTCTTGGCGAGACAGGGCCATTTGGACTCAATTGAATGCATAACCAAAAATTTTTCTTTGTATTTTTTCTTCTAAATTTGGTAGATAGTCCACACTGGACGTTTGTCGATGAAGGGTGGGAGGGGGATCAATTCGCCACGCTTGTCAGGGACAGCGTCTTTTTTCCATAAAATACAGTTATAAAGGGAGGCAACTATGCAGAGGTTTCGTGTGCTCACAGCTACATTAGGGCTTGCCGTCATCGTGGGAGCCAGCGGCTGTATCACTATGCCAGGGTCCGCAGGGGCAAAGGTCCACGATGTCACATTCACGGCGATGGAAACGGAAATCGTCGTTGATGGGAACGGGACGAAGTACAAGGCCTGGACGTTCAACGGTCAGATGCCTGGCCCGGTCGTTCGGGTCACTGAAGGCGATACGGTGAACTTCACCCTGATCGGCGACAAGGATAACTCCTTCCCGCATTCGATGGACTTTCATGCGGCTGAGCTCGACTTCTTGAAGAACTACCACAAGACGGTTGGACCAGGCGAGACACACAAGTACTCCTTCGTCGCGAAGAAGCCTGGCGTGTTTTTCTACCACTGCGGTGCGGGCCCCATGATCCAGCACGTCGCACGCGGTATGTTCGGTGCCATCATCGTGGATCCAAAGGACGCCAATGCGTGGCCAAAAGCGGATCGTGAATTTGTCCTGGTCCAGTCCGAGTTCTGGAAAAACCCAGACAATGTGCAGGCGATGTTTGACCGGAAGTGGGACAATACGGTTTTCAACGGCGGGATCTTCAAGTACCATCCGTTCTTCCCAGGGGGAGAGCCGTTGGAAGTCAAGGTTGGTGAACGGGTACGCATCTATTTCGTCAATGCCGGTCCGAACGAGTTCTCCTCGCTCCATCCGATCGCCGAAATCTGGGACAATGTCTATGAAAGCGGCAATCCGGCCAATAAGTTCGTCGGGGTCCAGACCTATGTGGTCGGTCCAGGAAGCGGCGCTACCTTCGACCTGATCGCGGACAACCCAGGGGCGTATCCAGTCGTGACCCACTCCTTAACGGGCGCCTTGCGTGGTGCGATTGCCGTCGTGATCGCGAACCAGAATCCCAAGGACTATAAAGGTCAGTTGATGCCAAACACCCCCTGGAACCCGTAATGAATGAGCGGGGTACGGAGGTCTTGCAGTCAATTCATTCTCACACAAAGGAGTAGACGATATGACTTTGAGTAAGAAGATTCTGAGCATGGTGGTTGCCGTGGCAGCCACCTGGACCCTGAGCAGCGCGACATCCTTTGCCGCGGATGCGTCGCTCTATGATCGACTTGGCGGACAGGGTGCGATTCAAGCCGTTGTCACCAAGTTCATCGGCAATGTGGGCGCAGACAAACGCATTAATGGTTATTTCGCAACCACCGACCTCAAGAAGCTCAACAAGCTCCTGGTTGAACAGGTGTGTGCGGCGAGCGGCGGCCCCTGCACCTACTCAGGCCGTGATATGAAGACGACGCACAAGGGCATGAAGGTCACCACCGCTGCCTTCAACGCACTCGTGGAGGACTTGGTCAGTGCCTTGGATACCTTCAACGTGCCGGCGAAGGAAAAGGGCGAGTTGCTCGCCGTCCTCGGGCCGATGAACAAAGATATCGTCGAAGTTCCCTAGTGACGCGCAGTGGTGAACACTGCGGTAGTCCCACGTGAGTCTCTCGCCGGTCCGAACCAATGAGTTCGGATCGGCGAGATCATTTATACTGCTAGATCAGCCCCCCCTCTACCCCAATCAAGCCACGTTCCATGAGATAGAGGCACTGCAACGCAGGATAATATCGTGTTAACATAACCACCGAATCTGTGCCTCTAGATGCGCAGCGAGAGCAGCCATCTGGTAGAAGCACCAGTTGCCATCACCAAGGAGGAACCATGAGAGGGACGCGTTTGATTGTGACGTTGTGTAGTTTCATCGCCGTTGCCTTGTGGAGTACGGCCGGTTGGTCTGGCCCCGAGTCCGACCCACTGAAGCCGCGTGTTCCAGACGCTGAACGCGGGGAAGCACGAAAAATGAAGAGCCCGATCACCGTCACTCCTGACATCATCGCCAAGGGCAAGGAGCTCTATGAAGGCAAAGGCACCTGCGCAAACTGTCATGGTCAGGGTGGCGAGGGCGATGGGGCGGGTGGCATGCTGCTCACACCCGGTCCACGAAATCTTACGAATTGTAAGTTCCATAAGAAGCGGAACGATGGGGAGCTCTTCTGGGTTGTGAAGAATGGAAGTCCCGGCACTGGTATGCCGGCCCTCGTAAAGGGCGGCATGCTCACTGAAGAAGAAGCCTGGACGATCATCGCCTACGAACGAAGTTTCTGCAAGGACACGGAATAGCAGCTGCAAGGCTTTCACTCTGCGACATGGGCGCGGGCTGTCAGTCGAAACTCTTGGCTGACAGTCCGCTTTCTCTTTACCACTAGCCACCAAGCTTCTCAGCACAAGAAAATGAACCGTCGTTTCGCTCGTTCATTCCAAGACTTCTCCCGTATTTAGAGTCCACGCTACCGTCAACATCTCAGCCTGCCTTCTGCGGCCTCACCCCTTTCTTTCTTTGCATAAAAAGGTATAGGCTAGTACTGACTTGGTTCTACAGGAGCTCTGCACAAAGGAGTCCTCCGATGAACCTTCACACGTTTCTCCTCATTTCCAAAGACTCCGATCTCAAGAAGCTCCTCCACGCAGCGTCGCCTCAAACCAGCATTCACGCGGCCAGTACGATATCTGAAGGACTCGCGCTCTGGTCTGATATTTCACCCACCCTGATCGTTGCCGAGGGGAATGCCCATACCCTGACGCCCCTCCTTGAATATGCTCGTCAGAGGCCCCACTCCCCACCTCTCCTTGTGATCGGAGACCGCCATTCCCTCAAAGATGCCGTAGAAACCATGCGCGCCGGTGCCTCGGATTATCTAGCCAAACCAATTCTTCTTGATGACTTGAAGACCGCCATCACCCGTACGCTCCACCATCCTGGTCCGACACCATCCTCATCACCACACGATCCGTTCGCATCCATCATCAGTGTCTCCCCGCAAATGAATCTCATGAAGCAACTGGCCAAAGAAGTGGCGTTGACGGACGCAACCGTCCTCATCACCGGTGAAAGCGGAACCGGCAAGGAACTGTTTGCCGAGGCGATTCATCACTATAGTCCGCGAGCCAAGGGTCCGATGATTGCGCTGAATTGCGCCGGCATCCCGGAGAATCTCCTAGAGTCAGAGTTATTCGGTTATGAATCGGGCGCCTTTACCGACGCCAAGCGGGCAAAGCCTGGACGATTCCAACTAGCGGAGGGGGGAACATTGTTTCTCGATGAGATCGGGGAAATGAGTTCGCCGGCTCAGGCCAAGCTTCTCCGTGTGCTGGAAAACCATACGATCGATCCGCTGGGCGATACCCGAAGCCATAAAGTGAACATCCGCATCATTGCCGCCACAAATGAAGATCTGCTGGCCCACATCAAGGCCGGTCGGTTCCGCCTCGATCTCTACTATCGGCTGAATGTGTACCAGCTCCGGGTTCCTCCGTTGCGCGAACGGCTCGAAGACATCGAGCCGATTCTCTTGATTTTTTTGGAGCGGGCTAAACAGGAACGCGGGTGTCGCATTAGGTCGATCAACCAGGCAGCCCTTGCCGTCCTTCAGAACCACGACTGGCCTGGAAACGTCCGCGAGCTCCACAATGTTGTCGAATGGCTGACTATCACCTGCAAAGCAGAAATCATTCAGCCTGCTCATTTACCAGCATCCGTGAAAACCGTCTCCTCAAGCATTGGCGTGAGCCAGGGTCCCACGCCGTCGTTGCTAGCCTTCGGCCTGTCGTTTCAGGACATGGAAAAGCGCATGCTCGAAGAAGCGCTTCGAAAGACCTCCGGCAATGTCTCCGAAGCCAGCCGCCTCCTGAAGATGACCCGCAATACGCTCCGTTACCGCATGGCGAAGTATCATCTGCCTTGATAAGACCGCTCTCGCTCTTCCGCTTCCAAGTCCCGGTGCCATGTAGGCCTTCATGGGCGCATGGCTGTGTTGAAGTCACTCGCGCCTTAAGATTTGCCGACGCAGACCGATAATGCTCCGGAGAAGAAGTGCCTCAACCGGATGTTCCCATGACAAAGCGGATTGGAATCGACGAGTTACAGCCAGGCATGCTGATCGAACAACTCGATCGGTCCTGGCTAAGTACGCCGTTTTTCCGGCACAAAATGGCAATCACTTCGCATCAACAGATCGCACAGCTCAAGGCCTGTGGAGTTCAGACACTGGTCGTCCGTATTGATGCAGAACCGGTCCAAGAAGCGCTGGTACCGGAGCAGAGCCTTGCCGATGATTCCAATGTTCCAGTCGTGGAGGAATCGGTGTCAGCGCCGCCGGTTGTCCCCTTCGAAGAAGAGCTGGCGGTTGCCCGAGAAGTGTATCAGGCCGCGAAGACCGTTATTCAAGAGGCCATGCATGACACGCGGCTAGGACGGGCGATCAACGTCGATGCGGTGAGAACAGTCGTGTCTGACATGACCGACAGCGTCTTTCGGAATCCAGACGCCTTATCCAGTCTGTCCAGACTCAAGCGATTCGACGAATACACCTTTTACCATTCCGTCAACACGGCCCTTCTGGCCATGTCCTTGGGACAGAGCCTCGGGTTCGATCGGGCCGCCATCCATCTCGCCGGTGTGGGGACGTTGCTGCATGACATTGGAAAAACGAAAGTGCCCCTCGAAATCCTGAACAAACCAGGCCGGTTTGAAGCGCATGAGATGGAGATCATGAAGCAACATGTCCTCAGAGGGGTTGAGGTCTTGGCCAGCACAACCGATCTAGGAGATTCGTATGTCCAACCTGCGCTTGAGCATCATGAGCGAGTGAATGGGGCCGGATATCCGCATCAGCGCGCTCGGAAAGACATCAGCCAATTCGGCCTCATCACGGCCATCGTCGATATCTATGACGCCATGACAAGTGATCGGTGCTACCACAAAGGACAACCTGCGCATCAAGCCCTTCAGTTGCTTTATCGCCTCTCGCTCGAAGGCCACCTTGACCCGACATTAGTCCAGCGATTCATCCAGGTCGTCGGAGTCTATCCAGTCGGCTCGGTGGTGGAGCTGAATACGGGTGAGACAGGCATCGTCAAACAGGTCAACCACGAGGCGCCATTGGCGCCGGTCGTGCTCCTCGTGAAGAGTGCGGGGAATACCCTGCTTTCTCAACCACAGGAGCAAGATCTCTCCCAGCAGGACACGACGCCGCGCCGGAACGTCAAGTCTGTTTTGCATCCTCACCAAACGGGGATCGATCCCACCAATTACCTCGACAAGAAAGCGGCATAAACACCCTCGTCGCAGGAATACATTCACAGCTGTATTCATGCAGCCATCAGCACCCATTTCGCTCTCCCGTGGGAGAACAACATCCATTAAAGATTCCCGACCCCATTTATACATTAGGGACACTGACAAACCATTGACGGATGACATGCCATTCTTCCGTCAACCTTCTGACGATTCTTACTCAAGTTAAATACGTAACTCATGAATCCTTGCAATACTGACATATGACGCCTTGGTACAGCTCTTGCTGTACTTCGATAGTAGCTGCAAACCTAACCACCCTAGGAGGGGTTAATGGAATGTCCGAAGTGCAAAGGGATGATGATGTTGGAGCGGTTTTCGGATTTCTTTCTCGTGTTCTATGCATGGAAATGCATGAACTGTGGTGCGATGATCGACCGCACCATTTCTAACAACCGCAGAAAGAGTCTGGCTGCTCGAGAGTCCCAGACCGTCGCCACCCAGTAAGCTCGTTCCGTTCGGGCTCGGGTTCCGAGCCCGCGAGGACCAGCGGCCGTCAAGGCTAATCATTGGGATTCTTTACTGGGGTACCCCCAAGTCCTCGCCATCTGTACGGTCGGGTTAGTTGTGGTGCTTAATACAGACAAGATAGGGATCATCAAACAGAAACACTGTATCGCAAAATCACACTACTATAGACTCGCACAAAGCCGATACTGACTTGTCAGGAAAGGCTGCCTCTTGAAGTTCATTGATGGAGGCCTCACTCAAGAAGCTTCATGAAATCATGGAAGAATGCAGACACCAAACGAATAAACAACTAGACCAAATATAACCACTGCTTCTTATCAGCTCCCAAAATCACGAATATCTTTCTCCGAAGCTTCCAAGATCACACCATCCTCTTGCACTTAGAAACCTTCTGTTGATCCGTAAGTGATCAATCCTAATATTCCCTGCTGGTCTGATCGAACCAAAACGAGAAGCCGACCGCCCGGATGTCGTTCAATGTAAGCAGTGAAGAGAGCAGTCCCATCTAGAGACTGCACCTCTTCAGTGGATGCAGGAGGCAGGGCAAGTAACTCATTGCGATTGAGGAGCCGTAAGACAGCTAATCGAAGCCGGATTTCTCTTCTTACCTCCGCACCCATCTAAACCGCCTAAGAAGACAACAGTTCAATTTTGCATATTGGAGGTCTGCTCACGAAGAAGCAATTGGCCATTTGGTTCATAACTTCCTTCTCACATCCTTCCAATCTTTCGCCACCTTGGCCTTGCGTGGCACCTCGCCCTTCGTGGGTTCCGGCACCATGATCGCGTCGAGACGACGCTGCAGAAATGCCTCAGCAAATGCCTTGGATCGGCCGACCCCTGTCTTGATGGTCTTCCATCCCGCGGCATGGAACTCGTCTATCTTTGCCCCCAAGGCGTTCGTATCAGCCGGCAGCGCCAAGATATAGCCAGTTGGAAGCTTGTGTCTCTTAAGCCAGTCCCTTGCCTCAGCGCTCTTCTGAAATCCATCCCCTCCCACAGGCAACGTCACGACATAGATGACACGATAGTAAAACTGTGTGAGCCTTCCAAGCTCATCGGCAACCTCAGCCATCGGCTTACGCCCCGATTCAAGCGCGATTCCGATGGAAGGGACTCGACTCGGTAGTGGTTCTTCAATCAGTGACGACAGTTCGATCATGAGGATAGGCTGCCGCTTCTCCCACACCGCGAGATTGGCCTGCCCCTCTGCCTGATCAATTCGTGGGCTGTTGCCGACACGGACGTGGACTGGTACGAGACCTTGCGCCTTTGGAGTATAGGTGAAGAACGCCCTGCCATCACCGCCGGTCAACGCCGTGGCGACAACCTTCCCCTCCACGACGAGTTCAAGTGGTTCCCCGCCCAATGCGGCAATGAGCATGAGCCGTTTCGAGATGAGTTTCGCCTCTACGGTAGCTGGCTGGCCCGGAGCTGTCAGCGCGTCTCTGACGAGAATCGCGGCGGGACTTTTCTCCGCAGCGAACAGCAGACCCGGCGAGGCAACAATGAGGAAGAAGAGGGAGAAACAGGCTCTGCGGGTTTGGCTCATTATCTGCCGCATCGCCTTACTGGACAAAAAAAGAACGGATCACGAATTCGTGTGTGGACGCTAGGCTTTCAGGGCTTTGAGCACTTCGTCCGCGTGGCCATCGACGCTCACCTTCCGAAAGATCGCCTTGAGCTTGCCTTCGAGATCAATGACGAACGTGCTGCGCTCGATCCCCCAGTACTTTCTCCCGTACATATTCTTCTCTTTGTACACGCCGTAGGCCTTTGAAATCGCCGCATCTTCATCGCTGAGGAGCGGGAACGGCAGTCCGAATTTCTTGATGAACTTCTGGTGCGATTCCTTTCCATCCAAACTCACTCCCACGATGGCGCCTCCCGCCCGGAGGATCTGCGACTCCACATCGCGAAAATCACAGGACTCTTTCGTGCAGCCAGGGGTGTCGTCTTTCGGATAGAAGTAGAGGACGATCTGTTTGCCCTTAAAACTCTTCAAGGTCACGGATTTCCCATGCTGGTCCGGGATTGAGAGTTCCGGTGCCTGATCCCCTACTGCGAGTTCTTTGCTCATAAGATTCATCCTTTTCAATATCTCGGCATCCCGCCGAAGTTCGGTCGGTGGGTCCCATAGGGACGATCCTTCGTGCGGTTCTTGTTCTCAGGATTCCCATAGGCTGAAAGCGCCGGTGAATCCCAGATGGTCTTGTCTCCAGGAGACAGGTTGGCCGCTTCCAAAAAATGTTGCCGCGCAACGTCTGAATCACCAAGCGCATTCAAGGCCAAGGCATAGTTGTAATGGGCCGGCCCAGATTGCGGAGCCGCCGCCACGGCTTGCTCGAAATACCGTTTGGCCTCATCGTACTGTTTCGCCTGATACGCTTGCGTTCCCTGTTCTGTCAGCGCGGTGGCCTGAGCCTTTACCTCATTCTCAAGGACAAGCGGGACAAGCGGTTTGCGTTTCTGCGAACAGGCCGTTGTCCCAACCAACAGCAACACGAGACCTAAAACTCCCAATCGTGCTACGGTTTTTCTCATGGCCATATACCCTCAGCCTTCAGACCCTCGTCTGTTTGCGCATCTCTTCTTCGAACGTCTTGCGATACAAGATATCCCACTCCGCGCTTCCTTCAACAATCCCCCGAGCATACGATGCCAACTTGGCTTTCACTCTTTGATCAATCGCCTGTTCCTGCATCAACTCAGCGGCCACCACCTGTTTAATCGCTTTTAAGACCCGCTCATCATGGCCCGTCACTTTCGCTCCTGTATATTTCTTGACGGCCGTGAGGATGACATGAGCCAGATGATTCGCCTTGTCTTCGCTCAACATAACGAACGGACTACGTGAAACGTGAGCGGCGAGGGGTGAAAAGGCTGGACTAACACCCAGCTGCTCTTTACACCTTATGACGCTTCACATCATCACGTCCTATAGGATGATGCCTCGTTCACGGACCAACTTCTGCTTCACCATCAGGAACATCTTTTGGTAATCGACCTGCCCTTGGTCGATTTGCTGCTCATAGGCCTTCAGCAACTGCCGCACTTCCGCATTTACACGATCTTCAACGGAAAGCTCATGGATGATGGCCTGCTCTAATACCTCGACGAATCCCTTGCGCTCTCCGACGAATTCGATGTGTCCTTCCTCTTGGAGACAACCGGTCAGGTTCTCGGCCATATGCCGTACACGTTCTTTGGACAGCCGCATGGCACTCACCCCGGTTCAAGACAAATTGTCGGAACTTCCATCACCTGCCGAAGTCGGGTCGCATCCCCTATGATCGCCCCGATGATATTCACGCGATCAGCAGGGACGGGATCCGCCCCCAAACTCATGGGGGTTCTTCCAAAAAAGATCGCCAGGACTTTCCCTGCTCCCCAGAAGGCGATGTCTCCGACTTTCACCTGGGTCGTCGCGGTTTCTCGATAGTCGCGGACTCCGGAAATTGGGAAATAGAATTCTTCTCCCCACGTGGTCATGGCAGCCGTGACGGGAAGCGCGGCATAGACTTCGTCAGCCGTCTTCGTTTTTCTGAGTTCTGCCTCCAGCTGAACTCCGCCCACGGTAATACGAATTCTCTTCGCCGGCGCAGTCATGCGATCAATCGCCCCACCCGTTCCTTCACAGCATTCTTCGTGATGCTGCGAACTCTAGCTTGTCTCCTAGGCGAAATCAAGGCTACAATCCACGAGATGCTGACCTCCAGCTTCATCTTTCTCCCGGGCGTCGGACCAGTCACGGAAAGGCGTTGGTGGCAAGAGGGCTTGCTCGATTGGCGAAGCTTTCTGGATAGATCGTCCGTAGCCGGCCTCTCCCCACAGCGCAAGATCTGGTACGATGAAGAGCTTCGAGAGGCGCAATCACTGACAAAGAAAGGGCAGGTTCAGATGTTTGGCTCCCGCCTCCCACGCCGAGAACATTGGCGGCTCTACAAAGCCTGCCGGCCTCGGACAAGCTTTCTCGACATCGAAACGACCGGCGCATCGCCGGAATCAGGAGAGGTAACTGTCGTTGGGCTTCATCACGGCGGGAACATGACAAGCCTGGTTCGTGGCGAAACGCTGACGACAGAACGGTTGCAGACGGAGCTTGATCACTGTGACCTCCTTGTGACATTTTTCGGGTCCGTCTTTGATGTCCCCTACCTCCGTGCCAAGTTTCCTGATCTCCGGTTTCCCACACTGCACTTTGACCTCTGTTTTGCCGCCCGTCGGCTTGCGTTACGTGGAGGACTGAAGTACATCGAACAAGAACTGGGGATCGAGCGCAACATGACCATCAGCGGTCTCGATGGATTGGATGCGGTCCGCCTATGGTTCCTGTGGCAAGGAGGTGACATGATCGCTCGTGATACGCTCTTGGCCTACAACCGGGCGGATACCGAAAACCTCGTACTCCTTGCCGATCGCTTCTATGAGGACATGATGTCACGGTTTGGCCCTTCCTCATCGTCGGCCACCCTTCAACCGGCCTATTCCCAATGAACAGCTGGATCGGCGTCGGTCAGAGCGAGATCGGACTCGTGCGCACCCTGAACCAGGATGCGTTCGCCGTCCTCGATGAAGTGGGTATCTGGGCCGTCGCGGATGGAATGGGTGGTCATGTTGGCGGCGAAGTCGCCGCTCAAACGGCCATCGCAACCGTACAAGCCGAAGCACGAACAACAAACACTCTGCTTTATAGCGACCAAGCATCCTCCGTGGAGGTGTTAACAGAGCTGATCAGCCGAGCGCATGACGCGATTCTCAATCAAGCTCGATTAAAATCCAAGCTGAAAGGGATGGGCACGACCATCGTGCTACTGGCGATCGTCTCCGGCCCCGCTCCGATCGCCTACCTCGCCCATGTCGGCGACAGTCGTGCCTATCGGTTTCGATCCGGCACGTTGACCCCTCTCACTAAAGACCACACGTTGATTGAAAAATACCTGGACCGAGGCATCCTCACGGTAGAAACGGCAAAGACTCATCCAGAACGACACGTGTTGACACGTGCCTTGGGGGTCGGCTCGACGGTGAAACCTAGCGTCACGGCCTTTCCCCTACTCCCTGAGGACCTGGTCCTGCTTTGCTCGGATGGGCTGACCAAGATGTTGGAGGACGAAGAGATCCGTACCGTGTTCGCGGCAGGCAAGCTCGACCCAACTCAGGTCTGCAGCCGCCTCGTCACCGCGGCGCTCGATCGGGGAGGCGAAGATAACGTCACTGTGGTAGTGGTCGCGCCTCATTGCTCCTGACTCTACTTCGTTGTTGACATGGCCCGTCAGGCCGTGTAGTTTTTCTGATCGTTTCAAGCTTTTGAGCCTTATCATACGCATGGAGACTCTTATGCCCCGTCGGGGATCGTTCATCTGTGGAAGTCTATTCCTATTGATCAGTTGTGCCGCAGTTGCAAGCGCCGGCGATCCTCTCGACCCCGAAACAGCCATTCGTCAAATGGTCAAGGCTAACGCGGACAAGGATATGGCGACCCTGTCTCGCCTCATGGCCCATGATGCCGACATCGTGAGTTATACCGTGGGTGGCCGCAAATATGTCGGCTGGCCGGACTTCGAACGAGAAATGCGCGAGGAGTTTGCCAACACACAGAAAATAGAAACCCCCATTACGGAACTCAAGGTCTGGACGAAAGGTGACCTCGCCTGGTTTACCATGGAGATGGATTACACTCGCTATACCGGCGAAGGATCCACTGTGAAACGGATGGTCCTTCCCCTCCGTGAGACCGGCGTCCTGGAACGTCGTGCTGGTCGTTGGCAATTGCTGTCCTGGCACGAATCCTTCCGATCGGCTCAGCCTGGGGGGCCTCTTGCGTCGCCGTCAGCTGCAGCAGGCTCACAAAAGCTCGTCAGCACGACGACTGCCGCCTTGCCTGATGTGAGCGGGGAATGGGATATTCTCGAAGTGGAGGGTGACAAACGCTACAAGGCGACGTTAGACAAGAATGGGAACGGACCCTACACACAACAGGGTGGACGGTTTGTCACAACAAAAATCGAGAACCGACTGTGGCAAGGCACCTGGCACCAGCCCGGCAACGACCGCGAAGGCGGGTTTGAGGTGCTGCTTTCGGAAGACGGCACACAAGCTAAAGGAATCTGGTGGTACACACGAGTCGACACGAGAAAGAATATACCGCCAAAAGAACACGGCGGCACCTACCACTGGAAGAAGGCAACATCATCGCCGACCAGCACCCAATGAGCCCGTTTGTTTTCTCTGAGCTATACTCTGAGCTATACCAAGACATCGGAGTCCGGTTTACCATCACCGCTTCACTTCCTCTGGGAGGTCTTATGCGCAGGTCCCTCGTTCTTTTTATCTCTCTCTTCTTCATGATCACATCAGCCTACGCTGATGGAGGGCATGAGCATCATGCCATCCCCACCCTGAAAAAGCAGGTGGGCTCAAAGATTACCTATGGAGAAAATACCGCTGTTTTAACCTTCGGCCCCATTGATCTTCCAACCGGCCATGGCGAAGGCGATATGGGCGATTCCATGCCACGATTCAACTTCCAGTTGCCAGAAGATAAGTATTTGATCGGGTTCAAGTCGGCCCTGTCCACAGTCGACGGGAAGGAATTGCCGAGGAATTACCTGCATCACATTTTGATGATCAATAACACCAAGCCCAGCGTGTCCTGTCCCGGTGAGCCACTCTTCTTCGGTGGAGCTGGACTCGAAATGTCGGAGACACAATTCCCCGATGGATACGGCGTCCAACTTTCAGCAACCGATAAGCTCATGACGGTGGTCGCGTTCTACCACGGCGCCCCACCCACCAAGGACGTCATCGCAACGTTTACGATGTATTTCGCCCCGAAGGCCAAACCGGTGAAAGCGATGGACGTCTATCAAGTCGGCGTCAACATCGTCTGTTTCACCAAGTTTGGTGATCGACCTGCGGATCAGACGGATGAAGGGATTGAAATCGGGCCGGGCGTCCAAGTCCGTACGGCTCCTCTGAAGTTTAGTATGGACGGCTGCGTCAAATACGCGTATCCGCACGGACACGATGAATTGCTCCTGATCGCCTTGGAGAATAAGACCAAGAAACAGACCCTTCTCCGGACTATTCCGGATGCTGAGCGCGACGGAACGCTTCGGGAATTCCTACCCCATCAAGTCTATAGGGACGGCCAGGGATTCCCTATCTCCAAAGACGAGGACTATGAGATGGTGATGGTCTACCACCATTCTCTTCAAAATACTGAAGCCCAACATGGGATGGGCAATTATCTGCTGTATATGACGCCAGGTGCCTGCTCGGAAAATGGCAAGACTGCCGCCGCCCATTGAACTCCCCTTGCAGGCCTGCCGACAAGAACATCCGGCAGGCCTGCAAACGATCCACAGTTTTCCTACCGTTCAAAATTGTTCATTCAAACAGCTCCGTAGCCACCCTTCCCCTACGAAAGAACCAGCCACCAGCCTGGGTTTCTCGCCACCACTTGTGGTATCACAATCACACTGTCTGTACTGACGCATCATTGTAGCTGAGTCGCTTGATAGACACGCGGCGGCGGGCAGTAGCCCCGCTGAATAACCTCCCCGACCGCAGGCTTGCCCAGAAACACGGGAATCGTGCCATGCCGCAGAGTGAGCCTGTTACCATCCTCCTCGTCAATGCGATCGCCGAGGAAATCAAACTGGCCACGCTCACCCTCCGAAGATTCTTTCCAAACTGCCACGTCGAAGCGGTCTACACCGAGGAAGAAGCGCTTCAGTGGGGACCTCGGGCATCATGGCAGCTCATCTTAATCGATGAGAATGTGATCACCCAGCGCGCTGCGCCTATTTTCTCGGAACTGAAGCGGCTTGTTCCCTATACCACGCTCGTGCTGCAAACGAATCATAGCGACTCCGCCACCGCCTCGGATGCACTTCAGTTAGATGCAGACATTATCCTCTACAAGAAGTCCCCCGGTTTTCTCGCCGAACTCGTAGCGTATGTAAAAGACGCGATCAAAACACGCGCCATCCGTATGACACTCAAACAGACGCAGGAACGCCACGGCCGTCTCATCGATATTCTCAGCGATGGACTCTACGAACTCGATGTGGAAGGACGGTTCGTGTATCTCAGCCCGCTCGCCGCTGACATACTGGGCCACAGGCAGGACGAGTTACTCGGCGTTCTCTACTCCGCCATCGTACCTTCTGATCAACAAGCTCTCGCTCATCATCGCTTCAACGACCGCAGAACAGGGCCGCGAGCAGCCCATCGAATAGAGATCGACCTCATCCACAAGACCTCCCCTGGCAAACCAACCCATACCCGAGTCAGAGCCGAGATCAGCGCAAGGGGATTGTATGATGTGAACCGCCAGTATCTCGGAACGCTGGGTCTGTTGCGCGATATCTCACAATACCGCAGGCAGGCCAAGACCATTCACCAGCTTGAGCATCAACTTCGTGATTCCGATCGACTTCTCGCCATCGCGCGGCGCGTGTCAAGCTTATCAAAAACTCTGCATGCCCCTCACCGTGCGATTCAAGCCCAATCTCAACTCCTCCTCAAAACCATCCGCGATGCGCATCTGATGGAACAAGTCGACACGCTCGCGACGTATGCCGCTGAAGCCGTTCATCTAGGAAGCGATCTCGTCCAGACCACGACGGACATCGTCATCCTCCGGGACACCATCAACGACATCATTGAGGCCGTGCTGACCTCCGCTCAATCTCCCCTCACAAGCACCGAATGGATTGAACGAGCATATGGGCAGAATCTTCCGCCCTTCACCGGAAGCCTCGACTCCATAGTGGATCTCGTGCGCATGCTCCTCTCACATGCCCGCCGTTATATGGCGGCTATGGGAAACCCTCATCGATTGCGAGTCAGTACCAGGGCAATCAGCCCAACTGGATCCCCTGACCAAGAGACAGCCACAATTCCACAGACAACGGCCACCGAATTCGAAATTCACATCCAAGAAACCGACATCATAGCCGAAGTTGAGGAACCGCCCCTGCAAACAACAACCGGTGATCTCTTTGCGGCCTATGCGGTAATCAGACAGCTCGGAGGCCGTTGGGATTTTCAGGCTCCGATCAACGGTTTATTGTCAATCAAGGTGTGGATTCCCGTGGAACCACCCCCTTTACTGGACAGTCCCGCTGTGCTTGTACTCTCCGCCGCCTCTTCGACAGCCAGTGCAGTCAAACGAACTGCCGAGGCGATTTTTCAGACTCCGGCACACACCTTGCCACCCACACCCCTCCCCTTCACTCAATCGACGAAGCCTTTGCCTGAACGCCGCAAATTCCTTCGAACGGCCGTTGGCCTGCCAGCACGCGTTACCATTGGGACTCGGCTACATGAAGGTAGCATGGTCGATCTGAGCCTAAGCGGAGCCTCGTTGGAGGTCGAGGGTGCACTTCCATCATTTGAGCAACAGCCCGTCTACCTACTCCTGAAGACAGTCGTGAGCATCGTGGAACTAGATGCCACCGCCTATGACCGAGGAGCCCCCTCCAGGCAGACCGGTATCGAGCGGCAAGCGTCCCGTTTTGCACTCGAGTTCAGCGCACTCAATGAGAACCAACGGAAGATCCTCACGTCATATATTGATGCAGCGCATGTAGGCGCGCTTACCATAACGGTCGAAGCTCAGTTACCGCCGATGGATAAGGCAGGTGACCTTGCAGCAGCCGTTACCCAATCGAGACTGTCAGGCACAGACTATCGTGAGACCGTGAGAGTTCGAGTCGCGCTGCAGGTCCACATTGAAACTTCCAACGCTGCAGCTGGACGTCTGTTGGGCCTCGTCACCAACTTCAGCAGAGGCGGTGTATGCCTACTCACGGAACCATTCCTGAAAATGACTGACGAGGTAGTTGCGCTTCATTTTTCTTCGATCAGCACTCGTACACAACCGAAGGCACAGGAGCCAGAAACGCCAGACACAATCCTGATCGGCCGCATTGTCCATCTGGCGTCTGATACTGCCGCACCACCCGAGCTAACACCGGGTCCATCACAGCCGAAACAGCGGATCGGCATCCGTTTTTCCCAACTGACGCCGTTTGCAGAACGGGAAATCACCCGCTTGCTTGCACAACACATCAGCTCCTCTCTAGAGGTTGCCGCCCCAGGCAGCCAACCAATGATCGTCAGCGACAGATTGGAATGCCGGAATACGCACGGTCAAGCTATTGCAGTGACGGCCGACCATGCTCGCCATCACATGTCACCCGACACCCCAATCGTCATCGTGATCCCGGGATTCGGATCGACCCAAACTGATTACGTCCCACTCTCGTTTCACCTCGCTGCCAACCATCTGCGCGTGCTTCGTTATGACCACTCGAACCATGTCGGCCATAGCGAGGGCAGTGTCCTACACATCACTCTAAGCAACATGCAGACTGATCTCCAGAGCGTTCTGGACCTGGTCCATACCACATGGCCCACCGCTCCAGTCATTCTCCTCGCTGAGGATATTACCGCGCGAGTGGCAATAAAAGTCCTGGCCCATAGCACAGCGGCTGATCGACTTTTCTTATTGAATCCTGTCCTCGACCTAGAAGCCGCTCTGTCTACCATCACTTGCGCCAATATCATTGAAACCTACCGGCAAGGCCATCGTCGGGGCGTGGTCAATCTCTGGGGTCTCAATGTCAACTTCGACCAGTTTGTTGGTGATGCGATCACAGGAGGGTATGTCGACTTAGCCTCGTTACCGGCTGACCTCGCGCAACTGGTCACTCCGCCAATTATTCTCGCCTCTCCTAGAAAGAACCGCCCCATTGAAGACATCTTCGGCCCTCAACACGAGCCTGTTCGTGTCATGGAAACCGCCTCACCCGTTGTATCGTTGCCGGCCGACCTGTCCGGAGAATCCAGTGACGACGAACGTCGCGCCGAAGCCTTCAAGACGATCTTGCAGTTGATTTCGACTCCCCAGATCAACGGTCATCCCTCGGCTCAGAACCAGGAATCGAACCTCCGCGATGTGTCTCAGCAACGGCAGTTGGAGCATGAGCGCATCCGTCTTCGTTATCACGTCTCGCACGCCACACGCAGCGCCTTATGGGGGGCTCACTTGGCCCATCTGCCTCAATTCGAACACTTGCCGGACTATTCGGCCATGACAAATGACCTCTATCGCCGGTTCCTTCCCCTTGAACCAGGCATGACTGTCCTCGATATCGGCTGCGGTCAAGGACACTTCGTTCGTCTCATGTTGACCAATCAGGCCTATCGATCGGCACATCACAGCAGACAGGCGACCGTCCCTCTCCACTATATCGGGTTGGAGCAATCTGCCGAATCACTTAGACTTGCAGAACAGCAGCTCCATACATTCGCGAACGAATTGCCTGGCACGCTCAAGGCGGCCGTCCCAACAGCTCAATTGATTGCGACAAGCTGGATACGCACAGACTGGAATGCACCGCTTCCTTTCACCAACGGATCGATTGAGCGTATTCTCTGCCATCTCTCGCTCTCTTTCATGTCCTCACCCCTTCATTGTCTCAGACAGATACTCCGAGTCTTGCATCCGAACGGGACAGCCCTCGTGATCTGTCTTCAACCGCACACCGACCTCTCAACACTGTTTCGCCGTCATCTGCTCGCTGAAGCCCACGATCAATTTGGGTCTCCGGCCAAGATCGTCCTTCACTATCTCGGCCGTCTGCGTGAAGCCATTTGCCATGGCTTGTTGCATATCTATGAGCGAGATGAGTTAGCTCGTCTGCTGGCTCATGCAGGTGCGGGCTCAATCCAGCTTTTCCCTGTCTTCGATAACCACCTTCTACTTGCCGTTGTACGGAAGACTAAATCTGCTGGGTGAAACAGCCTGCCGGGTGTATACTTCAAACCTAGTGATGATACGTAGACTCGTTTCCATCTCAACGAACTACGCGGACAAATACAACTTCGCACGCCACGCTCATGACAGATCATGCAGCTCCTCAATCGAACCCTTATCAGGCAGGCACAGCTTCACTACAACGACTTACAAAATTCGCACAGGACATGGGACATCCGACAAGCCTTCCCCTCATTGCAGAGCGGATTCTTTCCGGCCTCTCTGAAGCTTCGCGGCACCCTCTAGGGCTACTGTATCTGCTTGATCGTGAGCGAGAATGCTTTCGCCTGGTGAATGTACCCACGCCGATCCCTCCAATAGGAGCGCCTCCCGTCGTTTCTCTCAAGCACCCCCTCGTTCAACAACTGGCTGATCGCCAGGATATCCTCGGCTCGTCCGTGCTGGCCGACTCCCTATGCACGATCTCGCTCGACAACACAACGGATGCCCAGTTCGCCACACTTCCCATCAATCTGGCCATCCCACTGCTGAATCGGGGTCGGTTGATCGCCTTCGTCATCCTTCAATCTCAAAAAGAATCCACGGTCATCCCTTCCGATACCCTGGAACTACTGACCGCTATGGCCCAGAGCGCCGCCAATACGCTCGACTCTTTCCTGTTGTACGAGGATCTTCGGCAGTCTCAAGTCCTCATGCGGCGAACTGATCGACTGCGTTCCTTGGAAACCATTGCAGGGGGATTCGCGCATGAAATCAGAAACCCCTTGACGTCGATCAAGACGTTCATTCAACTGGCTCCGGAACGGAAGGATGACAGCCAGTTTATCGGAGAATTCAGCCGCATTGTGCTCGATGACGTCAATCGGATTGAACGGTTGATTCAGGAGATCCTCGACTACGCTCGATATATGGAACCTCGGTTGACCGATGAAGATCTGAATGAAATCGTCTCGTCCTGCCTGTACTTCATCCAAGTGAAGGCAGACAGCCGCGGGATCAAGATTGAAAAAGATTTGGCGCCGGAGCTTCCTCGTGGCATGTTAGATCGGCAGCAAATCAAACAGGTCCTCTTAAACCTGCTCTTGAATGCGATGGATGCCATCGGCGACAAAAATGGAACCCTTCGAATACGGACCACGAGGCTCCCAAAAGTGGGCGGTGAGATGTGGATGCAGATACGGATCGAGGATACGGGGCACGGCATCTCAGCTGAAAACCTTGACCACATCTTCGATCCTTTCTTTACCACTAAATATGCGAGTACCCTAAACGAAGGAACCGGTTTGGGACTGACCATTGCTCATCAGATCGTTCGGGAGCATCGAGGAGAGATTCAAGTTCAGAGCACGGAAGGGAGTGGAACGACCTTCCTCATCAATCTTCCCTCCCATCAAGGGTAGAATGTAAGGAGCGCTTGTGGAAAGCTTGGCTGTTAGGAAACGGGTTCTGCTGATCGATGACGATCCCCGAGTCCGTGCCTCCCTCAAAATGGTTCTCGAACCAATCTATGACATTCTCGAGGCCTGTGATGGTCAAGTGGGTCTCGATGTGTTTCGGAAGGATGAACCCGACCTCATCCTCCTCGATGTCATTCTCCCGGGAACCGACGGCATCGCAGTGCTTCAAACGCTCCGTATGGAGAGCAAGATGACTCCTGTCATCATGCTCACAGGTACCAAATCTGTCAAAACAGCCGTCGACGCCATGAAGTTCGGCGCTGCTGACTATCTCTCAAAACCGTTCGACGTCGATGAGCTCCGTATCATCATCGATCGCGTCCTGAACTCCTCCGAATTGGAGCGAGAAGTCAAGCAGCTGCGGGCTCAAGTCGTCCAGCGCTATGCCTTCCATAATCTGATCGGCAAAAGCCAGGGCATGCAGGAGATCTACTCAAAAATCGAGCAAGTCGCCGATAGCCGCACCACGGTACTCATTACTGGAGAAAGTGGCACAGGAAAGGAATTAGTCGCAAAAGCCTTGCACTACAACAGTTCCCGGCGCGAGCGCCCCTTCATTGCTCTGAACTGCGCCGCGTTGCCTGAAACGCTCATAGAAAGCGAACTCTTTGGCCACGAAAAAGGTTCGTTCACGGATGCTACAGCCCGACGCGTCGGACAGTTTGAATTGGCAAACACCGGAACGTTGTTTCTGGACGAAATCGGTGACTTGAGTCCGATCACGCAAGCGAAGCTCCTGCGTGTCATCCAAGAGCGGGAATTTACGAGAATCGGGGGAGTTCAGCCAATCAAGGTCGATGTCCGCATCGTGACAGCGACGAACAAGAATCTTGATGACCTCGTTCGAAAAGCGCAGTTTCGAGAAGACCTCTACTACCGCATCAACGTCATTGCGCTCGTTCTCCCCCCACTCCGTGAACGCGGCGAGGATATTCCCCTCCTGGCCAAACATTTCCTCGAGAAACGGCTGGACGAGGAACGACGCCCTCGTATCGAATTCGGGAAAGAGGAATTGGAGCTTCTGACTCGATATTCTTGGCCTGGTAATGTTCGAGAACTGGAAAACTTCGTCGAGCAGGCATTCATCTGGTCTCAAAATGCTGCACAAATCACTCCGGAGCATTTGCCGACTCTGATCAAGAATGACTCTCGTTCAACATCGCTTCGAGACGATACCCTCGCCGGTCGCATGTCGCTTGAAAAAGCCGTGATGGAGTTTGAACGGGAGATTATCCTTGATGCGCTGAAACGGACCAATTACGTACAAACCCATGCCGCGAACCTACTTGGAATTAGCCGACGGATGCTGAAATACCGAATGGACACCCTCAGCATCGGTCGTCCGGACAATTCCTCGACCCAAGAGCCAGACCTACCCATGCAAGAATGACACACTTATGCACAGGAATGTCACACTTATACACATATTATCCTCACCGCCATGCTAGAAACATAGGTATCATAAGTATTTATGAGATCTACGTATTGATGCTCATTCTTCCACCACCACTCTATATTGAAATTATTCGCAACTTCATGAAAGGGAATGGAAATTGCTTATCAGTTGCCAGATCTGCAGTAGGTATCGCGTATGATCACAACCTCTCCTGAGTCATGGGCACAACCGACAGTCCTCGTGGTTGATGATGAAGCGGGACCTCGTGATGCTCTTAAATTCATACTTCGCACTTTCTGCAACGTTCGTTCTGCAGAGAACGCCAAGATGGCCCTTGAAGTCATCAGCCAGGAACCTATTGATCTGATCACACTCGATCAAAAGCTTCCGGATCGTCATGGACTTGAGCTTCTCAGAGACATCAAGCACCATCACCCAGACGTGGAGGTCATTATCGTCACGGGATACGGGAGCCTGAAGTCTGCCATGGAGGGTATCCGTCAGGGAGCCGCGGGTTATTTACTGAAGCCTTTCAACGTGAATGAGCTGACCACCCTCATTCAACAGACGATGGACAAGAAGCGCCGACTTGACTTTCTTCGCTATTGCCTTCGGACACTACCGGACCTGTGGGGCTCGGAAGAAGAGAGTGGACGAGCATGGGACACAGTTAAAACGGAATATGCGTCGCTTTCCATTCACCCACAGAACCATGAGGCTTTGCAACAAGAGGAGATGACCCTGCTTCCACTCCTGTCAGATGCTCTGAAAGCCACAGACCGCCAATTACTCAATCATTCCAGCCGAGTGAGTTTCCATGCTACGTTGATGGCTAGCCGGCTCAACCTTACCGTATCCGAGCAAAAAGCGTTGGCCTTGGGAGCCTTTCTGCATGATGTAGGAAAAACAACTCTCCCATTATATAAGTTTTCAGAGGACCAGATCCTCCCATCTGGCGAAGCATCCCTCTGTAGGGAACACGTCGATAGAGGTGTACGGATGATTGCCCCGTTGGGTTTGCCGATTGAGACGAGAGAAATCATCGCCTCTCACCACGAACGATGGGATGGCCAGGGCTACCCTCATGGACTCCAAGGCACGGAGATCCCTTTACTCGCTCGTATTGTCGGTATTGCCCAAATGTTTGATCATTTGACCGCCGACGCGCCTGGACGTGTCGCTCTACCTCTGGATGCCGCAATCCGTCAGATCTCGCTTCAATCTGATACGCATTTTGACCCACAGTTGCTTGAACTCTTCGTTCAGGTCGTAAAGGACTCCCCCATTTCTCCCCGCACCCTTGAGATTGCTCCCGCCGCCTGATCTATTCATGCGTTCCGGCGATCAACTCCGCCGCTGCAGATCGAGTCTTGGCAGTGATTCGCTCCCCGCCAAGCATGCGCGCAATTTCACCCTCACGACGTAGGCCCGTCAACAAACGCACCGTCGCTACCGTTCGCCCCTTTACCTCCAACTTTTCGACAGAGAAATGATGCTGGGCTTGAGAGGCGACCTGCGGGAGATGCGTGATGCACAGAACTTGATGGTAGCGGCCCAGCTCCCGTAGCCGTTTCCCAATTGTGGCTGCGACCGCTCCTCCCACCCCCGTATCGATCTCATCGAAGATCAAGACCGGCACATGATCAACCTCAGCAAGGACGGATTTCAACGCCAGCATCACCCGCGAAAGCTCACCGCCCGATGCCACACGAGATATCGGTTTCAACGGCTCGCCTGCATTGGTCGACAGCTGAAACTCGATACGATCGGCACCGTCAGAACCGTACATTTCGTCAGGCCAAGAAGGCATAACTTGGACCAGAAAACGTACCGATCCCATTTTCAACGCACTAAGCTCTTTGTCCACCAATTTCGTCAACTGCTTAGCTGCTTCCGTTCGTTTCCCTGAGAGCGCTCTGGCCAGTAGCGAAACGTTCTGTTGTTGCTCCGAAATAAGACGATCATATCGATCGATCTCGCTGTCCACCCCGCGAAGTTGGCCTAGTTCTTGTTTCACTCGATCCTGAGCCTCGAGAACGGATTCAATCGTCCCCCCGTATTTCTTTTTCATCTTCTGGATGACAGCTAAACGATCTTCGATCGCGCTGAGTCGCTGAGGATCTGCGTCTAGCCCCTCGACATACCCGCGAAGGGAATCGGCGACTTCTTTCAAAAGCACTTTGGCCTCGGAAGCAAGCCGACCCGTTTCTCCCATCGCAGGGTCGATCTGTGTGATCTCTCCTAACACGCGCTCCATCGACACCAGATTCGCCAAGATACCAGCCGCATCGCCCTGAATTCGTTCCTGAGCTTCCGATGCCAATTCCGTCAGACGCCGAGACGCTCCCAACCGATGACGTTCAGCCTGTAGCAGCTCTTCCTCCCCCATACGGCAGGCAGCCTCATCCAATTCTTCCTGCTGAAAACTCAACAGGTCTTCTTGCTGGGCCCGCTGTTGGAGGGAGAGGGCAAGCGCAGTACGTTTCTCACGGGAACTCACTAGCTCACGATGGATTGATTGATATTGGGACCGCAGTTCCAACAAATGACCAAAGGCATCCAAAACCTCAAGCTGAGCGGAGCTGGATAGAAGCGATTGCTGGTCATGCTGGCCATGAATATCGACAAGCGTACCAGCAAACTCCTCCAGCACATGGACAGGGCTGAGGATTCCGTTCAGATACACCCGGTTTCTTCCTGAGCGTGCAATGATGCGTCGAATGATGAGTTGAGAATCGTGTGAGCCAAGGACTTCTTTGGCCCGCAGCCGTTGAAGAAGAGGATGCGTGAGCGGAATCTCAAAGGACGCTTCAAGCTGGGCTTCGTCTTCACCAAAACGAATTTGCTCGCTTGAGGCTCGCCCACCGACTAGAAGCGCCACTGCATCGATTAATAACGACTTACCGGTCCCAGTCTCTCCGGTCAACACGGCAAACCCTGAGTCCATGTTCAGACTCAGTCGTTCAATCACAGCAAAATTCGTAATACGCAGCTCAGTCAGCATAGCTGCAACAGAGGCAAAACCTGGCTAACAGCAGACGACACCTCGGGGCACTCAACATTCCTCTCGCCGAATAGAACGTATCGCTGGAACAGCGAGTGGCCTACACTTGATCCGCTAAACGCCACTGAGCGCCACCTGGACGGGAGCGGAAGCCCCTCTCGCCCTATTTCAGCACCACGCTAGGCAGTCCCGGCATGCTGAGCGAGCAGTGAGTCGATCACTTCTTTGAACTGTCGTTTTGGTCTGGCACCCACCAGCTTCTCGACGGGCTGGCCGTTCTTAAAGAATAGAATCGTGGGGATACTCATCACCTGGTAACGACCCGCCACCTCGGGATTCTCGTCAGTATTCAGTTTTCGAACCTTCAGCTTCCCAGCGTATTCATTTGCCAATTCCTCCACGATGGGAGCCACCATTTGACATGGGCCGCACCACACCGCCCAAAAATCGACCATGACGAGTTCGGAGGCCTTCATCACTTCGGCATCCCAAGTAGAATCTTCGACTTTCAAGGCGTCACCAGCCACGTCTGCGCCCTCCTTCAGGGTTGAGATCATTGATGCGTGATTGCGTGGGCATCGTACCCCACCACTGTTTTTAGTGTCAAACGGGGATCACCGTCCAGGTTGACCTCCGGGCAGTGCGGCACCTGTCTCGGAGGCCTGCGGAGGAATACCATAGGGCCCGCCCAGAGTCGCCCAAGGGAGCCCCCGTTCACCCCACAGAAGCGGGCTCAAGAGCGTCCGCATGACGACAGTCCCGGCACTTTCGGTCCAGCCGATTCCAGTAAGACTCAACATAAAGCTGTATTGCTCACGATCCGGGAACTTCAGGTAATACAGCCCCACCGACCAACATCTGCATGGATTCTGATACAGCGCGACCGCGTCCAATTCCGGACTTCGTCCATTTTTGACATCGTAGTAGGCCTTGGCTCCGAACGTCCATCCCCACGGAGTACGGAACGCCCCGCCCATGGTCACAAACTGAATGTCCTTCGTCGGGGCAAACACCTCATTAAATGAGATCGGGTTCCAGACGTCGCCTCGCCTGACCCGATTCCCATCTCTTGTGTACCGTTGTCCTACTTCAAAATACCAGTTGGTGCCCTCTTGAAATCGAAGATCCGTGTTGAATTGACTCACCCCTGGTTGATAGGGATCAAGGAACGCGTCGACCGTCAGGTACCGGTTAATCGGCGGCCGAAGAGCCCACGCCTGTGCCGCACGTCCGACTACTGGGGTATCCAACCACGCCGTCGACAGCAGCGTCGGCAGATTGTTCCCGATCACCGCCCGCATCCAGATATCAGAAAACTTCTTGCCTTGGATGGGCACCGTGGCCGGCTGGAGCGGTTGGGTGAATGATCCGAGGAAAGGGGCAACTCCTGGCGTAAACTCACGCGCCAGCGTTTGCACATCGCCAACATGATAACTCTGCGCCAGCGTGAGATCGAGCCAGTTGAAGGCATTGGCCTTCCCTGATTCCAACACCCGACTACGCAGCATATACGTCAGCAAATTCTTCTTCGGAAGATCATCGATTTGGTCGATTTGCGTCAACTTCGATTGATCAGTTGACGGCACATATTCGTAGGTGACCGTGGGCTCGAGGGTATGCAACAGACTGTTCCCGTCTGCAAGGGCGAATCGGCGCGTCACTTTTGATGTGGCATCCACCCCCAGCCAAAACGTCTCTCGATGCTGCCCTTCATCCGATTGCGCCCCTCTGGTGTAATAGACCTCACGGAACTTCGCTTGGGGTCGAATCCCGATCACATGCCCGAGATGCAGTACATCTGTCGAAATACTAGGAACGACATTGATCCGATTCAGCGTAAATCCTTGATCGCGATAGAAATTGACATAGTTCCCCTCCATGCCCAACAAGATAGGCGAATTGAATAGTGAGACGTGGGGCAGGCTATAGCCGGCCTCCGGAAGCCGTTGAAAAGTATCTTTTCCTCCGGCTTGTAACGGTTGCAGATAGAGGCCAAGAAGATACAGGTTGCCGTAGGGCAAGCGCTGGGTCACCAAGAGGTTTGACTCGCTGCTCGGCGAAGCACGGAGTATCCCTGAATTGCTCAGTTGTTGGAAATAGTTCGGGTCTGTGACCAAATTGGCGTTGGCGCGAAGCAGCAACGTATCGGTGAGATATTGCGTATGGGTCCCGATGAGCGCCGCGCGTGCCTGTTTGACATCGTCCCCGGTGTCGGTGAGGCCGGAGACATTGGGGAGCTGTGTCTGTTGCAGATAGCTCACGTACCACTTGCCCCGCGATCGCCGGTCCAAGACATATCGATACTCAAAATCAGACCCATATCCGAGGTCACTGTAATAGGAGGGTGTGACCGTCAAGTCTTGACTTGGATTAATCGCCCAAAAAAAGCTCTGCTTCAGGTGGAATCCAAATCGAGTGTCATAACTCGGGCTAGGAATCAGAAAGCCGGTTTGCCGTTTGGTCATGGGAAAGGAGAAGGTAGGTAGTGGAATCGTGGGCACATCCAAGACACAAAACCATCCGCCCTTGGATCCCAATGTGTCTCCCATGGTCAGATCCAGATCCTTAAACCGAAAGCGCCACGCCGGCACTTCTCCGTCTTGCGCATCGCAATTCGTGAAACTGCCATCTTTCACTCGATAGTGGTATTCAGAAAATCTCTGCAGGAGGCGGCCGGATATCGATGAGTTGGTTGTCGGAGCATAGAGCTGGGCATGTGTCGCCACGCCAGCCTCCGTATTGACATTGATCTCCATCCGCTCCGCCGTCACATCGGCCTGCGGGTCCGTTAAGTGAACATGGCCGACGGCAGTGAGAAGACCCGACAAGACTTGAATGGTCGCGTGATCCGCCGTGAGCGTAATCGCCCCCTGTTGAATCACCACCGATCCGTTTGCCTCGTAGACGTCTTGATCTTGTCGATAGTCGATCCGCTCTGCCGTGATATCGAGAGGAGCAGATCCAGTGGACGTCGCTCCGGCACCCACTCGGTTGTCTGCCGCTGATCCAGGAAAGGGAACGAGAGAGAGGATGGCGACGATGAGAACAAGCCGCCACCGGACCCACGCGAGAGGACCCGCCATGCTAGCCACGAATCGGTGACAACCCACAGCCACGCACTGCCGCTTTAATATCCCCAAGGAGCATCAACGATCCTGTGATACAGATGAGATCGTGAGGCATAGCTCGGCTCCTGGCGACTGCCAATGCGTCCAGGGGAAGGACGGCGTCGAACACCGGCCCTTGCCATTCACCCAGAGTTGCACGAAGTTCTTCGACTGTAGCGGACCGTGCAAGGGTCGCCTGCGTCAGCACAATTTCCGATACACACGGCAACAGTGGATCAATAAATCCCCGACGATCTTTATCACGCATCATGCCCCAGACGAGGATGATCCGTGATGAAGGGTGATTGACGGCGAAGTCCTTGAGATACTCCGCGAGCACATGCGCGGCGGCAGGGTTATGGGCGCCGTCAAGCATGACCGTGGGATACTCACCGATCGCCTCTAACCGACCTTCCCATGAGACCGTACGCAGGCCATTGTGAACGGCTGCCGCATCCACAGCCACCCCCGCTCGCTCCGCTGATTCAAGCAGTGCCAACGCACAAGCGGCATTATCCCACTGGTGACGCCCTGCCAAACCACAAGTGAGATCCTCCCACACACGAGTCACGCCCCGATACGTCAGTCGCTCGACATGAGTTCCGTCAATAGCAAAGTCGCGGCCAAGCTGCCACAGGGGAGCTGCACGATCCTGCGCGATCCGGCGTAGGACCTGTTCAGCCTTCTCTCCCATCCGTCCGATCACAACCGGGACAAAGGGCTTAATGATTCCCCCCTTTTCAAATGCGATCGCCTCCTCCGTGTGCCCCAAATATTCTTGATGGTCCAGACCAATGGTCGTGATCACACTGGCCAGTGGTTGTTCCACAACGTTGGTTGCATCGAAGCGCCCGCCTAACCCCACTTCCAATACGGCGGCATCAACTTCCGACTCTGCGAAATGGAGGAATGCCAGAGCCGTCGTCATCTCAAAAAACGTCGGCTCCAGATTATCCTCGAGCACGGCCCGCAAACGCGCGATCGATTTCTCGGCGTGATGCTCCGTAATCATGCAACCGTTGACACGAATCCTCTCCCGAAATTCGATAAGGTGAGGCGAGGTATAGAGCCCGACCCGCAGACCTGCATGCTGAAGGACAGCCGCAACCATCGCCGCCGTCGACCCCTTGCCATTGGTGCCTCCAATATGAAGGACGCGAAGTGAGCGATGAGGATTGCCGACCCTGTCCAACAGAATCCGCATGGTCTCCAGGCCCAGCTTGATGCCGTGCTTCTGAAGCGCGTAGAGGTACTCAATCATGGAGGAGTAGCTCATCAACAAGCCGGGAGGACGCAGAAGGCTAAAAATGATTCACGAGGGTGCCAACCGTCTCCTTGAGACGCTTGCGCTCGACGATCATATCGATCATGCCGTGTTCGAGAAGAAACTCGGCCCGTTGGAACTGATCCGGCAACTGCTGCTTGATCGTTTGTTCGATGACACGAGGTCCCGCAAACCCGATCAACGCTTTCGGCTCAGCAATGATGACATCTCCCAACATCGCCACACTGGCGGTGACGCCGCCGAATGTAGGATCGGAGAGGATAGAAATAAACGGCAGTTTGGCTTCACCAAGTTTCGCAACCGCCGAAGAGGTCTTCGCCATCTGCATGAGCGAGAGGATGCCTTCCTGCATGCGGGCGCCCCCGGAAGCAGTGACCAAAATGACAGGCAATTTGAGTTCTAAGGCTCGATCGATCGCGCGACAGAGTTTTTCACCGACCACGGACCCCATACTCCCGCCCATAAAGCTGAAGTCAAACACACAGAGCACCACACGACGCCCGTCGACCAGGCCTTCGCCAATGACAAGCGCATCCTTCCGGCCCGTCTTGTCTTGGTGGGCCTTGACCCGATCTCGATACGGCTTGGTATCGTGGAACCTCAACGGATCCTGCGCTTCTAACCCCGCATCCCATTCCTTGAACGTACCGAGATCAAGGAGCAAGCCAATCCGCTCGGTGACCGAGATCGGGAAATGATACTCGCACTTCGGGCAAACCTTGTTGTTCCGGTCGACCTCCTTGCGGTAGACGATTTCCCGGCAGTGATTGCACTTGAGCCACATCCCCTCACTGCCTTTCGACCGTGGCGGCGGGGCGGATTCTGCGGGTTTCTCTTTCTTGAACCACGTCATGGTTATTGCCTCAATGCGGTCCTACCCGCTCGACCCAAGGCTCTCCATCAATTCGCGGAGAATAGCATAGGGCTACCCCCGATGCACCTTCCTGCGTATCGCACTGATACAGGAGGCCGCATCAGCGCCCGAGAACTGAGGGGCTCAACTCCACCAGCATCCATACCCCAACCAGAATACTGGCAAGGCTGGCAAATCCCTGAACCCCCACAAAGAGTCGCTGACTCATCGAACGCGAATAGATGACCGGCACACTCAAGGTCAGCCCGATCGCCATCATGCCGATGATCGATCCGACGCCGAAGACGAGAATCGCCACAAGTCCGCTGACCATGGTGGTTGTCGCCGCCAAAATCATCAGCATCAGCGCGGCTGATCCGGCAAGCCCATGCACCATGCCAATACACAACGGACGAATGGCGTCCGTCATCCAATGCCGATGGCAATGATCGCGTTGTTGCTGGTGGCTGTGCAGGTGGACATGCGGCTGACCGTCGTGGTCATGACTATGGACGTGCCAGCGTTCACGGTACAGTTTCAGGGCGAGACTCCCTCCAAGTACAATTAGAAGCAGCCCGACTCCCGATTCGGCTATGACTTCAAATTCAGCAGGAATATGGAATCCCCAGGCAAGCACAATCGATCCCACCAGCAGCAGCGTCAGCGTGTGGCCAGTCCCCCACCATAATCCGACGGCGAGGGACGCCAGAAACGAGGGCCGCTCAGCCAGAACGGTCGAGACCGCTGCAAGATGATCCGTATCCAGGGCGTGCCGCAGTCCCAGCAGGAAACCAATCCCAAGCAGCGTCAAGAGATCCGCATCAGGCATCATGCGTCTCGGAATCCAACATTCAGGTAGGTGCTCCCACCATCATAGTCCATACCAACACGATCACCAAAAGGGCCAACACGGACGAGATACGAGCAGCGGCCTCTCTCATCCACCACGGGCATGCATTTCCAAATGAGGATCTTCCCGGAGACGATCGATCTCGATCAATCCTCCGTCTCGAAGCCCCGCTCGTTCCAACGCCTTCCGCTCCTCAGCGCCACGATCGCGACGAGCCGCCCATCCCGACCGGATGATGTCCCGCATGGAGGCCGGGTGCGTATTCATGCGAAGAGGCTTGCGGAGGTCAACCCCAGATCCCGCGTACAAGCACAGGTACCACATCCCATCAGCGGTGACACGACTGCGGTCACACTGCGCGCAAAACGGTGTGGTCGTCGAGGGGATAATCCCAAAGATCGTGCCGTCCGGCAAGCAAAATCGTTGGGCGGGAGCGGTCCCCCGTTCTGGAAGCGCCGTGATTCGACCGTATCGTCGCGCGAGGGTATCGAGGATCATGTCCTGAGACAGGACCTTGTCCATCCTCCACTCGTTGGCCCCCCCAACATCCATGTATTCGATGAAACGCACCTCGGCCTGATAACGCTTGCCCCATTCGATCAACTCGTTCAGTTCATCATCATTGAACCCGCGAATCGCGACCGTGTCGAGCTTCAGATTGGTAAAGCCCGCCTTCCCAACCGATTCAATGCCCTCGAGAACGCGCGAAAATTCATCTCGCCCCGTCAGTTGACGAAACCGTTCAGGCCTCAGGGTATCGAGACTAACCGTGATGCGGTCGAGGCCAGCATAATAGAGGTCCTGGACAGACTCGGCCAGTAGCACACCATTCGTCGTCAAGGCCACTTCGGTAATGCGCCGGTCCTGTCGAAGCAGCCGAACCAGCCGCGCCAGATCTCGACGCAACAAGGGCTCCCCCCCTGTCAGTCTGACCTTGTCGACTCCGAGATCGGCAAAATAGCCGACGAGCGTCGACATTTCCTCGAAGCTCAGGAGATCTTCTCGCGGCAGCCAGACATACTCCGGCTCAGGCATGCAGTACCGGCAACGAAGATTGCAGCGATCGGTCACGGACAGCCGCAAACTCTTTAACGGCCGCCCGAACATGTCCTGTGCTGCCACAGGCGTTATATTCTCCGTGAATTCATCCATCGCGCGCAACCGACATTACGTTCAATGTTTCAATACTCAGGTTCTCTGACCTTTCACGCTTCACGAATTTAGGGATGCTCTTCCACCCAGACTTCCCCTTCAGGCGTATGTTCCAGCTTCCAGATCGGCGTGATCTGCTTGAGCTCATCGATCGCCCATTTGCATGCTCGGAATGCGTCGGCACGGTGCTCCGCGCCGGCGATGATCAACACAATATTTTCACCGATCGTGATTTCGCCATACCGATGGATAACAAGCAGCTCTAGAATATCGAAGTCTTTCAACGCCCGCTCCCGAATCTCCCGCAGCTTCTTCTGTGCCATCCCTTCGTAATGCTCGAACGTGATCCCATCCACATCCCGCCCGCGTGATCGGTCACGCGCAATGCCCAAAAATGTTGCGATTCCACCGATCCGTTTCGATCGACTGCGCACCCGATCGAGTTCCTGATCGATGGAGAAATTCCCCCGCTGGATACGGGCGAACTGCCCCTCGTCTATCGGTTCTTGCCCTGACCCTCCGGCGAACGGGGGCAAAAGAGCAACCTCGTCGCCGTCATTGATGATCGTCTCTTCGCGCGCAATGTCCTGATTCACAGACACCAACACCTTCTTCTTCTGAATCAGTTCCCCGATCTCGGGATGGCTGGCCTCGATCGCACTGACCAGATCCTTGACCTGCAGGCCATTCGCCACATTCAACGACAGAGACCCCTGATTTCCCGCCAGCAACTTCGTCATACCGAACAATCGCACCGTAATCATCATCCCTAGCCCCTACCGTTGACCATTCCTGGTATACGTCCCTGACTTCCCACCCGATTTGGAAAGCAGGCAGACCTCACTGAAACTCATCCCGCGATCCACCGCTTTGCACATATCGTAAATGGTCAACGCCGCGACAGAAGCCGCCGTCATGGCTTCCATTTCAACCCCCGTCGGCCCCGTTGTCTTGGCAGTCGCTGTAATAGTAATGGAGCAGCGGCCTTCTGGATTCGGCTGAGGCTCCTCCTTGAACGAGATATCGACACTCGTCAGGAGAATCGGATGGCACATGGGAATGAGATCTGGCGTCTTCTTGGCACCCATCACGCCGGCAACCTGGGCGACGGCCAAAACATCCCCCTTCGCGATCTTGCCCCGTTGAATCTTTTCAAGGGTTTCAGGGAGCAAGAAGACTGTGGCCTGGGCCGTGGCGAGACGCTCAGTCAAATCCTTGGCACTGATGTCGACCATTCGAGCTCGACCCGATTCATTGAAGTGAGTGAATTCAGCCATTTTATCCGTTGAATCAGCACGTTACAGCTGCAAGTAGCGAGATTATAGGTGCCGCCTGAAAGGAAGGTCAAGCCAATGAGAGATGGCGGTCTGTTGCCGAACACTGTCCCGAAGTGCCTAGCCCACACGGCGGCGGATACGCGACAGATACTTGCAGGGACAGGTCAAGCGTGTTACATCGTAGCACATGAAGGCCTCTACCATGACCATCCGCCTGGACGCCAAGATTCAGCGAGAGTTGGATCGCCTGAGCCGTCGGCTAGGGCGCAGCCGCAGTGACATCGTTCGCGACGCAGTGAGACGACAGGTTGCACTGTTACGATTTGAGCAATCCCGCCGCGCGTTACTGCCTCTCGCCGAGGCACAGGGCATTCTCACCGACGAGGACGTGTTTCGCATCGTGTCGTGAAGATCTTTCTCGACACCAACGTGCTGGTCAGTGCTTACACCGCACGCGGCATTTGCGCCGATCTTTTACGCTACATTCTGGCCGAGCATGAGTTGTTGACCGGAGAAGTGAACCTCGTAGAGCTTCGAGACGTGTTGCGAGATCGATTCCGTGCTTCACCAGAACTGCTCGCCACTGTCGTGGCGGAACTCCGCGACGAACACATCGTTCCAAAACCCACGAAACCCTCACCGCTTCCCATTCGTGATCCCGATGACCAGTGGATACTAGCTTCAGCGATCGATGGCCAAGCCGATCTGCTGGTCACAGGAGACCAAGACCTCTTAGCGATAGCAGGTCAGGCGCCTCTCGCCATCGTCGATCCACGTGGCTGCTGGGATCGTCTCCGGCGATAGCAATCCCCTCCCGCAGTTGAAGGAAACGGATCAGGCCGTCACCATTACGGCAAGGGCTCGGGCCGGATGCGCGTGGCCTCGATGGTGCCTGGATCGGAAGAGACCACGTTGCCCTCGGCGTCTTGTACTTCGACCAAGATGGTCCCTTGAAGTTGTTGGCCACCATTGACCAGCTGCAACTTGTAGCGCACCTTTTCCCTTCCAATGACGATTCCAGGCGATGTTGGATGCTCGGAGGCCCCTTGGTAGAGCACTATGATCGTCGCGTCGAACCCGCCGTTCTTTGAACGGCGCCACTCGCCGTGACCAGGCGTGGCAACCAGTGGACCTAACGGAGACTCCGGCAGATAGAGACGGCGTGATTCGACGAGATTGCCATCGGCGGTGAAGGTCAAGAGGGTCGTCAATGGCGGCCGCTGTTCCGTGGTGGAACGGACCACTCCTTTCCAAGCGCCTGTCGGTGCCCGATCTTCGTGGGCAAATGTCGGGAGCCCCATGAACAGGGCGAGCACATATACGAACGTGCTCAGGATCCTTCTCGTGTAAATCCGCGTCACGATGAACTCCTTGGTTGATAAGAACAGACTGCTCGCTTCTACGGTCGAACGGTGGAAGATGTTGTGCGGTATCGTGCGTCCTAACCTCATAAGATCCAGAAGATAGCGGAACAACAGCGGCGCATTCTCAACCGTCCCCCTCAATTTCGTCAAGGTCATTTCCCAAGCAATTGGCAAGACCATTCAGAAGGAGAGAGGCCGCGGCCTAGATGATCAAAGATCTCTTCAAATAGCTGGATTCTGATCACATCTCAACTCACCCTTCCTCACCATCCCCCTCTTTTTGCCGTCTAGAAAAACACCGCCCATTTCAGTACACTCTCCCAAAACCTAGCCGCGTTGCCGGAAAGAAAGACTGCCGCACAGGGTTTCACGAATTCGCAGCGAGGATTCCGATGGGATTACTAAGCAGACTTCTCAGCATGCCATCGTTCAACGGCGCCACCAATGCGCTCTTGATAGAGTTGGCCATCCCTGAGTTTACAGAAACACAACGCTCCCAGCTCAAAAGCCGAGTGCTTGAACTCTACAAAACCCACACGACTTCAGACGGATCGACCGACATCATCCTGGCGCAACTGAACCAAACGCCACGCATTTTTCAGTTGAATATCGTGGCTCTTGCCATGAAGGACCTCGGCTATCCACCACCATTCAGAAAAGAAAAGATTCAGAAGATCAAGAATCCGTTCGACCCGGTCCACGCGGATGAATACGCCTTGCGAGCGGTTGCTCGACGCCTCAAGTGGCGCTACGGCGTCGAGATCTGGATCGCGGAAGAGCCAATCAGTTTTGATTCATGGTAACGATGCCATCGCTTGACAGGCCCGCGATGCGCGGTTATTCTCGCGTGGTTTCCCAACTAGGCCAGGAGGCATAAGAATCAAGATGCGTATTTCTGCTCTGCGATCCCTGTTTCTCGCGATGTGCCTTTCCCCCGTGCTGTTACTCGTGGCGTCTCACACGCAAGCCGCGGAATTCAAAATGGGGGTAGTGGACCCGCAGTCCGTATTGGAAAAGTCCAAGGCGGGGAAGCGCGCGCTCGAAGGGCTGAAGGAATATGTCGGGACCAGACAGAAGCTTCTCGCCAAAGATGAGGAAGACCTTCGCAATTATGAAAAGCAATTGAAAGAGCAGGCTCCCAAGTGGACCGACACGGAAAAGAAGGAAAAAGAGGGGCAGTTCCGGACGAGGGTGCAGGACTTCCAGAAGCGTGCGCAAGAATTCAACATGGAACTCCAGAAAAAGCAGAAGGAGTTGGTCGACGAATACATGAAGAAAATCTCCGCGGCGACACAAGCGGTCGCTGAAAAAGGGGGCGTGTCGATCGTCGTCGACAGAGGGAGCGAACAGACCGTCAAGATCGTGATCTACAACAAGGATACGATTGATCTTACGGAGCAGGTGATTAAGGAGTTCGATCGGACCAACAAATAATGTGGGGCGGCCGTCGCGCTATTCCAGCGGGTACCCGGCCTCCCGCCACGCACGGATTCCCCCATCCATGGAAATTACATTCCCATACCCCATCTGTTGCAACGCATCGGCCGCCAGTGCCGATCGATAGCCTCCGCCGCAATAGAGCACCACTGAGTCCTGCTTATCAGGAACCACCGACTCGATATCCCGCTCAATGATTCCCTTCCCAAGATGGCGAGCGCCTCGCGCATGGTCCTTGGCGAATTCATGATCTTCCCGAATATCGATGAAATGGAACTGCTCGCCCCGGTCGAGACGAGCTTTCACCTCAGCTACGCTGCACTCTCTGACACGTCGTTTTGCCTGTTCGACAAGTTGCAAGAACCCCGGATTATGTTTCATGTCTCCTCTCTCTTCAAAAGAGTGATCCCTGTTCCACGCCCGGACGACGAAACGTCTGGGGGATGGCGCTCAGGACATCTTCAAGAAATCCCGCACGCCGTTTCGCCAGAGCAAATAACTGCTCGATCAACTCCCAATAGGGTCCTTGCCCTGCCTGCCGCGTGAAAAATCGACTCTCCGTCAACGCCCCACCCCTGACCTCACGGAGTCGATTGGTGATCTTTCCGATCCGTTCTGGAAAGGCCTCTCCCATCCGATCAAGAAACACCGGCTCCAGGCTGCCGGACAGTCTCAACAGGCTATACGTCGCAGTGCGGGCTCCGGCACCATAGGCTCGATCCAGCAATTCGGGAATATCATCTTCATTCAGGCCTGAAATGACCGGCGCGATTGAAATACCGGTCGGGATGCCGGCGTCGGAAAGCGCCTTCATGGCAGAGAACCGTTTCGTAATCGACGGAGCCTGGGGCTCTACTTTCCTGGCCATCTCGTCCGACACAAAAGGAATACTGAAGTAGACCAGGACCCAGGCCTCATGCTGTAACTGCACGAGCACATCAAGATCGCGCAACACCAACGCGCCTTTCGTAATAATTCCCACGGGGTTGCGATAGTCCGCACAGACTTGCAGGCAGGCTCGGGTCAACCCGTACTCTGCCTCGATCGGCTGGTAGCAGTCCGTGTTTCCTGAAAAGACGATCAGCTCTCCAGGCCATGAAGCCTTCTCAAATTGCTGCCGAAGTAATCGTGGAGCATCTTCCTTCACCACGATTTTGCTCTCAAAATCGGTTCCCGCACCGAATCCCCAATATTCATGTGAAGGACGCGCATAACAATAGGCACAGGCATGAAAGCAGCCTCGATAGGGATTCACACTCCATCGAAACGGCAAATCCGGGCTGTCGTTACGGCTCAGGATCTCTCGCGTCTCGTCTGTATACACCGTCAACTTCGGCGACGCAGACGGTTCCAGAAGTTCCCGATGCCTGGATTCGAATGGATTCGGAGGATTGGCGATTTGACGCATCCCACACATCCTGTCCTTCACACCCGATCGATGTCAATTGCCATACCGGAGTGGTCGGTTCACGGCCTCTGGATTGGCTGCTTCATTGACTCTCCAGATATCAGGTGCTAGATTCCAACCGCTTTCTAGCAGGATATTGAAATAGGCCTCCAGCTTCGTTCTCGCATCGCTCAGAGGCTCAACGTACCGAAGCGTACGCCTCGCCTCTTCGCTCGTTGCGGCCTTGCTGGAAGGCCTATTTGAACATCCTGCGCGCGATTCTGATTCCGTCCATCACCTACGAGGGGCCGAACGTTCGTGAGTCGTGAAATGTTTTCAGCAGCCTGCTAAGAGCGACTTGTGTACGATCTGAAGCACCTCCGCGAAAACCTCGACGACATCCGCACCGCTCTCGGACGGCGTGGCAACGACGTCCCGTGGGCTGATCTCCAAAAATTGAGCGAGGAACGGCGAGCCGCGACAACGCAGGTCGAGCAGTTCCGGTTCGAGCTGAATAAGGGCTCTGAAGAGGTGGCCCGGCTGCGCCGAGCCAAAGAACCAGCTGAAGCAGCCATGGCCGCGATGAAGCAGTTGGGGGATCGTATTAAGGACGCCGAGGGAGCCCTCCGAAAGGTCGAGGAGTCACTGACCGACGTCGCGCTTCGCATTCCAAATCTTCCCCATGCCTCGGTCCCGGTGGGGACTGATGCATCCGAGAATGTCGAAGTCCGTCGATGGGGAACCATCCCGTCGTTCGCGAGTCCCCCTAAACCCCATTGGGAAGTCGGAGAGCATCTCGGGATCTTAGACTTTGATCGAGCCGCGAGGATTGCCGGAGCCAGGTTTTCCGTCATGACCGGAGCCGGTGCCAGGCTGGAACGAGCGCTGATCAACTACATGCTCGATCTGCATACCACTCAGCATGGCTATCGAGAGGTGCTGCCTCCCCTCATGGTGAATCGTGCTTCGATGACTGGAACCGGTCAGCTTCCGAAGTTCGAGGACGATCTCTTCCGCATGAAGGACGAAGACTACTTCCTGATTCCAACGGCGGAAGTACCGGTGACGAACCTCCATCGTGAGGAGATCCTGGGTGGAGACCGCCTCCCGCTCCGCTATACGGCCTACACGCCGTGCTTCAGGCGAGAGGCAGGGTCCTATGGCAAGGACACGCGAGGCTTGATTCGGCTTCACCAATTCAACAAAGTGGAACTCGTCACATTTACGACACCGGATCGTTCATACGACGAGCTGGAACGGCTGACCGGTCATGCTGAGTCGATCTTGCAGGGGTTGAACCTCCCCTATCGTGTCATCGCACTCTGCACCGGAGATATGGGGTTTTCCGCTGCGAAGACCTACGACATTGAGGTATGGCTGCCGTCTCAGCAACAATACCGGGAGATCTCGTCCTGCAGTAATTTTGAATCGTTTCAGGCCAGGCGGGCAAGCATCAAGTATCGGCCGGCCGGGGGAAAGAAAGAGGCCAAGGCCGACTTTGTTCACACGCTCAATGGGTCCGGACTGGCCGTTGGGCGAACCGTGGTGGCCATCTTGGAAAATTTCCAGCAGCCTGACGGCTCGGTTGAGATCCCTTCCGTACTACGGCCATATATGGGAGGAGTGGAAAGAATTAAAAAAGACTGAGGCTATCCCCTCTCGCTCCCATCGAAGGCCACTTAGCTAGCGAACGTGCCGGTCTTGAAAATCTTCCTACCCGTTCGACGTAACTCCCTGAAAAAACTCGAAACCCCGCTCTAACACTGGCGATCTCCTTGCTTATCTGAGTACCCTCCTCTACCGTCGTTTACCGTCTATTACCGCCAGTTACCGCTCCCCTGTCCCCCCGAATTTCCCCTCGTCTGTTTCTCGCTTGACAAGCTACTTTGCGGCGAGTCGTTCGACGACCTCAGCGGTGGTTGCGACTTCACCAAAGATGCCCCCTTCGACCCCAATCATTGCCAAGGCTGCCTTGTGTAAGGACGGATCGCCAGAAGCACAGGCATCACTCACGGTGATACATCGATACCCAAGATCGATCGCAGAACGTAGGGTTGAACTGACGCACACTTCCGTCGTCACACCCGCAATGATAAGCGTCTCAATGCCGCGCGTGATCAAGACTTGTTGCAGCGGGGTATGAGGGAACGCGCTATATCCGGGCTTATCAATCACAACTTCTCCAACCTTGGGGCGTAACGCCTCGACGAAATCGTGCCCCACTTCCCCCCGCACCAACAGACGACCGAGCGGACCTTTCGACCCGATTTCCGCTCCAGCTTTTCGACTGCGCTCCATTTTATAGGGTGGACAATCGGACAGGTCCGGCACATGGCCTTCCCGGGTATGCACGATGTGCAAGCCAGCTGGGCGTGCGACCGCGAGTAATTTTTGAATAGGCCCGATGGCTGCGACCAGCGGTGAAATGTCCAATCCGGCCTGCGCCGCGTACCCCTCTGGTGACAGGAAATCGCGTTGCATATCGATTACCAATAAGGCGGTTCGCGCGGGGGTCAAAGACTTTAAGAGAGTCGGTGTCGGTTGATCCGCCCCCCATGCTTTTCTTGGGAGCCCACCGACTAAGACGGCAGCCGCCAGACTCACCACGATTTTGCTCCCGCGAGTGAGGATGTCACGTCGCGCTAAATTCATAACGATGCTCCTTTCGGTAGACAGGCCTACATCCTTTACCAGGACAGCGTTGAAGCTACCATAAGGTTCTGACCTAACCTACAAAAGGAAATTCCCCGGGAACGAGCCGAAGATGAGAGGCTGTTGGCAGATGTGAGTTTCGAAAGGCGAGAAAGGGCGACGAGAAAGCCAAGCAGGAGTTACAAGAAGTCTATGGCGTGCGACTCTGGTCCGAGCAGGAACGGGCCAAGTTGGTCTATGACACTCCCAAACGCCGGAAACAAAGGGCTCGAAAATCTTGATCTGCGGAAATGCAAACCGCGCATAACCATTTGGCGTTAACGTCGCCCGTGGTAATACCGCTGTTTACCGTGGTTTTCCGCTTTATTGCCCCCTCCGAATTCCCTACCAGTTAATTCGTAACTCTATTTGAGGCAAAGACCGATGAATCCGGATCGGACAGGATAGTTCTGCCACGGTTCAGCCACAGTGTTCTTTGTATTCGAGTAAAACGAGGGCCACATTGCAAACACAGAGTAATAGATACCGAATCTCGTATTCGTCGGGACCTTTCCGACCGTGTGCCCCTTCGTCGCCTCGGTGCGCAGAAAGTTTGACGATAGTTCCTCGAATCGTGCCGTGCAGCTTGGGAAACGACTTTTCAAGAGCCGTATGGTCACTCAGCTCAAGTTTCGGAGCGCCGCTGATCTCGCGGGCTAGTTCCTCCAATGCTTTGAAGGCATTCCCAAACACGGTATTGGTATCAACTCCCTTGAGAACGTCATGGTATGCCTGGATTAGGTCAGCTGCGCGGGCCGGAAATTTCGCTTCCAAGCGGGGCAAAAGTCGCTCGAGTATCTCTTTCTGTAACAAGGGCTCTTCTACGGGAACGAGGGTCGGTGGGGCTCCTTTCACATCTAGAAATACACCCGCGTCGGCTGCCATTCTTCGGATGTCCCGCGCCAACTGCTTCAATGCGTCGTGTTTCTTGTCCTGCTGTAGAAGGAAAAGAATCGACTGCAACACCTCAAGGCGTTCGGCAGTGAGTTCCCGCCAGTGTGCGGCGTACCTTTTGGATTCTTCCAGGGCCGAGGCCATACTGAAGGCCTTTCGGTCAGCTGCATTGAGTAAGCGTCTACTTTCTTTGCTTTCGGGATCATTCGCAGTCTCTTCGTTGGCTTCCTTCCCAATCGTTTCGGAAGCAAAGTAGTGGTACACGCTGTTCGCGTCAGTATCACCACTCTTAAGACGGAATCGTCCAAGGGATTCTGTGCGGAGACGTGCAAGAAAGTGGCTCGTGCTCGCCAGAGTAGCCTCGTTATGCTGGAACAGCACACAGAGGCGGCTGGCGAGGTTAGTCATGAATTTTTGGAAGTCACCTTTTTGGGAGACAATGTTGTAACGAAGCGACCATGGGATGTGATCTCCCCACCGTTCATCATGAGCAGGTGCACGATCATTGAGTGCCACTAGCAAACCTCCCTCTGCTGACTCGCGAAGGTACAAAAGAAAGGCCGCAATAGGCAATAGAGAATTCAGGGAATTGCAGATTCGCAGCTTCTACTGGCGTTTCCGTTGGTGCTGATTCCCACATACCTGGTACCGGTGTCTGTCCTTCTTCACCTCGTATCCCTGCGTCGAACAGTCCGCTACCAAGCCGTTCAACTTGCTACGTAGAGCGCAACCTGAGGCGTCTCACCAACGGTTTTGCTGGCGAGGCGACTTGGCATGTGCAATAGGCCTGCTAGACTAGATCAAGCCAGATAGGGCGAATCATCTCCAAACACAAATCACTAGAAGAGATAATACATGCTGAGAATTTTGGAATGGTCGCAGATCGCAGACAAATTTAGCGAAGCTTTGATTCTTGGGAACGGAGCCAGCATAGCCCTCCATGGCGGGTTCAAGTATGAATCATTATTGGAAGAGGCAAGAGAAGAGTTCATTTCGCAAGAAGTAGAAGATGTCTTCGATCACTTAGACACCGAGGATTTTGAACGTGTGCTGCGCATGCTGTGGCATACGTCTAAGATTAACGAGGCTCTACAGATCAACGAAGAGAAAACCAGGAAAGCATATAAGAGTCTTCGCACAGCCCTGGTAAAGACGGTTACAAAAATCCACCCTGTTCATTCCGATGTGAGCAACCAATTAATTCGGGTCGCCGAGTTTATGAAGCAGTTCAAGATCGTGCTTAGCTTAAACTACGACCTTCTTGTTTATTGGGCCATGCTTCTGGAAAACGAGCAGCAGAAGAATCGTATAAAGGATTGCTTTAATGACGGCGAATTTGTTTCAGACTGGCAGAAATATCTCAAACCGTATCGCGGGTCAGACGGTTCAACTTTGGTGTTCTACCCACATGGAAACCTGGCATTGACAACTGACATAAACGGTGGAGAGACGAAACTGACCGCCACGACCTTTTTGAGCCTTCTCGAAACCGTAACTATGAGCTGGAAGTCTGGAAAGTATTCTCCCCTCTTTGTTAGCGAAGGCACGAGCAAGCAAAAAGTTTCCGCTATCAACAGGAGTCCCTATCTCAAGACGATACACGACTCGGTGCTCCCTAACCTCGGAAGGCGCATAGCAATTTTTGGATGGTCTATGGGAGACCGCGATAAACATATACTCAAAGCGATCTGCCGCAGCAACGTGGCAGAGATCGCTGTGTCTGTCGTCACTTCCGAGCCAAAACTCAACGAACGGTGCCTAAAAATTAAGAGTAAGATACAGGAATATGCGAATGGCCGTTCCATTAGAGTTGTGTTCTTTGACGCCACTATTCAAGGATGCTGGCTATCGTAGCGCGATTTTCCGCCCCCCCCGGAGTTGTTGTGCGGGACTTTCCATCCGCCCCGGCGATAACTTAGAAATCCAGTTGGTGTAGTCCGTGCACGCAGACTGGCAGCAACGTTGTCTTTAAGCCGAGTGTGGCGAGCTGTTCGCAGACGACGTGCTGGGCGCCAGTCCCCGGCAAGCCAGGAATTAGGTAGATGCGTGAGACAGGGATTATCAGGTGCAATCGCCATAAAACAAGCTCCCCTCGCTAGGGGGATGGAGTACTCTCACGGTTCAGTGGGTTTGCCCTGCCGCACCAGGACTCCTGCCCGCGTATCAATGCTCACCAGCAGCTCATGAAGGCTAAAGAGCAGGATCGCCCCTTCACACATCATGCGCCACACCAGACTGCCTACCACGAGACAGAAAAGGGGACAGCAACGAATTCTTTCGTCAAGACTACCAGTTCGCGTATCGTACGGAACGCCGTGATTGTCATGCTTTACGTTTCTGTGGTAAGGTAAAGCGTGTGTTAGGGAGGTGCATCATGGCTGTACAAAAACTCAGCAGTAAGAATCAAATTGTCATCCCGAAGGAAGCCCGGCAAGCGATGGGCGTCAAGGGTGGGGATGAATTGCTGGTGGTCGTGAAGGACGACCTGACGCTGATCATGCCAAAGCCGAAGCGGTATGCTAAGGCCTTGCAGGGGCTGGCCAAGGGGATCTATCCCACCGATTATCTCAAGCGAGAGCGACGGTCGTGGTAGGAACACCCTTGTCACACGGTCTTCCCACGCCCCGCCAAAGCATTGGGCTTGACACCAACGTCTTCATCTATTTTCTGGAAGATCATCCACGCTATGGAGCCTGGTGTGCATCCCTGTTCGAACTCATTGAGCGCGGACAAAATTCCGCAGTCACGTCGACGGTCACCCTTCTGGAGCTCTTGGTCCAGCCGTATCGTGATGAAAAGGATGACTTGGCCCACAAGATTTTTGCACTCACCAGCACCTATCCGAAACTCGAGTGGGTCCCGTTGACCATGAATCTGGCTGATCAAGCCGCTCAATTACGTGCCCGCTACCGTCTCAGCACGCCCGATGCGATACAGCTCGCGGCCGCGATCAGCCAGAAAGCCGTGCGCTTTTATGGGAACGATCGTGGATTGCGCCGAGTGAACGAAATCGAGTGCATCATCCTGGATGACTTGGTGTAGGCTCTCGGCTTTGACGAGTCTTCCGATCCACGATCAGATCTTGATCGGCCCGCACCACACTCGTTTGCCGAGAGGCGCCACCGAGCACAATCTTGAATGAATTTCCTCCAACTGGGAGGCCGGCTTCGAAGAATCTTAATCAGACGGCTAACCAAGCCCTCTTCGAGAGCGCCTCTCGTCGATGCCTCGTCGACGGCATCGAGAAAAGCTCCGGGTACCAACTCGAAACCCCACCTATCCGACCTGATTCGAGTGATGCAGCGCCATCCGTCGCGCCCTTCGATTCGCTGGATATTCCTCACGAAGCAGAAAGCTGGGGTCTAATCTTGTATTGTGCATGCGACACAGAATGGGCATCGGGAAATCGGTGTGATTCAAGAATCTGACTCAAATCTCCAAGCATGTACGTTGATCGAGCATCATTCGGTTACTACTCAGGAGCCTCGAGCTAACAGTCTCGACAATTTCCAGCACCCCCAGCTCCGATTCTTCACCCCTTGAATTGTGAATCAAACTCGTGTACAAACCCGCCTCCGTTTAAGATGACACCAAAGGAGTCGAGATGGCCGCACAATGGTCCCTGAGTCAAGAAGAAGAAGACCTGCATCGCCAGACTCTCTTTCGAAAGGCGAGAAAGGGCGACGTGAAAGCCAAGGCGGAATTACAGGAAGTCTATGGCGTGCGACTCTGGTCAGAGCATGAACGGGCAGCGCTCGTATATGAAAATCCAAGACACGCGGCCAAACGCGGGAAACAGAAGGCTTGAACGTAACCGGGCATGGATCGGGTAAGAGCCACAAGGAGAGGTTTGGAGACTTTCTGGAACTGGGCGACATGGTCGCCTGCCTCCCTCGGAATCGGCACACTCTCCCTCCGGCATAAGCTCAGGTACCATTTCCGCTTTGCAGCACCGCTTCAACAGTGACCTTTACTCCCCGCCTCCAACAAGCCTAGCTGTATTTATTACGAGCGGCATCATATCTCCTCGGTCACCGGTGGTCTTGCGTTGGACGAAGATGGTGAATATGCTGAGCCTAGCAGGCTGAGGAAAAACTCACTCTCACCGCTGAACCCGTCACGAAGATCGCGGTGTGAGGCGACGCCGACAGCCCCAAAAGGCTGTCCAGCAAGGCCGCAGCACGCGAAGAGGTGAGGCGTACGCTTCGGTACGTTGAACCTCTGAGCACCGCGAGAACGCCGCTGGCGGTCTTTTTCCGCATCCTGATCTAGGCACCACTCACCACAGCAAGCCAGAATGGAGCGAACTCATGGATTCACTGGTCACCTGGACCAAGGTCGTATACGCCCTCCACGCGTTCAGCCTGCTGACCGGCATCATCGGCACTGCCACGGTGGTGGGCGCATTCCTCACCGGCTGGCCTTCGATTATCGCGGTCATTCTGAACTACATCAAGCGGAGCGAGGCTCGCGGCACCTGGCTTGACTCGCACTTTCGTTGGCAGATCCGAACGTTCTGGTTTGGGCTGCTCTGGATCTCCCTCTGTGGGGCCTTCATCATCGCGACATTGGGGATCGGCCTCCTCTTCATGTGGCTCCCGATCGGTCTGGTCGGATTGTGGTTCGTGTATCGCATCATTCGCGGCTGGGTCACGCTGAGCGATAGACGGCCAATGGACCTGTGAACGCGAATGGGTGTTTACCAAGCCCACCGGAACGCCGTATACTGCGCGATCTCGCGTAGTAGTCATAAGAACTAAACAGGTCGGTTTGGAGGGGTGACGGAGCGGCCGAACGTGCCGGTCTTGAAAACCGGAGATGGGGTAACCCATCCGCGAGTTCAAATCTCGCCCCCTCCGCCATATCTCTGTAGGACCTTCGCTCACAAGACCCTCGGTGTCACCGCTTGAAGAAGGGCCGGGCTGCCGAAGGGAGGTAGGTAGATAACAGCAATGACCCAGGCCGTGACTTATAAGGGGTTCACCATTCAGCCGGCGCTTCGGCAGCTCGTGGATACCGGCCAGTGGGAATTGAATGTCTTCATTTCATGGACCACTGAAGACGAGGAAGACAGTCGTCATTTCGTGAAGACTGGCCGGTATGCGACTGAGGACGAAGCCACGGCCCAGTGCCTTGTCTATGGCCGACAGATCGTGGACGGCCAGGTTCCCGGCTCATCGGTTGGTTAATACCACCAACCATCCGAACAGTATCTCGCGGCCACCCGGCCCGCTCTTCAACGGAAGTTTCGACAGGAATACCCCACCATGACCGACCGGACCTTGAACTCCTGGTCAATGATGCGTTGGAGAAGGGGTTGCGAACGGAGACTGGGCGCCGACCGGATGGTCCCATCAGGCAGCCCCAAATGGATTGCATGTCTTCCTCATGGAGGAATTCTGCTTTTTCGAATTGTTATTCGCGAACGGCGATCCGGCTCAAGCGATGGAGGAATCCATGGACAGTGAGACATGTGGCATCGATCCGATTAAAATTCAGGCCATACGGCACTGCCTAGAAAAGCAATTTGCAAACGTCACGTTCAGTCAGAAGATCAGGCCGACGTTTGTCTTTCACCACGGCGTCGAGAAGCAGTCATGGCACCTGGTCTTTAACGAACAATTTTTAGCCGGCCACGGATCCATTGAGGAGTTGGCGCATTTTATAGAGAGCAAGGTGATCTCAAAGGTCCTCAAGAATCCAGGGAAACGAATTCAAATTTCAAAGTTTGGAGACATCACCGTCGAAGAGAAAAATCCATCGTAGGTTTACAGCGGCTTGACAGCCATGCGTTTAGATTGACACACGCATGCTACCGAATGGCATCTGTCACCGACAGAACATCGACAGCCACACTGACTGGGAGATGCGAATCTTGGCACCGCACCGTCAACCCACGAGGGCATCATGATCAACTACCCGCAACAGGTACCATTCCAACGGTTACTGGTTCGATTTGTCTCGACTTCCACACCGATCGAACGGCATCTGCTGGCCGGCAAGCAGCTCACGGACACCGAGCGTGATCTGATCTATAACACAGTACTCATCCTTCAAGCGGCGCTGGAAGTGTGGAAGAAAAAGCACAATAGATCTCCACGAAAAACACGTCGTCATGATCATTAGTGGTCAGGACGCTGGCGGAAGCCAAAGGCTTTTGGTACCGGGCGTTTCGAGATCCCTCGTCCTAGTCCAATGCCAGCGCGCGGAGGAGGAACAGATGATCCAGCAGCTCACCGCAATCATTCACAAGAATCAGTCATGAAGACAGGTCTCGCGATACTCGTGAGCACATGCATGCTTATCCTGGCAGGTTGCGCAGGAATAGCATCGAGGCAGCCCCTTCACACTGTGGCATCGGTGGATCTCGCCCGTTACGCCGGGACTTGGTATGAGATTGCCCGGCTCCCCATGTGGTTTCAGCGCCACTGCATCGATTCAAAGGCCATCTACACGATTCGTCCTGATGGCAAGATCGGCGTGCATAACGAATGCGTGACCGATGCCGGCGGGCTCGATCAAGCCGACGGCATCGCGACGATAGTGGATATACACACGAATGCGAAACTGGCCGTCACGTTCGACAATTTCTTTGCGCGGCTTGTGGGCCCCTCCAGAGACGGCAACTATTGGATCCTTGATCTTGATCCCAATTACCAGACAGCTCTCGTCGGCACGCCGGACCGCCGCTATCTCTGGATGCTATCCCGCAGCCCACAGCTCGACGAAGCGACCGACCAACGCATGGTCGGGAAAGCCCAGCAGCTCGGTTTTCACGTTTCAGGCTTGATCCGAGCGAAACGCAGCTCGTCCAGGTAACGGCCGTGATGCGCGCAGACTGTCCAGTTGACACTCGCCTCTCCCCCACGTAGGGTTTCTCCGTTTCCGATCGAGAGATGCGTACTCCATTAGGATAGCTCCGCCGTGGACTGGTTATTACTGATCGCCTTCCTCGTTGTGCTCATCATCAGTAGCGCGGGCGTTGTCGCACTGTATCGATTCGTCGGCAAGATCAAGCACGAGTTTCAACAGCATCAACCGGCGCTCCGCATCACCAACATGTCCGCCATGAACGCCGCGGAGGTGGTCACGATAACACCGGAGGTGGAAAACGTGGGCCCTGGAGTGGCCCATGATTGCATTGTTCAATTGGCGGGATGGGAAGGTAGCTTTGCGGTCAAAAGCATTCATCCCAACGGCCCTCGCTCTCAACGCCACGCAGTTCCCATCGTCCTGGACCACAAGGCGCCGATCCGCATGAAACTGTTGAGCCGATGCTCTCTGCGGTTAGCGTATCGCGACCGCTGGGAACAACGGTATGAGTGTTGGTACCCCGTCACTCAGATCAAGAATGTGAGGAGCACTCTCTATGACATTCAGATCGACCTCGCTCATCCGGAACTGACAGAGCCGCATCCGTCGTTTAGGACAATGTGGAAGCTGGTTCGCGAAACGTACACGAATGACTGATACGGACTCTGGGCCGACGCTCACGAGCCGTGCATCAGACGGAGACATCGCCGCAAGCCCTTGCATTCCAGATTTCCGAATCGTACCATTTTATGAGCCCGCCACTGCGGGTAGCCGTGCCCTGGGAAGCACCCTGTAAGACTTCGGCGCGACGTCCGACTGAAAAGCAACGCACCACCAATGAAGGAGAACCCCGATGCCACCTGCTATTCAAATCGATCCTATTGTGAAAATCACAAAGACCGATGAGGAATGGAAGAAACAACTGTCGCCTGCCGCCTATCGTGTCTTGCGGCATGAAGATACAGAGAGAGCCTTCGTCAACCCACTGCATGACAACCATGAGTCAGGGATCTATTATTGCGCCGGCTGTAACCTGCCGCTCTTCTCATCCGAACACAAGTTTGACAGTCGTACCGGTTGGCCCAGCTTCTGGCAGCCGATCGATCCACGCGTGATCGAGACCCACACCGATTCCAAATTCTTCATGTCCAGAACGGAAGCCCATTGCGCGCGATGTGAGGGCCACCAGGGCCACGTGTTTAAAGATGGGCCGAGGCCCACCGGCCTCCGGTACTGCATCAACGGTGTCGCGTTGAAATTCGTGGCCGGCTGATCGGTACAACTCGTTACCATCTTTCTCTCGATCAAAGGGGTTCCCACCCACCACAGCGCACACCCTGCCGTGGATCGAGCCCTACTGGCACTCCGCCGTTCATTCACGGTACAATCCTCCACCACGGGTCATCAAGGCAACGTTGCGATGTTCTCCCGCATACTACCGTACACATTTCTTGGACTGGCTCCGCTGCTTCTTTCGTGCAGTGAGTCATCCAGCCTATTCAGCTCGAAAACTTCCCCTTGTTCTCTTTTGACAGTCGCGGACGTGGAGCGGGTGCTTGGAGAACCGGTTCAGGAAGGGACTCTGGCTGATCCAACAACCTGTATCTTCAAAGCCCACCGGAATGCGGGAAATGCCGTCACGGTGCAGCTTGACAAGACCCCTGGTACGGACCGCCGGGCATGGTTCAATAAAGAGCGTCTGCGCCGTGACAGCCATCTTATTCCAGGCCTGGGCGATGGAGCGGTGCGAATTGACGCCTCTCCGACCCTGTCCCGGCTGACCTTCATGCATCTAGACGCGTTTGTGACCGTGATCGTCTCTTCGACCCAACATAAACAACTCGATGAATCAGTCACCCAATTAAGCAGAACCGCCGCAACCCGATATGGAGCATCCTTGACGGCCACGCTTCCTCCCTCCGCCCCACCCTCCATGCCTGGCCGTGGAACCCACACTGAGACCGTTGCTGCCCCGGCCCCCGTCACACTCACACAAACGCTTCCTGCCCCGTCAGGGGCACAGGTCGGACCAAAGAAAGGGACGTCGTTTGATCCGGCGAGCCTGGTGGGAACCTGGCATACACATCTTACACAGGGGACGACTCAGCACGACATGCTCCTCATCATTCAACCCAATCTCACGTGGTCACTCTCATCCATGATGCAGTTTGATGGAATTTTGAACGCTGAAGCAGGTCTGTGGTCACTCGAGCGAGCCAACACGTTCAAGGGCCTTGGATGGAAAGGGACCTACCGCAAGGCGATGCCCAAATCCTTCGCGACTACCGGCAGTGTTCAGGCAACCTGGACAAGGCTCTCGACCGATCAAAACCCCGCGCGCATTCCAGCCGAGCTCTGGAAACTCCGGCGCGACGCCACCAGCGTACCGGTCTTTCAACTCAAGACCGTTGATTCTGATCTCGTCGGCCAATGGGAAGGATCCGGCACCTATGCCGGAGGGTCCGCCGCCTTCGTGTGGCTCATCAAACCCTCCGCCGCAACCGACCTGCTGATTGTCAATACGCTCCGCGGGACCATGCACACCAAAGATGGCATCCCACAACTCCAACCTGTTCAAAAGCAGCACCAACGCGTCAGCGTCATTGCCTTCCATGACCGAGGATTTACCACGGCCGATGGGAAGACCAACCTCCGATGGACCAAAGTTCGTTCTGAACCGACGGAAGATCGTCAACTTTAGCGATCCCATCTTTGGTCGCGTAGCCTTTCGAAAAGGATGCCCTCTCATGGCAGACACAACAGCTCGCATCGGATTCGTCGGTGTAGGTCGGATGGGGGCCAATATGGCCAGGCGCCTAAAAGAACTCGGATACCGCATCGCGGCGGTTCAGGATCGTCATACACAGGCATCGCAGTCGCTGGCGCATGAACTGGACTCGGAAGCCGCTGTGTCACCGGCGCGAGTCGCGGAACTATCCGATATCGTCATCACCGTCGTATCGGACGACGCGGCGATGCGGGACATTTACTCGGAAGTGGATTCGACCAGCCTGATGGCTCACGCGAAAGACCGGCTGTTCATCAACTGTGCGACTCTTACGCCGGCACTTCACATCGAGATCGAACAGGCAGTTGAATGGCACGGCGGTGCAGCCCTCGAAGCCTGCATGGCGAGCAGCATCACCCAGGCGCGGCAGGGCACCCTATATCTCATGTGTGGGGGCAAGCAGAACGTATTCAACCGGGCTCGCCCGGTGCTGGACAGCCTCGGTACGATAGTACGATATATCGGCCCAGCTGGAGAAGCGGCAACAGTCAAAGCGCTCGTGAACATGGTGATGAACAGCAACACCGCAACCTTGGCGGAAGGGTTGGGACTAGGGAAGGCGCTGGGAATCGATCTGACTCTCCTGCGTGAGGTATTCAATCAGACCGGAGCTGCCTCGCGAGTATTGGAAACAGACGGAGAAGATATGCAGCTCCGTGCGCACGACTGTTACTTTTCAGCCACCCACGCCGCGAAAGACTCGGCCATCGCGCTCGACTTGGCCAAAGGAGCCGGCCTCTCGCTCCCACTCGCACAGGCAACACTGAGCCAATATCGACGATTGATTGAATTGGACAAAGGTGATCTGGATAAATCCGCGATTGCCGAACTGACGTTTCCTGACCGTCTCTGATTGCCAGTGACCTTCAGCTCATTGCAGAAATCTCGCTGTGCAAGGAAAGAGCACCGCTGTTCTCCAAACCCTACGCTACGGTTCCACATATATAAGTGGTTGATATTCTGAATGTTGCCTCAGTCTCATGGTCAATTAGACGATCCCCTCGTTCTCTGCAGCCTTCACAGGTGAAAACACTTGTACTCCGTGTGTCGAGCTAACAAGCTGATTTCATTAAAATATTTAGTTGATTTCTATTGGTACGGATGATGCCACATCTCCTCACGTAACACTTGGCCCACATGAGCCTTCAACCTGGAGGGCGTAATGACCTATATCGTGGGACTGTTATCGTTCGGACTGTTGTTTATTCTCGGAGTCGGTGCTGCGTTCCTCGTAACCAGTCTTTAATCGCGTAACCGCACGCAGGCAGCGTCATCGATTAGAAACCGACCTGGAGAGGCCGCAACGACATCCAAACCCTAGGGAACTCCGGGGAGGATCAGCGGCGAGAATAACCTCTGACTCTTGGCGTATCACCAAGTTGCTACGCGAAGAACTGTCGAACCTGGTCCTGAGGGACACAACCGACGAGCAAATCCCCGTCCGGAGACACGAGGAGGGGAACTCCATTTTGACCCGTTGCATGCCAAGCTGTTTCCCATTTCTGCGCAACGACCTGGTTCTCCCCATCAATATCGTCAGTGAAATATTCTCCTGCCAGCTGCTTCAACACAAGCGGATCGGAAATATCTCGACCGTCGCACCAAAAGGCACGGTAGGTTCGCTGAACAAAGTCCATCCCGTACTGTAGATCCTTTCGCAAGAGCGCAACCGCTTGTTCAATCGCCGGCAGGGTGTTGGGCTTCCCAGGCGGCAATGCAATTAGCAACCCCGGTGCCAATCGCTGCACCATCGCAACTTCGTGCCGCAATTCCGCTCCTAACGAGCCGTCCCACGGCTTCATGGGACGGGGCAACTGTGGTGCATGTTGAACCCCACGCCATTCGCACCGGCTAACCACACCCATCTCGTGCAGTCGTTCATGCAGTGCATAACAGAATGGACAATTAAAATCGCTATAGAGCAGAAATCGATCGGATGCAGGAGTGGAATTCATGACGCCACTGTACCGAAGTGGCGAGAGAGAGTCTACCCCTGTCATTACATACCGCTCTAGAGCGTGGGAAGGTTCCGATGAATCAAAACCTTCAGACGGCAATCCGCCCCAAACAGTTCTTCGATGTTGGATGGAATCAGGAGTTAGCTTGCTCTAACAGCTCTCGAAGACTTGCACGAAGTATCGGCAACGTCAATGGTTTCGTCATGATTTTATCCATCCCAGCTTGATGACACTTCTGGGCATCTTCATCGGAGGCATGACCGGTGAGGGCCATGATGGGCAAATGGCTCGGTGTCCCTTCTTCGCGACGACGAACCTCTCGGGTGGCTTCATACCCATCCATCTCCGGCATCTCACAATCCATCAGGACAACGTCATACACTGTTCGAGTGATCGCTTCCACCGCTTCACGACCCGTGCGAGCAATTTCGACATGACAACCGAGTTTCTGCAAAAATTTGCAGGCCACCACTTGATTGATCTCATTGTCATCCGCAACCAGTACCCGCAGAGATCCACCCTGCTCACCAACACTATGCTGATCCGTTCCCAAGGAAGATGCGGATGCATCCCGATGTATCGCGGGTAACAGATTAGTCGTATAGGAAAATGTACTGCCCTGGCCAATCGAGCTTTCCACGGTAATGGCACCGCCCATCAGCTGGACAAGCTGATGACAGATCATGAGGCCAAGTCCAGTTCCACCAAATTTCCTTGTCGTCGATGCATCGGCCTGTGCATAGGCCTGAAAGAGGCATGCCTGCTGTTCAGGCGTCAGCCCAATACCGGTATCCTGAATGCGCCACTGCAGAACAACTGAGTCCGATCCCTCCGCCCGTCTCTGTTTCAAGGAGACAGCGACTGTCACCCGTCCTCGTTCGGTAAACTTGATCGCATTCCCAACAAGATTGAAAAGGATCTGTCTCAACCTGATCGGATCCCCTCGGAACTCCTCTGGTACATCAGGATCGATCTGCACTGAAACGGTGAGACCTTTCTTAGAGGCTAACCCCTCCGTTAATGTTGTCACGTCACAGATCAGTGATCGCAGGTTCACATCGGCCACTTCCAACGTCATCTTGCCGGCTTCAATTTTCGAAAAATCGAGAATGTCGTTCACCAGCGTCAGTAACGCATCCGCGGAGCGATGCATCGTCTCGATGAGCTCCCGCTGCTGGTCGGTCAATGATGTGTCTTTAAGGAGCTGCGTGCACCCCAGTACCCCATTCATCGGAGTCCGAAGTTCATGGCTCATGGTGGCGAGAAAGATGCCCTTTGCCCGCGTCGACTCTTCAGCTGCTTCTTTCGCTCGGCGCAAGGCCACATCGGACGTGATATCAAGCCCATAGGCACGAACGAGTTTCAATTCCTCCAGGGGAAAAAGCGACCAGGCAATAACCCGATCAGCCACGACATGTTCAACCCGCATGAGAGCAGAATTAGTCGTGAGACACTCCTGTGACAGGGCCGGCAGAACAGCCGGAAACATCACTTCGATCCCGGCTTCGAGTAGCCCACATTGAGCCATTAGATTGAGCATGCCGGTGTTGGCATACAGCATGGCACCCGTCGCATCAAACTCCACAATAGGATTCGGCGCATCCTCAGCCAGCCGTGCGGCGCGTTGCACATCTCTCTGAATCTCCATGGCATCGGTCAGATCACGGACCACGACCATGCCACCGACCGGAACGCCCTGTTGGGTTCTGGGCCAGAACGAGAGCGAGATCTCAAACTGAGTCCCATCCTCTCGATCCCAAAAGTGGGAAGGGCTCACGACAAGCTCGCCGGTGTCCATCATCCGAGTGAATGGGCACTGGGCCACCTCACTCTCGCCGGGCATGAAGCATCCAATAAGGTCGTGAAACCCCAACCCAATTACATCACGTGTTTGCCCGACAAGTTGCTGGGCCACAGGATTCAGTAACAGTATGCGATTGTCGTGATCCAAGAAGAAGATGGCCTCCGGCACCGCTTCCAGGATAAGGCTCGTCTCCTCTCCTACCAGCAAACGTGATTTTTTGGTCTTGGATCGGGAATTAGAAGTTGAGGGATTAAAGGTAGACATGATGCGCGAGTCTGGATTGTTTTAGCTCTCCAATCTATCGGTCGAACGGGGATCCGTCTGTAGGATGGATAGGCACGATTCCTGGAGTATGGTAGGGGATGCTATCGGTTGATAGCGGTTGATACACAGACCACTCCGCAGCTTAAGTTCTTCCTGGACAAACCGATAAGATTCTCGACAAGGCGTACTAGATCATCCAACGGAGGTGTCTATGATATCCGCCATACACACCGCATTCTCAGGCCTGGCCGCCTTCGGCAAACAGATCGAGGTCGTTGCACACAATGTCGCCAACGTCAATACGGACGGGTTCAAGAAATCCAAAACGGAGTTCGTCGAAACTCCTAGCGGTGGGGTCCTCCCTGTGGTTGAGAAAGATGACTCCTCCGGCCCAACGGTTCTTCGCGACAACGGTGGGAATCAATCCAGAGTCGAGCTCTCGAATGTTGAGCTTGGTGAGGAAGCGGTGCAGCAGATCCTGGCTCAACGGAGCTTTGAAGCAAACCTCCAAACCTTACGAGCAGGAGATGCGCTACTCGGCAGTATCCTGGACCTCAAGAAGTAGAGGGGCTTTACCAATGGGCTCCAGGCATAGCATTCACGGCTGTCCATATGTTATGTCGAGCCCATGGCGTCTCCTCGTGTCCTCTTATTGCTTCCCCCTTTGACTCAGCTCAACACCCCTTACCCATCGACTGCCTACCTAACTGGGTTTCTTCAGTCTCGCAATATTGCCATTGAGCAGGCGGATCTCGGCATCGAGATGGTGCTGCGCCTCTTCAGTCCCGATGGACTGCGGCATATTTTCCGGCAACTGCGCGGCCTGGAACGCTCCCTTCCCAGAGAAGCCATTGCCATGATGAGGGCCGAACGCTCCTACGTGGACATGATCGGACCGGTCATCGCCTTCTTGCAGGGCAAACTCCCCGACATCGCCGCTCGCTTGATTGACCCCGGAGTGTTGCCCCAGGGTCCACGATTCCGAGGGCGTAAGAAATTCGCGCGCGCTGTGTCAGTGGAAGATAGAGCCAAACAATGGGCGACGTTCTTCCTCGAAGATCTCGCCGATTTGGTGCAAGCCACGATTACTCCGCACTTCGCCTTGAGCCGATATGCCGAACAGATCGGGCGCAGCGCCTCATCGTTTGATCACATCGCCGCTGCCTTGGCGGAACCACCGAGTGTGATGGATGAATGGCTGCTAGATGCATTATGGGAACACGTCAACCGAGTCAACCCCTCGCTAATCGGTCTCTCCATACCGTTTCCAGGTAATCTCTATGGGGCATTTCTCATTGCAAAGACTCTTAAACAGCACCGTCCTGATTTGCCAGTGGCCATCGGCGGCGGCTATGTGAACACGGAATTGCGCCGAGTTGCCGACCCTCGAGTATTCGACTATGTCGATTTTATTACACTCGACAACGGTGAACGGCCGCTCCTCTCCTTGATTGAACATCTGTCCGGCTCGCGCCCGCGTCAATCGCTGTGCCGCACGATGTATCGCCACAACGATCATGTGGTCTATGCGGATGATCCCTCGTCAGGCGACTTCACGATGAACGACGTCGGCTGTCCAACCTATCGGGGCCTGACATTGGATCGCTACCTGACCATTCTGGACAGCACCAATCCGATGCATCGCCTCTGGTCGGAAGGCCATTGGAATAAACTGACCGTGGCACACGGCTGCTATTGGAAGCAATGTACGTTCTGTGATGTGGGGCTGAACTACATCAGCCGCTATGAAATGACACCGACCGAGCGGCTCATCCAGCAGATTGAACAACTCGTCGCCGAGACGGGCCGAAGAGGGTTTCACTTCGTGGACGAAGCCGCTCCACCTGCCGCACTGAAGGCATTGGCTCTCGCCCTCCTGGAACGACGGATTTCTATAACCTGGTGGGGCAATATACGATTCGAGACCGCCTTTTCACCAGACCTATGCCGCCTTCTCTCCGCCTCTGGCTGCATTGCCGTCACAGCAGGACTCGAAGCCGCATCAGACCGACTACTAGACAATATGAAGAAAGGCATTACCGTTGATCAGACCGCATTGGTCGCCGCCGGGTTCAAGGATGCCGGTATCCTGATCCACGCCTATCTCATGTATGGGTGTCCATCGGAGACGATTCAGGAAACCATCGATTCACTCGAACGAGTCCGCCAGCTCATCGCAGCAGATCTCCTGCAATCAGCTTTTTGGCACCGCTTCACGGTCACAGCCCACAGCCCAGTGGGGCTGGATCCGTCCGCCCATGGCTTGCGCATTCTTGGACCTGAGTTTCGAGGCTTCGCGGAGAATGACCTTCTGCATCACGACAACCGCGCAGAAACACCAGCCTGGCTTGGCGAAGGGCTCAGACGGTCACTCTTGAACTATCTTGAACGGCGAGGACTCGACCTCGATGTCCGTCAGTGGTTCGATCGTGAGGTGCATCGCCCTCAGGTCTCTTCCACATGGCTCAGCCGCTTGCTCAAGAAACGGACAAGTGATGACCATTCAGACTTAGAACGGCGTGTGGTCTGGCTGGGAGAAGCCGTGACTTGTGAACGCATCGGAAAGAGATCAACGCTCACCCTGGCCGGTGGCCAGAAGAATCACGTCATCACTCTCTCAGAACCAGAGGCTCAATGGTTGAAGGATATAATGAGAGACGCGACCCCGCAACAACCATGTCAGTCCTATCCACATATGCGGGAGGCTTGCCAACGGTTTCCTGGCGCAGAATCGACGTTCAACTCCTTCCTGGCAACCCCTTCGTGGAAAAAGATTCGCAACGCAGGCCTCGTGCTTGTATAGCTCTCTCTATCTTTCTATTCGACTGCTTACACCCAAACCCTAACTCCACTGTATCCCCATGGGGCGGCATGATGGACAGGATAAAACAAAGGGCCGGAACCCAGCCTGTGAATTCCGGCCCCCGGTTGAAAAGAACCGTTCTCGTCTACGCGAGAGCTGCTTAGTACTGCAGCTGCAAGGCGACGTGGAACGAATCGACCTTGTTGCCGGTCGCATTCGGCCCAAAGTTGTTGACGAACCCCTTGGTTTCGATATCGCCGTACCGCCCATACACCGAAATACGCGCATTGTGCCCGGAG
>JBQTJA010000003.1:0-144861 GCA_052387595.1 Nitrospiraceae bacterium | reverse complement strand
TAATAGAACATCGTCGTCCCAGCAAGATCGATCGAGTGCTCCTGTGCTACCTGCTCAATGATGTCGGGAGAGTCGAAGAACCAGTAGCCGTTGTGTTTCCAGAATTTGATGTAATCGGCAAAGTCTTTGGAGATACAACCACTCACTGCGTAGATATCTTCGACCCCACTGGCCTTGAGCCAGTCAGGATTTCCCACCACTCGCTTGGCCATATATCCAGCAGGAATCATCATGGTTCATTCAATCGTAGCGAAACTCCTAAGATGAAAAGGTGAAAAGTGAGGCGTGATGGATTAAAGCTTCTTCAATTGGCCAGTGGTATGGGCACGCAGGGCTTTGTCAGCCAGCGCATCAAGCTTACCGGCTTTCACGTTAGATTCGAATTGACGATCCCAGGCCTCGGCATCGAACGTCGCGTACCAAGAGCGGAATGCCGCAAGCTCCTCGGACGAAAGCTTCTCAATCTGTTGTTCGATCAACTCAACTTTGCTCATAGATCCTCTCTGTGCCCAGTATGCCAGCCTCACTGGCCGATGTCAGCAAGGTCAAATTAACCGCGCGCGCCAGGATACAAGAGGCTGCCCTAATTGTTGCCTCTGGTCACCATGATGATGTGAATTCCTCCAAAGCTACGATTACTTCCCTAATGTGAGAATCAACCCAGATGACCATCGGATCTAAGGCGGAAGGTGTAAGCTCAAACTCATATCGTAACTGGTCTGCTGGAAGGGCAGGGTTGAGAGGGAGTGCGGCAGATTTGACTGATGGCCCAGTTGCGAAAAATATCTGCCTTGGAAGTGATCCTCGATGAAACAAAACTCGACGTAAGTCACAGATTCTTATGAATTCGTGAGACGAGTGCGCGTTTCTGAGAACATTGCTAATCCTACTGTCGGGCCAACGCTCTGCCAAATATTCGACAACATCTTTTGGCATGAACTTGAGGTCATGGTCTCTGCTTGGCGTAAATCCCTGAGGCGAAGAAATGCTAGCAACAATCCGAGATGCAAAGAAAGTACATTCCACAGTGGACTGCAGGGAGCTGATGCAGAAGAACAGAGCGTTTTCTTGGCGGCACCGCTCATCAGGAGGTGGCGCGTCGTTAATCCGGATTGACCCAGAGAATAGACCAGCGTATTCGATTGCTGCAAAAAATCGGTACACTATCCCATTCCAGGCAAGAGCGAATGCATGCCATGCTGCTTTGGAGCCAGAAGTGCGTCGAGAGACTTTTTGATTTACCTCATCGAACGTGTCGGCTGGAAAAAGATCCGTCGGCGACTCTATCCCAAGCGTCAGAAGCTTTCTTCGATTGGACATGGTTGATACGACGGCCTCCCTAGCAAATACAACCGCGCGCTGTGAAATGCAGAATGGCCCAGCTTATCCCGGTAGAGTCAGAGGCTATCCGTCAGTATCGTTTAACTTTTGATTGATGCGATCAGTAAGAAGTTGAAGCCTTATGGCGTCTTCATAAAGATCCAAGCTGTTTGGAGTCTCAATTCCATGGACCAAGTTGTTACGAACACGTCTAATTCGTTCAATTTCCCTCAAGATCTCATCACTCAGGCCTAAACTCTTTAGGGTTCGTTGAATGGACATGGGCTGAAAGTGTTCTCCTTGCACTCTTCCACTCTTTAAACGAAGAGTTCGCTCGAAATTTATCCACTGTGCTAGGAAAAATCCAAATGCCTGATGGAATTCAGGGTCTATCTCCCCTTGCATGGCAGGTCCGATGTCACCTGGAACGGGGCGATTCATACGCACATCTTCATAAAGCTTGTAACGAGAATCATCCTCCTCTAGTAGTTGGTCGATGATTTGGTCTGCCAAAGGTTGCCGCTCAATATCTGGATGTAACCTGCTAATGTAGGCTTTCATAGCCTCTGGAGTCGCAAGGCTTAGCTTTATGAGAAGATCAAAAAGCAGATCGATTCTGCCGAGTGCTGTTTCTCCGGCTTCGCCCGTTAGGACGGAACCTGCAGCCTTAAGGAGGTGTGCCGCGAGATCGTAGTGATTACTAAAGGGGCGACCACTGGTAGCTACTCTGCTTTCCCCCGCTTTTTGGAGTCTCTCAAGGGCAATTTCTCCAGCTAGCACCAATCCATTGAGCTCATCAAGAATTGCATATTCTTCTTCGGACAAATTCCCCTGCAACGAGATCATGTTCAACCTCTGCCCAGGCATGCATGAGTACCGATGCCACTTGAATCTCAATTCGGGCATCTTTGTACCGTTTCTGAGCTTCATTCAGTGAAGCCTCTCGAAGTTGGATGCGATAATGCGACGCCCAGTAGCCTGAAAAACGCTTCTTGTAAGTTGGAAGTTGCGTGCCGAGAAAATCTTTCTGTGGCTCAGTAAATGCGAAATGAGATTTTATTATGCTTTCGACCTGACCCCGTTCTCCCGGAAAGTAAAGAGCAACTCGCACTCCTGCAAGGTCAACGATGTCATCATAAATATCATCGAGCGAAGTATATTGCTTGGTAGAATTTCTGCTGCTAACTTTCGCTTCAAGTCGAGCAACATTCTTTGCACGAAAAGTTACCATGGCTCGAATTCCGGCTCCCTGCAACCTTCCTTCGAGAAGTTGGGCTGTCAATCGTGCAGCTTGATCATAAAAGTCGTATTCCTTTCGATATCGGGCTATGAAATCTTCGATGAGCCCCATTCCAACCTCTAACCGCGAAGCAGTGAGCGCACAGAGTATGGCATTGTACTGTTTTAAAGACCGCGTAGTCGACCTTGCTGAAGTAGCGCAATTTCGGAAGTCCTGACCTGTGCTTGCCCTTTTCCATCCTCGCCCCTATTCCCTTCCTTCCTGCTGTAAGACCTCCCGTCGTCATCCGACCCACTCATATGCCATCTCACTACGATGTCATCATTATCGGCACCGGCCCGGGTGGTGGAACTCTAGCCTATAAACTGGCGCCGTCGGGGAAAAAGATTCTGTTACTGGAACGGGGCGGCTATCTGCTGCGTGAGAAAGAGAACTGGAACTCCAAAACGGTCTTTATTGAGAACCGCTACAAGGCCAAGGAAACCTGGAAGGATAAGAACGGCAACACGTTTCACCCCGGCATCCATTACAACGTGGGTGGGAATTCCAAGGTGTATGGCGCGGCGCTGCTTCGCATGCGCGAGTTGGACTTCGGCGAGGTGAAGCACCACGGAGGGATCTCGCCGAAATGGCCGATTCGCTATGACGACCTGGAACCCTACTACACCCTGGCCGAGCATCTGTACCATGTCCACGGCAACCGCGGCGAGGACCCGACTGAACCGAAAGCCAGCGCGCCGTACAAGCATCCTGCTCTCACACACGAACCCCGGATTCAAGAGCTACATGACGACTGGCAGAAGTGCGGCCACAAGCCGTTTCACCTGCCGGTCGGCGTAATGCTGAACGAGCAGCAACCGGAAAAAGGCTCCTGCATTCGCTGCAACACCTGCGATGGATTTCCCTGCTTGCTGAATGCCAAAGCCGACTCTCAGGTTGTCTGTGTTGATCCGGCGTTGCAGTATCCGAATGTCACGATGTTGACCAATGCCTTGGTCACTCGCTTAGAAACGAGTGCATCGGGACGGGAAATCACGGGCGTGGTGGTGGAGCACGATGGGCAAACGGAAACGTATAGGGCCGATATCGTCGTGGTTTCGTGTGGTGCCATCAATTCAGCAGCGTTGCTGCTCAAGCCCGCGAACGACAAACACCCGAACGGGCTTGCGAATTCTTCCGATCTGGTGGGCCGCCACTACATGTGCCACAACAATTCGGCCATGCTCGCGATTTCAAAAAGGCCGAACCCGACCGTCTTTCAGAAAACGATTGGCTTGAACGACTTTTATTACGGCTCCGCCGATTGGGACTATCCGATGGGGCACATCTCGATGATCGGGAAGCAGGATTTTGAAATGCTGAAGCTTGGGGCCCCGCCATTTGCGCCGGGGCTGGCTCTCGATGTGGCGGCAAAACATTCGCTCGACTTCTGGATGACTTCGGAAGATCTACCCGATCCAAACAACCGTGTGCTTGTCGGCAAGGATGGCAACTTCACGCTTGCCTACACCGAGAACAATCTCGAAGCGCACAAGCGGCTCGCGGCCAAGCTTAAGAGCATGCTCAATCACCTGGGCTGTGAAGACCACCTCCTGCCGACGCACCTGTATTTCGGCAAAAAGATTCCTATCGCAGGGACAGCGCACCAATGTGGCACCGTCCGCTTCGGTCGTGACCCCAAGACCAGCGTGCTGTATGTGAATTGCAAGGCACACGACTTAGACAATCTGTACGTGGTGGATGCCAGCTTCTTTGTCTCCAGCTCGGCCGTGAATCCTTCACTGACGATCATCGCGAACGCCTTGCGAGTTGGCGAGCATCTCCTCTCAAGGCTCATGTGAAACGTGAAAGGTGAGACGTGAAAGGTTTTCCCAAGAGGCTCCCTCTCAATGCCATTCTGTCTTTCGCGGCATTGCTCACTTTTCACCTTTTACTTTTCACAGGGTCTTCTGAGGCCCAAGTTGGCGACCAATCCATCGCCTCCGTCGGTTTCACCGTGTCCGACATGGACCGCTCTGTTGCCTTCTATCGCGACGTGCTGACTTTCAAGCCCGTGAGCGATGTGGAAGTGGATGGACCGGAGTACGATCAGTTGTACGGGATTTTCGGGGTGCGGGCTCGTATCGTCCGCATGCAGCTTGGTGAACAGCAGATCGAACTGACGCAGTTTATCTCGCCTCCAGATCTGAGGCCTATCCCTGTGCCCTCGTACAGTCATGATCTTTGGTTCCAACACTTTGCCATTGTCGTACGCGACATGGACGAAGCCTGGGCACAATTACGGAAACACCGGGTGCGCCAGATTTCATCAAGACCACAGACGATTCCCCTGTCCAACCATGCAGCTGCTGGTATTCGAGCGATCAAGTTCCGCGATCCGGACGAACACAATCTTGAACTGCTCTGGTTTCCGGAAGGGAAAGGCCATCCTCTTTGGAAGAAGAGGGGAGACACCGACTTGTTTCTCGGTATTGACCACACGGCCATCACGGTGCGAAGCACCGAGAACAGTCTCAAGTTCTATCACGACCTGCTCGGGATGACTGTTGCAGGCGGCACCTTGAACATGGGGACGGAACAGGAATACCTCGACAGTTTGCCAGGCGCCCGCGTGTTGGTGACCGGCCTGACACTGACGATAGGCCCACTCGGTGTGGAGTTTTTGGAGTATGAGCGACCAACGGCAGGTCGGCCATTTCCACCCGATTCGCATCCGACTGATCTCTGGTATTGGCAAACGACGATGATTGTGCCGGATGTGGAGATAGCGGCTGCCCAAGTGCATGGGATGGGACAAATGATTTCGTCCGGTGTCGTCACGTTACCGGACAAAAGTTTGGGATTCGCAAAGGGACTGGTTGTCCGCGATCCTGATGGGCACGCGATTCAACTTGTGTCACCATGAGTGCAGCCACCATCACCGCCATTGGAGCCCCACGCAGCATGACGACTTGGATCAAGTTCGGACTGGCCGCGAGCATAATCGGCGCTATCTGTTGGGGGTTGTCTTCTGTTGATTACGACCAGTATCTCTCCCTGACGGTCTTGACGGAATGGCTGCGCGGCGCCGGTCCGTTGGCCCCGCTGCTGTTGATTGGCAGCATGGCCTGCGCCGTCGTCATTCCGCCGATTCCGAGCTTGCCGCTGGATCTTGCGGCAGGGGCGGTCTTTGGCCCGTTCTATGGAGCCCTTTATGCCATCATCGGTGCTGAGATCGGCGCCATCGGCTGTTTTCTGCTCGCGCGCGCCTTAGGCCGCGATGCCCTGTCCAAACTCCTCAAGGTTGAGACGGTGTTCTGCCAGATGTGTACGGATCATCAATTAATGGGATTGATGTTCTTCGCGCGGCTGATCCCGATCTTTTCCTTCGATATGGTGAGCTATGGGGCTGGTCTCACCAATATTTCGCTGAAGACTTTTGCGATTGCGACGCTGGTTGGGATGACTCCTCCGACGTTCGCCTTAACCTATCTGGGGAATAGTGTCGTCAGCGCTCAGTGGCCGTTGATTGCTGCAGGCGTGGTGATGGTTGCGTTCTTTTTAGCGATGCCGAAGTTACTGACAAGGTATCGGACCAGTCGCGTTGCTCGGTTGTTCCTCGGCCCACCACCGGGATTGGAGCCGGTTCGAAAGGAGATCCCCCTTCAGGTCCGCTGTATCGGCTGCGGTGCCGCTCTCTCCACGTCATTGCCAGACTGAGCGTAAAACCTGGTTGTTCCGTAGTTGCAGCGTTTTCCTGTCCAGTGCTACTCTTTCTCGCCTTAATTGTATCCTTTTCCATGTCTCAGGAATCGGTCAGCCCAACATGAGGACCGATGTGATGGCACTCAACGATCCACAACGACTGGAAGCCCGCTATAAGGCGGACGAATTTCTCCGTTCGCTCGTCGAGGGTACGGTCGCCTCCACTGGATCGGATTTTCTTCGGGAACTGGTCCGGCATGTGGCAGGAGCCCTTGGAATTCGCTACGCATTCGTGGGGTACCTCTTGCCGGAATCCCGTATCCGCACGCTCGCCTTTTGGAAAGGCGACGACTACATGGATCAGGTCGAATATAGTCTCGACGGCACGCCCTGCACGAAGGTCATCGAGGGCGAAACGTGCCACTACGCACAAGACGTTCAAAAGCTCTTTCCCCGTGATCAAGACCTTGTGGACCTGGGCGTCTCCAGCTATCTCGCCGTCCCACTCAAAGATCCCAAGCGCAAGGTGCTGGGCCATTTGGTCGCGATGGATGTGAAGCCCATGCTCCTGACATCAGATGAGATTGAGGTATTCAAGCTGTTTGGCGAACGGGCCGGGGTGGAAATCTATCGGCAGGTCATCGAAACGTCGCTTCGGGAGCGAGAAGAAACGCTGCGGGTCATCGCGGAGGGCACCGCCGCTCAAGTGGGAGCCGACTTTTTTGCCGCGCTGGTCAAGAACCTGGCGAAGGCCCTCCGTGTCGAGTATGCGTTCGTCTCGGAATTTTGCGCTGACCGGACCAAGGTGCGCACGCTGGCGTTTTGGGCGGGCGATCAGCTGAAAGAGAATTTCGAATATGTCATCGCGCATACGCCTTGCGAAGTAGTGCTGGCCGGTGAAATCTATCATTGTGCCGATCACGTCGCCGACCGGTTTCCGCTTCACCGGAGTGATCTCGAAGGCCTTGGCGTGCAAAGTTATTTGGCCATTCCGGTGACGAGTGCAGGAGGGGAGGTTCTCGGGCATCTCGCCGTCATGGATCGTCAGCCGATGGCGCTTGAACAGCTTAATCTCTCTGTCTTTAAAGTATTCGGCGCGCGGGCTGGTGCCGAATTGGAACGGCTGCGCATGGAGACGGTGCTGAAGGACAATGAGGAACGGCTGCGCGACCTCTTCGACGAAGCGCCGATCGCCTATGTGTACGAGGGGTTGGATTCAAAATTGCTTCGTGTCAACCGAACGGCCATGAAATCGTTGGGTATCACGGCCGACCAGGTGGACGGGCTCTATGGCCGGGATTTCGTGCCGAAGACACCTGATGCACAACGCCGCCTCAAGGACGCGTTCGATTCGGTCGGCAAGGGCATCGATACCAGCGGCGTCGTGCTCGAACTCCGCCGGAAGGACAACGGGAAGCCGCTCTGGATGAAATGGTGGTCACGGCCCGATCCCAGCGGCACCTATACCCGCACGATGTTCCTCGACATTACCGAGCAGGTGTTGGCGGAGCAGGAGAATGCCAGGCTCCAAGCCCAGAATGTGTATCTGCAAGAGGAGATCAAGCTCACGCACAACTTTGAAGAGTTGATCGGCTCGTCCTCGTCCCTCAAGAAGGTCTTGAAGAACGTCGAGCGTGTGGCGCCGACGGATTCGACCGTGCTCATCACCGGCGAAACCGGCACGGGCAAGGAACTGATTGCGCGGGCGATTCACAATTTGAACCCACGGAAAAACAAGCCGCTGGTGAAGGTCAATTGCGCGGCGATTCCGGCCGGCCTCATCGAAAGCGAGCTCTTCGGCCATGAAAAAGGCGCCTTCACCGGTGCCTTGGCGAGAAAGATGGGCCGCTTCGAGGTGGCTGATAAGGGGACGATCTTCCTTGACGAAATCGGAGAGCTTCCGCTGGATCTGCAATCCAAGCTCTTGCGTGTCTTGCAGGAGGGGGAGTTTGAACGAGTCGGGGGTACTCAGACGTTTAAGGTGAACGTGCGCGTGATTGCCGCGACGAACCGAGATCTCGAACAGTTGTCCAAGGCGGGCCAGTATCGCCCTGACCTCTATTACCGCCTGAACGTTTTTCCGATTCACCTGCCCGCATTGCGCGAGCGTGAGGGTGATATTCCCTTGTTGGCAGAGTACTTTGTCTGTAAGTTTGTCGCCAATCTTGGCAAGAAGATCGATCGGATTCCGGAGCGAATGATCACAGCCCTTCAGCGGTATCAGTGGCCCGGCAACATTCGCGAGCTCGAACATGTGATCGAACGTGCCGTGATTCTGAGTGAAGGGCCGGAGCTGGAACCGATCGACTGGCTCTCGCCATCCAACCAGAAGAGGGATATGACACAGACACTGACGCTCGAAGAGATGGAACGTCAGCACATCCGTGATATCTTGGAACAGACCAGCTGGCGTGTCAGTGGTGAGAAAGGCGCAGCGAAAATCCTGGGTCTCAACCCGACCACGCTCGAAGCGCGCATGAAAAAACTCGGCATCGCCAGACCAAGCTGACTGACAGGATCATCTGCTTACATTTGATGGGAGGAGGGCTAATGCCTAGTCGGATCGTTGCCACGCCTCTGCTCGGCGGCGGCCTTCTCGCCTTGCTGCTGATCGTTCACGTTGGAATAGCCAATGCACAGGTCACGTGTTGGGTGCCTCGTCAGAACGAGGGGCCTGTCACCGATAAACGATGGGCGCGCCATCTGAAGGCCATGAGCGCCGCGGAAACCATTCTCAAACAGTCACAAGAGTTCCTGAATGCGCCGGTTCCCGTCCGCCTGCGGACCACGATAGCAGCCAACCGGTACAAACCAAATGATTCGCGGTTGATCGTGCAGGCCTATCCGGAACAGACGTCACTCGGTATCGAGATCTGGCAAGGAGCATGCGGGATTAGTCCCGATGCAGACCGCGTAGGCGGATCAATCGGAAAGATCAGCATCTTGTTCAACCACCTTTCGAAGGACCTGTTTATGGGTGAGGATGAGATTCCAAAGCTGACGGGCATGATGGATGGGTATCCTGAGTACAACGGGTGGGTGGTGATCTCGAAGAATGGGCGGCTGCCATGGATTCCTCAAACCCTTGGGGATCGGCTCGATCGCGTAAGGGCTGCCCGTGAACGGGCCTTGGCTGATTGGCGCAACGCCATGGCGTTACGCAAAGCTCCCGATCAGACTCTGATCGACCGGACTGCGGCCTTACGGAGAAAGACCGATCCAGCTGGCGCCGACCAATATGTGAAGAACATGAGGCGACTGACGGCGGATCTTCAAGCAGGGCAAGCCAAAGATGCAGCACGAGGCGCCCAGCTCACCAAACTGCTCAACGACTATCATGCCTATCGGGCGTCGTTTACGGCGCAGCAACTCGCCATGCCGGCAGTCTGGGCGGATACTGACGGCTCTGTCCGCAAGGCGATGGAGGCTCGGATTGATGAGCTGCAAACGCTCACCGTGGATGAGCAGGAGAGAGTGGGTGAAATTCGGGAGCACAGTCGTACGCTGGAGAGAGAGGCGATGGCGAGCGACAATGAAGCGGTCGCGCTCCGGTTGCGCACCCAAGCCATGGACTTGTTGCAGAATGCCGACCAAGTGAGCAAGGACCATGGAGACCGTGCTGCGTTGGAGGAAGAAGCCTTGCGAGGCGCGTATGAATTGAGCAACCTGAAGCCGGGCCTAGCAGAGCACGCGCTTACCTATAAGATGGATCCGACCTTTCCGAGCCTGAGTCAGCCGGGAAAGATCCAGGTAATTATCCTGTCGACAGTGACCTTGGCCGAAGAAGATATTCTGCAGCGTCCTGAACAGGCAGCGCGCAAGGCTTGGCTCGACCGAGTCAAGGAGTCAATGGATTACGCTGCCTTGGCGGCATTACTGGACTGAGAGTCAAAGACTCACTGGTTTTCCCGTCATCTCATTTCATAGCCCCTCGTTCCCATGTACGTCTCCCAACTAATTGGGACGTTCCCAATATTTTAGGAAAAGACCACGCCGCTTCTTTCCCCGTCACTCGATAGCAGAACGCTCTTTTACTCAATCACATCAATGCCTTGTGTCGTCACGATTGCTTGATTTCCGTTGTGGCATCACCATTGCTGAATAGCCTGGCATTACGTTGAGACAGAAGGAGAGGCAGCGATGTTGAAGATCACGACGATACAGGAAAGCGGGCGAGATGTCCTGCTCAAGCTGGAAGGCAAGATCACGGAGCAATGGGCGGCCCTGCTGGATGGGGAATGCCGCGCCTACCTTCGGAAGAACAAAGCTGTGTATTTGGATTGCTCGCATGTCGAATACATCGATGGACGGGGAGTCGAGGTCCTCAATGCGTTTCCCCGTGCACACGTCACCCTCATGAGCGCTCCGGCCCTTGTGACGGAGCTGCTCCAGATTGGAGGCCGGTCATGAACGTGGATACTTTTACCGTCACCGAGTCTATGCGTCATCGGATTGGTGCGGGTCGGAAGCCGGAGCTGAGTCAATCAGCCACTGTGGCAAACGGGGAGGTCGCTCTCCTGGCTCGTCTCAGGCAGGGAGATGAAGGGGCGTTTGATGAATTGGTTACACAACACCACAGTGCCTTGATCAGGATGGCGATGGGCTATGTGGCGGATCGGGAAGTGGCGGAAGAAGTCGTCCAGGATACCTGGATGGCGGTCATCGAAGGGTTAGGCCGATTCGAAGGACGATCGTCGCTGCGAACCTGGATTTTCGGGATCATGATCCATAAGGCCAAAGACCGTGGGGTGCGCGAGAAACGGCACACGACCTTCTCCTCCTTCGAGTCTGTCGACGACAACAGCGATGAAACAGTTGATCCATCGCGGTTTCACCAGTCCGGCGAATGGGCCGTCCACTGGGCCTTCCCGCCTCAGCCCTGGGATGATCAGACACCGGAAAAGCTCCTGGCATCACAGCAGGCGGTCACTGCCATGAACAAGGCGATCGAGGCGTTGCCGAGGAACTTGAAAGATGTCTTGATTCTGCGCGATGTCGAGGGGGTCGAGGCAAAGGAAGTCTCTCATATCTTGAAGATTACCGAAACCAACCTCTATGTCAGGCTGCATCGAGCCAGAGAGCGGGTACGTCAGGCGGTGGAGACGTATCTGGAGGGGCACCCTTTGCCGTGTAAGAAAATGCCGGAAGGACCGACCCAGTCATAGGCACTCAATGGGAGGTCTTCACGATGGCACAGGAAGAGGGGCTGGCATTTGTTCCAGAGATCACCTGCCAGGAGATCGCGCAATGGACCTCGGCCTACCTCGACGAACATGTCGGGGATGAGCGGAAGCGACAAATTGCCTTACACTTGGCGATCTGTGCTGGCTGTGAAACCTATGTGAAACAGATTGCCACGGTTCGGGACGTGGTGGGGTTACTGCCTAAGGCTATTGAACAACCGTCCAATTCTCAGCGACTACGGCAGGCGTTTGTTGCGCAGGCACGCCGATCACCATCAGGTGGTTGATGGCTAGATCACCACAACTCTGAGGAAGGAGCAGCTATGAAAGCCATTGCGGTGATCCCTGGTCAGCCTGATTCCATCCATCTCGCAGAATTGCCGAAACCCTCAGTGCACGAAGTGCCGAAGGGACGTGGCGTGCTCGTGCAGGTGCTGCAAGTGGGCGTGGATGGCACGGATAAGGAAATCAACGCAGCAGAGTATGGCCAATCGCCGCCGGGCTATGACTTCCTCGTCATCGGTCATGAATGTTTTGGGCGCGTGCTGGAAGTCGGACCCAATGTCACGGAACTCATGCCGGGCGACTACGTGGTTCCGACCGTGCGGCGGCCTGGCGGGATTTTTTACGACCAGGTTGGCCAGTACGACATGATGCTGGAAGACGTTTATTACGAGCGCGGCATCAATTTACGGCACGGCTTCTTGACCGAGTTGTTTGTCGAGGATCCGGAGTACCTCATCAAGGTTCCAAAAGGACTCAAGGAGGTGGCGGTTCTTCTTGAACCAACGTCCATCATCGAAAAAGGCATTATTCAAGCGTATGAAGCGCAACGGCGAATGAAGATCTGGCGGCCCAAGAAGGCAGTGGTACTCGGAGCAGGAACAGTCGGGCTTCTGGCTGCTCTGTCGCTCAAAATGAAGGGCCTTGATGTCACGGGTTTTGGGAAGCAGGCTGGACCGTCACGCAATGTGGATCTCTTGGACAAGCTCGGGGTGCGCTATATATCGACGGACGATCTGTCCATTCGTGAAGCGGCCAAGCGGTTTGGCCCGTTCGATGTGATGTTCGAGGCCACCGGCTACTCTCCGGTCGTCTTCGAAGCGATGGAGAGTTTAGGCAAGAACGGCGTTCTCGTATTGGCCAGCGTGACTGGTGGTGACCGTCAACATGCCATTCCAGCCGACAAGATCAACCTGGACTTTGTCTTGGGCAACAAGCTTGTTGTTGGGACCGTAAACGCCAACCGTGAGTACTTTGAAGCCGGCGTCTATGACTTAGCGAGGGCAGAGCTGGAATTCCCCGGATGGTTGTCTCAACTCCTGACCCATCCAGTGACAGGCCTTGAGAACTATCAAGAAATGATGTCGACGCTGACGACGGAGAAGAACGCGATCAAGGTGTTTGTGAACGTGACCCCGCATTAATTGAGACAATCGCCATGTGTCTGTAAGAATTCCCCGCTTGGATCGACTGTGTTTCAGGGACCAGAAAGGTACATCGTCATGAATCGGTACGTGAACGGATTGATCTTAACCGCCTGTTTTCTCTTCTCTCATTCTTCTCTTGCATCTGCCGCACAATTCCTTGAACGGAACGGCCTGGCAATCGACGGCCATGATCCGGTCGCCTATTTCACAGAGCAGAAGCCGGTGAAGGGATCACCGGAGTTTCGTGTTGAGTTTGAAGGCTCGACCTTCCAGTTCGCTTCGGCCGTCCATCGGGACGCCTTTGTCGCCGATCCGTCGAAATATGTCCCGCAGTATGGTGGATACTGCGCCTATGGGATGGCGAGAGGCTACAAGGCTAAAATCGATCCGGCGGCCTTTACCGTTGTCAGTCATAAACTGTATCTCAACTATAGCGACGCTGTCCGTTCCCGGTGGCTCGGAGATGTTCCAGGCTATATTCAAAAGGCAGATGCCAACTGGCCGGAGGTTCAGAAGCAAACAAAGGTGCAGGAATAGTCCGAAGTCGTTCCCTAACCCTATCAATCCACCACTACCCACGAGGAGGTTTTCGATGAAACGGATACTGGTTTCAATTGCAGCGGTTGCCTGTTTAATGTGCGCGGCCACCTATTCCTTCGCTGGTGAGATGGGCAACATGGTCAACGAGATGAAAGGTGAGATGAAGGCTGACGTTGATGCCATGAAAGATGAAATGAAGGCCGGCACTGATGCAATGAAAGGCAATCTGAAGGGAGTGATGGGCTATTAATTAGAAATCCATCTCGTACTGTAGTTTCCAAGGCCTGCGTTTGGACAATCCGAGTGCAGGCCTCGTTGTTTTTCATCTCGATCCTTGCCGCTGTAAGAAACCAACCATCCCTCCGACAAAACGCTACGTTGTGCATCTGGGTGAGAGGGAGGTGGAATCATGGCGCTACTCATTCAGTCGGAAGAAGTCGTCGGTCGGGAAGCGGAGCAGAAACAGACGGCAGATCCTCCGGCATCTGAAACGTTTTCGACAGTGAGTATCCCCATGGTTTCGTCTTTCCCTGTGACCGAACGGGTGTATCGCCATCGGCTGCCGGTGCGGATCAGTCATTGGCTCAATGTGCCCTTTCTGATCATCCTCATCATGAGCGGGCTGCAGATCTTTAACGCGCATCCGGCCCTCTATTGGGGCGACCGCTCAGATCGCGACCAGGCAGTACTCTCAATCAAGCCTATGCAGACTGAAAGCGGTGAGATAAGGGGCCTCACGACAATCCTGGGTCATCAGTTCGATACGACCGGGGTGCTCGGCTATTCCGATGACATGCGACGCGCCTTTCCGGCCTGGGCGACCATTCCCAGCGCCAAGTGGCTTGCGATGGGGCGGCAATGGCACCTGTTCTTCGCCTGGCTCTTTGTGATCAATGGCCTCGTGTTCACCGCCTATGCCTTCGCGAGTCGCCATGCCACACGTGATCTGGCTCCAACCGGAAAGGATCTGCGGAGCATCGGTAAGTCAATCAAAGATCATCTGACCCTTCGCCATCCCACCGGGGATGATGCCAAGCGGTACAACGTCCTTCAGAAGCTGGCCTATGCCACGGTCTTGTTCATCGTGGCGCCGCTGATCGTGCTGACCGGTCTTGTGATGTCGCCGACGATCGATACTGCGTTCCCCTGGCTCTTGACCATCTTCGGGGGACGCCAAGCGGCGAGGACGATTCACTTTGTTGCCTGTTTTTCGTTTGTCGGCTTCATCGTGATTCACGTGGTCCAGGTAATTCTCACGGGTTTCTTCAACAACATCCGTTCGATGGTCACAGGGTGGTTTCTCGTTCAACATAAAGGAGTGGGTCATGAAGTCTGAACGTGCGATGGAACGAAGACAGTTTCTGAAAGGAACGTTGGGCGCGGCAAGTTTGGTTGCGCTCTCCGGGTGCGACAATCTCACGCAGAGCAGCTGGTTTCCAGCCATTCTCAATAAGGCCGAACGAGTGACGGACGCTATACAGCGGGCGATCACTCCACGAGATGCATTGGCGAAAGAATACAGTGAGGCAGACATCTCCAAGATTTTTCCGGCGAACGGCAACACTGATCCCGGTACGGAACAATATGCCGAGCATATCGCACAGAACTTTTCGGAATGGATGCTGGAAGTGGTTGGCTTAGTCCAGACGCCGAGAAGTTGGTCGCTGGCCGCATTGAAAGAACTGCCAGCCCGAACACAAATCACCCGTCACGATTGTGTGGAGGGTTGGAGTGCCATTGGAAAATGGACTGGTATCCCAGTCGGTGATTTGATGCACCAAGTCGAACCGTTGCCGAATGCCCGCTATGCTGTGTTCCACTGTGCCGACGTGGATGACGAAGGGATTGCGTACTGCGAGAGCATAGCCGTGGCCGATTGCTATCATCCCCAGACGATTTTGGCGTACGAGCTCAATGGTGCGTCACTGGATATTCCACATGGCGCTCCGCTCCGGCTCCGCTTCGAGCGGCAGCTCGGATACAAGCAGGCGAAGTATGTCATGAAGATCGAGTTGGTCGAGTCCCTCGCCGGCATCGGAGGTGGAAAGGGGGGCTATTGGGAGGATCAGGGGTATGAGTGGTATGCAGGAATTTAGGATGCTGAGACAGACTTACGTTTCGCTTCGTTGGTTGGGAATTGTGGTTGTCGTTCTATTGGTAGGATGGCTCACTCTTCGTCCGGCCGACGCGATGATTGGGAAACCGGCTCCTGACATCGCCAATCCAACCTGGCTGAACAGTGCGCCATTGCGGATGGCTGATCTCCGTGGGAAGGTGGTTATGGTCGAGTTCTGGACATTCGGCTGTTACAACTGCCGAAACGTCGAGCCCTACGTGAAGGAGTGGCATCGGCACTATGCGGATCAAGGCTTTCTCGTGATCGGCGTCCATTCACCGGAGTTCTCGCACGAACGCGAGATCGAGAATGTGAAGCAGTATATGACAGAACACGATATCCGCTTCCCTGTGCCGACCGACAACGACTTCTCGACCTGGAACCGCTACGGGAATCGCTACTGGCCGGCGATGTACCTGATCGACAAGCGCGGGATCATTCGCTATGTCAGAATCGGTAAAGGGGGTTACGGCGAGACAGAGCGGCAGATCCAAGCCTTGCTGGCTGAAGGGTGACGGTCAGCGCCGTCCGTCGTACCACACCGAGAGGTGTTTCTTATCTTGTAGTGTTTTTTTCCGAAGGAAAAAGATGCGGAAGATCAGCACGGCAATCTCTCGGCTCGAATAGAGCGAAACCTTGCGTGCAGATGTGTCGAGTGGGTGCTTGGTTAAGATCGTGAATTGAAGGCTGCGCTGGCGTCCCCACTGTTTGAGCTGTTTGCTAAGCCTGATTTCGTCCAGTGCGTAGAGCTCCTGGTCGAACCCGCCGACTTCCTGAAACGCATCGCGCCGACAGACCACCAGTGCTCCAGCAGCCCAGCGACAGAGCACCGAGACGGCAGTCCAAAACCATAGGGTCATGTTCGCCCACCAGGGCAGCCCATCCATGCGCAGCGTGCTGCCGCATCCAACGTATTTTCCTGACTCAATCAGCTGCAGAATATCGGCCAGCAGGCCGGGACTCAACAGGCTGTCGGCATCCAAGAACAGCAGCCAGTCTCCGGTCGCGTATGCCGCACCGGCGTTGCGGGCCCGGCCGATTTGATTGATCGGTTCGAAGACGACTGTTGCACCGGCTAGTCTGGCTAGCTCGGCTGTATTGTCAGTGGAATTGTTATCCACGACGATGATCTCGGATGTGAAACCGGATTTCTGATTCGCAGCGATCGCGGCAGCAACGGATTGCAGCGAGCCTTTGATCAGACGGGCTTCATTGAATGCGGGGATGACGATGGAGAGATGCATGAGACCGCCATGATGCCACATTTGCCATGGGTTGCGAAATGGGCTGTCAGTTTCGCATGATGCCATAGGGCGAGGACGCGCAGGTGTGCCCTGCGGACATCTTTCATGCGTGATAAAATGCCGCCGATGCCGCTCACTCGATTCCATCCGGTCATCTCGGAATGGTTTGCTTCGCAGGTCGGCCAGCCGACCGACGTTCAACTCCGAGCGTGGCCCGCGATTCAATCTGGAACGGATGCGCTGATCGCCGCGCCGACCGGATCCGGCAAGACCCTTGCGGCCTTTCTCTCCTGCATCGATCAGCTCTTCAAGCAGGCCCTGGCCCGTGAACTGGGCGACCACACCCATGTGCTCTACATCTCGCCGCTCAAGGCGCTGAGCAACGACATCCAGAAAAATCTTCAGAAGCCGCTGGTGGAAATCGGTCAGCTTGCCTTGCAGGCCGGGCTGCTGATGCCGGAACTACGCGTCTTGGTCCGCACCGGCGACACCCCGATGACTGATCGTCAGCAGATGCTGAAACGGTCGCCCCATATCCTCGTCACGACCCCGGAGTCGCTCTTCATCTTATTGACTGCCGAGAAGAGTCGAAAGCTCTTGCAGACGGTGCGCACGGTGATCGTGGACGAGATTCATGCGCTGGCACCCAACAAGCGCGGTGCTCATCTGGCGCTGTCGTTGGAACGGCTGGACGCGCTCACCTTCACGAAACCACAGCGGATCGGCCTTTCGGCGACGCAACGGCCGATTGAAACCGTGGCGGAATTTCTTGTTGGCAACCCTGTTCCATCACCCGATCTCTACTCAGTCCTGAGTCCTCAGTCCTTAGCACGCTGTACCATTATCGACGTCGGTCACCGCCGTGAACTGGACCTTGCCGTTGAAGTGCCGAAGGACGAATTGAGTGCCGTCGCGACCAATGCGATCTGGTCCGAGGTCTATGACCGCGTGGCTGAGTTGGTTCGCCAGCACCGTTCCACACTGGTGTTTGTCAATACGCGTCGGTTGGCTGAGCGGGTATCGCATTATCTGGAGGAACGTCTCAAAGACTTAGGCCCGGATGTTGTGGCGGCCCATCATGGGAGTCTCTCGCGGCAGATCCGCCTTTCAGCGGAAGAGCGATTGAAAACCGGCAAGACTCGCGTCGTAATTGCCACGGCCTCGTTGGAACTGGGCATTGATGTTGGCACCGTCGATCTTGTCTGTCAGATCGGGTCGCCGAGAGCCATCGCCACGGCGCTGCAGCGGATCGGGAGGGCCGGCCACTGGATCCACGCAATTCCGAAAGGTCGCCTGTTCGCGATGACCAGGGATGAATTGCTGGAATGTGCCGCCTTGGTGTGGGCAATCAGGCAGGGGATGCTGGATCAGATCACCGTGCCGCCGGCTCCTCTCGATATCCTGGCCCAACAGATCGTGGCTGTTTCGGCCAGCCAGACTTGGGCGGAGGAGGACTTGTTCGCACTCTGCCGGCGAGCCTTTCCCTATCGCACTCTGTCACGGGACGACTTCGATGCCGTGGTGCGGATGTTGGCAGATGGGATTGCGACGCAACGGGGACGAGGGCTGGCCTATCTCTACCACGACCGGATCAATCACCGGATCAAGGGTCGGCGCGGCGCGCGGCTGGCGGCCATCACTTCAGGCGGGGCGATTCCCGATACGGCCAACTACGCGGTCGTGGCGGAACCGGACGGCACGGTGGTTGGGTCCGTCGATGAAGATTTCGCGGTAGAGAGTCTCGCGGGCGACATCATGCTGCTCGGCAATACCTCATGGCGCATCAAAAGGGTCGAGGCTGGTAAGGTGCGGGTCGAAGATGCGCAGGGGGCGCCGCCTAGCATTCCGTTCTGGCGAGGCGAAGCGCCATCGCGCACAGCGGAACTCTCCGCCGAAGTCGCTAGTCTTCGACAGGCAATTGCAGACAAAACTGTTTCCTCTGATTCTTCTGTCTCGGCACTCAGTCCTCAGCACTCAGCACTGTATTTTCTCAAGCATGAATGTGCGCTCGATCCACGCGGTGCCCAGCAGGTGATCGAATATGTGTTGGCTGGTAAAGCGGTATTGGGAGTCGTGCCGACGCAGGAGACGGTTGTCGCTGAACGGTTCTTCGACGAAAGCGGCGGGATGCAGCTGGTGATTCATGCGCCCTTCGGTGGACGCATCAACAAGGCCTGGGGACTTGCGCTGCGCAAACGGTTTTGTGTGACATTCGATTTCGAATTGCAAGCCGCGGCGACTGATAACGGCCTGGTGATTTCGCTCGGCGAGAAACATAGCTTCCCGCTGGAGTCCGTATTTGGCTATCTTCATTCCAACACGGTGCGAGAGATCTTGATTCAAGCGGTGTTACTGGCGCCGATGTTCACGACCAGGTGGCGCTGGAATACCTCGCGTGCGTTGGCGCTGTTGCGCTTTGCGAACGGCAAGAAAGTTCCACCGCAGATTCAGCGGATGAAGGCCGAAGATCTCTTGGCCGCCGTGTTCCCTGATGCGATCGCCTGTCAGGAGAATCTGACAGGGGAGCGAGCCGCTCGCCAGATTCCCGACCATCCGCTGGTGATGGAGACGATGCGGGATTGTCTAACGGAGGCGATGGATCTTGAGGGATTGACGGTGCTGCTGCAACGGATCGAGGCGGGTCACATTCGTTGTGTGGCGGTGGAGACGCCGGCGCCCTCTGTGTTCTCACACGAAATCCTGAACGCCAATCCCTACGCCTTCCTGGATGATGCACCGTTGGAAGAGCGGCGGGCGCGGGCCGTGGAGATGCGCCGGACGCTGCCGCCGGATCTGCTGGGGCAGGTGGGGGCCTTGGATCCAGCGGCGATTGAAGAAGTTCAGCGTGAATCCTGGCCGGTAGTGCGCGATGCCGACGAATTGCATGACGCGCTCTTAACGCTGGTGTGGATGCCAGCGGCTGCCGCGAGCACGTGGACGCCGTTCTTTCCATCCCTAGTCGAGACTGGTCGTGTGATAGTCCTTGCCGTTCAATATGTACAGGGATGGGTTGCCACCGAAAATAGTGAGCGAGTCCGACAGTTGTTAACCGTCGGTGAGGACTCGACCTGTGATGCTGTCGTGCTTGGGTGGATGGAAAGCATTGGCCCGACGACGACAGTAGAGCTGGCCGAGCGGCTGCATCTTCCGGTTCCTGCAATCGATGCCGCGATGGTTCGACTCGAAGGGCAAGGCCAGGTCCTCCGCGGCCGGTTCCGTCCCCTCTCAGTCCTCAGCCCGCTCAGCGAGGCGAGTCCTCAGTCCTCCGCACTGTCCGGCGAAGCCGGTTCTGCTTTACCGGAGTGGTGTCACCGCCGCTTGTTGGCTAGGATTCATCGGTTGACAATCGGGATTTTGCGCAGAGAAGTGGAGCCGGTGACGGCGTCGGACTTCATGCGATTCTTGATGCAATGGCAGCATGTTGTGCCGGGATCGCGTCAGCATGGTGACGCGGGGCTCATGGAGGTCATCAAACAACTCGCCGGGTTCGAGGCCGCGGCCTCTGCGTGGGAACCCCAGCTGTTACGTACGAGGATGGCCAAGTATGAGCCGGAACTCTTAGATCGTCTCTGCCTGAGTGGCGCGGTCAGTTGGGGGCGCCTCTCTCCGCATCCGAGGCTTTTGCAATCAGGGGAAACAGATCAGCGACGGATTATTCCGACCAGCATTGCTCCCATTAGTCTGTTTCTACGTGAAGACAGTGAGTGGTTGATGAATGCTGTGCGAGGTGAGACGACGACTGCTCCCGCTGATCCATCGTCTCAGTTGAGCGCGGTTGCGCAAGATCTGCACCGAGCCTTACAGCAACAGGGGGCCAGTTTTTTTACTGATCTCATACGGATCACCCGTCACCTGCCGACAGAGGTAGAGCAGGGACTCTGGGAACTCGTCGCTGCCGGTTTAGTGACGGCAGACGGCTTCGACAATCTCCGTTCCCTCATGGACCCCCATCGGCGCCGGGGCGAAGGACGTGAATGGGTTCGTCGGCCACGGCACGCAGTCGGACGGTGGACGATTCTTCGTCCGGTTGAGAGTGGTCAGCTGTCGGCTGTCAGCGTACGTGAACGCACAGCTCGTCAACTGCTTCGTCGCTATGGGGTTGTGTTTCGTGATGTGCTGGCACGGGAATCGATGGTGCCATCGTGGCGCGATCTGTTGATCCCGTATCGGCGCATGGAGATGGCCGGCGAGGTTCGCGGCGGCCGGTTCATCAGCGGATTTACCGGCGAGCAGTTTGCTTTGCCGGAAGCGGTGGAAACGTTGCGAACGATACGAAAGAAAAGTCCATCAGCAGGGGCGGCACATGAGATCAAACTCTCAGCCACAGACCCATTGAACCTCGCTGGAGTGATTCTGCCAGGCCTTCGTGTCCCGGCGGTGCCGACCAATTTTCTGGTGTTCAAGGACGGCGCGCTTGTCCGCACGGTGATCGGACGGCAGGCTGACGCGTCGCACACCGTCGCCGAGCCGACAGGCCCGGCAACAGCCCGACAGCCTGCATGAATTCAGCAGGTCGGTACACGAATGGTTTGGATGCGTCCCGAAGAGGCGCGAGTAAAGCCACAGAATACTGGTCTGCCATCTGGGTATAGCTTGCCTGGGCGGTGGAGAAAAATGCCGGTTGTCAAGCTTCAGAAACTCCCAATGCTTTGAAAAACTGCTCTCCCACAGGCATTCGATGCATCGTCCGAAGGAGGAGCCGTCCGACAAGGAAAGCCCCAGTAATTCGGTGAAGCAGTAGACTGATGGCGCTCAGGACGCGTGGATAGATGGTCTGGTGTGTCTAAAGATCGGATCTACGTTGCTTCTCCTATGTATCTCTTTTGTCTGACTGAGAAAAGTGCGATACAGCCATTGCTGCCGATCACGATTCCGGCGCAATTTGAGTTGAACGGAGAATAGAATCGGGCAACTCGTAGACAATTCATGGCCAGCACTCTGATTGTGTTGGAGAGAAGGAAGACATGAAACGCTATCTCATGGCGGCACTGACGGTGCTCATCACTTTTAACGACATCCTTGGGCCAAATACTCAGGCTGCCGATGTTCCACCTAGTGTGTTGTTCGAGAATGTGCGCGTCTTCAATGGATCCTCCGATCGTCTGTCGTCGTCTGCGAACGTGTTGGTCGTCGGCAACACCATCAAAGCGATTTCCACTGTGCCAGTAACGGTCCCCTCCGGCACATCAGTGACACGGATTCAAGGCGGCGGGCGTATCCTCATGCCGGGATTAATCGACGCCCATGTTCATCTCATGTTCTCGAATGTGTCGCAGGCGGTGATCCTGATGGCCGACATCGGGTACGTCAATCTTGCCGCTGGGAAAGCTGCACACGAGATGCTCATGCGTGGCTTCACCAGTGTGCGTGATCTGGGCGGCCCGGTGTTCGGGCTCAAGCGAGCGATTGATCAGGGGCTTGTGGCTGGACCGCGTGTCTGGCCGTCCGGTGCGTTTATTTCCCAGACGGGCGGCCATGGTGATTTCCGGTTGCCAACGGACATTCCATCCCGCCCTGGCGACTACACCTATGGTGAACGCATCGGCGCGACCGCGATCGCCGATAGCCCTGATATGGTGCGCCAGCGGGTGCGCGAGCAGCTGATGTTGGGGGCCTCCCAGATTAAGTTAATGGCGGGTGGCGGTGTCGCGTCGAGCTTTGATCCGCTTGATGTCACGCAATACAGCATCGACGAGTTGCGTGCCGCGGTGGAGAGTGCCGAGAACTGGGGCACCTACGTGACTGTGCACGCTTACACGCCGCGCGCCGTGAAGCAAGCAATTGAAGCCGGGGTGAAGTGCATCGACCACGGTCAGTTACTTGATGATGCCACCGCGAAGCTGATGGGGGAAAAAGGCGTCTGGTGGAGTCTGCAACCATTCACCGACGACCGTCCTTCGCCATTCCCCGAAGGTTCGCCGAACCGGACCAAGCAGCTCCAGATGTACAACGGCACCGATACGGCCTACTCACTGGCCAAGAAATACAAGATCAAAACAGCTTGGGGTACCGACATTCTCTTCAGTGCTGAGAGCGCAGCCGGACAGGGACAGATGCTCTCGAAGATGGCGCAGTGGTATCAGCCGGCTGAAGTGCTCAGAATGGCGACCGCGGACAACGCCGAGCTGCTCGCGCTCTCCGGCTTGCGGAGCCCCTATCCCGGCAAGCTTGGTGTTGTCGAGGTAGGTGCTCTCGCCGACTTGCTGCTCATCGATGGCGACCCGATCGCGAACATCAAACTCGTTGAAGACCCGGCGAAGAATTTCGTGGTGATCATGAAGGACGGGAAGATGTATAAAAATCTTTTACGATGAGTCATCAAAGGCCTAACTATCGTTATAGCGGTGCTATATCCTGCCGCTGAATTGGAGCCTTCACCATCGAGAGACAACATGAAAACAGTATGCTGGCTGGCTAGCTTCGGCCCTCTCATTTCTGCTTGCAATCCCGAACGGTCAGGCAGCGGATAACATGAAGGCGTTTCTCCCGCTCGAGGAGGGAATGGTTTGGTATGTTCTGCAGTTTCCAAAGCAGGATGACGAATCTGCTTTCAAAGTGGAGTTGATTGTCGGCAAGACGGTGCAGGTTGACGAAAGAAACAGAGACTTCTTCGGCGGCAGGATGGAGAAGGAAACGATCAAGGGGTGGGGATTCACACGATACAAGGTGAGCAAGCTTGAGCCGATGGCAGACACGTTGATGGCGATCGATCCGAACGCGCCGAAAGCAGCTCGGTTCATCACGCTTGGCGGCGATCCCTATCTCATCCGTTACAACAGCCATCTACCTTTCGTGGTCTATGTTCCGGAAGGCATCGAAGCGCGTTATCGAATCTGGAGCGTCGCAGCGAAGGAGCACGTCATTGGGCAGACGTCGCCACCAAAAAATGGGGATCAAGATGAGAGAAAAGAGGATAGCCATGAACGACGAGCATGAATCGCGCAAGTCCGATATCGTACTGCCTCGCCGGAGTTTCCTCATGATGATTGGTGTCGCAACAACCGCCGGACTACTCGGATTCACGCAGGGAGGCAGACTTGCTTATGCGTTAGGAATGAGTAAAGAGGAACGTGACAAGCTTACGCCGGACGAGATTATTGCCCGCGGCAAGAAAGGGAATGAACGGTTTCGCTCGGGCAATCGCAAGGAGCGGGATTTGCTGCGTGAGCAGAAGAACACCGCCAAGGGCCAGCATCCTGCGGCCATCGTGCTTAGTTGCATCGATTCCCGCGCGCCGGTTGAGCTGATCCTTGACCTGGGGATCGGCGACACCTTCAATTCGCGCGTGGCCGGCAACATCGCCAACGAAGACATTCTGGGCAGCATGGAGTACGCCTGCGCGGTGGCCGGCAGCAAGCTGGTGCTCGTGATGGGGCACACCGCTTGCGGTGCGATCAAAGGCGCGATCGATAAAGTGCAGCTCGGCAATCTGACCGGCCTGCTGGAGAAAATTCGTCCGGCGATCGAGGCCACCCAGTACGACGGGGACCGCACTGCGAAGAATTACCCCTTTGTGAACGCTGTTGCGCGCAAGAACGTGGAGCTAACGATGGCCGGGATCCGCGCGGGCAGCTCCGTGCTCAAAAAGCTAGAGGACCAGGGGCACATCAAGATCGCCGGCGCGATGTATTCTGTTGAAACCGGGGCGGTGGAATTTCTCTCCTGAGCGCGCGCGTGTCGCCGGCATATGTGAGTGAACGCATCCGTGAACGAGAACAGGTGAAGACGAGATAAGGGAAGATTTCGCCACGATGCTCTAACATGTCGTTGCTCGATAAGCCGATTGATTATCTCGTCGAGCCGATCGTGCGCTTTCTCTGTATAGAATCCGCCGGCAGTGTGGTGCTTCTACTGGTGCACTGGTTAGCCTTCGTGCCCGGATCCCTCAAATCAAGTTATCGAATGAATGCTCCGGATGTATCCCGAAGCAGTGCAAGCAATGCTGTGGAATCCTTGCCTATCGTCTTGGAATAGCCTGCCTGGGTTGCGGAGAAAAATGCAGACTGTCGGTCATTTGGAACTCCCAACAGTCTGCCGATTGAAGCCAAGTACTCCCCTCGACCTGCTGCGACATCTTGAACCAGGTTCTCATGATTGAATGAGACAAACGCCGTGGCTTTGAAATCCGGTTTGATTTGGCCGTCCTCGTTCCACCAACCTGCTCCGGAGGTCGTGCCGGTGATGTTGGATGTCGTGTCGGTCGTTTGATTAATTGTGGCTTTCAGGGTGCAGCCCGTTGTGCCAAGTATCAGGCTTGCACCGATGGCTGCCATATTTCGAAAAGATTTCCGCATGGAGTCCTCCCTCTTCAAGCAGGATCAAGATGTCTGAATGCCCACACTATATCATATGGTCTCTTAAGTTCAGCCGACTAGATGCCGATAGCAGGCGGTGTCCAACGATTTATCCGGGCGGCTTGCGGTGACGACTACGGAAGGAAACCGGATTACCCTGACTGCAGACCTTGAAACTGATTTTCGATCCGGGAGCTATGAGTCTCGCGTGGAGAGTAATTGCACAACGGGGAACGCAGAAGCGACGTATACGCACTATACTATTCAGCAAAACTTCGGCGTAACTGTGGACGGAGATCTCACCAAGGAAGAGCTGCATGACCTGGAAACACTCTTCCGGAGCATTTCAAACATCTTTCGTGGATTCTTTCAGGGACAAGATGAAGAGGCCAGAACGCATACCACTAAACTTGCGGAAGGGTTCACAGGGTTGGACTCGCTCTCCAGTCTTGACGTGAGTCTCGAGGCCGTCCGATCGGTTGTAATGGTGGCAGCAGCATCACACGTTACCCCGGGTGGGGCGCCAGGGACGGTTGCGGCGATCCCGCAACCGTCCAACGGTACCACGGCGCCCACCCCGTCAGATTCGTCTGGGACAGGCCATCTCGTTATGCCGGTGAAGGATGCGCAACTGGCATCACTCATTCAACAAGTGCTCGATGCGTTGGAGGAAGCAAAAGTCGAGACAGATAAAGTTTGCAAACTTCTACCGGACTTTCTCGAAAAACTCCGCGAAGATCTGGCGAAGGAACTTCGAGGCGGCCAAGTGTTCAAGGCAGATGATCAGGAGCATTCATTACCTCAAGCATCAGATGAAGTTGATTCACCAACAGGCAGTAGCGGCCTGCTTGTTGCCTACCGAACAGTCACTGAGACATCAACCTCCCTGTCGATCTAGGGTTAATCCCAACATGACCTATTCCCAGCCGACGGCGCCTTGTGGAGGGCGAAGTCGCAGATGTCGGCTTTCGCCCTCTGCATGGTCATTTACAGTGAGCGGAGACTCAAGAATAAGTGGGGAAATCGCGATGCTTACTGGGTATCGCCAGGATGTTCGTAAGAAAGTAGAATGTACCACGTGTTCATTTACCAGGGGGGAGATTATATGAGTTCAGCGCCCACAATCATGATTAGCTCGACATTTTATGACTTGCGCCAGATCAGGACAGACTTGGCCGCATTCATAATGAATGAACTTGGTTATGTTCCCCTCTTGTCAGAGCTTCCGTCTTTCCCTGTAGATCCTGACCTCACTACGGTTGAAAATTGTCGGACTCGTGTTGAGAGAAATGCAGATATTTTGGTGTTAGTGATAGGTGGTAGGTATGGATCGATAGATTCAAGGTCCGAGAGATCAATAACGAACCTTGAGTTTTTGACGGCGAGGGCTAAAGGCATTCCTGTCTACACGTTCGTTGATCAAGCCATTTTGTCGATGCTACCGATTTGGAAGGACAATCCAACAGGAAATTTCTCGTCGTATGTGGACACCCCGCGCCTCTTTGACTTTGTTGAATCTGTCCATTCGCAGGATAGAGTGTGGACTTTCCCCTTTGCGACAGCCCAAGACATCATTGGTATTCTCAGGGTTCAGTTGGCATATTTGTTCTCCGATGCATTGCGTGTACGGCTGAAACTGAGCGGACGTGGGCTACCGAGCTATTTTGATAGTGTGTCGCCACAAACGCTGAAGCTGGTTCTTGAAAAGCCGAGCGCATGGGAATATCGACTGTTGTTTCAGTCTTGGATTGATGAAAATGGACGAAGGAAGGACTTGGTAAAGGAATATCGAGACCGACTAACAGTTAGGTTTGCAGAACCAGTTGCTGAAGGTGAGGTAATTCGATGGATGCAGACAAGGATGCATGAGCTGGAAGGGCTAGTGACTTCAGCTACTGAATTGATGAATGTTTCTGCTCGGAAAGCATTTGGAAGACCTGGAGAGCCTGGAGATGCCGAAGAAATCATATGGGTTGCTAGAATGCTTGGAACTATTCTGGAGAATTCCCTTGAGTGGGCACAGCGTATTCTGTGTGCAGATGTGGAGCCACCTTTTGAGAGCTTGACTAAGGAGCTATCTCTTTCTGCTGATGACCTGATTAGACAGCTGCAAAATTTCCCAATTGACGCGCTAAAGCAGATCGAAGAAGCAATAGATAGAGCGCCATCCGATGGACAACAAACACTTCAGATGACCATGAGTCTAAAACTGTCAAATCATGAGTCGTTTAATGAAAAATTGGCTGAGTTAGGACGCCATTTTAAAAGGTCCTTTTGAGCAGATTGCGGATGATGCTATAGGCCCGAGTCTTGCCGGGAATGCAACATGGCGTGAGAAACGGAGGTTTTCCTAACGAGCCCTCTGTGGAAACTCTGGAGCGGGTGGTTGAGCTGAAGCGGGAGGTGGAGGAGGAAGCTGAAGTGTTCTATTGTTCAATTGAAGGGGAGGGCCAGTGTTGAATCCAGGACTTTGCGGCGGCTGCACCTTGATGATTCGCTCACCATTCGGCAGATTGATCGTGCTTTCGACGTTTCCGTGATGGTCTTTGTAGACCTGAATACCACCTTCCGGACCCAGTACTTGGTTTAATTGTTGCTTCGCGCTCGGCTGTTGAGGCGGTTCCTCTGCAACGGCGAGCGACCAGCTTGGCGATAGCGCTCCGATTATGATAATGAGGCACACAGCTATCCGCTTCATGGAATCATTATACTGCTGACCTCCGGCTTCATCGTGTAAGGTCGTTTCCATCGTGATATGGAACGACCTTACGTCTCTTGCTACAACCCGTGCATCGGTTTAGGATTAATAAAAATGCATGGACAATCGGACTGGCGGTAGCGGTATATGAGCCACCCCCTGGATTTCGTCACTATTGAAGGACTCCTTTCCTATGGTCGCGCCCTCGCTCGACGAGCGTCGGAGCGTGGACTCGTCCAACCTCCACCAAGAAAATCGTCCGGCGATGACTCTGATCGCGTCCACGCCAAGATGGAACAACTCCGCTCGTTCGTCGAACACTCCAAGACCGGCTTTGCAACTGCCGAAGCGTACCAGTCGGCACGGGAAAGCTTCATCGATGATCAGTTGGTGTTTTTCGCGGCCTGGAACCGGCTTCTGGCGGAAGGCTCGTTGCAGCCGCTGCTCCGAGCTACGATCGGGTCTGTGGCTAAACCGACCTATCGGCGTCCTGTCGCCATTGTGCCTCGTACGCAGCTGACACCTACGCTGGCGGAAGGCCGGATTGTTCTGGAATTGGGCGACGACCGGTTTTGGTTATTGCCGCGGGATCTTGCCGACCGGACGCTGTTTTTCACGATGCGCCATGGGGTGTCGCAAGTTGATAGCAAGACCCACCGCGTCGGGTGCCGCTTGCCGAATCAATTGGACCGTGAACGAGGTGTTGCCAAAGCCGATGCGGTAGGGGCGGCGCTCGCCCACATGATCGGCCTTGTGGGACAACAGCTGGATTTTCTGCATCTCGCAAATTACCTGGATCCGCGAACCTTCCTCCATTGCATCAGCCGCAGTCCGAATACCAGACAACTGTATGAACGGGTGGCTGCAACCTTGCTGCAAGGGGCCTCCGTGTCTGAGCCCACCATTGAGTCGGCACTTGAATCGTCGGATTTCGGCTGGGTGACAGGAGTGGAGAAGTCGGTGGAGGTCGAAGAGGCCGCGCAGGCGTTCGGCGTGGAGACTTCGACGGCCAAGCGGCTGATGAAAGATCCGCTCTATTGTTATCCGGATGGCAATTCTTTCTTCGACCTCTATGTCGACGTCATCGATGGCCTCCACCGGTTGGGCTCTGCGCAGAAGGGGAGAGTCGCCTGCCTCTATACGCACAGTTCCACCCTGCGAGCCTTAATGATCTATTTGGACCCACGCCCGTTCCATGAAGCGTTCAGTGAGTTCAGCGATTATAAGGAAAGCCAAGACAATGTGGTGCTGCTCACGGTCGAACAGGGACGGATGTCTGGCTACTCAACAGCGGTCGGCCTGTCCGAGCGGGAGCGGGTCGCCCGGAATACCTGGGTGACAGTGGAGGCCACGAGAAAAGATCGCGTGACACTCAAACCTCGATCCCTCAAGCGGATCGTGGCGCTTGTCTCCGGAGGTGATTTTGCCGGCGCCGGCGCCGCCCTAAAGGAATTGCATGTGACCGGCCAACGCATGGGGTTGGAGGTCTATTTTGTTCGGCACGGCTATCTGGGCCTAGCCAACAATTGGATCGAACGTGTCACCGATGAACATACTCGCGGCATGGGCAGCCATCCCAGCAGTCCCATCGGCAGCAGCCGCTTCGAGGAGTTCAAGCAGGAGACGGTGCAGCAGGTAGCCATGCGCCACCTGGAACCCTACGTGCGCGATGGTGCACTGATTGTGCTGGGAGGGGACGGCAGCATGCGGGGCGCTCGGGCTATTTATGAAGAATTCGGCGTGCAGGTGGTTGGCATGCCCGGCAGCATCGACAATAATCTCGAAGGAACCATCTCGCTCGGGTTTCAGTCCGCCGTGACCTTGGCGGATCAATCCATCGAATCTCTCAAAGCCACCAGCGCGGCGATGGGCAGTGTGTTTTTCGTGGAGATCATGGGCGCTGGGTCAGGTCATCTTGCGTTGGCCTGTGCCTATCAGGCGAGAGCCGAAGGGTTGTTGGTCAATGAGCATCCCGACCCAAACACCTATATCGATGAGGTGATCCTCGGGACGCTGAAGCGGACATTGGGAGTGCCAAACAAGAGCCACCTCTTCGTCGTCGCCGAACGGACACCGCATCGTCATCATAAGGACGGTGGCGTCCATGGGCTGGTGGACTATGTGGCCGGAGTGATTGCGCGATGGCCGGAACGACAGCCGCGGCCTGACCACTATCCGCTCACGCCGGCCACCAAAGCCACTATTCTTGGCCACACGCTCCGAGGTGCCCGGCCAATACCGGAGGACAAGGCGATTGCCCAGCATCTTGCCCACGAAGTGGTGCACCGGCTGATCGACTCGCCTGAGGACATTGTTGGGTGTCTCTTGGCCTACCGTGAACGGGGATCAATCAGCCCGATTCCACTCCACGCAGTTATGCCGAAACAGTTCGACTGGGACGTCTTCAGTCGGATGCATGGCAACACCCGCGTTTCGTAACGTGCTCAGCTGCCGTCTGTACCGATTACCCGGCTAGCAGGCTGTTGGCAACATCCGCCAGCGTCCTTCTCAACGTCCGGCAGAAAGTTACGTGTGTCGTTGAGTGTGAGAGTTGGTGGGATCGTGAAACGGTGAGCACAGAGGCAGCCGAGTGAATCTCAGCAGCCTTTGAACTTTTTTGTCCGGCACTGTTCCGACAGCCGCTTGGCTTCCGTGACCTGGGCTGGCGACATACGCTTGGCGACATCCCCGATATTTTCTTCCGCTTGTTTCTTTTCCTCACCCTGCATGTGTGCGGCGGCAAGACTCACCCACATATAGGCCCGCACATAGTCTGGTGGGCCGCCTAGCCCTGCGAAATACAATTCCGCAAGGTTATTTTGCGCCAGTGGGTGACCCTTTTCAGCCGCTTTCTCGTACCACGCTCGCGCCTGGGTATAATCTTGTGGTACGCCTCTTCCTTTAGCATACAGTTCCCCGAGTCGATTCTGTGCCTCCGCATCGCCTTGCATGGCCTGGGCCTGGAGTGCATTCAGGTCTTTGTTGTCGAGTGGGGCAAATGCTGCTCCTTCTCCAAGAGGAAGGGCAAGGGTTGCGAGCAGCATGATGGTGGCAATGGCACGCATGGATGTTTGAGTATGCCGCGCAGGCAAAGGAATCGTCAAGCTGAAAGGTGAGGCAGTGAGCTCCTGCGGCAGGATGCGGAGCGCGAGCACAGTTACGGCTGCCGAGCCCTCTGTGGAAAGTCGGGAGGTGGTGGCAGAGCGGGACTGGGAGGTTGAGGAGGAAACCGGAGTGTCTGATTGTTTAATTGAAGGGGAGGACCAAGGTTGATCCCAGCACCCTGGGGTGGCTGGACCGTGATGATTTGTTCTCTGCCCGGCAGATTTATTGTGCTCTCTACGTTTCCTTTCCGATCCTTATAGACTGTTGTGCCGCCTTCAGAATCCAATACCTGGTTCAAGCGTTCCTGTGCACTTGGTTGTTGAGAGGGTTCTTCCCCACCGGCGAGCAATAGGCTCGGCACGATGGTTCCCACCAGGATGGTGACAAAGGCAGTGATCCGACGCATGAGTTCTATTATACTACCGCTTTGTTCACGTAGGTATATGCCCATGTAGGCTGAACAGGCCATTTAATAGTCATGGAGGACCAAGAGAGGTGATGATGATTCCAGAGAAGAAGTTGCAAGTGGCGATTCTGTTGTACGACGGTATGACGGCGCTCGATGCAATCGGGCCCTACGAAGTTTTTCAGGCGCCGACACTCGGAACCGATGTGCGCTTCGTGGCGCGTGAGAAGGGTGTGAAGCGGACCGATTTTGGAAGACTGCGCCTGACGGCAGACTATTCCCTCGATGAAACCACTAGTCCCGATATCCTGGTGGTACCAGGCACGGCATTTCCACAAGCGGTGATGGGGGATCAGCTGGTTCTCGAATGGATCGCGCAGGTACACCGCACAACCACGTGGACCACGTCGGTCTGTACCGGCGCTTTAGGACTGGCAGCCGCGGGCGTGCTCCAGGGGCTGAAGGCCACGACGCATTGGCTCGCCCACGAAGTCTTGCAACAATTCGGTGCCATTCCGACTAAAGCACGTGTCGTCCGCGACGGCAAGGTAGTCACGGCCGCCGGGGTTTCCTCGGGGATCGACATGGCCCTCACCCTGGTCGCGGAAGAGTTTGGCGCTGATGCGGCGCAACTCATCCAGCTGCTCATTGAGTACGATCCCCAACCACCGTTTGATGCCGGGAGTCCAGACAAAGCGCCGTCAGCCATCGTGACTGCGGCGCGTGAAGAGTTCAGCAAGTTGGTGGTTATGCCATAATCCCATCGAGCGCACTACTAGGACGGCTGATCTCGATACCGCTACTTCTGCACATTTCCATCTCTTGCTTGCCGATCGCGGATTGCCCCGGCAAGATTCGTCTCAGAACAAGTGTGATCTCCCAATCATTATTCTGCAAGTGCGAGAACCCCTGGTGCTCGGCATGGCAGATATTCAACGGGCTGATAGGCGTAGCCGAAAGTTCGCGATCCTTGCCCTTGCCGGGATATTGTTTGGGGGTGTTGTGCTCTCGGTTCAGTTTGAGTCATGGATGGACAACATGCGAAGCATGCCTGTTGAGGCTGCCCGAGAATCCCTCATGACGGTCTTCAGCTGGAGCGTGGGAATCGGAACGGTCGCGATCTGCCTGACCGGCTGTCACTTCTGGTGGTGGGGGAGGCGCGTCCGGCATGCCTTGCGATTCCCTCCGCCTGGTGCAACGATTTTGCGTGATACGGTTGTGCTGGAAGGAGAGCAGCAGCGTCACGAGGCAGGTTGCTCCAGTTCCTTGGCGTCATGTTCATCTTCTGTGCCGTCATTCTTGCCGTTGGGTCGTGGTGGATACTCAGAATGCTCGGTGCTCTTCATGGTCAAACCGCTGTCGAGGGCTGACCGATCATGACACAATCGGTCCTTCCTCGTATCTACTGCATCCCAGCAACTCAGGCGCCAGTGGTGGCTGTGTTTCGTCGGGGGCCGAGCAATTGGGCGCATGTCGGGCGATGGGATCTGGCCGCTGGGCGATACGAGCCTGGCGCCTGGCTCGGCGGTCGCATCTTTCCACGGCGATCTAACCTTTCTCCAGATGGCCAATATCTTTGCTACTTTACCCATAAGCCGAGTGCAACGTGGGAACATGGCGAGGCGTACGTCGCGCTCTCGAAACTTCCCTGGCTGACGGCGCTGCACGCGTTCGGTACCTGCGGTACCTGGACACGCGGGTACTACTTCACAGAAGACGGCAGTCGCGACAATCTGCCGATAGAGACGCTTCCGATTCCCTACGGGTTACGCTCCATCCCTGCTGTACAATTCGCCAACGAACGACGACGGGGATGGACGGAAGCGGCGGACTCACCACCCCGTGACCCCAGCGATACCTGGGACGAGCGCCGCAACGTTCGCATGCAAAAGCCGCAGCCGCACGGCTCACGCGTCCTCTGTGTGGAAAGTGTGGGCGTTGCTGGAGGAGAGTTCGATGTCGGCCAAGCCGTCGATGGTCTGAATGTTCGGTACTCGCTGGAGTCCAACGGTGAGATCGAACTCTTGGATGACCTTCAGTGGGCCGATTGGAGCCGGGAAGGGCAGTTGCTCGTGGCGACGCGAACAGGCCGGCTGCAAATACGAAATCTTGAAGGCGATAGTCCGAAAATTCTCTTTGAAGTGGATCTCTCAAATCTTGAGCCGGCTCCTACGCCGGCACCGGCTTGGACACAGTGCTGGTAGGAGAAGATCCTGATGGGGAGAAAAGTCGAATGACGTCTACAATCCCTGTTCTTCCTCCACTCATCCTCTGAGTTTGTTTCTCTGCACTCGTTGAGGCTGGTCAGCACACCATCTTGCTCAGCAATAGGGATCGCAGTACGTAGCTGTCCGGCGCACCCGTCAACATCGTCTCATGTTCCGCATCGCTGAATATCTCTTGTCACAAATCGTGAAATCAGTTGCCTGAAAATCCATCTCGCGATACCCCTAGATCAAACGCTGGGTTCCGGCGTCGAACAGGGTACAACACTCATCGCAGGGAGGATGTTCATGCATTTCGTCGTGGTATCGGCTATAGCGGTCGGGTTGGTGTATTTGCTGTGGGAGGTCAGGCCCTAGAGCTTGACTTTATGTGAACGCACCGAGTGTGCTTCATCAAAGAGCATGCTCGTACACGGCCTCCAGGGGACAACCTGCGGAGGCCGTGGTTTTTGTGCCTTATTTCTCACCTGGCGTTTCTGTATGTCCCGCAAGATTCCTGAGTCTAAAACCGTGAAATCAGTTGCCAGAAAATCCGTCTCACGATAGCCCTAGACGGGGCGCTGGCTTCCGGCGTTGCCCACGTTGACACAACCTATTTTAGGGGAGGGTTATCCATGCGGTTCATCCTTGTATCGGCAGTGGCATCCGCGCTCGTCATCGGAGGTGGTCCCTTGGTCATGGCGGACGAGATCACGAACCTCGGTTCCGACCTGAAGCAGGACATGGGTTCAATGGCCAGTGAGGCTAAGGGCGACATGGCGTCTGAGCATGAGCAGATGAAGGAGAACTTTAAAGCCAAGAGAGATCAGATGAAGGATGAGATGAAGGCCAAACGCGAGCAGATGAAATCCGAGATGAAAACGAAGCGAGATGCGCTCAAGGCTGAGAGGCAGGATATGAAAAATGCCGCAAAGGCAAAGAAAGGTAAGGCCCAGAAGAAGGCCAAGGAGGCAGTTGAATCCACGACATCTAGGGCATACTAAACGTATCAGCTCTGTTCCACAACACATGGGAGTTCCGCAGTCTTTCAGACAACCTCCAGCAACCCTGTTGCCGGAGGTCGTCGTCCTCCTTTGACATACATTCAGAACAAAGCTCTCGAGATTGATACAGAGCGTGGGCATGCTGCGGGGAGCAGGCCTCATCAGCCTTGGTGACACCAGAAAAGACATGGAGGTATCTGCTCCATTGTCAGTGGAGAGAACGGCACCTCGAGGATCAATGACCAACGTGTGAATCGTGAAGAAAGCGCCCATGAAAGGCAAGCCCGCGGGGAGCAACTCGACAACAGTGGAGCTGATACGCTATACAGTATGTATCAAATAAGGTGTGTGAGATCAGAACGAGGTCGGTATTATGCAAGAGTACGCAGTGTATTATGGAACCGCCTGCATCATTTTCTCCCTCTATATCCTCATCAAGGGGTTCATCGCAGCATCCAGGCAACGAAGCGAGCATCATTCTACGACGCTTGTTCCGGCCTACGTCTTTGGAATCGTGGCGTCGATTCTGTTGACCCTTGGCCTGGGATTCTTCAAGCCGACCTTGCCCTGGTGGGGGTACCGATTGATTTTCCCTGGCACCACTATGCTCTTTCCCGCCATCATGTATCTGATCAGCCGCCGTCCGCCGAAGCCGAACCTGGATCGAGTCGACGCGTAGTCGGGACCAGCCCTCTCTGACGCGCCTGACTGTGCCAGGCTATTTGGCGATGGTAATGCTAGGCACGCCGGCGCGTGGGATTTCCGTGACCGTCATCTGAAACAGCTGCGACAGGAGCTTGAAGGCCTCACGGTTCCAGCGTGCTTGTGGCCCGGTCGTATTGACGGCGTAGTAACTCCCATGGGATTTCATCGCGAGATCCAGTCCGGACGGAGCTGACGGCGACAGGATCAGATCCATCGTCTTGACAGGATTCTCCATCACCTCAGGCGTGCGGCGATCCTTTTCAACATGGTATTCCGGTTCTTCAGCGAGGGAGAGCCCCAGGAAGTTCAGCATGGCATTGAAACTTCGCAGCCGAAAGTCTCCCTTCAGCGGCCAGTCGCCGCCATAATGCCCAGGGCGAATATCAAAAGTCACGTCATGCGGGAGTCCCTGTTCGTTCTCATTCTGTAAGCGGGCCCGTTCTTCACGAGATAATAAATTCGGGTCGTAGTTCGTGATCAGCGTGCCGCCTTCGATCTGTTTCCGCAATGTGAATGTCTTGTCCTTCGCGCTATAGGCCACCTGATATTCCTGTTCGAGCGTTTTGAACCCTTCCGCCGTAACCGAGTCCGCAGGAATCGTCCAACTTCGTTCGATGCTCAGCGGCTCAACGTACAGGCTGTTGTGGTCTTGAATGGCCGAGAGATGGAGGACCACTCGCCGGAACATCTCATAACCGACCTTGTCGAACGGATTATTCCGATACACAATGGCGCCGTCGTGATGGCTGATCCGGAGCTCCTTGGCCATCAGCCGGAGCAGGAGATCGATATCAATTCCCTGCCGCAGGAGCAACGTCAATTTCGCTTCATGAAACGGTGTGAGCAAGCGTTTGGTAAACTCTTCACCTTCGATCGGCGCGATACTGATGGTCGGATTCTCGGCGACGCTTCCGCCGATGACGGGCAAGATCGTCCGGCTGGCGTCTCCGGTGAGGGCCGGTGTGGCGCCGGCCGTGAAACGAAAATCGAAGGTCGCCGCGACATTGGAAACACCGGTAAAGTGAATCGGCTGATGGTGCTGCGCCCGGGCAATGTTCACAAGCAGCTGCTTGGATTGTGACTCGGTGATGGCCTCGTCATAGGCGATCACGGCTCGCGTCAAGGTGACTGGCGAAAGACAGCCCGACAACGCGAGCAGGCAGGAGACAATCCCCACGCTGAACCAAGTAGAGGACACAGCGGAATTCTTCATCAAGCCAGCACCTCTCTTCGAACACCGGCAGTAATCGGACGCGGTTGTATCATATCATCACCGCGATGCCTAGCACGGGGAGGGAGGGGATTAGTCTAGATTACGATGGGATGCGGTTCGGTCATTCCGATCCGCTGAACGATCATCTGCACTGGACCATTTGGGCGTAATGTCATGACCGGTTCTGGACGGATCGTCTGTCCGTCGACCAGATGCAAGCGAAACTTGGGCGCGATCGTCGCCAAGATCAATAGTCCTTCCAACTCCGCAAACGATTCTCCGAGGCACCGCCGTCCACCGGCGCCGAACGGGATGTAGCTGAACGGTGGACGAGTTCGTTGTGTCTCTTCTGAAAACCGCTCAGGATCGAATCGGTGAGGATCAGGAAACCAACGTGGATTGCGGTGCAAGTTCCAGGGGCTGACGAAGACCCAGGCTCCTGGCGGAAGGACTGCTCCAGATGGAAGTCGGTCCTGCGCATGGGCAAGACGGGTGTGAAGCGTCCAGGCCGGAGGGTAGAGGCGCAGCGACTCATCCCAGATCATCTTCATGTAGCGCAAGCGAGGGATATCGGCCGCGTCAGGTAGCCGACCCCTCAAGACTTCGTTCAGTTCTTGAGTCAGTCGTTCTCGAACCGATCCATATTGCGACAGGAGAAACCACGTCCATGTCAGCGCGTTGGCGGTGGTTTCGTGACCAGCCAGCAAGAAGGTCATGAGTTCATCACGAATTTCTTCGTCACTCAGCGGGCTGCCTTCTGTATCGGTCGCGCTCAGCAAAAGAGATAACACGTCATCATGTGGCTCAGCAGCCATCCGTCGCTCGTGAATCAAGTGAAACAGCCTCTCTTTGATCATGCGGAAGCCACGGGTGAACCGACGATGTCGTGGGATGGGGACCCAGAGAGGGGTAACGCTTGCGAGGAGAGAGTCATATTGGAGCTTGATGAGGCTTTGACCGACTGCAATGGCTTTCCGAATGGTCTCGCCCTCGGAGCGCAGGTCTTGACCAAAGAGAAGGCGCCAGATCACCGACAGGGTGAGGTGGGCCATTTCCTGTCCAATGTCGACGGTTGTTTCATCCTGCCACAGAGCCACACGCTCGCGAGCCTGGCTCGTGATGAGGTTGGTGTACGCGGTAACATGATTTCCATGAAAGAAGGGTAGGAGTACCCGTCGCTGACGGTGATGGATTTCGCCTTCCGTGTGAAGCACGCCCTGACCAAAGATGCGCGATTCGACTGGGGGGACGGGCGCCTTTCGATAATTGTCTTGATTGGTCACCAGCACATGTTTGACGTCGGCGGCATGGTTGAGCACATACATGGCGGCGTCACGCTGCCGCAAGAGCAGTTCAACGGCAAGCCCCATCGGAAGTTTGACCACGTCACCATAGGCTTGACACTGTATGAGGAAGCCAAGGGTGTCGCGGCGAAGGTCGGGGAAACATCCCCACCAACGCGAGACAGGTGGTCCGGAAAGGGTGGGTGATTGGATCAGTTGATCGATCATGCGGTCTACGCATCGCTCATGAAAAATACCGTCTATCTGGTTGCCGTTGTCAATGAGTACTGGCTGGAACCTCGGCGGTTGTTTTCTTCTCTTCACGAATCGTGGACAGTGCGATCAACGACAGAACAGCGCACAGGCTGACATACCATCCAGGGGCAAGCGCACTCCCACTCCGTTCCATAATCACCGTGGCCATCAACGGGGCGGTCCCGCCGAACAGAGCCGAGGCAATATTGTACGAAATCGAGAGGCCTGTGTAGCGGCTTGCGACAGGAAAAAGCGTCGCCACGATGGCGAAGAACGGACCCATATAGGCTGACACGAACAGGGTAGTCAGGACTTGGGCCATGATGATCAGTACGAGATGACCGCTGCTCAGCCAAGAAAAGAACGGGACTGTACTGAGGGCCAGGCCTGCGGCGCCGGCAGCCAGTACCCAACGATGCCCAACTTGATCGGACAGCTTGCCCATGCACGGAATCAGCATCGCCAACAGCGCCATGCAAAGGGTATTGATCAGCAGTGTTGTTCCCATCGGGAGATTGGTCACTTTGGTCAGATAGCTGGGGAGAAACACATAGAAAGTGTAAAACCCAACACCATGTAACAGGACGAGACCGATTACTTGTAGGAGCGGCGCACGGTGTGATGTGAACAACTCACGGACGGGTGAGGACGACACCACACCGGATCGTTGCAGCTGTTCAAAAGCCGGCGACTCTGGAATGCGCCGTCGAAGATACCAGCCGACCAACGCGATGACACTTCCCGCCACAAATGGGATGCGCCATCCCCATTCTTGGAGTGCCTCCGATGAGAGGTTCAGCGTCGCCACGGTTCCGACACCAGAGCCTAACAGCGCGCCGATCTGTGCGCTGAACCCAGCCCAGCTGCCGATATAACCTCGCTCGGTCGGTGCGGCATGCTCAACAAGGAAGGTAACGGACCCCGTGAATTCTCCACCGACCGAGAGACCCTGAAGAAAGCGCAGCATGGTGAGTATAAGCGGTGCGGCAAGACCAATCTGAGCATAGGTTGGCAACATGCCGACTAAGCAGGTGGGCAACGCCATTAAAATTATGGACCAGGCCAAGGCCGCTCGTCGGCCCCTGGTATCACCCCAGTACCCAAACAGCAACGCACCCAGTGGTCGGGCCAGAAAGCCGACGGCGAACACACCGAATGTGGCGATTAACGACAACGACGGATCCGACGCAGGAAAGAAGAGACGGGACAAGACCGGCGCGAAGTATCCAAAGAGGGCAAAGTCATACCACTCCAGCACATTGCCGATTGCACCGGCCAAGACCGTCTTCCGTAATACTTTCGGTCCATCTGAATTCATGAAGATGCACCCTCGCACAACAGTGGCACATTGCCGCGGTCACCATACCATGAATACCTCAGTCACATGCGAGAGGTGCGTCGTCACTAGAGCGCACAATAGCGTGATGGATTGACTCTCTTGATCACCTTGGTAAGGACATCGCACGAATGGTGCAGATATGCATTCGCTCTTCATGGCGCACGAGGATTGTTGGGGGGCTCCGTTCGTGTCGGGGTGAGAACCTCTAACTGTCACACGGCCCCTAGCTGTCCCCGTCTTCTATTCTGTGTGTCTCGGTACGCACTTATGACTTCAGTGCGGCAAACTGCTGTTTGAATGTCTGAATCTTCAGCAGATAGGTTCTCACATCATGGTCGCCGCATCGTTGGTGGGGCGTGAGACGAAAGCTCCGCTTTGCGTAGTCACGGCCCATCCCGGCACCGCAGAGGTGAATGACCGCGGCCAGGTCCTGCTTTTGCTGGAACGTCGCCGGTCGCTCCCCCACCAGTTTTGCCACATGACGGTCGAGGAGCGCGGCGGTCAGCTCGATCGCGTGGCCTGGGATGACTCTGCTGTAGAGGCCGTTGAACCAACAGGAGTTGAGGTTGTGCCAGAGCCCGTCTTCAACGACGACATGGTTGTGGATACAGTAGCGCTTCCCTTCGTGAAACGTGCCGTCTGTGATTTGAAACATGCCGACTGCCGTCGAGGCAGGTTGGTACCACTCCAGAGGATTTGAGGAGATGACGCGCCACCGCCAGTAGGTTCGTGCCACGGGATTACCTGAGCCCTCGGCTTGAGCCAAGGCCGCGAGCAGGTCAGGTGTGATAATGGCTGTCGAATGTGTCTCGAACAACGCCCCGTACTCTTGCCAGGTCTGGCGGGGATTCTTGCTGAGGGCCTTCTCTACTGGAAAGAACAATTCCGTCGGTTTATAAAACGTGTGATAGGCCCAATTGATCCCTAACAGGACGACGAAAAGCAGGAGTGCGCTGATTCCCAGCCTTGTCGCGGGTGGCGTTCGATTGACGGCCCGGAGAAACGCGCAGAGATTCTGCCACCGCCGATGAACGAAGCGTGCCATCAACCTCAATGGGTGAGGACGGTGAGGGCGAGCAGGGTGAGTGTGGCGGCGAGGGGACATGGTGGCAGAGTAACAAAAACAGATAAATTCTTCCTCTTTGAGATAGTAGTGTGGATGCGCACAACAGTTTTTGTGAGATGCTGAATGATCGAACGATCTTGATTTGCAGTCAGGACGAGTTCAATATGCCCCTGAAATAGTGGGATGACCTCATTCGCAGTACGCCATAGGCTTTGGGAGACTGGTATGGAACGACTTGTCGGGCTGAGCGTCGCCCTGCTGGCGATCTTGATATCCTCCTCTGCGTTTTCGCAATCGTTCACTGACAAAGCCAAGAAGGACAGTGCGGTCGAATTCAGTGATGAGGACCCTGCGATGCAGAAAGCGATGGAACGCGCCCGGGCGGGCTTGGAAGATTTCCTTCGAAAAGCCGGATCGCCACCACCCAACACTGATCAGTATTCGGTCAAGGTCAGAGTGAGTGAGGGCGACCAGCAAGAATATCTGTGGCTCTCAAACCTAAAGGGACAAGGAGAGCTCTGGTCTGGACGGATCGACAACCTGCCGATGATTCGATCAGTCAAGAAGGGACAGTCGTACGCATTTGCAAAGACAGAGATCATCGATTGGACGTATATCGATAAGAGCACGAAGAAGGTTGTTGGTAATTTCACCACCTGTGCGCTCCTCACCAAAGAGCCGCCGGCGGTCGCAGAATCGATTCAGAAGCAATATGGCCTCGAATGCGATCGTTGATGTCGCACCTCACAATCTCTGAACGCTACCATTATTTCACAGAGCGGATCTGCTCTGTAAACCAACCTGCCCGCTAACCCCTCCTTGTGCCATGCCAAACTTCTCTGTACTCCTGGCCAGAGAGGGATTATCGCGTGCATCCCGAAGTCATGAATGGGACGTCGGCAAGTGTTTGATAGTGTGGCAGGACTGCTGACAGGACCGACTGGTTCTCTTAGTCATTGCCGTCTATGAACAACGTAAAACCAGCAATCATGAAGCCAATACAAACAACCAAGGTGATAAGTACTACCGCCATGCTCAAACTCCTTTGCATTGTCCCTGAGGACAAAGGTTCAACCGCTACAGTGCGATCTCTACAAGCTCCCTAAATACCCTTGTATAGCCGTGCAGTCTGATTGCCGCTCCATGTGGCACATACAGCAGCCTAATCGACCAATGGCTATTGTCCTCACTAGTGTATCTGCTCCGCCTTATTCTGTCGTAAGTACATGAAATAAAATGCATTATATCGATCCAATATTAGGGCTAATTCACAAGACCCTTCGTATAGGTATCGATGGAACCGGCTCGAGTTTCTAAACTAGCCCCCGCTCAAGCCGCATTTGATTTGGAGTCCACCGAGGCTGACGATCTGTTTCAAACGAGGAGTCAGTCAACGACGGATGCAAGAAAACAGGCAACCCGCGATCACTTTGATACCTGGGCCGCATCGCGGATGGAATGGGAGCAGAAAGCCAGGGCGTACTACGACGATCAGGTTCGCTATTACAAATTTCTCGTGCCCGAAAGGATGCATGTGCTTGAAATTGGCTCGAGCCTAGGTTGAGCGGAGGCTTTGACCATCCCTCGCTCCTGCCTCAGTGGAGAGTTATGCCGATGCTGCGCTTGGAGCCTATACTGGAGTGACTGGGGCCCCTTCTCGCCTTCCGCATGCTTGTCGTCATCGAATGGCAATCATGACACTGCAGAAATCCACTGAAGCATGTTCCTCTCCATCCCGCAGATGGTTGCAAGGTGGAAGAAGCCCCCCCTATAATGCATCGTGCCGTTCAGGGCATGCATTAACTATCTGGAGGAATCGTTGATATCATGAGCGAAAGAACGTTGGCCATCATCAAGCCGGATGCCGTGAAAAAGAATGCCGTAGGAGATATTATCAATCGCTATGAGCAGGCCGGGCTGAGGCCGGTGGCGATCAAGCTGATTCACATGTCTCAGTCGGTGGCTGAGGGGTTTTATGCCGTACATAAGGCGCGCCCTTTTTTCGGGAGTCTCTGCAGCTTCATGTCTTCCGGGCCTGCAGTCGTCCTGGTGCTGCAGGGTGACAATGCCATCAAAAAGAATCGTGAGCTGATGGGGGCAACCGATCCAGCAAAGGCCGATGCAGGGACCATCCGCAAAGCACACGGAGCGAATATCGAATTCAACGCCGTGCATGGTTCCGACTCGCCGGAAACCGCGCAATTCGAGATTGGGTATTTTTTCCCCGGCATGGAGATTTTCCGTTAACCTTCCCGTCTGGAGGGCGAGGCGCGCCTCGCCCTCCCAGCTCTGACCGGTACCGTTGAAGATGAACAGCGCTGTTGCTGTTCCTTCGCCTTTTGCTTAGCGGAACCTCTTCGGAATCAGAACTGGTTCAGGCTCGACAGTCTACGATCCGCCTCTTCGGCTCCGCGCGGATCGTTCCTTGACAACGCCAGTCGGCCCCAACTACCATCCTGAAAAAGTGAGAAGATCTGTGCTGAGATTGAGTGGCGACCGAGGGGTAGTGTCCGTTCGTGTTGCCTGATCTCAGGTTGAACTTTCTTCATAGGGAGCCGACATGATTCCATCTGATTTGCGTTTTCACAAAGAGCATGAGTGGGTTCGCCTCGATGGGAAACGAGCGACTGTGGGCATCAGTGATTTCGCACAGGATGCCTTAGGCGATATCGTGTTTCTGGATCTGCCCAAAGTGGGCGTCTCAGTCAAGGTCGGCCAACAGATCGGGGAAGTGGAATCGACGAAAACAACGTCTACGATCTATACGCCGGTGAGCGGAACGGTGAGCCAGATTAACACTGAGCTAAAAGATCGCCCTGAAGTGGTGAATTCCGATCCCTACGGCAAGGGTTGGATCGCGATCATCGATCTGGCCGATCCGGCGGAAGTTGATCAGTTAATGACGGCTGCTCAGTACGAAGCCTTTCTCGCCAGTCAAAAACATTGAGTCTCCTGTCTGTTGGATCTCTGCATCATTGCGTGATGGGATCTCGGTGACGGTCGGCAATGCCTTAATCGACAATGAGTGACTGATCCACATGACTTCTCCAACTCACATTGCCATTCTTGGTGCCGGTCCCGGTGGATATGTGGCTGCTATCCGCGCAGCACAGCTCGGCGCTCGGGTGACGGTCATCGAGCGGGACAAGCTTGGTGGAGTCTGCCTCAACTGGGGTTGCATTCCGAGTAAAGCCCTCCTCTCTGTTGTAGAGCTTGGCGACAAACTGAAAAAAGCGGAGGAGCTGGGACTCCTGTTTCAGGGATCTGTCGCCTATGACCTTGCGCGGATGGTGTCGCGAAAAGATAAAGTCGTGGCGACCCTTGTGAAAGGGATTGCGACGTTGTTCAAGGGGTGGGGCATTGATCACATAAGCGGGCAGGGAACGATCAAGAATACGCGGACCATCGTGGTCGCCAAATCTGACGGGAGTCAGTGCGAGATCCAGGCTGACGCGTTGGTTGTGGCCACCGGGTCATCGTGGCCCAACCTTCCTCAATTTCCAGTCGATGGACGACAAATTCTAACCAGCCAGCAGATGCTGGATCTTGCACAGATCCCGGCCAGTCTCATGATTATTGGCGGCGGTGTGGAGGGCTGTGAGTTCGCCTCATTGTATAGTGGGCTTGGCACGCAGGTGACGATGGTTGAGCTGATGCCACGGGTCTTGCCGTTAGAGGACGAAGAAATCTCATCCACCATGACGCGTGAACTGAAAAAACGTGGCGTCACAGTGCTGACGGGTACCACAGTCGAAAAGGTACAACAATCACCAGAATTGATTGTGGTGCAACTGAAAGATGGCAGTGCCATCACCGTAGAGAAGCTCTTAGTCTCCGTCGGCCGAGGGCTTAACTCACGAGGGATTGGGTTGGAGCAGGTCGGTGTGACCACTGGACGGCGTGGCGAAATTCTGGTTGATGCGCGGCTGGAAACGAATGTGTCGGGTATTTATGCGATTGGCGATGTGACTGGGAAGGCCATGTTGGCCCATGTCGCCTCGACGCAGGGGCAGGTGGCAGTCGAAAATATTCTGGGACATCCGCGGACCATTCAGTATGACGTGATCCCCGCCGGTATTTTTACCTTGCCCGAGATCGGGCGTGTTGGGCTGACTGAGCAGCAGGCTCGGGACCAGGCACAAGCCAGGGGACAGGAGCCCGATCAGGCGGTGAAGACCGGCCGCTTCCGGTACGCAGGTTTGGGCAAGGCGCAAGCCATGGGTGATACCACTGGATTTTTTAAAGTCATTGCTGATTCCACAACCGGCAAGATGCTTGGCGTCCATATTCTTGGCGCGCACGCAGCGGATCTGATTCATGAGGCCGCATTGGCATTGCAGGTGGGAGCCACGGTGGATCAAGTGGCCGGGATGATTCATGCCCATCCAACCCTCGCTGAGGGGGTGATGGAAGCAGCGGAGGATGTCGATGGTGCCGCCATTCATCAGCTCCGAAAGCAGGTGGCAAGATGATCACCTCACTGTTGCTGAAGCTTGGCCTGCTGGCAGTCACGGTGGGCATTGTTTTCTGGATCATATGGGCCCCTCAGAAAACTCCGTATCATGTGTCTGGATTCACCGCCGAACGGCAGGTCGCTCCTGTTCCGGCGACGGGGCCGGATAATCGGGTAGGGCACGCGCCTAGGCCACCTGGTCGCAGTGGCCAGAAGCCAAATAGTGAGATCGTCGCACTAGCAAAGCCATCGTCCACGCCAGTTGCGCCGTTGTTGGATCTCAATCGGGCGAAGGCGGGTGAGCTGGAGGCCTTGCCTGGTATTGGCGCGGTCCTCGCACAACGGGTGATCGCCTTCCGGGAATCACTCGGAGGGTTTCGGAAGATCGAGGACCTTCGTGAAGTAAAGGGTATCGGTGCCAAGAAATTCGATCAGCTCAAATTGCTGGTGACGGTTTCGACATCAGATTCAAAAGGAACGATGGAGCGGCGCGTGCTATGAAGGATGTGAATCAGCAGATCGATCTCATTCGGCGCGGCGCCGTAGAGGTGATCCAGCCTGCGGAACTAGAAGCCAAGCTCAAGCGGGCACTCACCGAGAGACGTCCATTGCGGGTCAAAGCCGGCTTTGACCCGACAGCGCCGGATCTTCACCTTGGACATACGGTCCTGATTCACAAGTTGAAACACTTCCAGGATCTTGGTCATCAAGTCATTTTTTTGATCGGTGATTTTACAGGGATGATCGGTGATCCAACCGGCGTCTCCGAAACCCGCAGAGCATTGACGAAAGAACAGGTACTTGAAAACGCCAAGACCTACCAGCGCCAGATTTTTAAGATTCTTGACCCGGCGAAAACCCTGGTTGAGTTCAACAGTCGTTGGATGGGCGAGATGACGGCGGAAGGGCTGATTCAGTTGGCGGCTCACTATCGGGTCGCCCGCATGATGGAACGTGACGACTTCCACAAGCGCTTTCAGGAGCAGAAACCGATTAGTGTTCATGAGTTCTTGTATCCCTTGGTGCAGGGATACGATTCGGTCATGCTCAAGGCTGATGTGGAACTGGGTGGGACGGATCAAAAATTCAACCTGCTGGTGGGACGCGAGTTACAACGGGACTATGGCCAGGAATCCCAAGTCGTCATTACGATGCCCTTGCTCGAGGGAACAGACGGCGTCAAGAAGATGAGCAAGAGCGTCGGAAATTACATCGCATTGGAAGACAAGCCAGGGGAGATGTTCGGAAAAGTCATGTCGATCAGCGATGTCTTAATGTATCGGTACTATGAGTTGCTGACGACGGAAGACCTTGGGCACGCAAAATCGTTTCATCCGATGGAGGCAAAACAGACACTCGCTGAGCTGATCGTGGCTCGTTACCATGGTACGGATGCAGGCAAGCAGGCCAGAGCTGAGTTTCAGCAAAAGTTTCAGGCCAATGAATTTCCGGATGAGCCAGACAAACGTGTAGATCTGAAACCTGAAGATATGTCAGAGAGAGACGTGGTTGAGGGACCTTCCATAAAGCTTGCGAAGCTGATCGCAAAAACGGGTTTGATTTCTAGCGGCAGTGAAGCGAGGCGATTGATCATTCAAGGCGGAATCGAAGTCGATGGCATTAAGGAAACAAATCCAGACAAGCTCATTGCGTTTGAACTGAATCAACCACGCCGCCTCAAGATCGGGAAAAAGAAGTTTGCGATTGCAGAATTGAGATCATGACGGAGAGTACCACTTTCTTGACTTGCTGTGAAGTACCCGCGTAGGATGCAAATCAGCGAGCGGGCGTAGCTCAGTGGTAGAGTCCTTGCTTCCCAAGCAAGTTGTCGTGGGTTCAAATCCCATCGCCCGCTCCAAATATTGCTTGTCCCGATCGCAAGACCTTCTGTTTTCTCGTACTTGTCGTAAGCGTATAAACCCTTCTTGTGCAATCCCTGATTGAATCCACCGGTTAATTGCCGGGGCATACGTTTCTATGCTTCCGTATATTTCATTTTCACGAAAGGATTAGTCATGACGCAGAAACAGACGCTTCTGCTTTGCACCGCAGCATTTGTTGGTGGAACAGTCGGCGGCGTGCTGAGTACTCAGTTATTTTCACCAAGGTCGGCTGAGGCGCAGAAGACGAATGGGGTGCATGCCGAGGAGTTCTTATTGCTGGATGCCAATGGAAAAGCACGAGCCGGCCTTGGGCTGGACGCAAACGGTGAAGTCGGGCTCGTGCTCAGGAGCAAAGACGGTAACCGCACCCTGACGCTCTCCCCTGATGATCCATCGGTCATCAAGCTGGTCGAGCGAGGAGGTCGGATTCTCTGGGGGGCGCCGTAACGTGCGTGCGAAGAGGGAAACGCCGTTAGACCGCTTTTTGGACTAATCCAGAACGCAAACAGCGCGTACAGACGCGGATACGTTTGTGACTTCCATCCACCACTGCGCGAACAGTTTGGAGATTAGGGTTGAACACGCGCCTGGTTTTGTTGTTCGCGTGACTCACATTGTTGCCCGATACCGGCTTCTTTTGGCAAATCTCACACATCCATGCCACGGTCGTTCTCCTTGTTGCCTGAATGAACCTGATTAAAATCGGATGATAGTATCACAGCTGAATAGATGGCCACAAGCACAAGGTAGACCTTCCTAAGCAAGAAGAGCACTGCCCTGGATCTTGTCTCTGGTATGTGGGGAGGTGTGCGGAGATGATCGATGGGAACGACGTTCGTCCCGCGCGACGGGAGAAGCCGCTGCGCCGCGGCGTGAGCTTGACAAGTTTTGCCGTTCTCTCCTATTGTGCAGGCTCTATAGCTCCAGAGTAAGGGAAGAGGGTGTGAATCCCTCGCGGTCCCGCCGCTGTCAATGGGGACGAAACCCGGAACAGCCACTGTCTCGCACGTGAAACGTATCTCGTGAAGCCTATTGTGTAAGAGTTTTCATTCCAGCGCTTCACGAACGACGAATGACGCTTCACATGCTTGAGATGGGAAGGCACGGGGAGTAGGGTGAACCATGAGCCAGAAGACCTGCTCGGAGAAATGACCGTCGTTCCCTCGAGGCTGGGGAGCAGGTGAGGATGAAGAAGCGGGTGCAATCCTCAAGGTCTGTTCAGGCCTTGGGGATTTTTTCTTTTGGCACGATGGCACCGATATCACCCTGTCATAGTCATACCCGTGCTCACGGTGGTGCTGTCGATGTTTTTTGCGCTGGCAGCTGACAGTGGGCAAGGAGAGTATGGTGAGATGAAGCGACGACAGCAGGGCATCCTGACCGGCATGCCATTCATGGCCCATGTCTCGTCACGATCATTTGTCGATGATGCCGGGCATCGAATCTACTTGGCCAAGCCACCGGCTCGTATCGTGTCGCTGGCTCCGAGTATTACCGAAATGCTGTTCTCGCTCGGATTGGAGGAACAGATTGTCGGTGTCACGGAGTTTTGTGACTATCCTGCTGCCGCGAAGTCTAAAGCCAAGGTCGGGTATGCCAATCCCAGTGTGGAAGCGATTATTGCATTGAGGCCGGAATTAGTATTGGCGCCCAGGGATTTTCTTCGTCCAGACCTGCAGGTGAAGCTTGAGCAGCTCAAGATTCCTGTGTTCATACTCGATGCGCACACCTTGGAAGATATCCCGATTCACATTCATACGTTGGGACAGATGTTTGAGAAAGTCTCGGCGGCCAGCGCGGTGACTCAGGACATCCGGCAACGTCTCGCAGCGATCAAACGCAAGGTTGAGACCTTGCCCGCCAAACGCGTTCTCTATGTCCTCAATAGTCAGCCGTTGATTACCGTGGGGCCTGGAAGTTTCATCCATCAGATGATTGGTGTGGCCGGAGGAATGAACATTGCGACGCAGGCGAGCGAGGCCTATCCGAGACTGAGCATGGAGACCGTGCTCAAGCAAGATCCGGAAGTACTGATTTTCCCGAGCGGTGAAGTGGAAACGGTGCCACGCAGCGAGCAACAGCAGTGGCGTCGATGGGACTCGCTTTCCGCCGTGAAACATCAGCGCTTCCATGAGGTCTCATCGAGCCTCTTGAATCGTCCTGGGCCCCGCGTCGTTGATGGGTTAGAACAACTGGCTCGAGCCATCCATCCGGAAGTGTTCGGCTCCAGTGATGGAGCACGTCATCCGTGAGGACCCCTTGAAACGGCTTCCAGCCATGGTTCAGCCTGAATCCTGCACGGAAGTCTTACTCCATCAGCCTGGCCGTATGGTCTCTCAAGGCGCGATCCTCACGAACTCACGCTGGATGGCGACACTTGGAATCCTTACTCTCACGGCCATCGCGGTGGGCCTGATCTGTCTCCACTTCGGTGCCCAACCGATTGCGTATGGGGACGTCTTGCGAGCGTTGTTTGACACAGTCCGCTTGAAGGACAGTACTGATGAAACATCGGATATTGCGAAAACCATTCTGCTGCAGGTCCGACTACCGCGAATCCTGTTGGGATTTTTAGTGGGCTGCTCCTTGGCTTCCGTGGGAGTCGCCTTGCAGGCCCTGTTACGGAATCCGTTGGCCGATCCCTATGTGCTGGGTGTCTCCAGCGGTGCCGCGCTTGGAGCTGCGGTGGGAATCTTGTTCGGAGTAGGAACCACTTTTCTCGCGGAAACTGCGCTGCCCGCCTGTGGATTTGCTGGGGGCCTCTTGGCGCTTGTCGTGATCTATCGAATGGCTGCTACGTATGGACAGTTACCCATCCACAGTCTGTTGCTGACCGGGGTGATTCTCAACGCCATCTTTTCCGCGTTGATTATGTTTATTACGTCGATCCTCGACCCAAATCGGTCGTATGGAATGATGGCCTGGTTGATGGGAACACTCACCGCTCCCACCTACGGTAGCTTGGTTGCACTCATCATCTATCTCTCGATCGGCCTCTTCCTGCTTTTTCGTCATATGCGCGTCCTCAACATCTTAGCCTTGGGAGAAGAATCTGCCCGTACGCTCGGTATCGACACAGAGCAGGCAAAGCGGTCTCTCTTTATGGTGACGGCATTGGTGACGGGAGCGGTAGTGTCTGTCAGCGGAATGATCGGCTTTATTGGCATGGTCGTTCCCCATGCCGTACGGCTCGTGATCGGTGCCGATCATCGACTGCTCCTTCCCGCGTCAGCGCTAGTTGGAGGCACCTTCCTGATGGGTGCCGATACGGTGGCGCGGACACTGATCGCACCGACGGAGATTCCTGTTGGTATTATCACTGCTCTGGCCGGTGGGCCGTTCTTTGTCTACCTTTTGCTCTGGCGAAAGGATCGCTTGGCATGAGTGGGACGAGTCAACATCGAGCGATAAAAATGATGAGCAGTGACTCAATCTCTCTCCTAGAGCGAGACCATGCCTATGATATCCAGTCTGTTCGGTTCCGGTATCCGTCGCATGCATCACAAGCGACCAGATGGATTCTCGATGACATCTCCTTTCACGTGCAAGAAGGTGAGGTGTTGGGTGTTGTTGGCCCAAACGGATCCGGGAAAACTTCCTTACTGAAAGTGCTGGCACGGCTGATGACTCCCCAGCAAGGTCGTATCAACTTGTTCAGCCAGGATCTCGCGGTGAAAGCTCAGCGGGAAGTCGCCTGTCTGGTTGGCGTGGTGCCGCAAGATTCGCAGATGCTCTTTCCCTTTACCGTAGCTGAAAGCGTGTTGATGGGGCGCTTTCCCCATCGGGCTCGAGCCCGATGGATTGGTGGATTTGGATGGGAAAGCCGAGAAGACATGGCTATCGCGGAACAGGCGATGATGACGATGGACATTGTCCATTTGGCTCACCGGTCGGTGACTGACCTTTCCGGCGGTGAACGGCAGCGGACCGTAATTGCTCGAGCACTTGCCCAGACTCCAAAAGTCTTGCTGCTGGACGAGCCGACCGCGTTTCTGGATCTGCAACATCAGGTTGAAATCTGCTCGGTGTTACGCCGGCTACGAGATGAGGGTGGGTTAACGGTTGTTCTGGTGTCCCATGATTTAAATCTCGTCAGTCAGTATTGCGACAGAATTCTGTTGCTGGACCGTGGACAGATCGTACGACTTGGTGGTCCAGACGAGGTGATTGAGCCGAAGGTACTGGAATCCGTGTACCGCTGCCGCGTGTTGGTCGATCGGCATCCGAGTTCCGGATTGCCTCGGATCACACTTCCCGGTCGTCATGCGTCTGGTGAGGCATGAGTATGAGAACGGGAAAAATCGCGCTGCTTCATCTTGAGACCGTTCCCGGTGCTGTGGAGCAGAACCGATATGTCGTTGTAGAGGCTATCAAGCATGCTGCTACAGCCGGGGCTGAGTGGATCGTGACACCGGAGCTCGCGGTCTGTGGACTTCAGTTCGCGCACGTCGTCGGTTCGGATTGGATACAGCCGCAACCCGATCCTTGGATGCAACAGGTCTGCACGCTAAATAGGACATTGAAGCGAACCATATTTCTTGCCTGTCCGGAGCGGGACGGCAGGCGGCTCTATAACTCGGTGTTTGTCATCGGCCCAACCGGCGAGATTATCGGCAGGCATCGGAAGATTAACGTGGCGAGTGATTCCCTCTCTTGGTCAAGTCCCGGTGACCGTGCCGCTCCGATCGACTGCGATGGCGTCAGGGTGGGGGTACTCGTGTGTGCCGATGTCTATACGCCGAATATCGCACGGGCCATGAAGTTTGACGGCGCACAGATGTTCGTCTCGCCGGCATCATGGGGGCCTGGCCTACACGGTCCAAATGGGGAATGGGAGCAACGGACTCACGAAACAGGGCTCCCGTTGATTGTCTGTAACCGAACCGGTGCTGAAAAGACATTGGACTTCTGGAAGGCGCCAAGCTTGGTTGTGAAGGACGGCATGCGAGTACTCACGCATACGTCTGAGCGGTCTGCCGTCCTCACGTTCGACTGGGATTTCGATCGCATGGTGCCGCGCTCTTCACGCTACTCGATCGACTATATCCGGAATTAATACCTGTTCGATGATGATGAAGCTGAACTGCTTGACGAACGTTGAACCATGAAGAGGAGTGGTCGAGAGAATGAGATGTGAGCAGGAAGAGTTTGCACCGCTCTCTTGCGCTGGAAGTCAGGTGCATAATCAACATTCTTGGGGGATTGGTTAGGTCATACCGTCAGCGACGGGGAAGATGGTGCAACTCCATCACGGTGCCGCCACTGTAAGCGGGGAGTGACTCTGCAGAATGCCACTGTGTGCTTCGGCACATGGGAAGGCGCAGAGAAGCAATGAGCCGCAAGTCAGGAGACCCAGCTGCCGGGACGATAGACACCCTTCGAGTCAAAGGGAGGTTTTTATGTCGCGGTTCTCAGTTTCTCATTTTTTTCGTTCATGTGCGCTCATTCCGTGGATGATCGCCCTCGCCTATCCCGTATCGGCTCAGGAAGTCGCGATGGCTGACCAGTCGGAGGTGGTTCAGGCTCCCGACGTGATCGTGAGCGCGACCAAGACCCCCATTCCGGCTAAACAAGTCACCAGCGCTGTAGAAGTAATTACCGGTGAAGACCTGCAGCAGCGAAAAATGAGAACCGTTGCAGAAGCGCTTCGATGGGCATCCGGGCTTGCTGTTTTTCAAAGCGGAGGATTTGGAACAACAGTCGGCGTACGAATGCGTGGAGGAACGCCACAGCAGACGCTTGTCTTGATTGATGGCGCGATCGTCAACAGTGCTACGGAAGGGAGTTACGACTTTGCCCACTTGACGTCGGACAATATCGAACGGATCGAAATCTTGCGTGGGAGCCAGAGTATGCTCTGGGGATCAGATGCGATGGGCGGAGTGATCAATATCACGACGAAACGTGGACGAGAGAAACCCAACATCTCCGGTTTTGTCGAGTATGGATCGTTTAACACAATTCGAGAAGGAGGCAGTCTCTCTGGTAAGAAAGGTCCCATTGATTTTTCTGGATCGATTACGCGTTTAGATACGGCCGGCTTTTCAGCCATCAACTATCGCCGTGGTGCGGCTGAGCGCGATGGGTATCATAACTGGCAGGGGTCGGTTCGGTTGGGAGCGGACCTACCGAGGGATGGTCGACTGGAGTTTAGTTTTCGATGGTTGGAAGGCATCGTGAATTTCGACGGGTTTTCGTTTAATTCGACCACCTTCGCGTCAGATCCGGCTGATGTGTTTGGTGCGAGATCGAAAAGCACTCAATATATTTTTGCTGGGAACTATGCCCAGCCGATCACCGATTGGTGGTCACAAAAACTGACCTTGTCACGGGCAACGGAAAGTCTGAACAGTAACGGCGGTGTCGTCGAACGAAGTCTTGTGACCGGAGCCGCGGGACCGATCGGGTTCCCGTTCAAGTCTCTAATTGAAACGACCAGTAATCGGGTTGAATGGCAGCATAACTTCCAAGTTGGCAAACCCTTATCCTTAACAGCAGGTTATCAGTTTCGAGAACAGCGGGGCGATAATCGGGATCTTCTTACAAGCACGACAGCCTTTGAGAATAAATCCGTCAGTAGCCATGCGGGGTTTGGAGAGGCGCAGTTGAATCTCTGGGATCGCGTCTTCGGAACTGCGGGTATTCGGCAGGATGAGTACAACGCATTTGGAAGCGCCACGACCTACCGCGTCACAGGAGGGTATCTCCATCGGGAAACTGGCACGAAGCTACGAGGCAGCTATGCGACGGGATTTCGAGCTCCGACGATCAATGAACTGTTTTTCCCAGGATTTGGCAATCCAAATCTTCAGCCAGAGAAAAGCCAAGCCTTGGACGCTGCGATTGAACAGACGTTGCCGGGTGATCGAGGCACCATTAGCGTCGGTTACTTTTGGACCCGCTACCGCAATCTTATTGTGTCAGCCTTCGATCCTGCTGTCTGTACGGAACCTGGTTCCTTTGGGTTTTGCGCGCAGAACGTCGGGTTGGCCAAAGCAGAAGGTGTGGAAGTGAGCACCAAGTTGAAACTCTATCGTGATGGTCCTTGGATTAAGAATTTGGACCTGCTCATTCACTATACGTACGCAGCGACGCGGGATATCAGTAGTGGATCGGACGCTCGCCTTCCTAGGTGGCCACTCCACCAGATTTCGACAGTCTTCAGTTATCAACCCATAGAAAGTTTGCGGGCCAATCTGGAGGGACGGTATGTTGGTGAACGATTCGGTAATGTGGGAAATAGTTTTGCGACTTCCCCGTTTATCGTTTGGAATCTGTCCGCGAGCTATGACGTGACAAAGTCCATACAAGCCTATCTCCGTTTGGACAACATTTTCAATGAAAAGTACGAAGAGATACTGTTTTTCGGAACACCGATTCGGTCGATTTTCGGAGGAGTACGAATCAATTATGATCTACCGCTCTAGCGCTACATGAAAGATGATAGTGCCCCATTTGGTGAGACGGTACGTATTTCCCCACGCTAGGCTCTTGAGAACAACGCCGACTTCTTTCGATGGTAGAAGTAGTGGTTGTCTTCTGTGGCGTTTATTTAGAGATTGACAGAGCAGCTACGCTACGGTATGTAGCGCACAACGTAACTGCATAGCCTCTCGGGTGCCCGCGAGGGCATAACAGGGAAGTCCGGTGCAAGACCGGTGCGGTCCCGCCACTGTAAGTGAGAAGCGATCTCCCTATTTAGAAAGCCACTCAACTTAAATGTTGAGGAAGGCAGAGGAGACGCGTTGAAGGGGTACCCTTCTGAACTCACGAGCCAGGAGACCTACCCGAGATGATATGGCACTGTTTCTCCGCGTGGTAACGGAGATCGCCTCTGCCTCATCGGGCATGTGACCTCTTGTTTCCATTTGCGGAACGGGAGGTTTTTTTATGCCCTCAGTTTCGCTGGATCAGCGAAGGACTGATCGCAGACATTCAGAATCGACGATCTGCTCCAGGCTGGTTCGGGCGACATGAGCACAGGACTGCTCATCGTCGGACACGGAAGTCGTGATCCCAGCGCAAATATCGAGTTCGAGTCCGTCGTCGCAGCGTATCGCACGAGGCGCCTCGATCTCGATGTGATGCACGGCTATGTAGAGCTGGCCAGCCCGTCACTGGCAACGGCGCTTCGTGAACTGGCTCAGCGAGTCGACTGTGTTGTTGTGTTGCCGTTGTTCCTCTTTGCCGCCGGTCATGTCAAAAACGATATTCCCCTCGCGCTCGCGCAGGCGCGGCAGGATTTTCCTGCTGTCCGATTTATTGTCACCAATGCCTTGGGTGTCCACCCAAATCTCGTCGCAGTAGCGTTTGATCGGGCGCGAGCGGCGATAGAGGGTGCCCGCGCGGCAGCGAAGACCGCGGTCGTGGTCGTGGGCCGTGGCGCCAGCGATCCCGATACGAACGGAGACTTCTGCAAAGTCGTTCGTCTCATTGCGGAAGGGCGTGAGATCGGATGGGTGATGCCCTGTTTTATCGGCGTCACGAGACCATTGTTTGAAGAAACAGTCGAATTGGTTGCGCGTGTGCGCCCAGAGCGAATCGTGGTCGTTCCGTATTTTCTTTTCGGCGGACGGCTGATAGCCCAAATTCGCGAGCAGGTGAAATCGTTCCAGGCTCGTTATCCTTGGATCAAAACCGAGCTCGTACCCCACTTAGGAACCGACGATCGTGTACTGACGTTGATGGATGAGCGTGTTGCCGAGGCGGCGGGAGGGGAGCGTCCGCTTCCCTGTGACACGTGTCAGTATCGTGTGCCGGTATCCGGCGTGACTCAGAATGTGGGTGGTCTCAATGCCTTGCTGTGGAGTGTGCGCCATGGGTTTACTCACGCGCAGGCCATGCCGCATGTGCATGCCCATCGGCCGCTTACCAAGCATGTGTTGGTCTGTGGCAATGCCGACTGCGCCGATGCGGGGAGTATTCCGTTGATTGCCGCATTGCGGCGGCTGTTGAAAGAAACCGGCCGCGAAAAGGAGATTCGCGTGACGAAGACTTCTTGTATGGGCCGCTGTGGAGAGGGCCCGACGGTCGCGGTGTATCCGGACGGCATTTGGTATCGGGGAGTAACAGAGACGGATGCGAAGGAGTTGGTCGAGGAGCATCTGCTCGGTGATCGGCTCGTCAGTCGCCTGGTCGACAACATCATGCAGTAAGTCATGGAGGGTTCGTGATGGCTTGCCACGAAATCGCAGGGCTTCGGCTGGGGTTGATGGAAGTGTTGGGCGTGAAGGACGAAGCCGAGCGGCAGCATGAGCTGGCTGAGCTTGGCACCGGGGCTGATCAGCCTGGCCCGATTCGCTCCATGTGCGGGGCAAAGGATCTGGCCGCACTCAAACAGTTTTACGAAACCGCGATTGCGGGGCTTGAGCAGCGGGTCGCTGCGACGCGCGCGGACGACCCGAAGCTTCCGTATCTACGCACGCTCGTGGTGCTTACGAAGAAGATTGATCTCGATCTGGCGCATCAGATCGAAAGCCTCACGCAGTTCTACCGCGACCTCGATGAGATGCATGATTTCGTCCATGAGATCTATCCGGCGGAGTAGCGGCAATGGCTGTTGCGAGGACTGCCCGAGTGACGAGAACTGAAAGACTGGGGTCCGATACCCTGCTGCTTGATGTGTATACGCCCGAGCCGTTGGGGTTCGTCGGCGGACAGTATCTCATCCTTGATAGTCGAATCATCTTGCCGAACGGCAAAGCCGTCAAGCGAGCGTACTCGCCCCTTACCAGTGATGCGGAGCAACATCGCTTTCAGCTTGCCGTGAAACATATCCCTGATGGATTAGGTTCCGGCTTCGTGCATGGGTTGGCAGCGGGAACGGACATTTCATTCAGTGGACCGTGGGGGAAGTTCGTCTTACCGGAAGGCGCGTCGGGCCGCACGCTGATCCTTGCGACGGACACCGGGATCACCGCTGCACTGGGGTTTGTGCGCGCGACTCGCTTTGCGCCGTTGCTGCCTCAGGTCGTGCTCATCTGGTTACGAGCCTCGGCAGAGTACTTTATCCCGGAAGAGTTCGTGAAGGAGCAGATCCCCGCGGCATGTGGCGAGGTGAGAATTGGAGCGATCTCACCGGTCGGTCATCCGGAACGAACGGCTCAGGCCAGTGCCATGCTTCGCGAAGTGCTGTCGCAGAGCAGTCTCACGCAGGCCTTCATCACCGGCGATGGAACGGTGAACCAGGTGGTGTTCGATGAACTCGTCACTGCCGGAGTGGTCGTGAGTAAGGATCAGGTGGAGTCGTTCTTCAATATGCCGAAAAAATCCGCATGACCGGCCGGGATGAGATTCTCTCAGCGCTGGAGGCAGCGCTTGCGTATGGGGAAACGAGCGTCATTGTTCGATCGGCTGGTGCGATTGCCGAAGTCCATGGTCTTCTCACGTTGCGGCAAGGGACTGAGTGGGTCACGCTTGGCGAAGAGGGGACGACCCATGTACATCTCAAGATCGAAGAGGGGAGCAATCTGATTTACCGGCACGAGGACAAGGCCAATGCGGCGCTTGAGCTGGTAGGACCAGATGGAGCTCTGTTCTGCCGTGTGACGTTCAGAGGCACGAACCAGGCGCGAGTTGAGAATTATAGCCCTGACCGTGCGACACAGATCTGTCAACGATTTGGATGTCTGGCGGAGTGTGCGGAGACATGACCGATGGAGAAGAACGCACCGCCGCAAGATCGGAAGGGGCTGCGCACCGGATTTACCACCGGCGCCTGTTCGGCAGCGGCCGCCAAGGCCGCCGCTCGTTGTCTCGTGAAGGGTATCATGCTGACCGAGATTGAAACGACCTTGCCGAATCGGTCGCGTGTCACGTTCTCGCTCGCCAGTTGTGAGCGCGTCGCGAATCGTATGATCTGCGGCGTGATCAAGGATGCCGGCGACGATCCCGATTGCACGCATGGCGCTGAACTGCGGGCGGAAGTCGAACTCCGTACCGAACCCGGCATTGAACTCAGAGGTGGGCATGGTGTGGCCAGAGTGACAAAGGCTGGGTTGGGCCTGGAGATCGGTGGTCCTGCGATTAACCCGATCCCGAGGCGCAATATCACGGAAATGGTGGGAGAAGAACTTGCCGGAAGTCCCTATGCCGGCGCCGTCGTGACAATCAGCGTGCCGGGTGGCGAGGAGATGGCGAAGAAGACCACGAATGCCCGTCTCGGCTTGTTGGGGGGCATCTCCATTCTCGGTACGACCGGCATCGTGAAACCCTATTCCACGGCGGCCTTTAAGGCCAGCGTGATGCAGGAGATCGACGTGGCCGAGGCCAGCGGTCTGCATGCCCTGGTCCTAACGACCGGCGGAAAATCTGAACAGTATGCGATGGCGCTCTACCCACAGTTGCCAGAGCAAGCCTTCATTCAGGTGGGTGATTTTATTGGGGTCGGCGTCAAACAATGCGCGAAGCGTGGTATCCCACGGGTCCTCATCGTCGGAATGATGGGAAAATTGTCGAAGATGGCCAACGGCAAGATGCAGACCCATGCCGCCGGATCGGAAGTGGATATGGAGTTTCTGGCGTCGCTGGCGGCCGAGCTGTCCGCGCCGGACGAATTGGCTGCGGCCATCCGCCGGGCCAATACTGCCCGGCATGTATTGGAATTGTGCCGTGAGGCTGGTCTCGTCGGCATCACGTCGCTGATTTGCAAAAAAGTCGCTGAACAGTGTCAGCGCCATGCCGGCGGCAGGCTGATCGTGGAGGCCACGCTGGTCGACTTTGGCGGGGCCTTGCTCGGTCATTACCCGGAGGTTCACGAATGAATGACATGAGACAGATGACGGCACTTGGGCGGAGCATTGAGGATGGAAGCTTCGCAATCATCGACCAGGAGGCAGGTCCGCACGAGTTCAGCCCGGGCGAATGGGAAGTGGTGCGCCGAGTGATTCATGCCACGGCGGACTTCGAGTTTACCACGCTCATGCGGTTCCACCCTGAGGCGGTGCGAGCCGGTGTGGCGGCGCTTCGAGGGGGCTGTCCGCTCCTGGTCGATGTGAAGATGATTTCTGCCGGTCTGAACGAGGAGCGACTATCTTCTTACGGCTGCAAGGTCCATTCGTTCATTTCGGACGACGATGTCATCCTCACGGCCAAGGCCAACAACTCGACGCGCGCGATTGAAGCCATGCAAAAAGCGCATCGCCTCAACCTCCTCGATGGCGCAGTGGTGGCCATCGGCAATGCCCCGACCGCATTGTTAGAGGTGGCTCGCCTGATTCGTGAGGAACAGGCGACGCCGGCTCTCATCATTGGTGTCCCAGTTGGATTTGTGTCGGCGGCTGAGTCGAAAGAAGTCATGCTGGAACTGTCGACTCCCTCTATCGTGGCCCGCGGCCGCAAGGGGGGCAGTCCCATCGCCGTCGCGATCATCCACGCGCTGCTGCTCCTCTCAGCAAAGGCATCAGCATGAGTCTTCGGCGTGCCATTACCGTGGTTGGGATTGGAGATGACGGCTGCGCGAGTCTGACGAGCCGTGCAGTGAACGCGGTGATGAAGGCGGGGGTGCTCGTAGGTGGCGAGCGCCATCTTGAGTTCTTTCCGCAATTTGAGGGCGAGAGGATCGTCCTCAAGGGTGGTGTGTCGTCGGTGCTCGATCGGGTGGCGGAACTGGCGGAGGAGCGGAATGTCTGCGTGGTGGCGTCCGGCGATCCCTTATTTTTCGGCATCGGCAGTCTGGTGATTGCACGGCTGGGCGCCGAGCATGTCGAGGTGCTGCCTCAGCCCAGTTCGATGCAATGGGCCTTTGCGCGAGCCGGCTTGAAGTGGGATGACGCCGCGTTTATCTCCTTGCATGGCCGCTCATCCGAGGGATTTCTCACCAAGCTCAAGGGGCAAACCAAGGTGGCGATCTTCACCGATGACAAGAACTCTCCATCGGTCTTAGCCCAGCGCCTGGTCGAGCATGGAGAGACGGCCTGGAAGGCGTGGGTCTGTGAAAATCTTGGTGGACCGGATGAACGGGTGCGGCGATTCGAGGTGAAAGATCTGGCCCTCTGTCAGGACATCGGTCCACTCAACGTGCTCTTACTTGTCCGTTCTGATCCGTCTTGGCGAATGCCCTATACCATTCCCTTTCTCCACGAAGATCAATTCGCAAAGCGGATGCCCAAGAAGGGGCTCATTACCAAACGTGAAGTGCGACTCTTGTCCCTCGCGGCGATGGGCATCAGACCGGACAGTGTGATCTGGGATATCGGAGCTGGTTCCGGTTCTGTGTCGATCGAGGCGGCCTTGCTGGCACACAAAGGGATGGTCTACGCGATCGAGGTCGATCCCGAAGGTGTCCAGATCTGCCGGGAGAATCTCGTGGCCCATGCGGTGGACAATGTGCGTGTCATCGCGGGGCGAGCGCCGGAGGCGCTGACCGGTCTGGAGGCACCGGATGCGGTCTTCATCGGTGGCAGCAAGGGAAGTATGGAGGAGATCATTGATGTCGTCATGGACCGCCTGCAACCAGGCGGACGTCTCATCGTCAATGCCATTACCTTGGAGAATGTCGCGGAGACGTATCAGACATTTCGTAAGCGAGGATTGGTGCCGGATGTCACCTTGCTCCAAATCTCGCGCGCTGAACCCTTAGCCCATTATCTACGGTACGAATCCTTGAACCCTATTCAAATTTTTGCCGTCGAGAAGCCCAGCCAGGCAGGAGCGCCCTCATGAATTACGGAACATTATATGGAGTTGGGGTCGGTCCCGGCGCGCCGGATTTGATCACGTTACGCGCGCTGAATGTGTTGAAGCAGGCGCAGGTCCTCGCGTTGCCGCGTAGCTCCGATTACGGAGCGTCGATGGCTTGGAAGATTCTCAAGCCGACGTTGGGTGAGGTTCCTGGGCAAGAACGCATCTTTGTGACGTTTCCGATGAACAAGGACCCTGAGCGCCTTCGGCCCGCGTGGGAGAAAGTCTTTACGGCCATCGGGGAACGACTGGAGCGGGGGTTGTCGGTGGCATTCGCGACAGAAGGGGATCCCTCGCTCTTTAGTACCTTCATTTATCTGCGTCAGGAAGCTCCGCTACGCTGGCCTGGGATCCGCATCGAAGTGGTTCCTGGCGTCTCGTCGATCATGGCCGTGCCTTCCGTGACTGGCATTCCTCTAGCAGACGGGCAGGAACGGATTGCCATTCTCCCTGCAAGCTATGGAGTCGAGGATTTGAATCAGGTGTTGGAGCTGTTTGATACCGTGGTGCTAATGAAAATGGGCGCCGAGATTCCCAAGGTGGTCGGCGCGTTAGAACGTCAGGGACTGATCGATCGGGCCGTCTACGTGTCGAAGGCCACGATGGCTGAACAGCGGATCGTCCAGGATATCCGCACGATCCAGACTGAGCGGGGGGATTGCTTTGCCATGATCATCGTGTCGCGCAAGGAGCGCAGCGGGCTCCTTGCCGGCTTGGTGCCGGCGATGCCGAGATTAGCCGCGAGAGAAACCAGGATATGACCGTCGCTCGCAAGCCGTTCGCCATCTATGCCATTACGAAGCACGGGATCGCGATTGCCTCTCGTTTGCTGCCGCAGCTTGTCGGCGCCGACCTCTTTGTGTCAGAAAAGCTGATCGCCTCGGCACCGGCCGGTGCGGTGCGCCTGCCGCTGCCGATGGGCCCTACCTTACTCGAGACATTTACGGCTTACGATTGTCATATCTTTATCATCAGTATCGGAGCGGTCGTGAGAATGATCGCGCCTTTGTTGCAGAGTAAGAAGGTCGATCCGGCGGTGGTCTGTATCGACGATGCGGCCCGGTTCTCGATCTGTGTGCTCTCCGGTCACGTCGGCCGCGGGAATAGTTTTACCGATCGGATTTCGGTTGCGTTGGGCGCGCAGTCGGTCGTGACGACCGCGTCTGATGCGATCGGGACCCTGACCGTGGATATCCTAGGACGCGACCTGGGCTGGACGCTCGATGATATGGATCGCAATGTGACGAGGGGCTGTGCCGCGGTGGTGAATGCGACCAAGGTGCTGTTTGTGCAAGAGACGGGAGAACCTGACTGGTGGCCTGCGGAGAAGCCATTACCGGAAGGGGTTCAGTACGCGACTTCGCTGGAGAGCGTCGACCCGCATGCGTTTGAAATCCTCTTGATCGCCACGGATCGAGAAATCGGCGAGTCCCATCCGGCCCATTGGAAGAATGCCGTCATCTACCGGCCAAAGAGTCTCGTGCTCGGGATCGGCTGCGATCGAGGGACGGCTCCCGACCTGGTGAAACGAGGTGTCCTGACTCTCTTGGCCAAGCATGGTCTCTCACCAAAGTCTGTGAAAGAGATGGCAACCATCAATGCGAAACTGGACGAGCCTGCATTGCTGGCCTTGAGTGAGCACTATAGTTGGCCGCTTCGGGCCTTTCCGCCGGAGGCGCTGGATGTCGTGTCAGGGATCCAGAATCCATCGGAGAAGGTGAAACACTATGTCGGCTCGCGGGGTGTTGCGGAACCGGCTGCGTTGCTTGCCGCCAAGGCGAAGGAGCTGCTTGTCCCCAAGCAAATCTATACCGAGCCGGGCGCCGGCCGATCGATGACCTTGGCTGTGGCGCGGCGCCCCTTCGTGAAGCGGCAGATGGAGGTGGGTAGTCTATGAGCGACGCACACGGCATTCTCTACGTGGTGGGTATCGGGCCTGGTGCGCAGGACCATGCGACTCCTGCAGCTTTGAAGGCTATCGCTGAGTCGCAACTCGTGGTCGGCTATACCACCTATATCAAGTTGGTCCGCCATCTGCTTGAAGGAAAAGAGATCGTCAAGACCGGGATGACGGAAGAGATCGGCCGCGCGCGGGCTGCCGTTGAACGGGCGAGAGACGGCGCAACGGTGTCGTTAATCTCCTCCGGGGACGCGGGCGTCTACGGCATGGCCGGCTTGGTCTTTCAGGTTCTAAAAGAAATGGGCTGGAAGAAGGGCGACTCGCCGGAGTTGCGGCTCGTTCCAGGGATGACTGCGCTTAACTCTTGCGCGTCTCTGGTCGGCGCGCCGTTGGTCCACGATTCCTGCTCGATCTCGCTGTCGGATTTGCTGACCCCCTGGTCTGTAATCGAGCGTCGGATCGAGGCGGCGGCCAGCGCCGATTTTGTCATCGGTTTATACAACCCGGCCAGCGGCCGGCGCACGAGACAGATCGTGGATGCTCAGGCGATTATTCGGCGTCACCGCGAGGGGAACACGCCGGTAGCCCTCGTGAAGAGCGCGTATCGCGATATGGAACAGGTCGTTTTGACCAATCTGGATACCTTTCTGGATTACGAGATCGGGATGTTGACGACCGTCATCATCGGGTCGAGCAATACCTTCATGTTCGAGGGCTACATGGTCACGCCGCGCGGCTATACGAACAAGTACCGCTTTGATGGGGCCGTTCTTCCTGGTCAAAGACCGGGGTTTTCGCTGGTTGTGCCTCCTGTCTCGGAGATGGACTGATGGCGCTGGTCGGACGGTTAGCTGGCGCCATTTTAGCTGAGACTGGAGGACAGTTCTTTCTGGTGGGCAATCCCAAGGAGCCGTGCGATTTCGTCGCGGTGGGGTTCGAGTATCCTGGCGTGATCAACGCGATGGAGCGGCCCTTTCTTAGGCTCTCGCCTCTTCGCCCGGTTCAGATACCGGAACCGTACCTGACGATGACTGTCGAGGGAGAAGGCCTGGCTCGATTACTAGTCGATCGCTTCGTGATTCAGCGGAATGGCTCCGTAAGCGATCGACTCTGGCGGCTGGTGATCGACCCCAAACAGGGGGATCGCGCTGTGTCGGGTGGCACAATCGATGCGCAGTGGCTGGGAGAGATCCCGGCAGAGATTTGGCACATTGTGCGAGAGACCGTGTTGAAGTGTAGGTAAAGGAGTTCTGATGCGTGTCTATATTATTGGGGCCGGCCCGGGTGATCCGAAACTCCTCACGCTTCGCGGAGCGGAGTTGATCTCGTCCTGTCCGGTCGTGCTCTATACCGGCTCGCTGGTTCCCAAGGACGTGATCGCCCGTGCTCGGCCAGACGCCACAGTGTTGGATTCATCGGGAATGACGCTTGAGCAGATTGTCGAGGTGATCGTGGCAGCTCGCGATGCGGACCAGGATGTGGCGCGAGTCCATACGGGCGATCCGATGATCTTCGGGTCCACCGCGGAACAGATGCGAAGGTTGACGGAGTTGGGAATCGGCTATGAGATTATTCCGGGAGTATCCTCCTTCACTGCAGCGGCAGCGGCACTGGGTCGTGAACTCACTCTCCCTGAATTGTCTCAGACGGTGATCCTGACCAGGGCAGAGGGGCGAACCTCAATGCCGGCAGGCGAAAAACTGGAAGACCTCGCAAAGCATCAAGCGACCTTGGCCTTGTTTCTGAGCATTACCCTCCTCAAGGATGTCGTCCGTGATGTGACTCCATCATATGGAGCCGATTGTCCCGTGGCCATCGTCCATAAAGCCTCCTGGCCCGATCAGGTGATCGTGACCGGGACGTTGGCGGATATCGTCGAGAAGGCCAAGGCGGCCAAGCTGAATTCCACCTCGATGGTGTTGGTGGGGCGTGTCCTGACGGCAACCGAGTTTGCGGATTCGAAGTTATACGATCCCGAGTTTACTCATCGGTTTCGGAAGGGAACCCCTGCCGCACAGAAGCTGGAAAGGGCGCATGTCGACTGAGCCAACAATCCGAAGAGGCATGGTCTATCTGGTCGGGGCAGGACCAGGCGATCCGAGCTTGCTCACGGTCCGCGCGCAGGAATTGCTCCGGGCCGCCGACGTGGTGGCGTACGACAAACTGGTCTCCCCCGCCATCCTTTCGCTCATCGGTCCGCAAGCCGAGCGGCTGTCCGTTGGCCGTCGCCAAGGCCTGGGTGAGACGGCCTATCGTCTGCATCCCATGGTGTTGGAGCGGGCCAAAACCGGCTGCACGGTCGTCCGATTGAAAGCCGGTGACCCCCTGATTTTTGGACGAGGCGGTGAAGAGGCGGAAGAGCTGGCTGAGGCTGGTATCCCGTTTGCCATCGTGCCTGGTATTTCCGCCGCGCTCGGCGCAGCCGCCTATGCAGGTATTCCACTCACCCATCGCCTGCGCGCGTCCGATGTGACGATCCTGAGCGGACACGATCTGCATGGAACCCATCGCAGTCTGACCCAATGGCCTGAGGCGGCAGCCGGAACTGGCACGCTGGTGTTGTACATGGCTGCGAAGTCGCTGGAGGCCAATCTGCGTCGCTTGATCATGGCCGGTCGCGCCGCTACCACCCCGGTGGCGTATATTGCTGGCGCGACCACCCCAAGCCAGAGAGTCATCGTGGGAACGCTCGACACGTTGCCCTCGAAGATGACAGGCCTTGATTCAACCACGTCGGCGGTTGTGATCGTCGGTGATGTGGTGAGACTGCGTGAACGAATCTCCTGGTTCGAGCGCGCACCGCTGGTTGGACGGCGTGTGCTGGTTGCGCGTGCGCGCCCGGGTCGTTCAGTGGTGGCGGCGCGGCTTCGCGCGCTCGGCGCGGAGGTACTGGAGGCACCGGAGGTGGTCGTCGAACCACTCAATGGAACAGCTCACATCGAACGGGTATTCGCGAGGCGGCAGGAGTTCGGAGGAATCGTCTTCGGATGTGCCGCCGGTGTTGAGGCCGTCGTTCCACGCTTGTCCACCATTGACATCCCTGTGCTTGCAGTCGGGAGAGAGGCGGAGAACGCGCTGGTTCGTCATGGGATTACACCGATCGTCTGTGCCCGGGGCGCCTGTGAGGAGGCGCTTGCTGAGCAGGCGGGGTTTCTTCGAGACCGTGCGGTGCTCCTCATGACGGGGAAAGAGGGGCGTCCGAATTTGTGCGACGCGCTTGTGAAGACTGGCGCGGTTGTCGTAACGGTGGCGGTCTACCGCTATGCGTATCGAATGCCGATCGCATCATGTCCTCCGATTGATCTGATCGTGCTTCCAAGCTCATCGGCTGCCCGGCTCGTGCTTTCCGGTGAATCAGGCAAGACCCTCCACGAGATTCCGATGGTGGCCATCGGTCCTCGGACTGAACAGGCGGCACGTGGGTGTGGGGCACAACGTGTTGTGCGCTCAGAAACGGATACGCCGGGAGCACTCGTTTCGTTGGCTGTTTCACTCATAGGCACCAGATGAAGAACTCTGTTATTGAGGCGGTTCCCTTCTGTCTGGACGGGACGGTTCAACGGGGGTTGGACGACTGATGACACCGCGTCTCGTCATCGCAGGGACGTCCAGCAACGTGGGCAAGACGACCGTCATGGTCGGTCTCGTTCGGGCCTTGCGGGCGAGGGGGTTGCGAGTGGCCGTCTTCAAGTGCGGCCCAGATTATCTCGACCCGACCTATCACGTCCGCGCGGCTGGTGTGCCTTGCCAGAATCTCGACGGATGGATGATGGGGAGAGAAGCGGTTCTTTCAACCTTCATGCATGCAACGCAGGCGTCAGACATTGCGTTGCTCGAAGGGGTGATGGGTCTGTTCGACGGCGCGTCTCCGACGAGTGAGGAAGGTTCGACCGCTGAGATCGCGAAGTGGCTGCAAGCACCGGTGCTGCTTGTCTGCGACACAGGGGGCATGGCCCGCAGTGTCGCTGCATTGGCCAGAGGGTTTTCGACCTTCGACGCCAGTCTTCCTATTTCTGGCCTCATCTGTAATCGAATCGGCAGCCGTGGACATCTGGATTTGCTCCGCAAAGCGACGGAGGGTTCGCCTCCCGTTCTGGGTGGGCTTCCCAAGGAGGCACCATTGGCCTTCGCGGACCGGCATCTCGGTCTGCACAGCGCCGACCGGGCGACGGTACCTGAAGACGTCTTCGTGGCCTGGGGTGATCGAGTGAACGAATGGTGCGATGTCGATGCGATTCTGGCGTTAGCGCGCACCGCGCCGGCGCTTCCAGCTATTCCTGCGATAGAACGGATCGTCAGGGAGGGGGCACGGTGCCGAATCGGTCTCGCGTTTGACGAGGCCTTCCACTTCTATTATGACGACAACCTCCGTCGTCTTGAAAGCCTTGGCGCGGAGCTTGTGAGATTCTCACCCATCCATGATGCGCATCTTCCTGATGTGCATGGTCTCTACTTTGGCGGCGGTTATCCGGAGATCTATGCTGCGGATCTGTCCCGTAACCTGTCCATGCGTCAGGATGTGGTTTCATTTGCCGAAACCCAGGGACCCATTTACGGCGAATGTGGCGGTCTCATGTATTTGTCCACAGGCATCAGAACACTCGATGGCACGCTGCATGACATGGTGGGGCTCATTCCAGGCGAAGCGGAGATGAAAGATCGGTTACAAGCCCTGGGATATGTCGAGGTGGAAACGCAGGGCGAGACGATGCTCGGTTCGGAAGGCCTTCGGTTTCGCGGCCATCAATTTCGCTATTCGGACTTGCGCCTTCCGGCTGAGATGGAGTGCTGCTACACCATGCGCCGGCGCCGTGGAGGCGAATCGTTCCAAGAAGGCTATCGGAATGGCAACACGCTCGCCTCCTATGTGCATGCCCATTGGGCCTCGAATCCTCTTCTCGCTCAGGGTTTCGTGCAGAGCTGTGCGGTCTATGCGAGGCGAGGACGGTGAGTATCCTTGCGCCTACCATTATGGTCCAAGGCACGGCCTCGTCGGCGGGGAAGAGTCTTCTCGTTACAGCGCTGTGCCGGTTGTTTCGACGCGATGGATTTCGTGTCGCCCCGTTTAAGTCGCAGAACATGGCGCTCAATTCGGCCGTTACTGCCGACGGCCTCGAGATCGGGCGCGCGCAAGCCGTACAGGCAGAGGCCGCAGGGATTTTGTCCTCTGTGGATATGAACCCAATCCTGCTCAAGCCGGAAAGTGACCGGCGCAGCCAAGTTGTGGTGCTCGGCAAGCTGATCGGCAGCATGACAGCCACCGAGTATCACGAGTACAAGCCCCGCCTCTCAGCCGTGATCGCAGAATCGCTCACGCGACTCCGAGCCGACTATGACCTGGTCGTGATCGAAGGAGCAGGGAGCCCGGCCGAGATCAACTTGAAGTCTCGCGACATCGTGAATATGCATGTGGCGAAGCTCGCAGACGCGCCGGTCTTGCTTGTGGGGGATATCGACCGCGGCGGTGTCTTCGCCTCGTTTGTCGGGACGATGGAACTGCTCGAACCGGACGAGCGGGCGAGAGTTGCGGCATTCGTCGTGAATAAATTTCGCGGCGATGTGGCGTTGCTTCAACCGGGGCTCGATTTCCTTACCGAACGCACCGGCAAACCCGTGCTGGGCATCGTGCCGTTTATTCAAGACCTTCGGATTGCCGATGAAGATTCCGTATCACTCGAAGACCGCATGGCTCGCCCCAAACCATCCCGGCAGGAACTCGATATCGTGGTGGTGAGTCTGCCTCGCCTCTCCAATTACGACGATGTCGAAGCACTGGAGCACGAGGCTGGTGTCGTCGTTCGATTCATGACACACCCTGACGAGATACAAGAGGCCGATTTGGTGATTCTGCCAGGTTCCAAGAGCACGGTGTCTGATCTTTCCTGGCTTCGGACACAGGGCATCGCTGCCGCGATCGAAGCACGTGCCCGCAAAGGAAAACCGATAGTCGGGATTTGCGGTGGCTGCCAAATGCTCGGGGAGCGCATCGATGATCCGCATGGAGTGGAATCGACCGAAGCCCAGGTGCGTGGGCTGGGCCTACTTGGTCTGCGGACGCATTTTGAGCGGGAGAAGGTCACGGCCCAAGTGCGTGCTCGCGTGATGCATCCCTCGTTTCTCACCGATGGGATGGTGGTCGAAGAAGAGATTCAGGGATATGAAATTCATATGGGCATGGTGGAGCCGAGGAACGCGCAGCCGAGCCCGTTTGAAATACGGTTGCGAAATGGACATGTGGACCGGCGCGCGGATGGAGCCCTCAGCGGAGACGGGATGGTGGTGGGCACCATGTTGCATGGCCTGTTCGAAAATGAGGTGATCAGGGCCAAGACGCTGTCGTTTCTGCGTACCAGGAAAGGTCTCCCTGCCTGTGCCTCGGTTCAGCGCATTCCATCGAAGCAGACCGAGTATGACCGGCTGGAAGCGGTGGTGCGTGCGCACATCGACTGCGAGATGCTCGGGCGTCTCACGGGCCTCTCTTCCGTTACGTCCAGGTGAACCATGCAGCATGATGTTCGATTGAGATCGACGATCGCCAAGGAGTCCTATGCATCCCGCTGACGGCAGTCTCTGGCCCTTACTCGGCCTCGCGTTCGCCTTGGGGTTGAGCCATGGGGCCGATCCAGACCATCTGACCGCGATCGACGGGATGACAAGAGCGTCGGTTGATCGACATCCGAGGATGAGCCGATGGGTGGGGACCTGGTTCGCATTCGGGCATGCGCTTTCCGTTTTGTTGATTGCAGGTTTGATCGCGCTGGCGACAGAGTATCTGCAAGCCTTCAATAATTCCGTGCTGCAAGTCAGCGGAATCCTGTCAGCCCTTCTTCTATTCGCCATCGGGACGTTGAATTTAGCGAGGTTGGTCACATTGCCGGTTGGAGCCACGGCTCCGAGCCACGGGGTCATCGGCCGTTTTTTGCCCAGACAGTTGCTCAACATCACACACCCGATGAGCGCCGTGCCGATCGGCGCGTTATTCGGGCTGGGGTTCGAGACCGCCAGCCAGATGTCGGCGTGGGCCTTGGCCGGCACGATGGGCTATGGCCTGTTTGGCGCACTGCTCATCGGCATGGCCTTCAGCCTGGGAATGGTCGTAACCGATTCAGTCAACGGATTGGTCGTGCGCCGGATGTATCTGACGGCCACCACGATGGCACTCCAAGGAAACCGCATGATGACGTTGACCGTCGTGGTGTTGGCCTATGTCGTCGGGATCATCAAGTTGCTCCAGCCCACATCGTTCGCGCTGCCGATCAGCGACATGGGGCTCACAATCATGGTGCTTGGCACGGTGCTGTTGGCGTTTATGACAGCCCTGATGAAAGCCAAGTGCCAGGTCGCGTAACGGAAGGGAGGTCTACTAGAGCAGGAACTCTTTCAATCCAATGAATCGATAGCCCATATACCCCAAGGGAAGCGCGGTGAAACGCCGCCACTGGTCCGCAACTGTGATCGGGGACGAAATCTGCAGACAGCCACTGTCCGCACGGATGGGAAGGCGCAGAGAGTAGGACGAGCCGAGAGTCAGGAGACCTGGGTACATGGACCACTCCATTCAACCTTTCGTGAAGCAAGGGGGAGTCTATGCGGTGGAGCTGTGTGTCTGCGAGTGTTGTTGCGATAGGGGTTACATGTTGGGTTGCGGTTCTATCGACTGATGCGTCATCGGCTGAAACGCCTCAGGGTGTCGGTCCCTTGAGAGTGACGGAAGAGGTGATGGGCGGTGCTGGCGCGCAGATAGTTCATGAGTCAGGAGAGGTTGAGAAGGTGTCGCTTCCGGAGATTTATGTGACCACTGCGGTCACGGCCACCCGGACGGCGCGTGAGTTGGATCAGATCAGTCAATCGGTGAGTGTGCTGACCAGGGAGCGCATCGAATCTCGCAACGCAAGGAGCGTTCAGGAATTGCTGGAAGAGGTGCCGGGAGTCTCGTTCTCTCGGGCCGGAGGCCTCGGCGGGCAGGTCGTGATGCGAGGGTTCAATTCGAATGTTCCAAGACTTCTGATGCTCGTAGATGGGGACCGGTTTCGCGGTCGCAATACCCTCGAATACAACCTGTTCGATCCGAACCAGATCGAGCGCATCGAAGTGATCCGCGGGCCGAGTTCGACGATGTACGGTCCCGATGCGATGGTCGGAGTGGTCAATATCATCACCCGCCAAGCGAAGGGCGAAAGCAGCGGCCCCTTTCGCCTGGTGCCGCGCCTCCGGTCCCTTGACTATAACAGCGTGAACAATTTGCGCGGGACTCGTGGTGAGGTTGAGGTGCTTGGGCATGGGATTGATGGACTTGTCGGAGTGAGCTGGCGTCAGGCCGATGATTATCAGAGTCCGCTTGGACGGATTCAGAACAGCGACTTCACTCAATGGCACGCGGATCTCCGGCTGGGCTATTCGCTTCTGCCGGGCCACCGCATCGAGCTGACCGGCAAGTTCGCAGATGTCGAAAGTGGCCGGGCAGGCGGGATCGGCGCGGCGCCCGGCGTACCGCTGGTCCGTCAACGCGAAGACCCCTTGCGTGAATCGTTTGGGAAGCTCGCGTATCAAGGCCGTCTCGACGCGCTCGGCTTGGAGCGGATCGAGGCAAGTATCTATGGAAGGGCGTTGGATTCACGTTTGACGTCGGCCAATCGCACACAGGCCAATCGGTTGGTTGAGTCCAGCAACCTGGTCGCGGGGCCAACTGTCATCGGGGGCAAAGTATTTGGTGTCAAACGCTGGACTCAGGGCACACTGACCGTGGGGACCGACTGGTTTCGTGAATCGCGGCGGGGGGCGCTGTCGGAAAGCCAGACGACCAATGTCAACGCCTCTGGGCAGGTGACCAGCGTGACTCAGCAGCCACTGACACAAAACGCGCCAGACGCCACGCAGACCGATGTCGGATTGTTTCTGCATCACGATTGGGATCCTTCTCCGAAGCTGACCCTTTCCACAGGGGGCCGATTGGATTACATTCGCACCACCTCGAACACCAGCCCTGTGTTAGCGCCGCAATTACAGGAGGCGTACGAGCGCGGGCGTGAAAACACGGAGGTGCCCCTGACTGGTGCAATCGGCTTGATCTATCGCCCCTGGGATTGGCTCCATTTCACCGCCAATGTGGGGAGAGCGTTTCGGGCACCATCCACGGTTGAAAGTTTTGGATCGAGCCGTCAGGGGACCGGATTCAACGTGCCGAATCCTGACCTGAAATCCGAGGAAGGCGTCACGTATGAAGTCGGTACACGCCTGCGATTGCCGATTGTACAGGCGAGTGTCACGATGTTTCGGAGCGACTATCACAACTTCATTGTTCGCCAACCGATCACGTTTGCGGGCCTTCCCTCCTTTCAAAACCAGAATGCGGGGAGAGCCAGAATGGATGGGGTGGAGTTCGATGCCACCTGGGCGGTCACTCCTGGGTGTGAGGTGCGGACAAATGCCGCTTATCTGCAAGGCAGCGATCCCAGCACGGGGCGGCCCCTCTCCTATGTGCCTCCATTCAACGGATTGCTGGGGGTGCGGTATATCTTGCCGGAGAAAGGCCTGTACCTGGAAGGCACCGTGAAGGGGTCGCTGCGGAAGGATCGGATCGATGGTGCCCTCGAACGGGAAACGGCCGGTTATGTGGCGCTGAATCTGTATGCCGGGATCGATTTGTGGACCGTCTCACCCTGGTTTCCTGACATGCGTCTCCGACTGGCACTGGAAAACATCCTGAATCAGGCCTATCGCCACGCGACGACGGTTGAGGACATTCGGTTCCCTGGCAGCAACACCAACCCGTTGGTCGAACCGGGACGGGCGTTTTCCATTGCATTGACCTCGCGGTTTTAGGAGACAGGACATGACGATCATCACGGGGCTATTCGCATTTGTCGCGGCAGTGTTGTCCTGGATCGCCTGGCAACGAAGCCCTGCTCTGCTGGTGAGTGGGTGGAAGGAAGGCCTGGAGTTATTCCTGACGCTGTTCCCGCTCTTGGTGTTTTCGCTTGGTATTGCTGGTCTTGCGCAGGCACTCATTCCAAAGGAGCAGGTGGCCGAATGGATTGGCCAGGAAGCTGGGTGGAGAGGAATCTGGATAGGGGCTTTGGCCGGAACTCTGGCGCCAGGCGGGCCGATGATCGTCTTTCCCATGGCCGGTGCACTGCTGAAGGCTGGGGCAGGGTTAGGGACGTTGGTTGCATATGTCACGGCATGGTCCATGTGGGGGCTTCGTATTGCCTTGTTGGAGTCAGCTCTGATTAGCCCTCGTTTCGCGTTGTTTCGATTCCTGTCTTGCGTGTTCGTACCCCCCCTTGCTGGTGGAATTGCGCATTTGTTGTTTTCGAGATTCTTGAGGTAACTGTCAGTTACGAGAGGCGAATTCGTCTCTTCAAATGGGAGGCTAAACTGTGGAGATAACAACAGCGACAATCGGCTTTTGTGTGGGGATAGAACAGGCCTATCAGGCCATGAACAAGATCGCAGCCGACCGGGAATCGACCTTCGCCGTTCATCAATGTGCCACGCCCCACAAAAACGTCGAATGGGATACTTTGAGGAGAATTGAAAACAAAGACGTTCCCCTCATCAGCCTCTACCCCAATCTTAGGAAAGTGTCGGTCCTGGACGCTCACGATCTATCGAGTCTCAAAAAAGGCGACCTGGTAGTGCTAGGGTTTCATGGAGTCGAGAAAGGTGTGCTGGAACGCTTGGAGCGAGAAGGCGTGGTCGTGGATGACCGGCAGTGTCCATTCATCTCGAGACTGAACGAAGTCGTGGAGAAACTGGTGGCAGAAGGTTTCGACATCATTATTTTTGGCAAACGGCACAATCATCATTGTCTGTATGCTCAAAGGGTCGCTGAAACACATGGACGCAACTGTGTGGTGGCAGAAAGACCGGAAGACATCGAGACGATGCCTCATGAGAAGGAACGCCATTGGGCATTTGTCGGTCAAGTGACTGGAAACATCCTTGAGTACGATCGTGTGAAGCGGACGCTACAGGAGAAGAACATCCCTGCCAAAATCGTCGAGACCGTCTGTAGTGACTCTTATCTGCGACAGAGCATGGCAGTGAAGCTGGCTCAGGAAGTGGAAGTCATGATCGTGGTGGATGATGGCAGTGGGTCCTCCTTCAGCCTCTTTGAAGTGTGTGCTGAGGAGAAGACACGCGTGTATCGAATTCGTTCTAAGGAGGATATCCAACGGGGGTGGTTCGACGGGATCAAGAAAGCCGCAGTCGTGGGAGGCATCCTTGTCCCTCGGTGGACACTTGATGAAGTGGCAAAGCACATAGAACAGCTCACCGCACTTGCTGTGTGAATGGAAACTGTAGAGTTGCTCGGTGGTCTACGAAGCTGAGATGAGCGATTTCCTTGGAGCATGACTCGCGTGGCCTACCATTCTGGCGTGGCTCTGTGTGGTGAGGTGTTTCATGAGCTGGATCGGAGTCGGGCAAGGCGTCAGGTCTTTTAGCTGAAAGGAGGGAGGAGACCCAACATTTTTCACGTTCAGTAAATTCATCATCCATGTACCCCAAGGGAAGCGCGGTGAAACGCCGCCACTGGTCCGCAACTGTGATCGGGGACGAAATCTGCAGACAGCCACTGTCCGTCGGGACGGGAAGGCGCAGAGAGTAGGACGAGCCGAGAGTCAGGAGACCTGGGTACATGGACCACTCCGTTCAACCTTTCGTGAAGCAAGGGGATGTTCATGCGGTGGAGGTGTGTGTCTGCGACTGTCATTGCAATAGGAGCAACGTGTTGGGTTTCCACTGTGTGTGCCAAACCGAGTGGAGATACAAAAGAGAAAGAATCCGTAGAAGTTGAGGCAGTTGTCGTCCGGGGAGAGCGTCCGGAGCGTGTTGGGATTAGCACATGGCAACTTGGCCAGATGAGTTCTTCCGCAAGCCGAGTGGGCCTGACTATTCGAGAAATTCCCGCCAGTGTGGAAATTCTGGATCAGACCCTGTTGCAAGAGCGAGGATTACCGACGATCTCCGAAGCGGTGGAAGGCGCCACTGGTGTGAGTGATCAGGTTACTCTGGACTCGTTGTTGTCGTACGGCACGTTCAATACCATGCGTGCGGCGGCGGGGAGTGGGTGGTCGGAGGAAACGCGGGCACAGGGCGATCGCACGGATGTGCTGGCCACGGCGGAAAAGGCACAAACGGAGGAGCCACAAGAGGTGACCGCCCCGGACCTCTTCGTCTCGGCGACTCGGGCTCCGACCTCGATGGGAAACTTGAATCAATCCGTGACGGTGGTGACGGAGCAGGAGATCCAGCAGCAGATCGCGGTCTCGCCGGCGCGGAGCTTGGGGCAGATTCTGCCGAAGCTGGTGCCCGGCCTGTCGCAGAACGACCTGTCATTCGATAGCGGGCACTCGCAGAAGATTCGTGGTCGTGGAATCAACGTGTTGATCGACGGCGTCCCACAACTGAGCAGCCCGACCGTTGAATTTGACCTGAACCATATCGACCCGGCCGCCATCGAGCGCATCGAAATCGTGCGCGGGGCCACGGCGATCTACGGCAACGGCGGCACCGGCGGACTCATCAACATCATCACCAAACAGCCTGGCGAGGGAAAGACCAGTTTCTATACTGACGTGCAGGGCAGCGCCAGCTTGACACGCATTCTCCGGGGGTTAGGCGCGAACGTGACGCAGGGCACCCAAGGCCGCAAGGACTGGTTCGACTATCACGTCGTCGGCACGTTCAACTATCAAGGCGGCATGTTCGACAACGAAGGGTCGCGGACCATGCCGGGGACCAATACCGTCGGTGGGTTCGCGGACACGAGAGGCTACAACATTTTGGGAAAGTTCGGGGCGACATTCAGCAACCATCGGCTCCAACTGACCTTCACGCGGAAGGAGGCTGAACAGCATAGCAACCATGTTGTCGAACCAGATCGAGGCACCTTTGCGGGTGGGGACTTCGTCGCCGGAACACGACTGATTTCCGGGCTATCATTAAACGACCAGCCAAGGCTGAAGAACACCCAGATCAGCCTGGACTATACCCATCCGCATCTCTTTCTGAACAGTCGCGTACATATCCAGGGGTACTATCGGCAACAGCAGACCAGGTATCCGACATTCAATGTTCGACCGTATGGTGGAGCTGAGATCGTCCAAGGATTACCGCAAACCGATGTCATCGGGACGCGGGTCGATATCACGACGCCGATTCCGATTTATGGGAAGCCACAAGTGACCTACGGCATGGACTTCTCCAGCCAGCATGGCGACAACATGCAGAACCTCTACGATCTCGCGGCCTTCGATGCGTCAGGCGGACGAATCTTTCGCAAGATCGGGCAAACACCCTTGCTGCCGTCGCGGGTGTTTGATGCGCTTGCGGGATTTGCCCAAGGCGAGTGGGTGCCGCATTCCGCACTCGTCGTGCGTGGGGGAGTCCGCTATGAACGGCTCGGAATTTCGAGTAGTGATTTCACGGACAGTGTCGGGACCGTTACACCGGCGAGCTCGATTCGTTTCGATGCCACGGTGTTCAACGCGGGGTTCGTGTACCACGTGATCGAGCCGGTCGATCTGTTCTTCAATTTCAGCCAAGGCTTCAGTGTTCCGGTTAGCGCGATTGATTCGGTGGTTGGCACGACAGGCATACCCATCGTGTTGAACAATTTACAGCCGCAGCGTGTGAGCAACTATGAGATGGGTCTGCGAGGGAACTGGAGCAAGGTGCAGGCCTCCATGTCTGGGTTCTATACCACATCATCGCTCGGGCTCAATTTCGACGCGACGACGAATTCCCTGATTCGTGCCCCGCAGACCACCTATGGAGTCGAGGCCACGTTGGACATCCAACCATTTGAACACTGGCGCATGGGAGGGACCTATACGTTCGTGGAGGGGGATCAGACGATTGCGTTCAATCCTGATATCCGGGTGCCGCAGAGCGGCTTCAGCATTCAGCCGCAAAAGATCACGGGCTATCTTGAGCACGTGACAATGCCCCAGTGGCAATGGCGCAATCGGGTGCAGGTCCTGTACTCAGGGGCCCGAGGCCGGTCCTACGAGGCGTTGGTAACCGGTGCCGATCCCGCCGGCGACTTGTTTCCGAGCACAGACTATTTCCTCGTCGACCTCGTCAGCACCGTGAAAGTTGGGCCCGGCACGCTGCGAGTCGGCATTGAGAATCTCTTGAATCAGCGGTATGTCCCACCCGCCTTACAAGCCTTTGCGTTGGGAACCTTCGGGCGGGGCGCCACAGCGACGATCGGATATTCGGTGGCCTATTAACCGGCGTAGGCATGTGCAAAGGGACAACGATGTCTGTGCACGAGTTTCGGTGGTGCGGAAAGGATGCATGGAATTCTGTGGAACGGTTGTTCACGCAGGAGCGGGATGTCGTGTGGCCGGATAGCGAACGTTTGAATCCAAGACCGACTCTCCTGGTCACCGTGCACCATCGCTTCCAGGCAGCGAGGCACGCGCGGCGAAGCAGCCGGATTATCACCATGACCATCATTGGCTTGGCCTACGGTATCGGTGTGATCAAATTGCCGCAGTCGGCGGCGTTTGTGCCTCCCATCACCGATGTCGAACCGACCGTGATCGTGGTGGGTACGCTGCTGCTCGCGTTCGTGGCCTCGGTGCCACGGATGATTCGGCAAACCAATCACTGAAAGGAGGGAAGAGCTGAACCATTTGTGATCGCTTTATAACGTCATTATCCATGTATCTCAAGGGAAGCGCGGTGAAAGTCCGCCACTGGTCCGCAACTGTAATCGGGGACGAAATCTGCAGACAGCCACTGTCCGTCGGGACGGGAAGGCGCAGAGAGTAGGACGAGCCGAGAGTCAGGAGACCTGGGTATGTGGAAATTCCAACAACCTTTCGAGAACAAAAGGGGAATGTCCATGCATCGTGGTCTTATGTTTGCGCTTGTGATCGTTTTGTGTGTCGTGCCGTTTCTCGCCGGTGCTGAAGAAGGCAAGATCGAGAATCATGAAGAAGTGCACGTGCCGCAAATTACTGTAATCGGGCCGCCAATTTCGCGTCAAGGCACCGGCACCCTGCATCTGGAGCAGCCGAGTCCCTCGGCGAGTCGGCTGGGTCTCTCCATGCGGGAGATTCCCGCCAGCGTGGAAATCGTGGACCAGACGCTGTTGCAAGAGCGGGGACTACGGACGATCTCCGAAGCAGTGGAAGGGGCCACCGGGGTGACGGTCGGGGATTCCCCGGGCAACCCAGCCAATTTCTCGATGCGGGGGTTTACGAACAATCAGCTCCGGCTCCTCTACGACGGCCTGATGATCGGGCCGGCCTCGATGACGTCCCGTCCCCGGGACACCTGGAATCTCGAGCGCATCGAGATTCTCAAAGGCCCCGCCTCCGTCCTCTACGGCGAAGGCGCGCTCGGTGGGGCGATCAACTTCGTGACCAAGCGTCCGATTCGGAGTGATCAGGTCACCGTAGACGCGTTGTTGTCCTACGGCACGTTCAATACGCTTCGAGCGGCTGCCGGCAGTGGCGGACCGCTGCGCTGGGACAACCTGCACTATCGCGTCGATCTGAGCTATCAGACCTCCGACAGCTTCAGCGGCGTTCAGCGGACACCGTACACCTATTGGAATATGACCAGCGCCCTGCTGTATGACGTCACGCCACGCTTGAATTTTGAGCTCTCATTCGACGTCAGTCATGACCGCAGTGTCCCCTATTGGGGCACGCCGCTGGTCCCCGGCAGCTTTGCCGGGGCCTCTGCCATTCCCGATGTCGTGAGCACGCGAACAGGCCACACCATTGATGCGCGGTTCTTCCGCCAGAATTTCAATGTCGTTGATGCCAATATGAGTTCGACGACCTACTGGGCCAAGCTGAAAGCAAACTGGCAGCCGACCGACACCATCCAGATCCGTAATCAAGGCTACTACTATTGGGCCGGGCGGGACTGGCAGAATGCCGAGACCTACCAATTCAACCCCGGCACCCTGTTGATCGACCGGGATCGGTTCTTCGTTCAGCATGACCAATATATCCTCGGAGACCGTCTGGAGATGCAAGTCAACGAGCCGATCCTCGATCACAAAAATCGGTTCGTCGTCGGGGTGGATTTCAGCCACCTGCATCTGAATCGCCCGAGTTTCTTCAGCTCGGGGGACAGTATTGATCCGTTGGCGCTTCCGTCCGGCTCGTTTGGGCCGATCGTCTCGGCTGAGCAGCGGTCCACCATCACCACGACAGCCATCTTCGCCGAAAACCAGTTCAGTGTGACGGACTCGTTGAAACTGGTCGGCGGTATGCGGTTTGACCATATCGACCTGAACCGGAAGCTGTTCAACAACGCCGGGGTATTCAACCAGGCGGCGAGTTTCGAGCGGGACTTTCAGCCCATCACCTGGCGCGTCGGCGCCGTGTACGATCTGCTCCCCACGCTGACCTTGTACGGACACTATGCGACGGCGGCAGATCCGGTCGGCACCAACCTCTTCATCGTGCGGGCAGCGGAGAACTTTGATTTGGCCACCGGCGCGCAGTGGGAAGTCGGCCTGAAGCAGAGCCTCTGGAACAACCGGGCGGAGTGGACCGTGGCCTACTTCGATATCTTCCGGAAGAATATCCTGACGCAAACGTCGTTGCTTGCAGCGGAGAATGTCGGGCGGCAAACCTCGAAGGGCTTCGAGTTGAGCGCAGCCGTACGTCCGACCGATGCGTGGCGGATCCAGGGGAACCTGACATTTCTCTCGGCGGAGTTTGACGACTTCTCCGAGCAGGCCGGCGGCAATCTGGTCTCGCACGATGGCAATCGGCCGCCGAACGTGCCGCAGACGGTGGCGAATCTCTGGAGTCAGTACCGGGTGCCGTTTGTCATTCCGTTCGACCTGGGTGCCGCGTTCCGCTATGTGGGCCCGCGGTTTGCGGATAATGCCAATGCGGTGCGCCTACACAGCTACACGACGGCGGATGTGTGGGTCACGATTCCGTATAAGCAGTTCGCACTCACCATCCGGGGGCGGAACCTGGCAGACAAGACCTATGCGATCTGGGCCGATCCATTCTATCCGAGCCAGGTGTTGCTCGGCGCGCCCCGGACCATGGAAGTCATGCTCACCGCGCACTTCTAACGAGGATAGATGAATGAGTTGGGTTCGCGTGTGGCTATGGACCATCCATCGTGTCTTGGGAACTGGAATGGCGCTGCTCGTCATGCTGTGGTTCGGATCAGGCGCGGTGTTGCTCTTTGTTCCCTATCCAAGTCTGAGCGAGGAGGAACGATTCCGATGGCTGGAGCCACTCCAGTTGGATGGCTGTTGTGTACCGCTGGAGTTGATCTGGAATCAGGTTGGGCTGATTTCAGAAGTCGAGCGAGTACGTCTGTTCATGAACTCCGGACGACCGATCTACGTCATCCATTTCCTAGACGGGACGCTCAAAAGTCTGTGGGCGGATCAGGGTGAGCCGCTGTTGAAGGTCACGCAGCCTGACGCCATCCGTACCACGCGGGAGGGACAGCCGCTCGAAGTTGGCTCAACGGTTGAAACGCTGTGGGACGACCAATGGACGGTTCACCAGCGCTTCGATGAACATCGGCCGCTGAGGAAGATCCAGCTGCATGATGCGGAGGGAACAGAGTGGTATCTGTCCTCCACAACCGGGGAGCTGCTCATGGATACGACGGCATTCGAACGGCAGTGGAATACCGTTGGTGCTCTCATCCACTGGCTCTATGTCCCGATGCTCCGACGGCATTGGGCTCTGTGGGATCAAACGGTCTGGTGGTTGGCTGCAGTTGGCTTCATCACGGCTGTTTCCGGGCTTGTCCTCGGCATTCAGCATGTATGTCGAGGTCGAGGACAACGTCTGGCGAACCGACTTTCAGGAATCAAACGCTGGCATCACCTGGGTGGCATGGCCATTGGAACCGTGGTCTGTACCTGGCTTTTCAGCGGCATGCTCTCAATGGACCATGACCGTTGGTTCTCGCGTGGTGAGCCGACAGTCGACCAGCGTCAACGCTTCATGGGTGGAATCTTGGCGCCTGAAGATATTGGCGTTCAGCTAGGAGACGCCATGCGTCAGGCCAAGCTTGGTGATGCCGTCAAGGAGATTCTGCTCATGAAAGTCGGGGGTGCGAGCTACTATGTCTTTCGCTCGAATCCCGAGCAGCAAGTGGTGATGAGTGCCGTCTCGCCGCAGGCGCCTGCGCCGAGATTTTCACTCGATACGTTGGCCGACGCGGCGAAGACGGTGATTCCGGCTCAACAGATTGATCGAAGCGAAATTGCCCAAGGGGATCTCTATTATTACAGCACGCTTCATCACTCTCGTCCACGTTCCGGATTGCGAATTGTCTTAGATGATTCGGCACAGACGTGGATTCACATCGATACTACGACAGGTCAGCTGATTGAGCTCATAGATGATGGCGGAAGAGTCTATCGATGGTTGTTCCATGGGTTACATAGTTGGGATATTCCGTTTCTCTTGGAATATGACCGGCAGCGAAGGCTGGTGCTGCTGGGGCTCTGCGTCACAGGGTTCCTGTTTAGCCTGTCAGGTGTGTATTTGGGGATTCTGGTGCTCGTCACTCGGGCGCCGCCCAAACCCTCGACTATCCTATGACGTATGGTCTTGCGTAGAGCCACAAAGACAGAAGCCTATGGATTAGTGATACAACGCTGGAGTGGCGAATAGATCCCACTGACGTATTGATGGGTCATCAGGTGACACTCTATACTCACAAATGTTTTTCCATCACAGGCAGGTGGCCTCTATTTTAGTGGGTTCTGCCGTGTGTGTCGGAGGTGTGTGATGACAGAGCAGAACCAACATAAAGCGAGAATGGAGCATCTCAAGGCTTCAGTCGACCGGCGCATTGCGGAGGCGCAACAGGAGAAAGGCCTCTTGATTGTCTATACAGGTGCCGGTAAAGGCAAAACGACCGCTGCGTTAGGCATGGCGCTTCGATGTATCGGTCATGGGATGAAGGTGGCCGTGGTGCAGTTTATCAAGGGCGTCATTGATACAGCTGAAGAACGCGTGCTGAAGTCATTCGGCGATCGAGTGGTGTTTCTTCGAATGGGGGAAGGCTATACCTGGGAGACGCAGAATCGGGAGCGAGATACTCAATTTGCTCAAGAAGCCTGGGTAAAGGTCTGTGAGTTTCTACACGATCCTTCCTATGCGATGGTCATTCTCGACGAGTTCAATATCGCGTTGCAGCAGGGCTATGTCCAGCTCGGAGAGGTTCTGCCGGCACTTCGCAATCGGCCGCCGATGCAGCATGTGGTGATCACAGGCAGGGGAGGGTCAGCTGAGCTTTTGGAAGAGGCTGATTTGGTGACCGAGATGAAGCAAGTGAAGCATCCCTTCCGAAACGGTATCAAGGCTCAATCGGGGGTTGAGTTTTGAGAGGGCCAGTTCAGAAGACCTGCGAGCGCTGCCGGCACGACTTCGAGTGTGGCGGATACCAGTGTTGGTGTGGCAAGCTCGGCATTACCGAGCTTCAGATGGATTGGATCGCGGCGCGATACAAGGAGTGTCTCTGTTCCAACTGTTTGGGCAAAGTTGTAATCGGTGAGTTAGGGCCTCCGCCAGATCCAACTGGCAGCAGACAAGGCGGCTTGTGAGGCTATGATGCGGATCAACGGTCGATTTTCAGATGATGAGCGAGAGGCGGTCTATCGCGCGATTTTTGAGCGACGGGATGTGCGCCGGAATTTTCTGGCGACGCCGATTCCAGATGCGGTGATGATGAGGCTGCTGACGGCGGCGCATCATGCGGGGTCGGTGGGATTCATGCAGCCGTGGGACTTTGTGGTCATCCGCAATCGTGGAACGAAACGCGCAGTGAAGGATCTCTTTATCGATGCCAATACCAAAGCATCCGCCCGGTATACAGGCGACAAGGGAACACTGTATCGGGGATTGAAGCTGGAAGGTATCGAAGAAGCGCCCATCAATCTCTGCATTACATGCAGTCGGAGGCGTGGCGGGCCACACGTGCTTGGCCGCTCCACGGTGCGCGCAACGGACTTGTACAGCACCTGTTGCGCTGTTCAAAATCTCTGGCTGGCTGCGAGGGCCGAGGGCATTGGTGTCGGTTGGGTCAGTATTTTAGATCACAAGAAGCTGAAGCAAGAGATCGGCGTGCCTCAATCGGTGACGATCCTTGCCTATCTCTGCCTTGGCTATGTATCCAAGTTTGAAGACCAACCGGATCTGGAAGCAGCCGGATGGCGGAGTCGGATTCCAGTCAGCCAGTTAATTCACGACGAGTCATGGGGCAATCGGATTCATGACAAGAGAGGGGATGAGGATGCGCATCACCAAAGTCTATACAAGAACGGGGGACGCAGGAAAAACCAGGCTGGCCGGCGGACAACCGGTGTGGAAAGACAGTCTGCGGGTCGACGCCTACGGCACGATCGATGAGTTGAATGCATCGGTTGGCGTCGTGCGGGTGATGAATGCCGACGTCGTAGACGAATATACAGCGGCAGCGCAGCTCGAAGCTGAGTTGCGGTGGGTGCAGAACAAGTTGTTCGATGTGGGCAGTATTCTCGCGACGGCCCCAGGACAGACGTTCAAGAATATGCCGCAGGTGGGGGCACAGGATGTCACCCGCCTAGAAAAGTTGATCGATCGGTGCCAGAAAGATCTGGAGCCGCTGAAAGAATTCATCCTGCCGGGTGGCGGGAAAGTATCAGGATTTCTTCATCAAGCTCGGACGGTTTGCCGTCGAGCTGAGCGGTTGTGTGTGGCCCTCTCAAAAACAGAACCGGTTGATTCGACGATCATCAAGTTCGTCAATCGGCTCAGCGATGCACTGTTTGTGTTGGCCCGTTGGGTTGCCAAGACGCAGGGCGAACCGGAGTTCTTATGGGAACGCGATGTCGCCAAGAAAGCCGAGTAACCGCCGACCGACGCGACGAGCCAAAGGCCGTATCATTCTTGTGCTTGGCGGGGCGTCGTCTGGGAAAAGTGAGGCCGCACTCAAGTTAGCCGGATTACGAGGGCCGCGCGCATTCGTTGCGACGGGGCAAGGGTTGGATGGTGAAATGGCGGCACGCATCGCTCGGCACCAGGCCACACGCTCAGCGGATTGGGAGACGGTTGAAGAGCCGCTTGAAACGGAGGCCTGGTTCGCCAAGCAGGGACCTCGGTACCGGACGATTCTTTTCGATTGCGTCACATTGTGGTTGAGTAATTTGCTTGGAACCGGCCTCAACGAATCGGTCATTCTCACCCGAACTGGAATGCTCGTGCAAAGGATGCGGACTGCAGCGGCTAGAGTGGTCATCGTTAGCAATGAATTGGGCTTCGGGCTGGTTCCTGCTGAGCCTGCGACCCGTGCGTTTCGCGATCTTGCCGGACGGGTGAACCAGCAGATTGCCGCCGGAGCGGATGAAGTGCATCTGATCGTGAGCGGACTATCGCTTCGCTTGAAGTAAATAGAGGAGCCGTCATGTCGATACAGGACCTGTGCCGTCGTATTCAGCCGGTCGATGTCACCCTCCGCGGAAAGGCACAAGCCCGATTGGATCGGCTGACCAAACCGCTCGGCAGCCTCGGGCGCCTGGAAGAATTGGCGGCGTCCTACGTCTCCATCACCGGCGAGGTGAAGCCCAATGTTCCACGCGGCGTTGTCTTTACTTTCGCCGCCGATCACGGAGTGACTCTGGAAGGGGTGAGCGCCTATCCTCGGGAGGTCACCCCTCAAATGGTCTTGAACTTTCTGCGGGGTGGGGCCGGCGTGAATGTGTTGGCAAGACATGCTGGTGTGGATGTGCGCGTGGTGGACATCGGCGTCGATTATGAGTTCGGCGCTGTGCCCGGTCTGCTTGCTCGAAAAGTCATGAAGGGCACGAACAATCTGGCGGTGGAATCAGCGATGACACGCAGCCAAGCAGAGCAGGCTGTGATGATCGGAGTCGAACTGGCGACAGAAGCCGTGCGAGAGGGGATCGGCCTGATCGGCACCGGCGAGATGGGTATCGGCAATACGACACCCAGTGCCGCTATCACTGCGGCGATGACCGGTCGGCCTGTAGCCGATGTAACCGGACGTGGAACCGGCATCGACGAATCCAGTCGTCGGCATAAGATAGCCGTGATTGAACGGGCGCTCGATCTGCATCACCCTGACATGATGGATCCGCTCGATGTTCTGACGAAAGTCGGGGGCCTAGAAATCGCTGGATTGGCCGGACTGATACTTGGGGCGGCGGCAGCCCGGGTGCCTGTTGTGCTGGATGGGTTCATCGCTGGGGCAGCGGCATTGATTGCCGTCGGGCTTCAGCCCTTGTGTCGTGAATATCTCATCGCCTCCCATCGCTCGGTCGAGCAGGGCCATCGCGTGGTCTTGGACCATCTGAGATTGAAGCCGCTGTTGGATCTCGACTTGCGTCTTGGCGAGGGTACGGGGGCTTGTTTGGGAATGGATCTGGTCTGTGCCGCGATCAAGATCTACACGGAAATGGCAACCTTCGATGAAGCAGGCGTCTCTGACAAGGTGTAACGATGGGAACTGCTGCCCGTCCATTTATCTTTGCCTGGCATTTTCTGACGACGATTCCGTTGAGCCGGACCCATCATGAGCCGACCGCGCCGGAACTAGCGGCATCGATGGCCTGGTATCCCGTCATTGGTTTGCTGATCGGCAGCGGGCTCATCGTGGCGGACTTTGGATTGACAGCAATTCTCTCACCGGCGGTCGTGAATGTGCTGCTGATTGTCCTATTGGTGCTGGTGACGCGAGGGCTTCATCAAGACGGATTAGCCGACACGCTGGATGGTTTGGCTGGAGGTCACACACCGACGGAACGGCTTGCGATCATGCGCGATCCCCGTATCGGTGCAATCGGCGCCACAGGACTGTTTCTCTCACTGATTCTCCGGTATGCGGGATTGATGGCGCTGCCGCTTGAGTTGCGGCTCCCTGCCGTATGCTGCATGCCGGCAATGGGACGTTGGGCGATGGTCCTGCTGGCTTGGATTTCGCCCTATGCCAGATCGGAAGGAGGATTGGCGGCGCCGTTCCTCACGCATCTGTCGTGGCGGCACGTGGCCATATCCACGGTGGTCTTGACGATCGCTCTGGCAGGAGGCTTTGGGGTGGTTGGTGCATGTCTGATCCTCCTCGCTGGGGCTCCGATCGTACTCATTGGCTGGTCAGCTTGCCGTAGCTGGTTCGGTGGGATCACTGGGGATACGCTTGGTGCTATGAATGAAGTGATTGAAATCCTCTTCCTGTTACTCGTTCCACTCTTGCTTCAGTTACCATGACCGGCGGCGAACTCCTTATCGCTTCTGCACTTGACGGGATATGTGGTGATCCCCGTGGGCTCCCGCATCCAGTCCGTATGATGGGCCGGTGCATTGCATGGCTCGATCACCGGGTCCGAAACATCTGTCGAAGTCACGCCAGCCTTCGCGTTGCAGGCATCTGTCTGGCCGGAGGGTTCCCGATTATGACCTATTGTCTCGGGGCTGTCATGATTCAAGAGGCTGAGCACGTAGCAGGGTGGCTGGGGTCAGCCCTGTCGATTGGATTGGCCTCGACCACTCTCGCCGCACGGGACCTATGGGATCATGTCCGTGCGGTGGATGATCCGCTCCAAGCCGGTGATCTTCCTGCTGCCCGTGGAGCTGTGGCCATGATCGTGGGGCGGGACACAGCGGAGCTCTCGGAATCCGAGGTGGCTCGTGCGACGGTGGAAACGGTCGCGGAAAGTGTGTCAGATGGTGTGATTGCGCCGTTGTTGTATCTCGCGATCGGAGGTGCCCCATTGGCCTTGGCCTACAAGGCCGTTAATACTTTGGATTCCATGATCGGCCATCGCGATGAGCGCTATGCCGATTTTGGCTGGGCATCGGCTCGGCTTGATGATCTGGTGAATTGGATTCCTGCCCGGCTTTCGGCACTGCTACTTCTCCTGGGTGCAGGTCTCATTACTCAAGAGCTGGAACGGATTCGCAACGGATGGAGAGTGTTTCAGCGAGATGGAAGTCTCCACCCCAGTCCCAATAGTGGCAGGCCAGAAGCAGCGATGGCTGGAATCTTGGGAATACGGTTGGGAGGCACCAACTTCTATGATGGAATTCCGCAAGACCGTCCTCTTCTTGGTGCGGAGGGGCGGAGCGCAGAGCCAAGAGACATGACGTTGGCGGCAACTATCATGGTGGCCGCTTCGGTGCTGGGGGTCATTCTGGCGGTGGGGATCACATGGCTCGTTTGAGGGCACGGGTGCATGGCGGAGATATCTACAGTGCTGCACGAGAACTGAACCGTGATCCTGCCGAGATTCTTGATTTTAGCGCCAGCATTAACCCACTAGGGCCCTCTCCACAAGTCTGGAAAGCCATCACCGCGTCCAGACATCTGTTGAGTCATTATCCAGATCCCAACTGTTGGGATCTGCGGCAGGCGTTGGCCACATTCTGGCGTATTGATCCGGAACACATCGTTGTTGGCAACGGTTCTACAGAGTTAATTGAGGCGCTCCCTCGCGCACTGGGAATTCATCGGCTCCTTGTCGCTCAGCCCACCTTTTCCGAATATGCTGCCGCAATGGTGAGAGCCGGAGGACAAGCCACGGCGCTCTTTGCTAACCGAAGCGACCAGTATGCCATCCCAATCGACCGTCTGTGCCATGTAATGGAGACAGGCCGGCATGATGGTCGTTCTATTGATGGCGTCGTCCTCTGTCATCCCAACAGTCCAACGGGCCAAGCCTGCTCAGCCGATGATGTTGCACGGTTGGCGAAGGCTACCCACCGGCGAGGGCTCTGGCTGGTAATCGATGAGGCATTTGCTGACTATTGTCCAGATCGATCTGTCCTGCCGCATGCGGCGTCCTGGCCTCATGTGGTTATCTTGCGCAGCCTGACCAAATTCTATGCCCTGCCGGGACTGCGAGTAGGATATGCAGTGGCAACCCGCATCACCGCGCGACGACTACAACGGCAGCTGCCGCCGTGGTCAGTGAGCGCAATGGGGCAAGTGGCTGCGCTCGCTGCGGTGGACGATGCGGCACATGCGCGCAAGAGTTTGCGATTCATGGAGCGAGAGCGTGAACGGTTGCGAGCATTGCTGGTGGCCTTGCCTGGCTGTGTCGTGATGCCGACACACGCGAATTACTTCCTTGTTGAATTGCCGCGTGGCTGGCAGGCACGTGACATGACCGAACAATTACGAAACACAGGCCTGTTGATTCGTGACTGTTCGTCCGTGCCTGGCACAAACTTACGTTCCATACGACTCGCAGTGCGAACTGTACCGGACAATGACAGGCTGATTCAGGTGGTATCACAACTGCTACAGCAGGGCGTATCGTCATGAAGGATACGTCCACACGAGTCCACACCAGCTACCGAGTGACTGGGCAGACACTGGTCATTAACCTTGGAGGTCGGAGACGTGTGCTTTCCTCTGCGCCACAGGGGGGAGGGTTCACACTGGCTTCCTATGTCCTCAATCACCAGGTCGAGGCACATCCCTCAGTGACCGGGGATCAGTCCAAAGCTTTCACTGATCCTGCCCACTTCTTGCGAAAGATGGCCTCACAACTTGGCATCCGTGCACGAGCCGTTGGACTCATGACGGCTGTTCCGATGAGACATCTGGTGATGGCACGAGCTGCTTCGGATGGGCTCTGGGTGGAATGTTTTGCGACGGTCGGTGTGACGAATGCTGTCCGGGCGGGAGAATGGCCGCCTCAACGTTCTCATCGCGACAGACCGGGCAAGCCCGGCACGATCAATCTCATCCTCATCACAAACGGGAGTCTTTCTCATGCCGCGATGGTTGGTGTCGTGCAGGTTGCTACCGAGGCCAAGACCGGCGTCATGCGCGATCATGCGGTGCCGAGTTGCAGTGGTGGCATGGCAGCCACCGGAACCGGTACGGATGCGGTCGTGATCGCTTGTCGGCTACAGGGACAAGGTCCGTCGCACATCTATAGCGGCACCCATACAGTGATCGGAGCGCTTGTTGGACGCGCCGTGACCAACTGTGTGACTCGCGGCTTAGCGAAAGCGAAGGCTTGGCGGGAGTCGTGTCAATGACGGCCCGGGCATTTGCAGTCCTTGGAACGGGATCGGACGTAGGGAAAAGTTTGATCACGGCTGGGATTTGCCGATGGCTTCACCGCACAGGTGTTCGCGTGGCCCCATTCAAAGCTCAAAATATGTCTCTGAATTCATTCGTCACTCTGGATGGGCATGAGATTGGACGGGCGCAAGCACTGCAAGCCGAGGCTTGCGGACTTCCTCCACATGTTGATATGAATCCGATTCTCCTCAAACCGGAATCCGATCGATGTTCTCAGGTCGTGGCTCTCGGTAAGGTGTTCGCGAAGCAAGAGGCTTCGGCATACTGTGATGGGCGACCAAGGCTTTGGTCAGTTGTGAAAGACAGCTATGCACGGCTGTCGAGACAGTACGACGTGATGGTGATTGAGGGGGCGGGCAGTGCAGCCGAGGTCAATCTCAGAAAATGGGATCTGGTGAATTGGCCTGTCGTGGAGTTCGCCGGCGCTCAGGTTCTGCTCGTCGCTGATATCGATCGAGGCGGGGTGTTTGCCCAAGTCGTCGGCACGCTCGATTTGTTGGAACCGGACCAACGAGCCAGGGTCTGCGGCGTCATCATCAATAAGTTTAGAGGCGATGCCAAGCTGTTTGCCGATGGGGTGCACTTCTTGGAATCTCGGACGAGGATTCCCGTGTTGGGTGTTGTGCCCTTTCTTCGCGATCTGATGCTGGACCAAGAAGATAGTCTGGACCTTGGCAGACAACGCCAGACGAGTTTTGCATCTGATCGTATCAATATTGCCGTTATTCTGTTGCCCTATATGAGCAACTTTACCGATTTCAACGTACTGGCTGCGGAAGAAGACGTGGCCTTGAGGTACGTCAGTACACCAAGCGACCTTGTAGATGCCGACACCGCGATCATTCCTGGAAGCAAGAATACCTTGGCCGATTTGTCCTATCTGAGAGAAAGGGGGTTTGCGCCGTTGCTCGACAATCATCTACAGGGCCGGCGCGAACTGATCGGTATCTGTGGGGGGTATCAGATGCTCGGACGGCGGATTACTGATCCTGATTGCGTTGAAGAGGGCGGAACCGGTTGCGGCTTGGGCTACTTGAATACGGAGACCGTGCTCGCGAAAAAGAAATATACCGCACAGATAGAGGCCTACCCCATGGAGTGTTTGCCGGACGGTCAGGGCTTGGTTCGCGGGTATCAGATTCATATGGGCATCACGCGACGCATGAACGAACGTCCCTGCTTTAGAGTTCGCCGTCATTCCATCCTGAGTGAGGACGATCACCAGTCGACCGCTGCACACACAGAAGAGTTCGATGGAGCTATTCGGCACGACGGCCTTGTGTGGGGCACGTACATCCATGGAGTGTTTGATGAGCCTGGTTTTCGTCGTGCCTGGCTCAATCGCGCTCGTGAGAGGAAAGGACTGCTACCTCTCGATAGTCATACCTCGAAGTCGGTAACCGCGCGTTTGCAGGGTGAACTCGATCGGTGGGTTGATCATTTATCCCGCAACGTCGATCTGTCTTGTCTTCTCCGATGACATAGCTTTCCAGCATTCGTCATCTTCACATTCCATACAGACTCTGGCCCTCACATCAACGTCCACCATACCCAGCGAGGATGTTGATATTCAGCGTTTTCTTGCCAACCAGCAGCAAGTCGCTACACTCCATGGGAGCAGCATCAATCGGTCTTGAAGGGCAGGAAGCGGCGCCTTTCGAGGGGGCTGTTTCTGTGCCGCAATCTTAGGAAGCGTATCCTCTGTCACGATATGAGAAGGAGCTGAGGTTGTGGACCGGTTCATCGGGGCACTCAAGTCAGAGCACATTGCCCTCCAAGACTGGTAGCTCAGTCACATTGTCAACGCGGATTATCGAATCAAAAACACTGGACTGGACGACTTCTAAGATGAAGGCGCCTCACACATGCTCACTGATTATCGGCATCCTCGGAATGGCGATGCATGAGACTGGTGGCAATGACGATGCGTTGAGTACAGCATGAATCTTTCTTGAGAGAGAGGAAATGGTTTATGAGCAAAATCATGGTTGTCGATGACTCGTACGCAGAACTGCAACTGATCGAGTCGTATCTGAAGGCTGCTCAACACACTGTTGTCTCATTCTCCAATGCGGATGGTTTAGAGGACAAGGTTGTCTCGGAGAAGCCGGACCTCATCGTCTTGGACGTGGTGATGCCAGGCCGAAATGGATTTCAAGCGTGCAGGGATCTTAAAACTGATGCTCGTTTCAAAAACATTCCGATCGTGCTCTGCACCTCCAAAGGTCAAGAAAGCGATAAGTTCTGGGGGCAGCAACAGGGGGCGAACGGACACGTGGTGAAACCCTTCAAATCAGAGGAGCTCTTGCATGCTGTGAAGCACGCACTGAGCTGAGAGAGACGATACTGCGCGGGGTCTCAAAACGATGATTCCTATAGGTGAGTTTCCGCAACTGCATTCAGACTCAGTCCCGGAAGAGGCGAAATCCACCGAGTCTTTGAAGGTGTGTCTCGTCGCATTGGGAGGTGAAACCTTCGCTATCGATTTACGCCAGGTTCGCGAGATCTTCGAACCCGAGTCGATCACGCCTGTACCTGGAATGCCGACTGCGCTAGCCGGTATTACCAATCTGCGCGGAACCATCATTCCCCTTGCAGATGTAAGGGCTACATTAGGCGTATCCAGCTCCGTGATGCCAAAATATGCCGTGTTGATTCGTCAGAGCACGCAACAGGTCGGCATCCTGGTCGAAGATGTACCAGAAATTCGCACCATCCAGTTAGATGATCTGGTCGCTCCCTCGACTCATCCTGAGGCCAAACGACGCCCCATGGTCTCGGCATTCTTCAAAACCGAACATCAGCTGAGTGCGATATTAGAACTATCCCGGTTAGTGGCATCCATAGCGGGGACGTCCAATGACCAGAAGCCCTACCATCATAATAATGAGGAACGATGATGTCGAGAAAGGTACGCCTTATCTTGAATCGTGAGCAGGAGGAGAGTCATGGCGAACGCTAGAAAGACATGGAAATGGTCGCCTCGTGCATGGTTTAAGGACCTGAAAGCCCTGCACAAGATCTTGATAGGGTTTTCCATCATCATTGTCGGCATGATGGCGATTGGTCTGATCGGTTTGATGGGCCTCCGCCAAATGAAGAGCCAGCTGAGTTCCATTTATGACGAATCAACGGTGGGGATTTCGCATATTGCGGTGAGCAGCACCAACCTCAGTCTCTATCACAATGCGTTATTGAGCGTTGTGGACCAAAGACAAAAAAATGATTTTGATGAGGCCATCATTCCTCTCGCTGAATTGAAGAGGCGCACTCTGGCGCCGCTTGAGACCTATCGTCCGTTCGCAACACACGAGACGGTGGATGGCCGTCGAGACGGGCAAGAGTTGGATGTCCTCATTTTTGCATTAAAGGAATACTTCGCGTCGGCTGAAAGCGCAGTGGGAGCATTGAACGATAGCTTTGACTCCTCGCTCACGGATGAACAAAGACAGTCGATGAGAGAACTGGGGGCTATGGTGTTGTCCACTGAGGTGGCGCTATGGCACGGTAGGTCGACATGGCGTTTCCAAAGTGTAGCACAGCTCATTCGCGACTTCGCAAGCGAATTAAATGATAGTGGGCAGAGCCTGGCCATTCACCTTACTAAGGTCATGCTTGGTGGAGCAGCCGTGGCACTCCTCTTGGCCATCGCGATTGGCTATTTTCTCGCACGCAGCATCGTGAGAGACATCATCCATGTGGCTGATGTTGCGACACAGGCTGCTGCTGGCAATTTGCTGGCCCGGGCAAGGCTGGAAAGCGACGATGAAGTCGGGCATATGGCCAAGGCGTTCAATATCATGTTGGATCGAATCACAGTGCTGGTCTCGACGGAAGAAGAGCGTGACAGGATGCAAAAACAACTGGTGCAGTTTCTTGTGTTGGTATCCGATGTCGGGAAAGGAGATTTGACCAAACGCGGTGAAGTCACGGCCGATATGTTTGGAAATCTGGCAGATGGATTCAACCTCATGATTCAGCGCTTTTCACAGTTGATGAAACACGTTCGCCAGGCAGCCGAACGTGTCAATAGCTCGGCGAGTAAGTTGCGGGACAATGCCGGCCAGATGGCTGGAACCGCCAGACACCAAGCTGATGAATCGATCAAGGCGCTCGGCGCAGTCGAACAGCTGGCATCCTCAATGCGCCAAGTGACGGAGACCGCAGGAGCCTCGTCCGACGCAGCTCGCCAAGTGCTCAAGGCTACTGAAGACGGCCGGCTCGCAGTGCAAGAAACTGTCCATGACATGCAACGCATTCAATTGACAGTTCAACGGATGTCAAAGCAGATCAAAGGGCTTGGCGATCGTTCATTGGAAATTTCACAAATCGTCTCGACAATCAGAGATATTGCCAACCAGACCAATTTGTTAGCTCTCAACGCTGCGATCGAGGCTGCCGGCGCCGGTGAGGCCGGAGCACGCTTCGGGGTCGTCGCCGATCAAGTACGAAAGCTCGCGGAAAGCTCGACACAGGCAACGCGTGAGATCGCGGACCTGGTGAAAGTCATCCAGAGCGAAACGCAACATGCGGTCGTTGCCATGGAACATGAAACTCAGGCAGTCGAGGCTGGATCGGCCTCGGCCTTGCGTACAGGCGATGTGTTTAAGGAAATTTCGACGATTGCGCAACGATCAGCGGAACTTGCGCAAAGCATTGCGGCGGCAGCGGCAGACCAAACGGTGTCGACCGATCAAGTCGGTCGGTCGATCAAGGACTTTACCGGGGGTGCCGTGGCAACGCAAAAGGCTACCGACTCGGCTCGTGCAACGGTCGAAGATATGGTGGTCTTGGCTGAAGGTCTGACGACGTCAGTGTCGCAGTTTAAACTGGCCTGAGCATCTCCCTCATCCGCTGAGTGAGGAAAGCCTTCTGGTGTAGCGAGGGACCGATGAGCTCGGAGTTCGACAGGCAGAACCTCATCAGCATCTTTGTGCTTGAAGCATCGGATGGGTTGGATGTCCTGACCAAAGCTTTGCATCCTTCCGATGGGGACGTTCCCAGCCCTCAGGAACTTACCGACCAATACATTATCGCCCACCGTCTTTGCGGAGCGGCTGCCCTGTACGGCTTCAGTGGAGTCGCTCACCTCGCTGAGCATATGGAAACACTCCTTGAGCAGGTGACGCCGACTCCGATGGCTCAATGGAATCAAACCGTTGACTTGATGCGGAACATTACGCACAGCCTTCAGGGAATCGTTCGAGCTATCGGGCAAGGCGGTGCTGAGGATGTCGAGGCCGTAGCCCGTTGTTGGTCTTTGATTAAGCAACGGGAAGAAGAAACAGGCAACGCGACAGCGTCCCTGTCCTCTGTGACAACAGCCAATGAGAATTACGTGCTCCCCGAACTCGATGCTGAAATCTTATCCTACTTCCTCCCTGAAGCTGAGGAGTATCTCAGTACCATGGATGAGTTGATTCTTGCGCTTCGATCCAAGCGGGATATGGAAGACTCGATCTATCGACTCTTTCGTGCGGCGCACACCCTGAAGGGGTCGGCTTACACCGTGGGCTACCAAGTTATTGGAGATGTCGCTCGTCCGATGGAAGATTACATGGTCGAGGTTCACGAAAAACGCTTTCCTCTCAGCCAGGACATTCTTGACCTGATGGCAAAGGCCGCTGAATTAATCCGGCTCATTCTCCAACGTGAACCAGCGAGCCTGCCGAAACTCCAGCAGGACATACCACTTCTTCTCAATCGCCTCACCCAGGTGTTCGAAGGTACGGCCACCCTGTCTCCACCGGCTGCTCACTCCGACGACACCCAGATGCATAGCTTGCATTCCGTCCAGCCTGAGCTTGTTGTTAACCTAGAGGCCCCAATCGCCCATTTATCGGATAGCTACGTCATTCCAGATTTGGATCACGAAGTGCTCTCCTACTTTATCCCTGAGGCGCAAGAATACCTGGAGCTGCTGGAAGCCAATCTTCTACGATTGGACAGGGACCCGTACAACCAGGAACTAATTAATCAGCTTTTTAGAAGCGCACACACCTTGAAGGGATCCGCCTATACCGTCGGATTTCAGTCAATCGGCGACCTTGTCCATCATGTCGAAAACTTCATGGGAGCGGTACGAGACGGTAGTCTCCGAGTGTTGCCAGGGCATACTGATCTCATACTTCGCGCCATCGATGTCGTGCGAGTACTCATGCGCAGAGATCCAACCAAGGAGGATGACACGAGGCACCGTTTCGACGCAGTGCAAACCGAACTAAGACGATTGGATCAGAGTGTCGCAAATGAGACAGTGACGGCACGTCAAGCTGATGGTGCCAGTGGTTCAGTGACGACAGGGCAGTCCGGAAGTGAGGAGTCTCATCAGCAGGATGGGAGCATTCCCAACGAGAAATCAGGGGAGGAACGTGAAGTCATCCGTGTCAGTTATGTGCGGCTCGAGCGACTCATGAACCTCGTAGGAGAACTCGTCATCGGACGTGGCCGATTGGAACAACGACTGCAGGTTTTGGAGCAACTCTCACAGCAAGTCTTAGGCTTCAAGGGGCGTTTGGTGGATTCCATCCAATCCTTTGCCGACAAACACACCTTTACCTATCAAGAAGCCCCGAGTAGTTCGACCCTGCCTGCAGGGCAAAGCCTTCCCGTGTTTGGCGATTTTGGCAACCTTGAGCTGGACAAATACGACGATTTCAATATTTTGGCTCGGCGCATCGGTGAAATCACTGCCGATATCAGTGAGTCGATGTCGCAACTGGATGGGTCCATCCAAAGAGCCCACGACGAGATGAGTCAACTGCAACAATTGACGTTGGAGATGCGAGACGAAATCGCCCGTACTCGCATGGTGCCAATCGGGACAGCATTCACCAGGTTTCGTCGAGCGGTCAGAGAAATCGCCAGAGCGTCAAACAAGGAAGTATCCTTAGTCACATCGGGCGAGCAGACAGAAGTTGATACTGGAATCGTGGAACGATTGGTGGATCCATTGGTGCATTTGGTCAGAAACGCGGTCTATCACGGTATCGAACCGACGGCGGATCGAATCGCGAAGGGTAAACCGGCAGTCGGAACCATCTACCTCCATGCGGCTCATCGTGGAAATTCAGTCATCATTGAAGTTGAAGACGATGGAGCAGGCTTAGATTTGAAGAAAATTCGAGCCAAAGCCAGCAAGATTCAATTCGCTCAATCACACCACATACAAGCCATGTCGGATACGGAGATCCTTCAGTTGATTTTCATGCCTGGGTTTTCCACAGCCGACAAGGTAGGGGATCAAGCAGGCCGAGGCGTAGGATTAGATGTGGTCAAACGAGTTATTGAAGGCATGAACGGGCATATCGATGTTGAATCTGATCCTGGTATTGGGACAAAATTTACCCTGCATCTTCCGCTCACCCTCCTGATCGCGACTGCGTTACTCGTGCGAGTCGGCACTGAAAAATATGCGATTCCGCTCCCGAGCATCCAGGAAGTCACGATGCCGACACCTTCCTCCGTGCGCAAGGAAGGTAGTCGCACACTCTTACAGATCAACGAACAAAGGATTGAAATACACTCACTCTATAACATTCTCCGCCGACAACCGGGAGTTGCTGATTGGATTATGCCCGTGGTGATCGTCCGGACAGCGGGAACGGCCATGGGATTAGCCGTCGACGAACTGTTGGGCCGCCAAGAAATCGTCATTAAGCGCCTTGGATCACTGAAAGTATTGGAGCATTCGTGTTTTGGAGGTGCGACCATCGATCCAGAAGGACGGGTTGTTCTTGTACTCGATCCTAACCGGTTGACGACGAGAGAGCTGAAAGAATCGGCTTCCCATACTCCTTTGTTCAAGACCACGCCGGAATCGGAACAGTCTCCACCACAAGAGCAATCATCGAATGAACCGCTAGAGGCCAGGCTGCTCTTGATAGACGATTCATTGAGCATTCGCAAGTTCGTCGGAAGGATGTTGGAGTTGGCTGGATATCAGTTTGATACGGCAGTTGACGGAGAAGATGGACTTCGAAAAGCATCAACGACCAAGTATCGGATGATCCTCACCGATCTCGAAATGCCAAAGCTCAATGGATTTGAAGTCATTCAAGCTCTCAGAAGCCGCCCGGAAACCAAACAAACGCCGGTGGTTGTCATGACGACAAGGGCGCGAGACAAGCATCGGCAGATGGCAATCAACCTCGGTGCCAATTCGTACATCACCAAGCCGGTCGAAGAACGGATGTTGTTGCAGGAAGTGGCACGGTGGCTTGGAAAGGCTCCCGTGCTGCGCAAGTAACCTTGCGGAAATACTCGTATCGATTGACGAAATGAGGCTTGTTACAGAGAATGAGGAAAACGGTCTTGGCTTGGTTGTCCGGGAACCGATGACAGGAATTTTATCGCCATCTTCTCCATCACGATTTCTTATCGTGTTATTGGGCGGACGGTATCTGGCGTTGGATACCGAGTCGATCCAGGGGGTATTGACGCTCGAAGAGGTTGGGTCCCTCGACGATCCAATGATTAACGGTCTGGTGTATAGAGCCATTAATCTGGCTGAGCGATTGAGGATATCGAATAATCAAGGTACAGCAAATAGCCGTATCGTGCTGTTTTCCGAGCGAGGCGCGCATGGGAGTATTCGAGTCACCAGGGTGCAGGGGTTGTTAGAACTCCATCCTTCTCAAGTTCTGCCGCTTCCTTCGCAGTTCCGTGGACCGGAACGACGCTGGTATCGAGGCATGATCTTATTCGAGCAAAGCATTGCGTTGGCGCTTAACACAACGTGGGTTCTCAATGAGTCGGTGTCGAGCACAGCAGGCAGTGAGGGGCAAGGAAACATTTTTCGACCCGTAGCGATCCCACAGATGACAGTGAGCGATGACCGGGTATGTTGAGGACGGCTCAAAAGCATCAGCGGGAGACGGGGCGTCAATTATGTCAACTGTTGGTGTTTTCCGTGGGAGGGAGGCGACTGGCAGTGAAGAGCTTGGATGTATCGGGCATTGTCCCATGGGCTGAACCTATTCCGGTCGCTGGCCAAACCCTCTTTGTCTCATCAGTCGTTCGTCAGGGACAGACTGTGTTACCAGTATTTGATCTGGCCGCGTTTCTTCAACTTACCGTGCAGGGGAGTAGTCCCTTGTGTCTGAGAGTGAAGCATCCTCTCGGAGAGATGGCCATGTGCATCGATGAAGAGATTCCAATCCTTCATACGTTGGACCCTGCCGCGCTTCAAACATACCATGGCCAGGATTTGCCGGCCGACGGCAGCTATACCAATGGCCTGGATGAGATCCCGATTCTCTCGGTATCTCAACTAGGGTTGACTGAATGATGATTCCTTATGTGTGTGGGATGAGCGAAAGGTGCAGGCATGCCGAAGATCTTAGTAGCCGATGACAGTATCGCAGTTCGTAAAGTTGCTGAACGACTATTGACCGAGGCTGGACTCGGCGTCACGCTTGCGGCAAACGGAGAGGAAGCGCTGGCCTATTTAGCAAAGGAACGGCCGGACGTTGTCGTGTCCGACGTCATCATGCCGGATAAGAGTGGGTATGAAGTGTGTGCATTTGTCCGTGGACACGCAACCCTTGCGTCAACGCCCGTACTACTCATTTCCGGAATCGTGAACCACGAAGTGACCAAACAGGCCGAATCTTGCCGCGCGGATGGGGTATTAAAGAAACCCTTTCAAGGTACTTCCCTCAAGGATCGAGTCCTCGAGCTAATAGCGAAACGACAGGACGCAGCACCGGCCTCCGCCGCTGGGCCCGTTTCTGCCCCCATAGCGGCCGTTGGTGAACTGACGATGCAGATGGCAGCGCAACAGCCACAGGGACTGCACCAGGAGGTCCATAAGTCTAAAGAAATTGAAGAACAGTTACGGGCGGAACGGGCTCGTTCCGAAGAGCTCACCAAGCGGCTGTCCGAGTCCTCGGAGCATCTTGCCAGGGCCAAGACGAGTGAAGTGCAGTTGGCAACCGAGCGCACACGTCTCAACGAGCTTCAGGCGACACTCGCCAAGGTCGAGCAACAAGTATCAAGAATTCCCGAGCTGGAAGCAGCGCTGAAAGCGGAACAGACTTGCTCCGAAGAACTTGCCAAACGGCTGTCCGAGTCCTCGGAACAGCTCGCCAAGGCCAAGACAAGTGAAGTGCAGTTGGCAGCCGAGCGTACACGTCTCAACGAGCTTCAGGAGACACTCGCCAAGGTCGAGCGACAAGTATCAAGAATTCCAGAGCTGGAAGCAGCGCTGAAAGCGGAACAGGATGCAGTCGGTGCATTCAAAGAGGAAGCCGTGCTCTGGCAGAAATCATCTGCTCGAATTGCGGAACTGGAATCTACTCTGCATGCTGAACGGACGGCTGCAGAGCAACTCGTGCAACAACTGGCTGAATTAGAGCAGATATCGACTAGGACACGAGAGGCGGAAGCAGGACTCGCACATGCAGAACAGCTGACAGCCGAACTTCATCAGAAACTTCAGAACCTCGAGGCTGAACTGCTGACCGAACGGCAAAAGGGGGCAGAGGCAGTGGGTCACCTTCAAGAATTAGAGCGAGTTGCGATGAATGTTCAGGAAATGGAAGGGCTTCTGACCGTAGAACGAGATCGCAACGGAACCCTCACTCGACGAGTGACCGAAGCCGAACAAGCTGCCGAGAGTGCCACAAAACGGCTCGAGGAAATGGCACGCAAGTTAGGTGAGATTGCGAGCTTGGCCTCCCAACTTGGAAGCGGGAGGGGGCAATCCTGATCCAGGTAGCCGGAGTGGTTACATGGTCGTATTCTTGCTAAAGGGCCAACGCCGATGTCCGTTGAAACTGAAGATGCGTTCCAGAAAGAGCTAGTTGAACTGTTCGTTCAAGAGGCACAGGAATGGCTTCAGCAAATTCACGTTGCCCTCGATGAGCTGCAGCAATCTCCCCCTTCCGAACGCCATCGTGCTTTGGCCCAGACGATCAAGGTTGGTGTCACAAACCTCGGTGGGTCTGCGGCTACGCTCAATCTGAGTGATGTCGAGCGCGCGAGTTTCTCAGCCCTTCCTTTTGTGGAAACGGTTCAAGACCCTTCCGCCAAAATCTCCACGGATGACTTCATCGCGCTCTGCAAACAGCTGGGGCACATTCATGGAGCCCTGACCCGAGCAACAGGTGTGACCTTTCAGGCAGACGACGTCTCAGCGTCCGGAGAAGATCCGCCAACGATGATCCCCACGAAGGAGTTTTTGACATTACTGCGTGGGCTCCAAGATCAATGCATCTCGTCCAACGCATTTCATCGTAATTTGCTTCAGACGATGCTGGCCCAGGCGGAAGGTCTGATGGAGCGAGGGGTTGAACAATGCAATATGTCGTCCATCCATGAGTTTCTTGAGCGGTCTGCTGAGGAAGAGCAAGGTTTTCTGGATGTCGTTCGACAAGAACTTCCACATCTGATGGCCATCATTCAAACCCTTAAGACTAGTGGTAACGCCCTTAGTGCGCCGTCCTCAGATTTGCAGAATACCGTTGAACGTGTCGCGCAGTTATGGTCTGCCGCTCAGCAGGTCAATGCCTCCCATGCGATGCTATTTTTCATGGGGCTGCATAGTTTCCTCACAATCGTCACGCAGCACCACGTGGTCGTGGGAGCCAGACACTATGACGCTATCCAATCACGGTTGGACCAGAGCCTAAAAGGGATTGAGGAATGGGCAGCCAACGGACGGATGGAGCGCATAGCAATACAGCGTGTCTTGCCATGCGCTTCATAAAGCCCCATGCTGATTGAAGTAGTGAAATAAAATGGACATCCTAGTGCCACTTGCCGATGCGGTACACAGTCATGATGAGACGCGGAATGCAGCCTACGAGCTTCATTGGGGGTTGCGTCTGCGCCCATTTGAAAATGTGCCAGATCCAAAGTTTTATGTCCCATCGGCCAAACATGAAGCGGCCATGGAACGGATGCTGTACGGAATTCATGCCCGAAAAGGGATCGTGATGCTGACTGGGGAGATTGGAAGCGGGAAAACACTCCTCAGTCGTGCCGTAATACTCAAGCTTCCTCGATCTCGGTATGAAATTGGACTCGTCTCGAATCCGACTATTCCAGAGAATGAATTTCTCGGCGAGATCTTGTTCCAGCTCGGAGTGGATCCCCACGGGACACGTGTGGAGCAGTTGCGTCGTCTGAACGATCAACTACTTGCCAACTATCATCGAAGCGTTGACACAATTGTGGTGGTGGATGAAGCCCAGGCGATCGAACATGACCGCTTGTTTGAAGAACTACGCCTCCTCAGCAACTTTCAGCTCAATGACCGGTTTCTCATCACCCTCGTGCTCGTAGGACAGCCGGAGCTGCGGGATCGCATCGCACGCATTCCTCAGCTCGCTCAGCGGGTGGCCATTCAACACCATATTGACTATTTGGATCGGGCCGAGACAAAGGCCTATATCCTCGCGCGTCTTGCTGCGGCTGGAGGCGAGTCGCCGATATTCTCACCGAGTGCGATTTCCTCTATTTATCATTGCACTGGCGGTGTCTGTCGGTTGATCAACTCGCTTTGCGACTTATGTCTCTACTTCGGGTGTGTTTCTGAAGCGCCTCAGATTGGACGCTCATTAGTCGAAAAAATCGCACATGAGGCGTTGCCTCGACGGGCGCATGGTCGAACACTTCGCAGACGAGTTGTTGCATCGACAAACCCATGACGACACAGAGGTGAGTTGTGACACACTGGTATCACGAGGCAGGACAGGCGGTGGGGGAGATAGCAACCGCTGTTCAAGAGCATCGATCTGTATCACTCGAACGACTTAAAGCTCTTGCGGAACATGTCGTGTCATCGCTGCAGCGCAACGATGAGCTCGTGGTGGAAGCACTTGCAGGACCGGCCGGGCCACCACTCATCACCAATCTGATCAATGTGGCCATACTCGGAACGAAGGTTGGGATCGGTCTTGGGTACTATGGGGAAGAGCTGCACAGGTTGGCACTCGCGGGCTTTGTTCATGATATTGGATTATTTGCCGTCCCGAAATCCTTGATCACGAAGCCTGGCCGTTTGACTCAGGAAGAGCGGGCACTAATCGAAGGGCATCCTGAGCTTGGCTATCAGGTGGTTGAGAAGTGCGGGCCAGTGTATCACTGGTTGGGGCAATTGACGCGTCAGGCTCACGAACGCTTCAATGGGCAAGGGTACCCTCATCGACTGAAAGGAAGAGAGATTAGTGAAATGGCCCTGATCGTCGGAGTGGTCGACGTATTCGATGCTTTAGTGAGCGAGCGTCCCTATCGCCGTCGCCTGCTCCCGCACGAGGCAGTCAAGGAGCTTCTTGTCGCTGAGCGAAGAGCCTTTCCTCGAGAAATTCTTAAGGCACTCGTCGAGCAATTTTCGGTGTACCCACTTGGGACTACCGTGCGATTGACGACCGGGGAAATAGGAACCGTGGCCAAAGTGAATAGCAGCTATCCCCTTCGCCCAGTCGTACGGCTGGATGATCAGCAGGACCATGAGGGAAGTGGTTCTTGTGAGATTGATTTGACCAGCGTGCCATTAGTATCGATCGCGGAGATTCTTAATCCACCTAAAGTCGGGCGGATCACATTTTCAGGACCACCACCGAAACCGGCAATGTCTGCTGTGCCGATTGCCGCGTCTGATTCCTTCACGTCGCTGCTCGAAAGTCTTGACGCGGTTGTCTTGACACTGCAAGGGGTGGTGAACTCCAAGAGGACTTCCTAAAAACAACCAGATCTTGGTCCTGATTGCAGTACGATTACCGAAGGCGATTGACCATCTCACCAGCATATGTGAAGTCTCGATGAGGACTTGAGACCATGCAGTTGGAAATCTAAAACACGTGAGGCGCATCAGTAGGAAGCGAGAATCCCTAAATCCTGTTGGTTAGGATTGACGAAGACGATTCCGGATCAACCACTACAACACACATATCTGGGATAAAGGCAACCTTGGTCATTTCATTCCGATCCAACCACGAATCCTTCACAATAGTATCGATCGGCTTCCATCAAGCAGAGCTTTACTGCTAGCCGCAGCGTTCGTTCTTGCTGGTACGATCCAGCTTGAAAGAACAATCGGTTCCGTCCTACATTTCAAACGGACACCCTCTATCTGACTGTGCAAGGCTCAACTCAGTGCCACAGTTTTTTGCTGATGCTGGTCTTGTGATGGCTTTGTATGGGTTATCCACAGAAATGCCCGCAAGACACACAGGTTTAGGGAAAGAACGCGCGGTCCGTCAGATGAATATCAATGCGCCACCCCCGCGTTCTCCCCTTTGCTGTGGAGATCTAGATGGTTATAATGCATACGCTGACTTCTGGGTAGATTGGTAATTGCGGAGGGAATCACGTGCCGAAACTGATCAACGTTCAACATCCGCAGCAAACGATACAGCAAGCCCAGGAGTACGTAAAAACTTACATCCTCATGCCATCCGGTCTGCTCGGGCTGATCTGTGTGATCGGGGCAGTTGGAGGTCTGGCATACCAATGGCTCGCCACAGACAGCTACTCCTGGGATACTTTCTATCAAAGCTCAGCATTGTTCATGTCAGGCATAGGCTTGGGGGTGGCCCAGACGCTCTACCAACGGTATCTCTTACGGGAGTTCCCGGAAGTTCTGGCCGCTCGCATGAGGGAAGGCCTGAGTCGGCAGCGAGGAACGCTCAAGAAGAGGTCGGACGCGACAACGATTGAGCATCCGGGACGCCAGTTCGTTCCATTGGCCTATCTGCTTGGCGGCCTCCTCTTGGTAGGAGGGACCATTGCGGCATTTGCCTATGAACGGGTGAGCATCGTACCAGCGATTTTGATGCCCTGGGCGGGATACTATTGGGCAAGGCTGTTCTTATGGCGAAGAGTGATCAAACTAGGCAAGGTAGCGAAATAAGAACCTATTTCTTCTTGGATGGCCTCGTCTTTGATCGTGCGGGGCGGCGTACCGATTCCCTGAGCTGATTTTCAAGCGTGACTACGCGCTGCTCCAAGTCTCGCACGAGTTGTTTCAATTCAGGCAACTGGAAAATGACGCCCTGAACCCTCAGGGCTTTTTCACGTGCCATCGCAGGACTGCCTCCGACGATCTGGTTCGATTCCACGCTACGATTGACGCCTGATTGCGCGGCGATCATCACCTGGTCACCGATGGTAATATGGTCAGAAAGCCCGGCTTGGCCACCGATCATCACGTGACGGCCAATGGTCGTGCTACCAGCGATGCCAACCTGTGCAACCAGGATGCAGTGCTCTCCCACAGTCACATTGTGGGCAATCTGGACGAGATTGTCGATCTTGGTGCCTTGTTTGACGATGGTCCGACCGAATGTGGCACGGTCGACCGTTACATTTGCTCCCAACTCAACGTCATCTTCAATGACGACACCACCGAGTTGGGGAATCTTATGGTGTCGGCCTTGATGCTGTACGTATCCGAACCCGTCGGCTCCGATCACGGTTCCACTGTGCACGATCACTCGCGCCCCAAGTGAGCAGCCCTCGCGAACGACGACATTGGGATAGAGAACGGAATCGTCCCCAATCCTTGAATCCGATCCGATAAAGACCCCCGGATAGAGCGTGACGCGATTGCCAATTGTGACGCGGTCGCCCAGCGTGACGCATGGCCAGAGGGAGGGATCACTCCCGATCTGCACATCCGATCCTTGCGTGACAGACTCGGCGATACCGCGGGGCGTAGGAACGCGAACGAAAAATTTCTGAGCGACGCGCGCGAAGGCCAACAGCGGATTGTCGACGACGATTTGCGGCAGGGCAAGATCGGACAAATGTCGATGGACCAGGAGTGCCGCGACGCGAAGAGTGGCCACTGCCTTCGACATTTTCTCATTGGCAACAAACGATAGGGCGTGTGGATCGGCTTCGCCGAGGCTTGTCAGGCTGGAGATCGGTGTCTGGTCATCTCCGTGAATCACCCCTCCAACAACCTCGTGGACTTGAGCCAATGTGATTGGGGAGGGTAGTTGTGGTTTGCTCATCGGGCCGCAACTTTCTTCTTCCCAGAGGTACCGGATGATCTCTTCTTTGGTTTACTGGCCGAAGCGGACTTTGCTGCAGCCGTCTTCTTGGGAGACGGGGACTTGGCTGAGGTGGTCTTGGCCTTGGTCTTGGTCGACTTGGTTGATTTCGACTTGCTGGCGGCGGTCACGGGCTTGGGCGATTCAGGCTTGGACTCCGTTTTCGACTCAGCGAGCCGTCGCTGAACATAGGCTGCCACGGTGCCAACGGTACTCAACCCCGGAAGGTCTTGGTCTGGAATTTGTAGCTTGAATCGTTCTTCGATCTCGAACAGCAGTTCAATGATCGCGACCGAGTCGAGGCCGAGGTCATCACGAAGATGATGAGCTTCAGTAATCGACGCGGGGTCTCGTTTGAGATAGCTGGCCAAGGCCTGAGTGATTTTAGCGGTAACCGCAGGATCGATCCGTTCAGTCATTATAGGTACTCCTTCAAGTGGAATGAGGCTCCTCGCATGTGACGGCTGCGACGGGACCCTCGATATCGTTCAACCGTTGTTATGCCACAAATTTCTTGAAGACGACTGTGGCATTGTTACTGCCGAATCCGAATGCGTTCAAGAGGGCGTAACGAACCTTTCGTTCTTGGACGGCCCGTGTGATCCCGTCCAAACGGCATGCTGGGTCCGGTTCCTCGTAGTTGGCTGTGGGATGGATTTGCCCGGTATGAATCGAAAGAGTCGTGGCCACAGCGCCGATGGCCCCAGCTGCCCCCAAGGTATGGCCAATGAGCGATTTTGTGGCACTGATGGAAATTTTGTCTGCGCGATTCTTAAACAAACTCCTGATCGCTTTGGTCTCCACAGCATCGCCGATCGTCGTGGAGGTCGCGTGAGCGTTGATGTAGTCGACCTGATCCGGCCCAATGCCGGCCGAGTCGAGGCCGATCTTCATGGTTGTGGCGATTTCCTCACCATCTTCCTGAGGGATCACCATGTGATAGGCTTCGCTGGTGGCCGCATAGCCGACCAGTTCCGCATAGACTCTCGCTTTCCGTTTTTTGGCATGCGCCCATGACTCCACCACGAGTGCGGCAGCTCCCTCGCCCATGACGAATCCATCCCGGAGTCGATCAAAGGGACGTGAGGCTCGCTCCGGAGCATCGTTAAACTCGCTGGAGAGGGCCCGCAAGGAACAGAACCCGGCAAACACCAGGGGAGTAATGCTTGCATCAGCTCCGACGGCAATAATGACATCGGCTTGGCCGCTGCGAATGCTTTGCATGGCTTGCCCAAGGGCATGGGCACTAGAGGAGCAGGCCGTCGAGATCGTGAGATTTGGGCCTTTCGCGCCATGTGCCATGGCGACGATACCTGACGCCGAATTTAATGTGATCGTCGGAATGAAATTCGGATGGACGCGATGCGGTCGTTGCGTCTTAAAGAGCTGTGTGATTTCACGCTCACCCATTACCATCCCGCCCATGCCGGCTCCGACAATCACGCCGACGCGATGGGGAGCCTCCTTGGCCATGCTCAAATCGGCATCGGCGAGCGCTTCTTTCGTGGAGACCAAGGCGAATTGTGCGTAACGGTCCACGCGACTGGCCTGCAGGGTCGACAAATACTGTTCTGGTGAGAAATTGTGGATTTGGCCGGCGACCCGCGAACGATAGCCGGACATGGGAAACCATCCAAGGGAAGGGATCGCTGTAATCCCTGAGCGACCCGCAAGGGCTGCCTTCCAGAACTCACTGACGCCGATCCCGATGGGAGAAATCACCCCGAGACCGGTAATTACCACGCGCGAGGCCATGTTTCTCCCTCCTTATAGGCGCACACGGCGCCTTTCTTACCGGAAGACCGAGGTACAGTCAACTAGGAAACCTTTTCTTCAGTGTCGAACTTTCAATAAGAGGTAGAGGCCGAAACTCAGAAACAGCACATTGGCCATCCAGCCTGCAAGCATGGGAGCCAACGCGCCACCTCGTCCGAGTGCGATGGCGACGGAATGTGTCGTCCAGTAGCAAAACCCAATGATGAACGCTTGTCCGATACCTACGGCCATGTTGCCCCCTCGGACGCCGCTCCGGCGCAAGCTCAGCGCAATGCCGACGAGCACCATCACGACCGTTACCAATGGGGAAGCCACACGGCTGTAGTAGTCCGTCAACAAACGGGCGAATGAGAACCCTTCATGCCCGAAGCGCACGAGGTAATTTCGAATTTCCCCAAACGTCATGGTTTCTGAGTTCCCCACCAGTGAGGAGGAGAAATCATCGGGAATCAAGGGCATGCTGATCGCGTGTTCCGTAAATAGAGCCAACTCTACGGTGTCGTTCGATTGAAACCTGCGATGATTTCCGTTCAGTAGGGTCCAGCCTTGAGGCGTATAGCGGGCTTCAGCCGCTTCCGTAATGCGATCAAGTGCAAACGGCGGACGAAAATGAAAAATTCGGACTCCTCGAAGGGTCTTCCCTGCGACATCGATCTCATTGACTTCAATGAGACTGTCGGCGCTGATGCGAGCCCATGGCTGGGCGGCTTTGACGGTGACAGGAGCTGGTCGTTGTTCAATCTGGATCGAACGGATTTCTTCGGCTTTTTCCGACGCAAGCGGAATGACGGTCGAGCTGAAGAGAAAGAGAATCATCGATACGCCAGTGGCAAACAGGAGAAAAGGCGAAGTCATCCACAATAAGCTGATCCCGCAGCTGCGCATGGCGGTGATTTCATTGCTGCGCGCAAACAGACCAAGTGTCAATAAGGTCGCCACTAAGATCGCGAACGGCGCGACTTGGAACGAAATCGAGGGGATCTTCAGCGCGAAGTACGTGAGGATTGGAACGATTCCCGATTCATAGCGTAAGAATCTGCGCACTTTCTCGAAAAAGTCGATCACGAGATAGATGGTCACCAAACCAGAAAAGCACATCCCGAAGATTTTTGAGTATTCGCGAAGGATGTACCGGAAAAGAATCGTCATGTTGCTACTGTCTACTCATCCGTACAAAAAGAGCGGCGGTGATGATGACAAAAATAATATTGGGCAGCCAGGCCCCCGCAAAGGGATGGAGGATCAGGGCCGTCACTAAAAAGTCGCACCCGACATTTAGGATATAAAACGCGATGATGATACCCACGCCGACAGCAAACCCGCCGACCCGTCCTGACCGCTTTGAGACGATTCCAACTGGCACGCCAAGCAGACAGAATACAAGCGACGCAGTCGGAAAGGCCAAATCCTTATAATGTTCCATCAGACGACGAAGAGAGCCGGCATCTTTGCCACCGGACTCAGCCAACCGGGCCATGATTTGTTCATAGGACGGACGCTCTTCGGCAGCCGAATAGCTGCTGAGGTTCAGGTCGATCTTGAGATCGTAAGTGGCGAATGCAATCTGCTGATACTGATCGACCTGATGCGGTCGGCTATGAATGACTCCATTCACGAGCTGAAGCGCGACCTGCGTATGGGCGGTATCCATAAAGACGCGGAATTGCTCCGCTACGATAACGCGTGGTTCTTCAGGCACTCGTTCATCGGAGATGAAGATGCCCTCCGCCGGCCGGCCAGGCTCACCTTCTGGAACATAGATCATCATGCGTGGAATTGGCTCATTGAAGGTGCCCCGCTCCAACGCCAGGACAAGCTGATCCTTGAGCAGGTTGAGCGCCACCTTTTTGAGATTCAATGAGCTCCAAGGCTGTCCCCATTGAGATAAGATCAAGGTCAACGTAAAGACACACACGGAGAACAGAAGGACCGGTTGCGAGAGCCGAAACAGACTGAGTCCAGTCGCGCGCATGGCAACCAATTCCTTGTCAAAGGACAACCGGCCAAATGCCGTAACCGAGGCGATCAGCCCTGCAATCGGAAGTGTGAGTACGAGACCGGAGGGAAGCAGCATGGCAATCACTTTGAGGACCGCCCAGAACCCGACCCCCTTGGACACCAACAGTTCGACAAGGCGCAACAGCTCCCTGGTCAACATGACAAAGCACAGCGCACCGAGACTGAGACCAAACGGAGAGAGCAGTTCCGTAAAGATGTAGCGATCGAGCAGTGTTCGTAAGATCACAGAATGTCTGGATGGGAAAAGTTGTGATCACTATAGGGAAGTCCTTCTCGCCTGTAAACACAGGAGAAAGTCTCCTCCATAAAGATTCGCTTGACAGGTCCTGAAGCCTATGTTACATGCAGCGCGACTTTCCACTCACAAGATGGGTTCCGTGAGCGATGCACCACTCCTTCAGGTTCCCGTCCCTTCTACCAACCGAATTCGTACACAATTTATTTTCAGTTTTGATCCGCCTAATTGAGTGGGGCCGCTACGTAACCAGTCGTAGTTGTTGAAAAAAGGAGGGCTTCTGTGAAGACAAAAGGCACGGTCAAGTGGTTCAACGATCGAAAAGGGTTTGGCTTTATCCGGCTGGATAGCGGAGAAGACGTCTTTGTTCACTACTCGGCATTACAAGGAGACGGCTTTAAGACCCTCAAGGAGGGTGAAAACGTTGAGTTCGAGATCGTGCAGGGAGCCAAGGGGCCTCAAGCGGCCAATGTGCTCAAGGCGGAGATCGCCGCATCATAAGTCCTCACGTCTTCCGTTTTGTTCGGTAGAAGAGCAGGTCCTCCAAATCGGAGGACCTGCTCATTTACTCGAGTACTTGCTGCCTGATTCTTCCATTTCCTAGACAAAATTCCTTGCGAATGTTAGCGTTTGGTTGTCCTGATCGTGGAGGTATTGTTGTGCCCCCGGATCGAAGTCGAGTTCTTCAACAAGCGCAGCTCCTCGCATCCCGCGGACAGTACGAAGCGGCCATAGCCGAATGGAAAAAACTGGCCGCAGATTCCCCCGCCGACGGTACCATTCATAATACAATCGGTGATTTACAATTGAAACGAAACGCTTCAGGGGAAGCCGCTACTGCATTCTTGCAGGCGGCCTCGGCATTCCGAGCCGAAGGCGCGACCCTCAAGGCCATTGCCGCCTTTAAAAAGGTCCTGAAATACGATCCGGCTCGCTATGAGGTCTATCGCCACCTTGGCGACTTGAATGTTGAACGTGGACTCATCAGTAGCGCGGTCCAGGACTACCTCACGCTGGGGAAGTACTACCTAAAAGAACGTCGCGGAAAAGACGCGCTCGAAGTGTACAAGAAGATTGTCCTCCACGATCCATCGAATCTCAACGCACAGCAGCGCGTCGCTGAACTCTGTGTCCAGGAAAACCAGCAAGATGAAGCGACCACCGTGTATCTTCAGCTGGGCCGTGAGCGATCAGCGCAAGGACGATACGATGAGGCCAAAGACGCGTATCTTGCCGTTCTCAGGATCGACCCTGCGAACAACGAGGCATCCCAATTCGTGGAGAGCCTGAAGAAAGGTGGAACCGGGGCGATCAAGGCGGTCAAACCAGCATCCACCACGCCGGTACAGAAACCGTCGGAACCGGTCGACCTTCTGGCTGAGGCCGTTCGTCGCATTGATGAAAAACAGTATGCCGGTGCAGAAGCGATTCTGAACCAAATGCTCACACGAGAACCAGGGAACCCCCAAGTCTGTCAACTCCTGGCTCGCTTGCACTTGCAACGCGGGGATGTCCAAGTGGCGCTGGGAGAGTATCGTTTCTTGGCTGGGGCCGCGTTGCGGGCCCATGACCTCACACTTGCCGAATCGTTGATTCAGGAGTTCTTGTCCGCAGACCCAAACTCCGTCCCGTTACTGGAGCTGAACGGAGAACTCCTCGAAGAAAAAGGCGATGGTGGGGGAGCCGCCATCCAGTATGCAAAAGCCATCGAACTCTTGCTTGACCATCCAGAGCCCGGCATGGAAAGTTTGCATGAGGAGCTTTTCGAAAAAGTGCGATCGCTATCCAGCGATGACGCCTTTGTGAATCGGTTGACGACAAGGATGAAGAGAGGGGTCTCTGACGAACGGAGTGAATCTGCTCAGACTGCGTCTATTGTGAGCGCACCGCTGAACCACGTTGAGTCCCTACAAACCGAGAGTGAATCACTGAGAGCTGATTCAGATAGTGTTCAGGCAGTCCATCCAAACGGTCGGATGAAGGAAGACCAACAATTTTCGGTGGCAGGTGCGGAGCCCGACGACGTCAACCCTGTTGCCAAGGACAGTGCATCGCAGAAAACCACCAGTGAGTCGAAAGCAGCTCCTACTGGACAAGATGTTAAGAATATATCGGCCTCACCTGGGTCGAATGCGAAGACTCCACCAGCTCCACACGTAGCACCAGAGGCGGCAATGGCCTCGCATCCGCCGCAGAACAAACCGGTAGGAGCTCCAGCAGTCGGAAAGCCAGTCGCCGCACAAAAGAGCGAGGCGCGCAAGGCCGAAGTCCCGCAGACACCTGTTCCACAGCCGACCAAGAAGCTCCTCTCGGTTCAAACATCTGTGGAATCAGCTGCTCCTAGTAAACCCGCCGTGGCTCCACCAGCGACCGTAAAGGAACCGATGGCGGCCATTGACTATGAGACGCACTATGCGTTAGGTGTCGCGTACAAGAACATGGGATTGTATGAGGAAGCCAAGGAGGAATTTCACGTATCGACGAACAGCGACTCCTACTATCTTGATTCGGCGCTCATGACGGCGGTCTGTCTCAAGGAAGAGCATCATCCCACTCAGGCGATTCTTGGACTGGAAACGGTCTTGGCTGATTCTCGTTGCCAAGGGGCTAAGGGGCAAGCCATTCGCTATGAGTTAGGGTTACTCTATGAAGCGGAAGAACTGTGGGAGAAGGCCGCTCACGCATTCGAGTCGATTCCTTCATTCCATGATGTCCCACAGCGACTGGTGGCCTTGAAGGGGAAACACGGGAGAGGAGACGTCGGCTTTCGGTACGCCTCGTAGGGTCCAATCCTCGTTCTCAATCACACCTCAATTCACCCGATTCGGTGCCTGGCGTCCTCCCAACACGGCTGCAATATTATCGAGGCAGATGAGCCCCATACGTACACGCGTCTCAAGTGTAGCCGATCCGAGGTGAGGAAGAAGAACCACATTCGGCAGAACTCTCAAACCAGCAGAAACCATCGGTTCGTGTTCGTAGACATCCAGCCCAGCGCCCGCGATCGTTTGTCCTTCAAGCGCCGACACCAGCGCCACCTCATCAATCACCGGTCCACGGGATGTATTGATCAGGCAGGCGGCTGGTTTCATCAGGGTCAGCTCGCGTCGGCCGATCAGGTGACGAGTCGTATCGGTGAGAGGGACGTGAAGCGAAAGAAAATCGGATTTCGCAAGGACCGCGTCAAGGGGTTGCCATTCCCACATGACACCCGATGGGGCAGGGACGCGATGATGGCCTGCATAGATCACGGACATCCGAAATCCGGACGCTCGTTGCGCGACAGCCTGGCCAATGCGCCCCATGCCAACAATGCCCAGCGTTTTGCCAGAGACATCGGCGCCCAACAGTTGGGTTGGCGTCCATCCAGGCCACTCGCCGGTTCGGATCCAGGTGTCTCCCTTCACGATATGCCGTGCCAGCGCCAGCAACAGCGCCCACGTCAAATCGGCAGTAGCATCGGTCAGCACGTCCGGAGTATTGGTAATGGTGATACCACGGTGGGTTGCGGCAGGCACGTCGATGTTGTTGTAGCCGACTGCATAGTTGGCGATGATTTTCAGCCTTGTTGCATGGGACAATAACGAGTCGTCGATGCGATCGGTCAGTGTGCAAATCATGGCATCTGCTTGTGCAACACCTTGGTGGAGTTCCTCCAGCGTTGGTGGCCGATCCGCTGGTTTGGCGGACACATGGTAGTATCGCGGAATCGCGTCCAACACTGGCTGTGGTAACTGGCGGGTGATATATAAGGTCGGGCGATCCATCGGGCGACCCATTGTAGGAGAAATTGAACACAAGGACAACGACTGAGGGTGCCGGAAGAATTCACTGAGTAGGATACATCACGATCCATGGCCACCTCTTTTCCATTGATTCAACCGACGAAATCTCGTGCGGTTGGGAATGACCTTCGCACCCTGCTAGGCTCTGAAAAAGTCAAAGACGATGGACCGACGCTCACCGCCTATGCAGTGGACGCCAGCATCTATCGCATTCCTCCACAGGCAGTCGTTCTCATTGAGTCGGAAGATGATATTGCCGCGACCATTGGCTATGCCCGGTCGCGAGGAATTCCCCTGACCCCTCGAGCAGCCGGTACCAATCTCACAGGTTCCGCGATCGGTTCGGGGATCATCCTTGATGTCTCACATCTCAATCGAATCCTTGAGGTGAATCGAGAGGAGAAATGGGCGCGAGTCCAACCGGGAATCGTCCTAGCAGAATTGAACAAACAACTCAGTGCTCACGGACTTCTGTTTGGGCCAGACCCTTCAAGCGGCGACATGTGCAAACTGGGCGGCATGGTCGCCAACAATTCTTCAGGCCCCCATACGCTCCGCTACGGCTCGGTCAAAGACAATGTGCAGAGCCTCCGGTTGTGCCTCACCTCATCCTCCTGGATCGAGGCGCGAGCCTATCCGCTGACTGATCCAACGCTTGAACGTTTGTTGACGATGGTGCCAGCCCTGCGCGATGTGCTGGTGCTGACGCAGGCCCACGCCGACCTCATCGCCGCGAAGCGACCAACCGTCAGCAAGAATAGCTGCGGGTACAATCTCTTCGGGGTGGCCGATGGATTGGCACAGGGAGTTTTTGACTTGCCCAAATTGTTCGTCGGCAGCGAGGGGACACTGGGTATCATGAGTGAAGCGACGTTGAGGCTGGTGAACAGACCTAGGTCCACATTGACGGCGCTGCTGCATTTCAAAAACTTGGAAGAAGTGGGTCACGCGGTGCCGCAGATCCTGACGCTCCAGCCAAGTGCCTTGGAGGTCATGGATGCCAATACGCTCAACCTAATCGGGCGGGCAACGCATGGCATTCCCGCTGATGCAGCAGCGACCCTCTTGCTTGAGTTGGATGCCGATTCGATTGAGATCGATCTCCAAGAGCAGGCCGATGCCCTTCGTGTCATCTGTCGGCCTTACAAGCTGGCCTCGGAGCCCACAGTCGCATTCGATGCTGAACGGCGGGAACAACTGTGGAAGGCACGCAAGGCGTTGTACCCGACCCTCTATCGATTCGACCCGAAGAAGAAACCGATCAATTTTGTCGACGATGTTGTCGTGCCAGCTAAGCACATCAGCGAGTTGATCCGCTATCTAGAGGATTTCTTTGGAGGCCAGCACGTCCCGGTGGCCATCTTCGGCCATATTGGAAACGGGAACGCGCACATCGTCCCATTGTTGGACGTGAACGATCGTGGCGATTTTGAAAAAATGGTGCAGGCCTACCAGGATGTCCATTCGACCGTGCTGAATCGGTTCGGCGGATCGATTTGCGGCGAGCATGGCGATGGCCGCATCCGGGCTGAATTTGTCAAAACGATGTTTGGCGAAGAACTGTACGATCTGTTTATTCAAGTCAAGAAGTCGTTCGATCCTGACAACATTCTGAACCCAGGGATCAAGCTGAGCGACGCGTCGTTTACAGACCACATCGACTACACCAGACTCTCAAAGTCCTGCGCCACCTGCGCCAAGTGCAATTCGGTCTGTCCAGTATATGACGTCTTTCAGTCCGAGGACATGAGTGCGCGCGGCTGGTTTGAAATTGTCACGGCGAATGACTACAGCTATCTTAATTCAAAACGCGTGGTAGAGGCCTGCCTCAACTGCAAATCGTGCCGGACGATCTGCCCCGCCGACGTGGATGTGTCAGACCTGATTCTTCAGAAGCGGGCAGAGCATCCCAACCGGTTGGCAGGCTGGATATTTCGACAGCAAGCAAAAGGACTCAACTTTGACGCATTCGTGCACGTGCTGGCGAGCACACAACGACTGTGGGACCGTCCATTTGTGAGGAGGCTGCTGGAACGAATCACCGGGCCGATCATGAAGGCATTGGCTCCCACCGCTCGCTTGCCACATGATCTTGTATTACCGAAGCTGGCTCGACGCCACTTGCGCGAGCGATATGCGCATGTAGCCACGAGAGAAATAGAGGAGTCGCCAACGCGGACCGTCGCCTATTTCCACGGTTGTGCGGCCAACTATTTTGATGATGGAGTCGGTGACGCCGTGATCGAGGTCTTAAAGAAGCATGGGGTAGAGCCGGCCTTGCCTCCGCAACGTTGTTCAGGAACCCCGATTCAAACCTATGGGCATGTCGATCTGGTGCGCGATGGAGCCCGATTCAATCTCCGGTCATTCGCACCCTACGAAACCATCGTGACCGGTTGTGCCTCCTGCACGCTGATGCTGAAAGACTATCCCACGCTGTTCCCAGAAGGAGAGGAGCGGCAGCAGGCCGAATCGTTGGCCAAGAAGGTCGTGCATATTTCGGAATTCGTCGCCCGCTCGTCGGAGCACCCTCCGATGGCCAATACTGGAGGAACCACGAAACGCGTCACCTACCATTCATCCTGCCATCTGCGGGCAGCCGGGGTGACAAAGGAACCGCGGCAAGTACTGTTCTCATTGCCTGGGGTCAATTTCGTCGAGATGCAGGACGCCGATCGTTGCGCCGGAGGCGCAGGCACCTACGTCGTCAAAGACTATGACACGTCGAAGAAGATCTTTGGCCGAAAAGCCCGTGCCATCAATCAGAGCGGCGCTAACGTGGTCGCGACCAGTTGTCCTGCCTGCATGATTCAGCTAAAAAATGGATTAGGCGAAGCCGTCGAGGTCAAACATGTCGCGCAACTGCTTCAAGAGGCTTATCGAGCAGCCGAGGGCAAGAAGAGCTGAGTCACGTTCATAGATCGTGTATAGTAGCCCCGCGCAAAAATGGGAATCATGTGGATGATAGGCTTAGTGAGTCTCTGATGGTGTCGGTGCAGATTTTTGGACAGACCCTCCGTGCGGTGGTTGAAGAGAGTGAGCTGGAGGTCCCAGTGATGGGTCCAACGACCGTGAAACAACTGATAGAAGCACACCCCATACAACTGGGCCCATTGCTGCACTATATAAAGAACCGAGAAGCGCTCATCACCATCAACAAGAAGATCGGGTCGGAAGATTCACCGGTACGCGACGGCGACGTCGTCAAACTGTCATTCCAATCCCGCACGTCCTACGACGGCACACGCGATATCCCCACCTAGCAGCCTACTAGCCCGCATTATTCATGATTCTTCTGCTGCAATCGCCGATCCGCTGTTCCAACAAGCCTGTGGCCGGCGGGCTCACCCATCGGTCCTTCGACGTACTGCACAAGTAGGCCTCAGGTCCTCCGGCCTCCGCGCGCCGGTCTCACGACGCGGCTTGGCGATTTCGCGACGAACTGTCATGAATAATTCGGGCTACCCTCGCCTCCGTTCTCTCAGACAGGAATCGCTGACAACGGAACGACCTTGCCGACAGTGTGGTCACTGCAGGCTCTCACGTATCCCGCCTTTTTGAAAATGGTTGGGTAACAGCATGATGCAGTTGGGGTTGAACCCAGCGGTCTTCAGGGTATCAATGCTCCCCAGCACCTTGTCCTGTTGCAAATCGATGACCGTGATGGACCCGTCGCTCATGCCCTCCAGGTTGAGGAGACTGTTCTGAACGAACAGGTACCGTTCATCCGGCGACAACACCGTGTGATGGGCGCCTTCCGCTGCGGGAAGAGCCTTGAGAAACTTCGGCTGACGCGGATTGCTGTTATCGTAGAGATTGACGAAGCCTGGTTTGGCGGTGGTGATGTAGAGTCGGTCACCCCTCGCGTTATACAACATCTCTAGCGGGACTCCCTGTTGCCGCGGTCCAAAATCGTCGACCTGTGTAAAGGAAAACGATTTGCTGCTGGGATCCCACAGGCCGGCCCACAGGGTCCCTTCCATCATATTGGTGATGTGGACGACTGGGGGATTCGCATTCGGGGCAAACATGACTTCCACGGGGGCGGCTTTCGAGGGAGAGGGCTTCAGGGACACCTTGTGTGTGGATAAGATCTTGCCAGTGCTCGCCTCCAGAACCGCCACGGACTCACCCATGTCCGACATGTCGGGCTTGACCGTGCTGGTGACTAAAACGCGATCGATCCCATTATGAATGGCAATGCCATGAGGGTAGAGAATCTGCGCGGTCGGGTCCGATCCCCGCACGGTCTTGATCGGGCGATCATGGATTGCGTCGCCCATGATGACGGTGCTCGAGCCCATGCAGGTGAGATACCAGGTCTTGTTGTCTTCGGAGACGACCAGATCTTCCCCGACCTGACAGTCTGGCACGGCAATGGTACGCAGCCGGTAGGGGAAGCGCGTGAGATCGATCATGTACAGCTCACTTTTTCCCAAGGACGTGATATAGGCCTTCGTGCGATCGCGGTTGAAAAATATATGGTGGGCGACGAGATCGGCGGGTAGGGGAATATCCATGAGAATCTTTCCGAAGTCTACCGACTTCGGATCGATCTCCATGATGGCAATGCCTTCTCGCCTGACCGTTTGACCCGGCTTACTTTCATAGTTGAGCAGCGCCAAAAGTTCCGCTGAGGCCATCGATGTGATCGAAAGCAACAGCGCTCCAGTCGAAGCCATAAGTCGAAACCGATTCATGGAATCCTCCGTTTCAGATACACCCGAGACTTGATGAGCATACGAACCTACGCCTCCAAAAATAGAGATGCAACTGGACGAAATCAGTAAGGGAGGTGAGGGTGGACATGGTTTCTTTGAACGAAACCGAGTAAGCTGCCGCGGCCCCCATGATAACGATGCACGAGACGTCACAACGTAGTCCGTTCCCCCTCTATGCGCAGGTGCTTGTCGCTGTGATCTGCGGCACGACGCTTGGCGTGGTCTTTGGCCAGGAGCCCTACTTTAACGGGCTGCGCAATGAACAACTGGGAAAACTTGGGCTGTGGGTGGTCTGGTTGCTGAAAACACTTGCCGTTCCGCTTATTTTCTTCGCGATTATGGATTCGCTGATCCGCGCCAGTTTACCGCTGCGCCAGGGTGCGAGGCTCATCGCGATTTGCCTCGTCAATGTCTCCGTGGCCATGGTGATCGGGCTGACCATCATGAACCTCTGGCAGCCCGGAAAATCCTGGCAAGGCCATGTGGAGGAGTTACTTCATGTGATACCGGGCACGACGCTCAAACCAGCCATCACCCCATCAGAGCATCCACTCGAAGACTTGATGGCCTATATTCCCCGGACAATCGCTGATCCGTTTGGGAGCAATAACATCATCGGCGTCGTGCTGCTGGCGCTTGGGATTGGGCTCCTCTTGCGGTGGACCAGAACGACGGGCGGTCAGCCCGGCGGAGTTCTTGATCGCATCGCCTGGGTGATTGAGTGGGTCTATGGGTGGCTTGTGAGAATCCTCTGGTGGGTCATTCAGGTCATTCCGTTTGCTGTGTTTGGTGTCGTGGCGAGCGTTGTCGGCCGGTCGGGAGTCGGTGTTTTCTCAACGCTCTGGATCTTTCTCGTCGCCATGCTCCTTGGTCTGGCGATCCATGCGCTGCTCTACTATCCACTGGTGGCGTGGGTCATCGGGAAGAAATCACCCAGGGTGTACATCGGACAGGGAGCCGATGCCATCATGACGGGTCTCTCCTGTAACAGCAGTCTCGCCACGGTGCCCCTCACGCTCCGCTGTCTCGAACGGATGCGGGTCTCGGCACAATCGGCACGCCTGGCAGCCTGTGTCGGCACAAATCTCAACAACGACGGCATCACCCTCTATGAAGCGATGGCGGCGCTGTTTCTTGCCCACGCGCTCGGCTATGACCTGCCAATCTCGAAGCAAATCGTGATCGTCGTGGCCTCCATCATCGCCGGCGCCGGCGTGGCCGGCATCCCCGAAGCCGGGATGATCGTCCTGCCCCTCGTCCTGGCCGCTGCGGGTCTGCCGGATCAGGTCATCCTCGCCGCCATCCCCCTCATCATGACTGTGGATTGGATCATCGCCCGCGCTCGTTCCGGCGTGAATGTCATGAGCGACATGCTCGTGGCCATCCTGCTCGACGTCGGGAAGACAGCACCAGTAGCAGAGTCTCACGTAGAGTTAGGAAGATAGAAGGTACTCCGGGAACACGCAGTTTTTCTCGGTTCCAGCCCCAGTGGGGCGTATTGCTGGAGTTCCCGGTGAGTTTTGGCTACACTAGGCACGGAGATACGTGATGAGCATCCGCCAATTACTTCAGTCCAAGCGAAACCAAATTCTGAAAATTGCCGCGCGGCATGGAGCACGAAAGGTGAGGGTGTTCGGATCGGTCGCACGCGGCACCGCACACCGCGGCAGCGACATCGACTTTCTCGTCGACATGGAGGAGGGCCGGAGCTTGCTCGACCATGCGGCGCTAGTCATCGACTTGGAGCGATTGCTGAAGCGACCGGTGGATGTTGCCTCCGAGCGTGGGCTCCGGCGCCTGCTTCGAAAAGACGTGTTGAAGGATGCCGTCGCCCTATGAGCATGGGTTTCCGTTGAAACAGGAGTGCGATGCCTGAGCTATGTCGCTTTCTCGGGATGATCAGCACCATGTTTTATGATGATCATGCTCCGCCGCATTTTCATGTGCGTTACGGGGAGCTAAGGCTATAATTGCCATTGATTCACTGGCGCTTTTGGAAGGGCACTTGCCACCTCGAGCATTTGGCCTCATCGCGGAGTGGGGCGCCCTGCATCGAGATGAGTTGAGAGAAGATTGGACGCTCGCAGAACAGCGAGCACCGCTCAAAAAGATCAGGCCGCTGGAGTAAGCTCATGCTCAAGGATATTGTCGAAGCGACCGCTTTGAAGGGCTATCATGTTCGTCTTCGATTTGAAGATGGGGTGGTGGGTGAGCTTGATCTCTCCGTTGTGATGAAGTTTGAAGGTGAGCTGCTGCCGGTTTCAAAGACACCGAGTTAGGTGTATGAATGCAACCGGAGGTAGGTCATGGAACGACGCACGTTTACGCGAGAGTTTAAGCAGGAGGCCGTGCAGTTGATCGAAGCCCGTGGGGTCACCGTGGCGCAAGCCGCACGGGATTTGGGTGTGCATGGCACGGTGTTGCGCCGATGGGTGCGGGAGGGAACCGCCGACCCGCAGCAAGCCTTCCCCGGCCAGGGACAGATGAAGCCGGATCAGCTGGAGATCGAGCGCCTCCGACGCGAGGTGAGGAAGCTCAAGGCAGAGCGAGACATTCTAAAAAAAGCCGCGGCCTACTTTGCGAAGGAGTCGCTGTGAAGTGCGGGTTCATCGTGAAGCACCGAGGGCTCTGGCCGACGGCGTGGCTCTGTGAGGCGCTCGGTGTCTCGCGCGGGGGCTTCTATGCCTGGCTGACGCGTCCACGAAGCTCGCGCGCTCGTCGCGACGAGGTGTTGGGGGCCAAGATTCAGACGAGTTTCGTGCAGAGTGACCGGACCTATGGCGCGCGACGCGTTTGGCACGATCTTCTGGCCGCGGGGGAAGTCTGTGGCCTGCATCGGATCGAGCGGCTGATGCAGCGACAGGCCTTACGCGCACGGCCACGACGACGTCGGATGCCCGCTGCGACCGGCCCGCAGGGGCCCCACGCGGTCTCGCCGAATGTGCTCAACCGCCAGTTTGACGCCCCTGCCCCCAACCGCAAATGGGTGGCCGACTTCACCTATCTCTGGACTGCCGAAGGGTGGCTGTACGTCGCGGCGGTCGTGGATCTCTTCTCACGCCGAGTCGTCGGGTGGTCGATGCAGGCGACGATGACCACGCAACTCGTGACGGATGCCCTCGTGATGGCGATCTGGCGTCGGGGCAAGCCCGAGGCTGTGTTACATCACTCCGATCGAGGCAGTCAGTATACCAGTGAGCCGTTCCAACGCTTGCTGGCGGACCAGGGCCTCTCCTGTAGCATGAGCCGCTCTGGCAACTGTTGGGACAATGCGGCGATGGAAAGCTTCTTCTCCTCGCTGAAGACCGAGCGCACGGCGCGGACCACGTACCGATCTCGAGACCAGGCGAAAGCCGACGTGTTCGATTACATCGAGTGCTTCTATAATCCCCGACGGCGGCATTCCACATTGGGGTATCTCAGTCCGATGGAGTTCGAACGGCAAGCTAAAAGAGCGTAGGGTGGTGTCAATTAAACCGGCAGCAGCTCAGTTTGGCTGATTGTTACCAGACTCCATTTGGATTTAAGTCGCCAGGGACAATTGAACAAAAGTTTTATCCACGATTGGTATATTTGGGCGATTATCTTCCCGAAGATGGGATATACCAATTTGAGAGTTGGAGCAGCGTACTAACTCACCTTGGCCCTTGGATTGGTGAAGAACCTATTCAGGAGTCGTCTCAGTTTGGAAAAATTTCATATACATACGAAGATAGCCTGGAACATTCTTTTCGAATTCAAACTGAATCTGCCGAACTTAAGTTTGGTTATGAAATTTCCATCGATGGCGAGGCATACCGATCCAAGTCGTTCAAGTACGCAGCACGCTTGACTATCAAGCCGGATGAGCAAAGAGACGCCAATTGGTTCATGGATCGGTTACATCGTCTTAATGGACTGCTGAGCCTTCTCATTGGACGGGCAACGCGCTTACGCCGTGTTTACGCTCTAAGGAGACCCGACTCAGAAAAGCGAGCTTTATACGACGTACTATTAGATCATGAGCCTCCGAAGAGAACAAAGGATCTAGACCCGCATGAGATCCTTGTACCGTTCTCAGCTGTATCTACAACTCTTTGCGACATTGTTAGTACTTGGTTTGTGGATCATGAAAAACTGGAGGAGTCAGTATCATTGCTGCTCTCCGCTGTGTATGAGCGCCCACTTGCCTCACACGTGCGTTTGCTGCTGCTCTGCCAAGCATTAGAAAGTTTTCACAGAAACATCTTTGGAGGATGTTACCTTACGCCGGAAGCCTATGAGCCCATCAGAGTGGCCCTTACAGGCTCTATTCCCTCTACGATTGAGTCATCTCTCAAGGATTCTTTGAAGTCTAGGATTCGCTATGGGTATCAGTTTTCCTTCTTGAAGCGCCTCAATGAATTACACTCGCCACTTCATGAGTCGCTGCTTAAACAGATCGGAATCGACGCTGTTAAATTTACGCAAGATGTGAAAGAGGCTCGAAATTACTACACCCACTGGGACCCTGCGGGTGCCGCTAATATCCCTAAAGGGGCAGCGCTAGCCAACCTTGTAAGCAAGTTGAGTGCGGTCTCACGCATCATTCTCTTGAAACATCTTGGTATCGATCCCGAGTTCGTTGTCGAGAGAATGTTGAGCAACAAACGAATCTACCTACAAGAGTATCAAGCGCTCGAGTGACTCAAATATCTGACTAGACAGAGCAGCCAATGAGCAATAACGTAATCGTCCAAAAACCCTGGAACTACTGCAACGTCCTCCGTGACGATGGGATGAGCTATGGCGACTATCCTTCGGCAGGGATCAGGACGGGCGTCGAGCCGTTGATGTATTTCCTGTTCTTCAAATTGGCCAGTGAGCGGACGATACCGCCGTTCATGATGAGATTTCATGTCGCCTGACGATCGGTACAACGTATCCAGCCTGCCCGAGGCTCAGTTTGAGCCAGGCTCGAATGAGCAGGTGCTCAAGAATCGGCTCGGTATCGTGTCTACACGGGACATGGATGACACGGAAACGAAGGCGCTTGAGCAGGCGATGGACACACTGATCAGGCAGTACGATTTGGCCCATCGGTTCACCGCTTCAGATATCTGCGAGTGTCACAGAACCTGGCTTGGGGACATCTATGAATGGGCTGGGCACTATCGGCAGGTCAATGTCAGTAAAGGCGATTTTCCCTTCGCGGCTTCGATGTACATTTTTGCTTTGATGGAACAGTTCGAACAAGGCGTCTTGCGGCGGTCTACGCCATGCAATTTCGCGGACCGCGCGGAGGTCGTCCATGCTCTGGCTGAGACGCACGTCGAGCTGGTATTGATCCATCCGTTCAGGGATGGAAACGGCCGGCTTGCCAGGGTCCTGTCCACCCTGATGGCGCTTCAGGCGGGATTGCCGCTTCTCGACTTCAGCATAATTGCCGGGGACAAAAAGAAAGAGTATTTCGCGGCGGTTCAGGCGGGGCTGGATAAGAATTACAGACCGATGGAAAGTCTCTTCGCGGAGATCATTGAGCGGAGCCTGTCGCCCTCCTGATCCGTCGGGGTGTTTCTCCTTCGGTCAGGGTACGCGCGATGGATTCGACAGGGGCGCCCGTCTCGACCGCTGTCGAACTGGCCACGTTGGCGATCAAGGCCTTCCGGTATTTCGCCGGGTCCTTCAGGTGAGGATTCGTCTCAATGAGCGATTTCATAAGTTCAAAGTATACACCAGAAACGGTTGCTGAACCATCATGAGTTCCCCACAAATCGTTCAAAACTCTGAAACTACTGCAACGTCCTCCGCGACGACGGGATGAGCTATGGTGATTACGTCGAGCAATTGACGTATGTGCTCTTCCTCAAGATGGCCAACGAGCGGACGAAGCCGCCGTACAACCAGCCGCGAACCCCAACCGGAGTCAGGTCTTGAAATCAAACAGAGGAAGAATAATGGGGACATTCTAAATTTCCTCGCGTGCGGCGGTCTGGTACCTTGTGTACCCCCTTCCTTCCGCCGTTCAGACTTGGAGGCCAGGAAGAAGCAACTGTCGCTGGCTGCTTGTCCTGCTCTTGAATCGGAATAAAACAGCGCGAGCAGGGTTCCATCGTCGTCGGAGTTGATGTCGGTGGGCCCAAGAAGGGTTTTTATGCCGTCAACGCACCGGACGACAGCGAGGCGCGGTCGCACTCAAGACTCACCATGAGTGACGGTTACCGTTGTTGGCGACTGGTCCTGGGGAAATTCCAAGGTGATGCATGGTACAGTCATTTCAGCGAAAGCCAGAAGGCGCTATCCTCGGTCCCTCACTCTGTAGCGGGGTGATTACTGAGGTCGGTTCACTTCTTGTCATAAAGGAGCATGCCAATGAGACGATATACAACGCGACTTGCTGTGATGCTGGGCACAGTGTTCATCCTCGCCACTGCCACCCTGCTGCCGTTGCAACCAGTCTTTGGTGAAGGCGGGGCCAGGCGTGATGTGATGCGTGCTGAGGAGCAGCACCGCCAGGATGCCATCACGCTCGCCACAGAGGCGGCGGACCATGGCCAACAGGGTCATGTGAGTGCACTCCTGACCAGCGCGGAAGCGGCGCTCCAGTCTGCCCTGAAGGCCGGCGAGGCTCCGCATGTGGACGCAGGGATTAAAGAACTCAAACAGGCCATTGAGCATGGGAAAGCAGGTCATGCGGACGTGGCGACGAAACACGCCGGACAAGCGGTCACACACCTGTCTGAGAAGTACCGGACCAGATAGGCTGACATAAAGAGGGTGGGAGCCTTTGGCAGAAAAGATTGAGCGGCCCGAACAAGAAATTGGATGATCCTTAGCCGAGTCCCTCACCGGTCACCACCACCGAACGTTCTACGAACGTCATCGGTCTCTCGCGCTACTGATGATGCTCATCCTCTTGCTGCTCCTGTTGCTGGTCGCTCTGTCACAGACCTGCTTGGATCGCTAGTTGGTGTCGTGCTGTCCGTAGCCACCTCTTATCTGATACCCCTGCTCTGGCACAGGTGTGGCCGCTGACTGCCTCATGGTTGACCTTGCACCTCTCAGCACGATTCTTTTAGAATGCGCCATTTTTACGAGGAGCCTATGACGTTTCGATTTGCTAGTACCCTTGTGTTGTCGATCTTCTGTCTCGCCGTGCCAGCATGGGCCGATTTTCAGGCTGGCATGACGGCCCATGACGCTGAAGACTACGCCACTGCCATGCGTGAGTGGCAGCCGCTGGCGGAGCAGGGCGATGCCATGGCGCAGTATCACGTGGGGATGCTGTACCACAAGGGCCGGGGGGTGCCGCAGGACGATGCAGAAGCCAGAAAGTGGTATGCCAAAGCCGCGGCGCAGGGACATGCCAGGGCACAGTTCAGCCTGGGCACCTTGTACTTTAATGGCGAAGGCGGTCCGAAGGACTATCAGCAAGCCCTGCGATGGTTCCGTCTCGGGGCCAACCGAGGAGACGCGCTCGCTCAAACGAAACTCGGGATTATGTACGATGACGGGGAAGGCGTGCCGAAAGATAAAGTCCAGGGATATATGTGGGTCAGTCTGGCTGCGACGAACGGAGATAAGTCCGCGCCCATGCTGCGCGATATTTTGGCCAAAGGGATGACGGAGGCTCAAATTGCCAAGGCCAAGAAATTGGTGGGTGAGTGGAAACCGGAAGGCCAGTGAGAGTACGAGCATGAGGACGGGGATACCTCGCCTTCGTGATACAGACGCGGCACGCATGGGCCGATGGTGCAGAGAATTTCATAGGCGATCGTGCCGGTTCATTTGGCGATGTCGTCGTCGATGATCTGCTCGTCACCCTGACGTCCGGTGATGACTTGCCTCATCCAATTACTTTGATCGAATTGCGTGGCCGGTCACTGCAGCGGCTCTAAGCCCATTCATACAGTGGTGAATGAATGCTCTCTGGCTTCTCTGGCAGGGGGGTGATTGGTTGACTAGACAGTCCTTCTCTTGGCTCGTGTCACCGTTCACATGTCACGTCTCATCCCGCCGGTTCCGTACGTCCCGCTTTTCTTATTGCTGAATCGCTGAGAGCAGCCATGTGCCATCTTGATCGCGCACGAAGGTCCAAATTTCGCGCGACTCAGTTGGCGTCTCTTCGCTGCCTGTGACGACATATCCTGGCTCTCCGCGCTGCTTGGTCAGGGACAGGTTGTAGTCACGGGCGCTCCAGCGGAGCCCTGCCGACACATAGTACGCGGTGCCTTCCATCCAGGCTTCCAGGACTTCAGCCTGGAGCAAGATCACATCTTCCACATGGTTGTGGATGTCCTGCTTGGTGTGATCGGCCAGGGCGGCGCTGAAGTAATTCAGCATGTCCGGTGTCACGAATTGCCGCAATCCGGCCAGGTCCTGCCTGCTCCAGGCTGCATGAACGTCGCTCAGCAGTTGCTGGAAGGTGGCTTTATCCGCGGAGGTGACCTGGTCAATCGACAGGTTTCGTTTGTGTGTGCGAGACGGCGTTTCTGACCGGTTATCAAGGGCGGGGTCGCGCCCGGGGAGTCCGGAAAAGTCGGGGAGGGAGGGGCGCTGTATTTTGAGGTAGTAGAAAACTGTCGCCGCTCCCAGGAATAGCAGGAGCAACAGAACGCCCACGGGTTCCAGAATCGTGCTGGTATGAGTGGCCTCTGGGGACGGCCCTTCGGCCTTGTTTGTCTGTGTGCGACCGGCTGGTGATTCGTCGGCGCTGCTGGTCTTTTGGATAGCTGCGTTCCGCGACCAGCTGGAGCCGCTATTGAGAGAGCCGTTTTCTGCCTGGGCCACTGAGGCGGGAAGAAGGCCGGTCAGTGCCAGCAGGATGGAGGCGGCGAGGAGGGGCATTCGGTTCACGGTCGCTCCTTGTGGTCATAGTTGCGAGATTCTGCAGTGCGAGACATGTTAGCAGCAATGGCTCATTGAAGTCGCAAAGAATGGAGGAGGCGGATCTTGAGCCGTGCTGGCACCTCTCGGCGGTGTGCTCTTGAGCATCGACAGCCGGTATCATGATATGCCCGCAGTGGACTCACCCAGTGAGCCCTCAATCCGTGTAAGATGTCTGCACGTGCCTGTCACGGCTGGCCGTGAGTTCAGCCCGTCTCCCTGTTCCTTCCCGGGTCTTCTGTTTTGAGCGAAAGGTTCCCATGGAAAAGAAATGACTGGATGGGCCTGTGCCCAGATGAGCGGTTGATCGGGCAGTGGCGCGCGATCCGTCGGTGGGCCTCGAACGATCTGCTCCATTTGGCCTGTTTGGATGGAAGCGACGAAGACCGGCAGACGGTGACCTATCTGGCCGATACGGCGAACCAGGCCGGGTGGCGCGTGCAGACCTTGCCGATTGAACAGATCGGGTGGGAGCCGGGGCGGCGACGGTTTGTGGATCACCGGAACGAGCCGACCTCCGCTCTCTTCAAACTGTATCCCTGGGAATGGATGTGTCAAGACGCATTTGCGGCGGAGCTGCCTCGGTCTTCGATGATGGTGCTGGAGCCGGCCTGGAAGCAGATGCTCAGCCACAAAGGTCTGCTCGCATTGCTGTGGGAGTAGTATCCCGATCACCCGAATCTGTTGCCCTCCTTCTTTTCCGGACCGGGGGACTGTACGGCCTATGTCAGAAAGCCATTTTGGTCTCGCGAAGGCGCCAATATCTCGATCGTGAACGGGGATCAGGTGCTGACGACCGCCGGGCCCTACGATGCGCAGCTCTCGGTTTATCAGCAATACATGCCGTTGCCACGGTTCGAGGGATGGCATCCGGTGATCGGATCCTGGGTGGTCGGGGACGAGCCGACAGGGATGGGGATTCGGGAAGATCGCGGTCTGATCCATGGCAAACAAAGCCGCTTTGTCCCGCATTTCGTTGTGAAAGACGCTCCCGATACATAACCGCGACGTGAGCTGCCCTAAACACGAAATTCCCTGTTAAGATAACACCCCCTTCACCCACAATGTAGCCAAGGAACAGTACACGATGACGAGTCCCTCACAATCCCGTGCTGTGTTAGTGGCGATTCAGACCCCCCGCATGACTGGGGAGGAGCTGGAGAGTTCGCTGCACGAGCTCTCCCGTCTGGTGAAAACTCTCGGCTATCAGGTCGTGGGCCACGTGAGACAGAAACGGAGTTCCGATAAATTGGCAATGGTCCTGGGTCAGGGCAAACTCACTGAGCTGGCGCAGTGGACCGGTGGGCCTGGAACCATCACGGCGTCATTTGAAAAACCGATGCACAAAGCGGCCTCGAAGCGCGAGGCAGCCGTATCAGACGAAGCGGAGGAGGCAGAAGAAAGCGAATCGGATGAACCGAGCGAGGCCTTCCCCGGCCCTCGCGAGCAGGCGCAAATTGTCATCGTGGACTGTGATCTGTCGCCGTCACAATTAAAGAATCTTGAACGTGCCGCCGGTGTGCCGGTGCTTGATCGCACCGGGGTCATCATCGAGATTTTCAGCCGACATGCTCGGACCCGAGCAGCCCGGCTCCAGGTGGAAATTGCGAGGCTCAATTATCTGGCACCACGGGTGCGCGAAACCGGTGGTGGAAGCGAGCGGCAAGGCGGGGGGGTCGGCGGCAAAGGGGCAGGAGAGACGAGTCTTGAGCTCGATAAGCGTAAAATTCGCGATCGCCTGAAAGAGCTCAGAACCGAATTGGCGGCCATCGGGGACGAGCATCTCACGCGTCGCGCGAGACGGGACAATGAATTGACCGTCGCGCTTGTCGGGTACACCAATGCTGGCAAATCTTCGCTGATGCGAGCAATGACGGGCAGCGATGTGCTCGTGGCCGACAAGTTGTTCGCCACACTCGATACGACGATCCGTCCCCTCTATCCAGAAACGCGTCCCAAGGTGCTCATGAGCGATACGGTGGGATTCATCAAAAAACTCCCCCATGACCTGGTGGCCTCGTTCAAGTCGACGCTCGATGAAGCGGCCTGTGCGTCATTGGTACTATTTGTTGTCGATGCCTCAGATCCGTCCTTCCGGTCTCAACTTGAGGTGACGCGGAAGGTATTAGCCGAAGTCGGCGCCACGGAGAGTCCCAGTCTCTTGGTGTTAAATAAGCAAGATCGGCTCGGCCCGGACGCAATCGCCTTGCTGAAGTCTGAATATCCCGATGCTGTGTGTCTGTCCACGAGGAGCCAGGACGATCTGAACATGTTGCGTGAGCGCATCATGCAGTACTTTGAGAGCGAAATGATCGACGAAGAATTGCATATTCCGTTTACAGCTCAAAAGATCCTGGCAGAAATCCGCACTCGGATGCGAATCCTGTCCGAAGACTATGATGCCGAGGGAGTCAGGATACGCGTGCGCTCGACCCCTGAGAACCTGACAGTGATCAAAAAGAAGCTCGCATGATACGCAGCAGATCTCTTCCTCCATCAACCGAATTATTCCCCCAAAAGCAGTCTTGAGCTGAACAACGGGTGGAGTCGCGATTCTGGCTGCCCGCCTTCACCACGGCTCTCGACGCAGGCCGGACCAGATCTGATGATGGGCGAGCTTGTGTACCGAGGCTAGCCTAGCGCCGGAGGAAAGCGATCCAGCGCCATAAGTTCAGCAGACTGGCGAGCGAAGCCGCCACGTAAGTCAGGGCGGCGGCGGTGAGGATGCTGCGAGCCCCCCGCTCATCGTCAGGCGTCAGGTACTGGCCCTGTTGGAGGACGGGTAGGGCACGCCGGAAGCTGGCGTCCCACTCGACAGGAAGCGTGACGAGGTGGACCAGCGTAGAAATCCCCATCGTCGCCATTCCAGCCATCAGAACGATGATACTCGCGGCCGGGGTACGTGCGACTGCGGCCGCGATGGGAATCCCCATCATCAGGACCGCCCCGATCTTCTCCGCGCCCTGCGCGATCCGCACGAGTTTGGTGCGTTCCGCGAGCGGCTGATACCCCTGATGGTCTTGAATGGCATGCCCGACTTCGTGGGCGGCAATTGTAATTGCCGTGAGGGATTTTCCATCGAAGATCGCGGGCGTCAGACGGACTGCTTTACTGACCGGATCATAGTGGTCACCCGTCTCGGTCGGTTCAACGGTGATGTGCTGCATGTCAAACCGATTGAGCAGATGCCGGGCCAATTCTGCCCCGGTTCCGGGATAGTCAGGACGGGGGGCGCTATGCTTGGCAAAGACCCGCTTGGTCCAGAATTGTGGCCCGAGAATGACCAGACCCACGATGATCACGAGCAGAATGAAACCTGCCATATATTCCCAGTACCCCAATTCCCCCACCAAGCATGGCAGGTGAGGGACGGTGTTCCCTCTCCACAGGCTACCACATTTGAAGAGGGAAGATGGCCTGACCTTTCATCGAGACACAGCGCAGGGCGATTCTCGGCTGCTCAGCTGGATGAATGGCCGTCCCGGTTGTGATGAGATTACCTTTCCCATCAGCGCCTGGTGCGGTATCCTACGGCAACCCAAGACCAAAGAGGTGTTTTGTGAAACGTGCAGTCACATGTGTGTCGCATCAGGTAAAGCAGGGTGCATACCTCATCGCGACTGACACAGGCATAAAATATGTCCACCACGTATGACGTCATTGTGGTCGGCAGTGGACCGGCCGGGGCTTGCGCGGCATGGGGTCTAGCGAAAGCAGGTGTGGCGGTCGCCGTCATCGAAAAGGCTGCCCTGCCACGGTACAAAACATGCGGTGGCGGGATCGTGGGACGGGCCATGCAGGCGCTGCCGTTGGATGTGCGTCACGTCGTCGAACAAGATTGCCATACGGCACAGCTCAATTTTCTTCCTGCCGGATTATCCTTCACGACTCATCGACCGACTCCGATCGTCTCCATGACGATGCGCGATCAGTTTGACTTTGCCCTGCTTTCCGCTGGGCAAGCAGCCGGGGCAGCCCTGCACCATCAGTGTGCCGTTGAGAGGGTGTCGTTCCACGGTGATTTCGTTACAGTCGCGACAAACAGGGGCACGATGAAGACCAAGTTCGTCATCGCAGCCGACGGGGCGTTCAGCACGGTTGCCCGTACAGTGGGGCTCGCAGACGGACGTGCCCTTATTCCGGCGCTTGAATATGAAGTGACGGTGCCTCCTGACCAGTTGGACAGATTTCAGAACACAGCGAGATTTGATTTTGATCTGCTGCCTCATGGGTATGCCTGGGCTTTTCCCAAACGACAGCATTTCTCGATCGGTGTCCTGTCGACGAGGCAGCGGGGAACTGATCTTAAACGTGCGCTGGCGCGCTATCTCGATTTGCTCGGCTGCGGATCTGTCACACAGGTGGAGCGACATGGCTTTGTCATTCCCATTCGGCCGCGACAAGGACCATTCGTCGACAAGCGAATTCTGTTGGTCGGTGATGCCGCAGGCTTCGCCGATCCTGTGACCGGGGAAGGCATTTCGTTCGCCATTCGAAGTGGTCTGATGGCAGCACAATCGTTGATTGACGGGCGGTTTGAAGAGGAGTCCGTCCGAAGTGAGTACACCCGTTCACTCACTGAGACGATCCTTCCTGAACTACGAGCAGGACGATGGCTGGCCCGACTGCTGTACGACTGTCCTCGCATCCGATCGTGGGCGTTTTCTCGACAGGGGCAACGCCTCTGTGAAGTGGTGACGGACGTCATGACCGGGAAGCGAACCTATCGAGATTTGACGTTCACGCCCCGGACCCTTCTCAAGCTTCTGACACCGTACTGGTTCAAACGCTCAGGGTACAGATCGGCGTGGCCACGCGATGGTCAGGCATAAGAGGGCGGATTTAGTCGTGGGAGATTTTCTGTTGTTCATACGGCGTCTGCCGGAGTTGCTCTATACTCGACTCATGCCGCATCGTCCTTGAGAAGTGCTCAGGCTGACAGCTCATTGCCATTGGAGTAGCCTATGCCTATTACCGAGATTGACGCGACTGATCTCACGACTCCGACAGGGCCGATGCGGACCTATCTCGTTCGCCCTCTGGCGGGGGAGCGCTATCCAGGGCTTGTCCTGTACTCGGAGATTTTCCAGGTCACCGGGCCGATCCGGCGTATGGCATCGATGCTGGCGAGCCATGGATTTGTGGTGGCGGTACCGGAGATCTTCCACGAGCTGGAGCCGGCCGGCACGGTATTGGCCTACGACGAAGCGGGCGCGGCATGCGGTAATCGACACAAGATCACCAAGACTCTGTCGAGCTACGACAGCGATGCACGGGCGGCGCTGGACTATCTTAAGACCTCACCGCACTGCACAGGCAGGCTGGGCGTGATCGGGATTTGCATCGGAGGACATCTGGCATTTCGCGCGGCGATGCAGCCCGATGTGCTGGCCGCCGCCTGTTTCTACGCCACGGACATCCACAAGCGTGGCCTGGGGCAGGGTACGCCTGACGACAGCTTAGATCGAATCGTCAAGATTACAGGGGAGTTGTTGATGATCTGGGGCCGACAGGACCCGCACATCCCCCGCGAAGGGCGGGCGCTTATCTACAACGCGCTGAGCGATGCTGACGTGCATTTCCAGTGGCACGAGTTCAACGCCGCGCACGCATTCATGCGCGACGAAGGTCCTCGCTATGATCCGGCAGCGGCCCGGATCTGCTACGACATGGTGTTGGAGCTATTTCACCGTCGGTTGGGCGAACACGGAACATAGCCGGATATGGCTCGGTGCTGGGCCTGCTCCAAGCCTGTGAGGCTTATTCCCTGAACGTCCCCCATTTCAACGGGGGACGGGGTTGGCATCCCCCCACTCACTGAATGCCCTTTCCTATCGAGCCCCAGTGCGGTATCCTCCTGGGGTTTACAAACGAGAGGAGCGTTGACTGAGCCGCCCAATGCTCTCCTGCCTGTCTCGCATCCTTAGTCGATCTTCGAATCATGTTGCTCTCTGCCTGCTTATCGTATGCAGTGGCCTCTGGGCTGCATGCAGCACGGCTCCTGTGGCTCCCGCTGAAAGTACCAGCGAGTCACAGGCTGTATTTCACCAGCTGGCCAGCCTGGAGGTAGCATCGGATCGTTTGTACCAGTCTATTGCGGACCAAGCCGATGTGGCGGGATTCAGCCACCAGCTAGAGATCGAGTCTGATCTGAGCAGTCCATTCACACCATCCGAGAGGGAGCGCATCGCGCAGTCATTCGTGCGCTCACTCAAAGTCATGCTGTTTGATCTGGCCCCGGAACAGTACTGGGAGCATCATCTTGCGGAATACTATGCCTCGACGCTGCCGGCGCGAGATGCCCAGCGATTAGTCGAGGGGTATGACAAGGAGATCCTCAGCCCGACGTCCAGAGTGCGGGAACTCCGCTGGAACTTCGTGACGGACCGTCTGCCGGACCTGTTGCCGGCGGTGCGAACCCGGTCATATCGGTTCCAGATCTTCCATGAAGCGATGGTCCCGTCGCTCTTGCCGGGAGATCTTGTGATCGCGCACACGTCTGCCTATCAGGCCGTCGAACCTCAGCGCGGCGATATCCTTGTCTATCGCTATCCAGACGAGAAGGGGACACTCTTTCTCCACCGCGTGATCGGGATTCCTGGCGATCGAATCGAAGTTCATAATCAGGCGGTTTCGGTGAACGACGAAGCCTTGACCGAACCCTATGCGCAACATACCGACCCATCCAGCATGCCTGGAAACGTCCGTGATAATCTTGGGCCTGTCACCGTGCCTCCCGACACCTATTTCGTCTTGGGTGACAATCGGGAAGAGAGTCTGGATAGCCGATTCTTAGGACCGATCAGCAAGAAGCATATTCTGGGTCAGGCGATATTGATCTACTGGTCGGTTGATCCTGGTACGAGAACTCCACGCTGGGACCGCCTCGATCAACCGGTGCAGTAGCGCAGCGGCAGTCGTGATACATCCTGTGAAGACGTACCGTGGCGCTCTCTTGCTTGCGAACTGAGACTTCTCATGGTAGGTGATACGGCCAGGTTCGGTGGATCCTCTCCGCCACCTTGGCGCAACCGCCGACAATTCGAACGCGCGTGTCATGATGGCTGATCCGCGCATGGAACGAACGTCCTGACCGGAGCTTCACCGTTGCTCGGAATGTGCGATCCCTTGCTAGCTGTGTCCTCGTTGCTGCTGGGTGGCTCGGCTGCCTATGTCATCCTCAGCATCGCCGAACGGATGCGCGCTCCCGACCAAGGCCCCGTCAGGTTCCGATGGCTGACGATTGGTGCCGTCGCCGCGGGTCTTGAAATTTGGGCAATTCACTACATCGGCAATCTGGCCTTCTGTCCCTCGGTCTCAGCAGCCCAGGATTCAGGGCTTGCCGTGCTTTCGTTTCTCTCCGCCGGTGCGACAGGAGCCGTCGCCGTATACCTGATCAGCAGCCATGCCGACAGTTGGATGCGTCTCATCTCCGGGGGCATGCTGATGGGTGGCTGCATGACCCTGACTCATTTCGCCAGTATGATGGCGGTCCACCAGCCGATCGATCTCCAGAATGATTTGTTGCTCTTTGTGCTGTCGACGGTTGGAATCGTGGCACTCAGCATCATCGGCATCGTGATCGGATCGTGGAATATCACGCACAGAAACTGGCGAGTGACAGAAAAGGCGAGCGCCATGGGGATTGCTCTTTCTGCGTCCCACTTCATTGGGATGATTCCGACGTATGGCATGTCTGGTTTCACGACTAGTGCTCCGCCGCCAGGAATCGAGGTTGATCTCCTTGCGGTGGTCGCTGTCTCACTCTCGACCCTCCTGGCCATCATCGATCGGCAAGTGACGGCAACATCCAGCCTAGCGCGCGATAGCCATGCTCGGCTGATCGAAGCCATCGAAAGCGTCCCCCAATGGTTTGCTCTCTTCGACGTCGACGACCGTCTGGTCATCTGCAATCGCAAATATCGTGAAGTCATGTCTGGGCTTGGGCCTGAAGTTCAAGCAGGCGACTCGTTCGAATCGATCGTTCGCCGGACTGCTGAACGCGGCGATATTCCAGCGGCGATCGGGAAGGTCGAACCCTGGATGCACTGGCGCCTGGACGTGCATCGAAATCCTGTCTCACCCTACATTCAATACCGGTCCAGTGGAGAGTGGCTTCAAATCAATGAGCGGAAGACGCATGATGGCGGAATCGTCTTTATCGCGACCGACATTACGGCATTGAAAAACGCCGAACAGGCCGCCGAAGATGCCAAGGCACGGTTGGCGGACTCCTTAGCCTTGGTTGAAACCGCGAAGGCCCGCATGCAAGAGGAGTTGAATGTCGGTCGGGATATTCAGCGCAGCATGCTGCCACGTGTATTTCCCGCCTTTCCCGACCGAAAGGAAATCGAGCTGTATGCGGTGCTCGAACCGGCTCTGGAGATCGGTGGCGACCTCTATGATTTCTTTCTGGTCGATAACCATCGGCTCTGTTTCGTGATCGGCGATGTATCGGGCAACGGTGTCCCAGCCGCGCTCTTTATGGCAATGACCAAGATTATGGTGAAGACGCTGGCGGCCTCCGATCCCTCACCCGCCAGTATCGTCACGCATGTCAACGATGCGCTGAGTGTGGACAACGATTCCTGTATGTTTGTGACCTTGTATCTCGGCATCTTGAATCTCCGCGATGGCACGCTCCTGACGACGAACGCCGGCCACAATCCTCCTCTGCTGAAACGGCAGGATGGACAGTTTGAGTGGTTGACAGGCATCGACGGCCCCATGGTCGGTCCCATGGCGGGTATCGCCTTCAAGGAGACAACCATTCATTTGGGTCCGGGAGATGAGCTCTTCTTGTACACCGATGGGGTTACCGAAGCGGATAATCGGCGGCGCGAACTGTTCGGCAACGAGCGGTTAAAGACGGTCCTCGCCAAATCCCAGGCTGTCTCAGTGGTCGATCGCCTCGGTGAAGTCATGCAGGCAGTGAGAACCTTTGCGGGTGAAGTCCCGCAGGCGGACGATATCACGATGCTGGGACTGCGGTATCACGGGGTCGCCCCGTCCGACGTGGCGGCTCGGGTCTTTCGTCAAACGATGCCCAATCAATTGATGGCCATTCCTGACCTACAGATGGCGTTTGAGCAGTATGTGGCGCAATGGGAAGGAGCTAAGCCGCTCATTCCCACGCTCAACATGGCGCTGGATGATCTGCTCAACAATGTGGTGCAGTATGCCTTCCCTCACGACCCAACGGAGCATCACATCGAGGTGGAAGGTGAAGTACGTGATACCTGGGTCATCTTGACCATTACGGATGATGGCATTCCCTTCAACCCCTTAACGGTCGCGCCTCCTGATCTGTCGCTGCTGTTGCATGAGCGTGAGATCGGCGGTCTGGGGATTCACTTGGTGCGCTCCATGTTTGATGAGGTGTCATACCATCGCAATGTGGGACGCAACGTCTTGACGGTGAAAAAGAAGTTGGCACCTCAAACGTCCACTACCATGAAGCCTCCCGGCAAGACCGGGATCGGCTCGTTCAAAGTCGAGACGCTGCCATCATCACGCCGAGACCCAAGGAATCTCAGGACACGCGTTGAATCATACCGAAACGGTACCGTGATGATCGTCACTCCGCAGGCTCGCTTTGACACGAACAGTGCGCCAGAGGTTGAGCGCAGCCTTATGGACCATATCGAGCAGGGGGAATGGAAGATTGTACTGGATCTCTCCCGCATTTCGTACATCTCCTCGATCGGGCTGCGGGTGATCCTGAAAGCTGTCATGGCGATGGCCCAAACCGGCGGAACAGTTGTGCTCTCCGGCGGGAATGAGCACGTTCGCACAGTATTGCAATTGAGTGGGGCTTTAATGATGAGCCTCCATGCCTCTACGCTGGAAGAAGCCTTGTCAAAAGTCCAAGCGGCACGTTGACGAGGTGTAGGCGGACCATCGGCTGGTTCTTCAAGGGTGGGGTCGTCGATTGCAGCGAGTGCTGTGCAAGAATGTATCGTTGACGTATCGGACAACACCGACTGGTCGCATTGGTTTTTTATGAGCCTGCTGGGATAGAATACCGATCTTCCTCTAATCGGAAAGGGACATACCTATGGATCAAGGAACCAGACACACATTGACGGTGAGATCCCGCCAGAATGCTGGGATTACCTTCGTCAAGATGCAGGGCAGCCTCTCCGCCACCACTGCGGAACAGGGAAACCAGGAAATGAAAAAGATCGTGGATGCGGGTGCGAAAAAGGTCATCCTGAATCTGGCTGATGTCGACTATATCAGCAGCGGAGGGATCCGGGTCCTGATACTGGCCTGCAAGCAGCTCAATAATGTTCAAGGTCAGATGAAGATTGCTGCCGCGAAAGGAATGGTCAAAGAAGCGCTTCAAGCCAGTGGATTTGACCTGCTGAACCGGGTGTATGGAGAGAGCATTCAATTGTGCAACACAGAAGAAGAGGCTGCCGCCGCCTTTACGGGTTAGCCGTTTCAGCATTCTTCATCGTGCCCCATGACTCGCGACGACCCGAAGAACAGTGAATCGTCTCGATCTCAGGCTCGACGACTCATCGAGCATACGCCGAAGATATTAGCCGGATTGGCCGCCTTGAGTGGGGTGGCGTATCTCGCTGGATCGATTTATACGAAAACCTACTTTTCAGAATTCAGAGCCTCGTGGATCTTAGAGGAGGTTCCAGCCGCGACCTATTTCAGTCAAAGCTGGGTGCCGCTGCTACTGATGCTCTACTTCGGGTATCTGGCTACGACAAACCTTGCCAGGATCTGGAGTCAAGACGATCTGACAGAGAACTTTCAATTCAAGCTTTCTGTGGCCGTGGTTCAGTATGGACCATGGTTCTTGCTCACGCTCTTCGTCATAACCCTGCTCCTGAGCACATTCGGCCTTGTCATATCGGCGATCGTGCTGGCGATCATCGGTATCGTCGCGCTTCTGCTGCTGCTCAGCTCGGCATTCGAGCTGCTTGTAGTGCGGTTCAATACAACCATGGATCGGTTCATTGATCTGTCTATGGCGTATATCGTATTCGCCGTGATTGCCGCCGGTCTGTATGTGCTCCCCGCACAGCTCGGACTGAATTGGGCACGGCACGATAAACGACCAACCTCCGCTCTACCCACGGTGTACCTGCGGAGTGATGCCGAACAGGAGTATCGGCTGCTGTTCTCAGCTAGAGAACGTTTGTACGTGTTTCCGGCCAGATTCAAGGGAGCCTATCCACTGGTTCAAGTCACGACCATTGCCAACGTCAGCTTTGTACCCCCTGAGCGATAAGAAGGATCAGGTTGTGCGATCGGACGGGTGGAGGATACACTTTCGCTCCATGGCCAAGCTGTTTCATAAGGCATGGCTGGTGTACCCAGCCTACAGAACCTGCTTGTTATCCCTGGCGGTGGTCCTGACAGCATCGGGCTGCGCTTCGATGGCTAAGGTAGCGAATCTCTCGGAGGAATCCTGTCGCACGTCGTTTACTCGTCACCTGTCTGTCATTCTCACCCAGGAGGGTGAAAAGCCTCCCATTGCGGATGCCCTTGCACACAAGACCGTCTCCACCCTCGCGACCTACGATTTCGGACCACGTCCCTTCGCCATTGCGGCTCCATCTGGTACCAACTACCGGTTTTTCATCAACCACAAGGGAGCGGACTGTGTACTGACCCTCTTTGGACGCCGGAAGGGGTTTATGTCCTACACCAACAACGTGACCTACATTGCCACCGAAATCCTTCCGGACTGTATCTGTGCCGAATAGCCAACCCCGTCGTCTCGACTGTTCCCTCCTCCCACACCCTGCGGGATTGTTGGGGGATGCATGACTTCTCGCCATTTATGAAGAAGTTTTCATCTTCTCCTAATGATCTTTTCATGTTCTGGGGTTATAACGTGATACGACGATGAGCCGAGGCTGTGGGCGCGCAAGGCGTTTGAGTCGCGATGCTCAAGACGATGATTCAGGCACATAGCACAAGGAGGACGCGCTATGAAGAATGTGACAAAAGGGCTTACCCTTTCCACATCTGTTATCCCCGCACCAATGAGGCGGAGACCCACACGGTTGTCACCAAACCATCTTTTGAAATTGGTTACCCGATTGTGCATCTTCAAGGCGGAACGTTGGGGACGCCGGGCGCTCTTTTACGAACGACACCGTGGCTATTTCCCCCGGATGTCCACCAGTCGATTCGTGAATCGATGCCGTCAATTGGAGGCGAGATACCGAGCGCTTGCACAGATCATGTTCCTGATCCCGACCGAGGATCGGTTGGTTCCAGTGCGGGCGTTGGCTCTATCGAAACTATAAGGCGGCAGACTTCCCCTTCAGATTGTTCCGCCATACATAGGGGTACTGGATATCAGCTGGTAACTGCGTGAGGGCGGACAGGTGGCGACCTCCCTGTCCGCCCGGCCTGTGAGCATCATTCCCTCAGACAACATGATACGCATCCGACGGACTAAGAATCGATCCCGCTCCAATGCTCGGTTCGAGCCCGTGGTGTCTAACCACCTGCCTAGCGACGATTTTTGAAAAACAAGCTGATCCTGGTCTTGCGCTATCATCCCATTCCAACGTAACATCAAGCTTGCTGTGAGTTGTCGTTCTTTACTCTCCACGATTTCACGACCATCATCGGCAGAAAGGTAACGGTTTCCGTGACGAAACAGAGTCACCCTTCGGCGTCCGCCAGCCCGACCGCAACAGGATTTTCACCAGGATTCGTTTCCCTAGGACTTGAAGCCCCGCTTCTCACGACGTTGGAAACGTTGGGCTACGAAGAACCCACCCCCATCCAACGTGAAGCGATTCCGCCGCTTCTCGCAGGGCGAGATTTGCTCGGACAGGCGGCGACCGGCACCGGCAAGACCGCGGCATTCGCGTTGCCGATGCTGCAGCGAATCGGTCATGCACCAAGGGCTCGCCCATCGGCGCTTGTGCTCGTGCCAACCCGCGAGTTGGCGATTCAGGTCGGGGAGGCGATGCAACGGTACGGCAAGGAATTACGGATGACGGTGTTAGCCGTATACGGTGGGCAAGCCATCGGCCCGCAGTTGTACACGCTCAAGCGGGGAGTCGACGTGGTCGTCGCCACACCCGGTCGGGCCTTGGATCATATCCGCCGTGGCACGCTCAAGCTACAAGACGTGAAGATCGTCGTATTGGACGAGGCAGATGAAATGCTCGACATGGGGTTTGCGGATGACCTGGACGCGATCCTGACCGGCACGCCCAAGGATAAGCAAACCGCCTTGTTCTCCGCGACCATGCCTCCACGGATTCGCTCGATCGCCCACCGGCATCTCCATAATCCCGTCGAGATTACGATTGCCAAAGAACCGGTCAAAGCCGGCACGGCCCCTCGCGTCCAGCAAGTGGCCTATATTGTCACGAGACCGCATCGAGGGGCGGCGCTTGCCCGCGTGATCGACGTGTCCGGTGCGAAGTCCGCACTGGTCTTCTGTCGAACCAGACTGGAAGTCGATGAAGTGACGGCGATGCTGACGGGTCGCGGCCATCGAGCCGAAGCGATTCATGGAGGCATGAACCAGGGACAGCGTGACCGTGTGATGCAGGCATTCAAAGGCGGGCAAACCGAGTTGCTGGTGGCAACCGATGTGGCTGCGCGCGGCTTGGATATACCCCAAGTATCACACGTGATCAACTATGATCTCCCGTCCTCCGCTGAAGTCTATGTGCATCGGATTGGCCGGACCGGACGGGCCGGCCGGGAAGGCGTGGCTATCACGATCCTTGATCCTCGAGAACAGCGTCTGCTGCGAACGATTGAGCAGCACACAAAAGCTCAGGTCACCGTCTTGCCAGTGCCCAGCGTCGCCGATCTTCGCGCCAAGCAGTTGGAGCGGACCCACGCTGCCATGGCAGAGGTCTTGCGCGAGGGGAAGCTGGATGGATTCACACCCCTTGTCGATCGGCTGGCTGCCTCCCACTCAGTGACTGATGTGGCAGCAGCCGCAATCAAACTGCTGGTTCGGGCGCAGGGTGGGGATCGTCAGGAACAAGAGATTCCCGGGTTGCCTGCCAGACAGCCGGAATTCGGCAGGCCGGTCCGGCAGGCCGGTCGCTATGACGACCGATCTCGCAATATATCTTCCAGACCTGAACGTCGGCCGATTGGGCCATCCCGTCAAGGTGGACAGCGGGAGACCGGCATGGCACGGGTGTACATCGGTGCTGGACACGAAGCAGGTATCAGGCCGGGCGACCTTGTGGGCGCAATCGCCAACGAGGCAAAGATCAACTCCAATGTCATCGGCGCGATCGAAATCGAAGATCGGTTTTCCATCGTCGATGTCCCGGAATCCCTCGCCACCCGTATTATCGACCAGCTTGGCCGCGCTCGGATCAAAGGCCGGAAAGTTCCTGTACGACTGTTTCGTTAATAGCGTAGGTGCATACTCATGCAAGTCGTTATCGGCTGCCCACTTTCAGGAAGTCCTGCTTGAGTGATGGCGGAAAGTTGACTATTATGACCAGCCACTATTGAAGAATGCCCAACCTCTCGTTCCTGCCTCAGTCAGACTGCCTGAGGTACCTGTCAAGGCGGTTGTGTTGGCAGCAACCAGTATCTACCTCGGTTTGTTCGCCGGCATGACCCGGTCTGTGTCTATTCCTGCGGCCGTCGCTTCCAGGGCGATTCTACGGTTCTTCCATGAGTCGAACACCCTCGAAAACAACGTCGTTCAAACCACGGCTTCGTCTAGTGAGGCGCTGCTGCCGGACTAATTTTTGGTGAAGCGTTGATGGGGATCATGCTTACGATGCCGATGCAGGATCGCGTATAGCTTGAGGCATCGTCTATGAGTCTCGCGGTCCATGATTCTTCGGAGTGCCTCACGGCGATTTACGCGGTCGATGGGCCTGAGGCACTGGCTCAACGCACAGCGGAGCGTATCTGTATTGATCAGACCATTGAAGCCGAGAGCAATCTCCTTCCACCTTCGCTCCAATCCACGATTCTAGGACAACTGGAAGATCTGCGGGCAACTGTCGGCGGTCGATATCACGCCACGATCCGTTTCCGTGGCGACCTGCTCAGCGGCGAGTGCAGTGATTTGCTCAACGTCTTGTTTGGGACCAGCAGTCTTCGTGGAGACGTCACGTTGCTGTCCTTCACGATGACGAACGGGCTGCTCTCTTCCTGGCCAGGGCCACGATTTGGGATCGATGGACTCAGGCAAGCGGTTGGCGTGTCCCGTCGCCCACTCCTCTGCGCGGTCCTGAAGCCCTTAGGCCGCACTCCTCAGGAGCTTGCCGAGTTGGCCATTCAATTTGTCGAGGGCGGCGTCGATATAATCAAGGACGACCAGAGCCTGGTCGATCAACGATGGTGTCCCTTTGAAGAACGCGTGGCTCGTTGTGCCGAAGCCGTTGTGCAAGCAAGCATTCGGCGCGGAAGGCCTTGCCTGTATTTTGCGCACGTCAGTGGATCCTTGGATACGATGCGTCAGCGAGCAGCCCTGGCGAAGACCCTGGGTGCATCAGGCCTCTTGGTCGCGCCCGGCTTGACCGGCTTCGATGCCATGAGAACGCTTCGGTCAGACGATGAAATTGCTCTGCCGATTGCAAGCCATCCGTCCATGCTTGGCACATTGGTTGATCAAGGCAGGGGTGGACTCGCTGCTCCTGTTGTCTATGGGCTTCTGCCTCGATTAATCGGCTCGGATGTGAGCATCTATCCGGCATTTGGTTCCGACTATCCAATGTCGCAACAAGATTGTTGCTTGGTTGCAGAGCACGGACGGCAATCCTGGGGGTGTCTCAGATCGATGCTGCCTGGGGTCGGTGGGCGCATCGGCCTTGAACGTCTAGTCGAGTTGGAATCGGTCTTAGGCAGAGATATGATGATGATCTTGGGGAGCCGGATCCAACAATTCCCTGGAGGTATCGTGGCCGCGATGACCGAGTTTCATCGTGTCCTGGGAGAATGATTGCACGGCCTCTTGAACAGGACTTCCTAAAATTGATGCCCCTTGGTATGCTGAATGGGACCACCGATTTGTGAGACAGGGACAGTCATCAAGGAGAAAAAGATGAAGGTATCGATGAGGTTCTTTGAGTCACTGCGCATGATCGGTCGTCTTTGGTCCGACCTTCCACTCTTGGTTCGCCTCCTCAACGCCTGGAAGGAGGGGAGCTATCGAGGCCTCTCGGTGCGCACGCTTGTGTCACTGGCGACAGCCCTGCTCTATGTCTTGAGTCCTGTCGATATGATTCCGGACTTTATCCCAGGGATTGGATTGATTGACGATGCGGCAGTGCTGGCGTTGCTACTCCACAGTATCGCACAGGATCTTACAGCATTTCGAGTCTGGGAGGACCATCGTCGTAGGGGATGACGCTCCATACGCCCGTGGACTTCAGCAGTACCTGTTCCCTTCACGGCCTGCCAAGATACGCAGATCATGGAGCCCGTCGTTTTGCTTTTGCCGTTGGGGTGGCGCTCAGCGGATCCTCCGGCCAAGGGTGCTTCGGATACCGACCTCGTAACTCCTTCCGAACATCTGGATAGGCTCGCTTCCAGAAGCCGGCGAGATCTTGTGTCACCTGCACTGGCCGTTTGGCTGGGGACAAGAGGTGCAGCATCACGGGAATCTTTCCGTCTGCCACCCGTGGCGTCTCTTGACAACCGAACATCTCTTGTAGTCGTACGGCAAGAACCGGGAGATCTGGCTGATCATAGACGACGCGGAGATGAGAGCCGCTCGGTACGGTGATGTGAGTTGGGGCCATCCTGTCGAGACGCCGTTGCTGTTCGCGCGTAAGCAAGGCATGCAATGGCACGGTCAAATCCAACCGTTTCACACGATCAAGTGTCGTGATTCCGGCGAGGTAAGGCCCTAGCCACTGATCCACCGTCGTCAGTAACGCCTTGTCGGAAAGGTCTGGCCAGTCTGAGTGAGGAGCTTCGATGCGGTGAACCCATATGACTCGAGATCGCCACTGTTGAAGCTCAGGCGAAATATTTAATATATGAATCCCTGCTTTGCCTATTCCTTGTAAAAGCGCATGAAGTAAGGACTGCTCATCTGGTTTTGAGAGGGCGTCATCTGAAAGAATGACAGATCCGAGGCTGCGACGGCATGAGGCTCGAGCAGCACTAATACGCTCATCCCAGACAACCAATTCTTCTTCAATTACCTGCTCCTGGTACAACGATTCGATGGCCTCGCACGTGATCGGAGCGGCAAGGTTAATATCGGCCCACTGGGCGCCTCCATCCAAATCCGCAATGACAAGGAAGGGTTCCGTCGCAAGGGGATCAGGTCTTCTGAACCGAGCACCTCGCCCGTTCACCAGTCGGTAGCCGGCAGTCTCACCGGGTTGCCGCTGCGCGATCCGATCGGGATAGGCCAGCGCGAGCAAAAGACCAGCCGCATACGGGTGGTTGTGTCTGTCATCGTTGATCGTCCCGGACAGCCTCTTGAGCTGTCGTCGCCAGATTTGAGCCGTTCGCCTCACGCGTTCGACTGCGGCTCGATTGACTGCCTGGCTGCTGGAATCATACTCACCCTGAAGCACATCCAGTCTGACACGCAGATCCACAGTCTGGTTTGCCGACGGTCCCTGCAGAACGTCACGTTCACTCAACAGCGCCGCCACCTCGCACGCCCGATCAGCGAGCCTCAGTGGGATGGCGCTGATCAGCATATGCGCCAAGCGAGGATGCAGCGGAAGCTCGGCCATTTGCCGGCCATGATCTGTCAGGCGCTCGTCCGCTGAGAAGGCGTTGAGCTGGATGAGCAAGTCTTTGGCTTGAGCGACCGCACCAGGCGGCGGCGGAGTGAGCCAGGACAATTCGTCCGGACTCCGCGCGCCCCACTGGGCGAGATCCAATATCAGCGGGGCTAAGTCTGCATCGAGAATTTCCGGTGGACGATGGACTGCAAGTGAGGCCTGCTCCTTTTCGGTCCACAGTCGGTAACAGATGCCTGGTTCAAGGCGGCCCGCTCTGCCACGGCGTTGCTCAGCGGAATCTCGTGTGACGCGAATGGTCTCCAAGCGAGTCAGACCGGAGCGAGGATCGAACCGGGGAATGCGGAGCCAGCCTGCATCGATGACTACGCGCACCCCTTCGATGGTCAAGCTGGTTTCGGCGATCGACGTGGCGAGCACGATTTTTCGTGATCCAGGAACGGCTGGTCGAATCGCCGCGTCTTGCATGTCTTGCGGAAGCTCACCGTGCAATGGTGCGATCTGTATCGATGGTCCCAGTTTGGCATCCAACAGCGTCCGCTCGACCCGGCGGATATCCCCCATTCCTGGAAGAAAGACCAACAAGCTGCCGTTATCGTTCGCCAATGATCGTCGAATGTGCTGCACCACGGCATGATCAAGTCGTCCGGAAACAGCGCGATCGAGGTATCGGGTTTCGACGGGAAACAGCCGGCCTTCGCAGGTAATCAGCGACGCATGACCCATCAGTTCGCTGACTGGGCCGCAGTTGAGGGTCGCCGACATCACCAAGAGGCGAAGGTCTGGGCGAAAGAGACGTTGAGCTTCAAGACAGAGAGCAAGTCCCAGGTCGGCTTGAAGGCTTCGTTCATGAAATTCATCGAACACCACCATGCCGTAGGCATCGAGCGATGGATCCTCTTGGAGCAGCCGCGTCAGCACTCCCTCGGTGACGACCTCGATTTTAGTCCTCGGCCCGATCTTCGTGTCCAGCCGCATCCGATAGCCGATGGTTTCCCCGACAGGCTCGCGCAGCAGGCCGGCCATCCGGTGAGCGGCAGCTCGTGCGGCGAGCCGCCGTGGCTCCAATATCAGAAGTTTCCTGTTCGATAACCAAGGCAACTCGAGAAGCGCGAGTGGAACGTGAGTAGTTTTCCCGGCGCCGGGAGGAGCCATGAGCAGCACATTGGGACCGGCGTTCAATGCTTCACGGATTGATGGCAGGACATCTTCTATTGGAAGTATGGGCATGACGTGATAGGTTCGTGAACGTGATGGAGCAGACTGTATCAAAAAGTGACGAGGAGAAGGAATGCCGCAATCACGGAGCGTTCGGGAGACACTGATGCCGACCTATCGTTGGAGCACGAACGGGCCGACTCAGCCTGGCTGGTACTGGTTCCGGGGACAAGCGCATGAGGCCGATCCCTTTATCGTGCTTGTCGATGAGGCAGGACAGTTCCAATGGCCGGACGGCGGGTTTCAGGAAGTCCCGCTGGCCAAAGGTGAAT
>JBQTJA010000002.1:0-7772 GCA_052387595.1 Nitrospiraceae bacterium | reverse complement strand
TGATCCACGACTGGAAGAGCCGAAGGGATTTGTGGGGTTGCTCGGCATCGACCTGCAGGACGAGCCGGGAAGCCACGAACTGACCGTCGAGGCACAATCTGGAGAGTCACGTCACACGTTTCGCTATCAGGTAGTGCCTCGACGGTCAGTTCGTGGCTTCCCGGCTCGTCCTGCAGGTCGATGCCGAGCAACCCCACAAATCCCTTCGGCTCTTCCAGTCGTGGATCAGGGAAGAACCGAATGGAGCGACCTAGGAACTTCCCCTGTAGTTGGGCAACTGCATCATCGGTCGGCACTTTGACCACGACAATGTGTCCTTGTTTCCCACTATAGTAACCATCAGCCCCATAAGCCGGCGGCAATGAACCAGGATGGATGGGAAATACGAAATGCCCGGTGAGCAGAACAACCGCACCGAGCACCAACCGTGCTGACAGCACGCCTGGTCCATGATTCCACGCACGCAGATGCCTCATCGGTAGAACCGCCCTCCAGATACTTGTGAGATCAATTCTTCTACCCGCCGATTCACTGCACTGAAGGGGTCCATACACAGAATCGTTTCCTCCCAATACCCATTCAGCTTCAGATACGTCCAGTCTACCGTATAGGATCGATTCTTGGCTCGCGCGAACCGGATAAAGTCCCCACGAACCTTAGCCCTGGTCGTCTGCGGTGGAGTGGACATGGCCCGCTGGACCGCCTCCTCTTCGGCAACGCGTTCGATGAGCCCTCGAGACTCCATCAGGTAATACAACCCTCGCGTCCGCTTCACGTCATGGAACTGCAAATCCAGGAGAAAGACTCTCGGGTCGTCCCACCCACAATTCTTCTTGTCCACGTAGGATTGGATGAGATGTCTTTTTGTAATCCAATCGACCTGATGGATAAGTTGCATCGGATCTTCTTCCAGCTGCTGGAGCATCCGTTCCCACTTATCGTACACATCATCCAAGATGGGTTCGTGCGCCTGTTGGTTCAGATACTCCCGGGCCCGCTTAAGGTACGCCAGCTGAATTTCAATGGCGGTCATCTGCCGCCCATCATCGAGCTTGACCTTTTTCTTCAGGGTCGGATCCCGCGAGACCTCTCGAATCGCCTTGACAGGATCTTCGAGTTCTAACCCATGAACCGTGTATCCCTCTTCGATCATCGACAAGACGAGCGCAGCCGTCCCTACCTTGAGGTACGTCGCGTACTCGGACATGTTGGAATCCCCGACAATGATATGGAGGCGCCGATAGCGTTCGGCGTCCGAATGGGGCTCATCGCGTGTATTGATGATGCTCCGGGAAGACGTCGTCGACGAGGACGTCTTCTCGTGAATATGCTGTGCGCGCTGAGAAATGAAATACTGCGGCTTACCAGATACTTTTAATACTTTGCCCGCCCCGCTGAACACCTGCCGGGTCACGAAAAACGGGATCAATTGTTCGGTGACTTTCCAGAAATCGACATCGCGCCGCATGAGGAAATTCTCGTGGCATCCGTAGGTATTCCCCAGAGAATCCGTATTATTCTTAAAAATGTAGATCTCCCCGGACAGCCCTTCCTCTCGGAGCCGTTCTTCGGCAGCCGGCAAACAGGCCTCCAACAATCGCTCCCCCGCTTTATCGTGGATCACGAGGTCCAGGATGTTGTCACACTCTGGAGTCGAATATTCTGGATGACAACCGGTGTCTTGATAGAATCGCGCCCCGTTGACCAAGAATGCGTTCGATGGCCAGCTGTTGGGAATCAGTCCTTCAAAGATGTACCCCAAGACCTTTTCCATGGGAAGATAGATACGGCCGTTGGGGGAAAAAATGAGGCCGTATTCGTTCTCGAGGCCGTATATCCGTTGCTTCATAGAACCGCCAGATATCATGAATGGCCTTCAGACAGAGTATACGCCGCTTTGCGGATCTGCAACAAAGGAAGCCTCTACGAAAGGCAGAGGTCAGGGAGAGAGGATGAGTCGAACATCGGCAATCGATACCCGGCGAAACTTTCGGCCGGCACGAGTTCGGTCCAAGACCGCGACTTCCAACCCTTCCGGCTGCAGTTTTTGATTGGCCGTCTGCTCCAGCGCTGTGACACACAGCTTCAACGCTGTGTCCAATGGCGGCGCCTGACTGAGACTGTTTTCCTTCAACAGGGTTTGCACCGCCTCAGACTTGCCGCCGATCACCGCAAAGTTCTTCTCGTCGATGATACTGCCGTCAAACGAAATACGATAGATCTCATTCGGGTGATGGTTGGCACCGGCCTGCACTACCAGGATCTCCACCTCAAGCGGCTTCATTTCCTGACTGAATACGGTCCCCAGGCTTTGAGAATACCCGTTCGCCAGAGAGCGGCCCGTGACGTCTTCGCGGCTGTACATGAACCCTTTGAGGTCAGCGTGACGGATTCCCGCCTTTCGAAGGTTCTCGAACTCGCTGTACTTGCCTGCTCCCGCAAACGCAATGTTGTCGTAGATTTCTGACACCTTGTGCAGCGAGGCGCTCGGATTATCCGCCGTCAACAGAATGCCATCGACATACTCCATCGCGATAATCGAGCGGCCTTTGGCAATCCCCTTCTTGGCATACTCCGCCTTATCCTGCATCATCTGCTCAGGGGACACGTAGTAGGGCATCGGCATGATTACGTCTCCCGTGAACGGCGTGCGGCCATCACATCATTGCACACGGCACGCAGCGTGTCGTCGGATACATCGGCGATGCCTTGGGCCGTCACGACCTTCGCCGTGGGATAAATGCCCCGCACGAGGTCAGGTCCGCCGGTCCCAACGTCGTCATCCGCGGCATTATAGAGCGCCAACAAGGCTAATTTGATCGCGTCCCCCTCGGAGAGTTGCCGTTTAAAATGTTCGCGCATCGTGTTGCGGGCATCTTTCCCACCGGAACCGATCGCATGGTAATCGGACTCTTCGTACCTCCCGCCGGTGATGTCGTACTTGAAGATGCGGCCCTCGCCGCGATTCACGTCATACCCAACATACAGCGGCATGACGACCAGTCCCTGAAACACCATCGGAAGATTCGCCTTGACCATCTGGCCAAGCTTATTAGCCTTTCCTTCACAGGAGAGCGGCATGCCTTCCAGTTTTTCGTAATGCTCCAACTCGGTCTGCAATAGCTTGGCCATCTCGATGCAAGGCCCGGCCGCCCCCGCGATCGCCATGGCCGACCAATCGTCGATCTTGAAGACCTTTTCGATTCGGCGATCCGCGATCTGAAAGCCTTCCGTGGCTCGGCGGTCTCCGGCAATCACCACCCCCTGCTGATACTTGAGAGCCAGCACGGTTGTGGCAGAAGGCACAGCGACCGGTCCAACAGCGCGCACCTGGTCGGGAATGGCCGCCATGCCGTGGCTCCGCAATGCCAACTCGGGATGATGTGTCGAGACGAAGTCAAAAAAACTGGAGCCGTCGTGGTCAGGGAGATAGGGCAGCTTCATCGTAATTTTCCAACCACCCTTCGTTAAACCTTGAGTTTCTCAATCAAGGCATCAACTGAATCGGTTGTATCAAGCAAGTCCCTCGTCAACGCCTGCGTCCCTCGATGAGGATCCATCAGCGGCACTTTTTTGATTGTCGTATTGCCGACGTCGAACAGCACTGATGTCCAACTGGCCCCATAGAGCGCCTTCGCAAACTTACTGACACAGCGCCCACGAAAATAGGCCCTCGTTCCAGTCGGAGGGCTTAATTCAGCACGCTGAATCTCATCTTCCTCAACAATCCGTTCGATGAGGCGACTGCGTTCCAGGGTATAAAATAATCCCTTCTCCGGACGGACGTCATGGTATTGGAGATCCATCAGCTTCATTCGCGGATCATCCCACCCACAGCCTTTACGCTCCATGTAGGACTCAATCATATGCCGCTTGGCAACCCAATCCAACGAGTTGACCAACAGCCGCGGATCGCGATCAAGCTGGTCCAGGACCTCCTCCCAGCGATGTAAGACATCATAAATGGTAGGACTGTGAGCCTGCGAGGCATAAAATTTCTTGGCGGCACCCAGGTACGCTTGCTGGACGGCAAGAGCCGTGGTAGGCCTTCCACCGGCCAGCTTCAGGGTTTCCTTCACTTCCAGGTCGCGCGACACCTGCTTGAACACACGACCCGGTTCGTCCAGTTCCAGTTGGGGCAGATCGGCCCCTGATTCCAGCAAATCCAAGACAATATCCAATGTTCCCACCTTCAAATAGGTGGAAAGTTCCGCCATATTGGCATCGCCCGTGATGACATGAAGTCTCCGGAACCTCGCAGCATCGGCATGCGGTTCGTCCCGCGTGTTGATAATCGGGCGTTTGACCATCGTATTGAGGTCCATAAGACATTCGAAAAAGTCAGCGCGTTGCGAGATTTGATATTCCGCCGGGCTGGACTGATTTTCAGCTCCAACTTTTCCTGCTCCGGCAAAGATCGGTCGTGTGACGAAAAACGGCGTCAACACCCGAGCAATCCGGTCGAACGACACGGCCCGCGAGACTAAATAATTTTCATGGTACCCGTAGCTGTTGCCCTTGCCGTCGGAATTATTCTTGTAGAGGACATACTGTTCGCTCCCTCTCACCCGAGCCAGTTCCTGAAGACATTGGGCGAGAATACGCTCCCCGACTCGTTCGAATGCCACCACCTCCCGGGCATTCGAGCACTCCGGTGTCGAGTATTCCGGATGAGCGCCATCGACATATAACCGTCCGCCGTTCGCCAGAACCTTGTTCAGCTGCCGGTTATAGTCTGGATTGGGGCGCTCTCGCTCACCGTCGACTTCAAATCCACGGGCATCCACGAGGGGATTTTCGTGCTCGTAATCCCAGAGCGCCCTTGGAGCCGGCAATCCCGGGTAATGTCCAATGACGGCGAAAGAGCCTGACACAGGGTCCATCGCGGATGGATCTTTTGATGTAATGCCGAACTCGGTTTCAGTGCCAAGCACGCGCAAGCGATTCGTGGAGGTATGGTCTGGCATAGCTTCGCTAGAGATAGTGGCCGGTATTGACGGTTTCAATCTGCCGATGTTCGGCAGGTCCACCGCTGATGGTCCGGAGATGAATGATTTTCTCGCCCTTCTTTCCGGCGACTTTTGCCCAATCGTCCGGATTGGTCGTGTTGGGGAGATCTTCGTGTTCCTTGAACTCCTCACGGATGGCGCGGATCAAGTCGTCCGAGCGCAGGCCGGCTCCCTCTTGCGCGATCACGCGCTTCACGGCAAATTTTTTCGCGCGTGAGACAATGCCTTCGATCAAGGCGCCACTGGCGAAGTCCTTAAAGTACAGCACTTCCTTTTCACCATTGGCGTAGGTCACTTCGATGAACTTGTTTTCCTCACTGGCGGCGTACATCGTCTCGACTGTCAACGCCGTCAATCGATCCACGAGCGCCTGTCGATCACCTCCATGCCGTTCCAGGTCTTCGGCGGCAAACGGGAGATCCGTTGAGATGTACTTCGAGAAAATGTCCTTGGCAGCCGTGGCATCTGGTCGTCCCACTTTGACTTTGACATCCAATCGCCCGGCGCGAAGCACTGCCGGATCGATCAAATCCTGGCGATTGCTTGCCCCAATGACGATGACGTTGCGCAATCGTTCAACCCCGTCAATCTCAGAGAGAAACTGCGGCACAATGGTCGATTCGATATCCGAGGACACACCAGTCCCACGAGTCCTGAAAAGCGCATCCATTTCATCAAAAAAGACGATCACCGGATGGCCATCATCGGCACGCTCCTTAGCCTTTTTGAAGACCTCGCGCACCTGGCGTTCTGATTCACCCACATATTTATTCAGGAGCTCCGGGCCTTTGACGTGCAGAAAGTAACTGCGAATCTCTTTGCCGGCTCGATGGCCCAATTTCTTCGCGATCGAGTTGGCCACGGCTTTCGCAATCAGCGTCTTCCCACAACCGGGTGGGCCATAGAGCAACACCCCCTTCGGTGCGCTGAGCTTATATTCAGAGAATACGTGCGGGTGCAGGAACGGAAGCTCGACCGCATCACGGACTTGTTCCAATTCCTTCTGTAGGCCACCGATATGCTCATAGTCGACATCCGGAACCTCTTCTAATACCAGCTCTTCCGCTTCGGACTTCGGCAACTTCTCAATGACATACCCGGAACGGAGATCATAGAGGAGGTGGTCACCTACACTCAGCCGTTCAGAGAGCAATGGATCACCGAGCTCAGCCACCTTCTCCTCGTCGAAATGGAGAGTGACCAAGGCTCGTCCCCCCTCCAGCACGTCCTTGAGTCGAACAACCTCCCCCTGGCTGTCGAACCCCTTCACCTCAATCACGTTGAGCGCTTCATTTAGAACAACTTCTCGGCCCTTCCGCAACTCAGTGCTCTTAATCGAGGGGTGCAGGCTAACCTTCATTTTCCGTCCCGATACATACACGTTGCCCGTGCCATCCTCGTTCAGGCTGGAAAAGATGGCGTAGGCCGACGGTGGCGCTGTCAGCTTCTCGACTTCGGCCCGCAGGGCCTCGATCTGAGCCTTCGCCTCCTGCAGCGTCGCCACAAGTTTTTCGTTGTGCTTGGTCGCCTGATCGAGTTGATGGCGGGACTGATACAGCCGACGGATTTCTTCTTCCATCGACTGAATCTGAACGCGAAGCTTATCGACTTCACGACTGTGTTCGTCGTTCTTGTGAATCATCTCCCCATTCCCCTCGGACAACCGCTTCGTAATCTTCTTGACGGAATCTCGGAGGGACCGGAGCCGACCGCGCTGATCTTTGCTAGACGCCATTTCGGCACAACAAGAATCGGACGCAACGTCGAATCAGTGCGTGGATCACGCGTGTGATCGGATTCTAACACCCGACCTAGAGGTGGTCAACTGCAACAGGGGATTCTACGCAAGACAGGCCACGTGACCTGACAACGTGTCATACCTGCAGCGCATCGCTGAATTCGCGCACGGCGCCACTGATATCGGCACAGGTGAGCAGCGCGCCGATCACGGCGACTCCATGGGCCCCGGCTTGACGCACGTCGCGCACCCGTTCACGTGTGATGCCTCCGATGGCAAAAATGGGGACCATCGAGTTGCGACAGACATCGGCAAGAACATCGAGTCCGAGCGGAGCGCCGAATGAACGCTTCGACGGAGTATCGTAAATCGGCCCGAAGATGATGTAGTCGGCTCCGTCATGATTCGCTCGTCGAACATCTTCAACGGAATGCGTGGAAATCCCGATCAATCGATTGGGCCCAATGAGCCGCCGGACCACGGAGACCGGAAAGCTGTTGGCACGAAGATGCACACCGTCCAAGTTCAGCGCCAACGCGAGATCGACACGATCATTGAGGATCAACGGAACGGCGTGCGGTACGGTCAGCGATTGAATCTCCTGTGCCAGCGGGAGCAACTCACCAGTAGGCAAATCCCGTTCTCGAAGTTGAATAGCCGGCACACCAGCCATGATCGCTTGACTGAGTACTGCGGAGAGGGAACGTCCCCGGACCAGGTGTCGATCAGTAACAAGAAGCAGACGAAAGCGTACTGGGGGCATCACTGAAGGACTGAGGTCAAAGGACTGAATACTGAGTCAATCAAGAATACCGCCCCGCCCCTATCCGGCCTCATTCTTCTCATGTTGGCCAACCTCAGCGCTCAGTACTCAGTCCTCAGCACTGTTTTCAGAGCATTCCTTCGATCGGGCTGCTGGCCGTCGCATAGAGTTTCCTGGGAATGCGACCGGCCTTGTAGGCCAGACGACCGGCCTGAACCGCATAGTTCATGGCTTCCGCCATGGCAATCGGGTCCTGCGCACC
>JBQTJA010000001.1:0-93653 GCA_052387595.1 Nitrospiraceae bacterium | reverse complement strand
CTACCGACACCGCCGACACGATCAATCCGGAAATTTTGCGGAACATCGCACGGTATGTCCTCGCGCTCACCTGGCAACTGGCGAATTCTCAATAGAATGTGCGCTAGAAATAGAGCCTGAGAGCTGGCGGATGCCCGGCTATTCACGTCGCGTTCGGATCGTCCGGAACCTTCCTCTGCACGCTCGGATCAATGGCGCATATGAGCCCGTGTGGAATCCGGGAGCAGGCGGAATGATCGCAGCATTTTCCCGCCCTTGGCGCCATAAGGGACAAGACCGTACACATACTGATCGTTCGCGAGATAGACGAACTCGTTAGGCGCAGGTTGCTGTCTGAGGGTCACTCTCAACCCTTCCTTCACGCCTGTCAGTCGAACCGAAGAAATCTCGCTGCCGGGAGGCAGCAGTCCGGCTGAGTCGAGCCACTCGTGCAGCAAGCGTTCCGGCGATCGCTCAAACACACTGATAGTCAATCCTGGAGGTTCATGGCCTGCAACCTGGCCGGTCGCGATGTCTTTCCGTTGAAAACGTACGCGCTGGACCGCCTGCGGCTGCGTGGTGGTCTGGATGGGACCTTCCGTGAGAAGCACATAATCTTTTGGAGAATATTTGACGGTAAAGCCATAGGTGCGGTCAGCATGCTTCTCCCGGCTCTCCGCCTGGACGACAGGCGACGACTCCGTCGGCTTGCCGATTTGCCGTACCGTGCTGTCGCAACCGGCCAAAACGACGCCCGCGACAATCATCATTGAAAACCAACCGACTCGACACAAGACCGTACCCTTCGTCATCTGATGCGTCCCTCGTGTTTACTGCCCCTGTGTATGAACCAGACGAATCATCACGGCGATCCACCGATCGGCTGACAGAGAATGGCACACAGCTGATTCGGCGCAATCCCGTGTGCTTCATCTTGCACGGAGGTCGCCGAGGTTGTCAATGCATCCGGTGCGCAAACGGGACTGCCGGACCAGGCCGCTGCAATGTCACCACATGCACGCGTTACTGACCTTTTCAGTCAAACACATCGCGCGTGGAGTTGAGCCCTGCGGACTGCCCTGAACACTTCGAACTTATGAAACCGGCGGGCCATCGGCTCTGGGGCATGGATTCGAGGCAGGCCCGCATGTCCTTCGGATACTCCGGTCGGTCCATGCCCGCATCGTCTCAATATGACCAACCGGAGTCACCTGTAGAAGCATCAAAGGGCATTTCAAAATTGAGTTCACGCAGAAGAGTGGTGCGACCGCTTGACACTAGGTAATTTGTTATGTTACATGGCCTTGCGTGGTTTGAGTGAACGGTGACATGGTAGACAACTTTCCCGGCGTGTGGTTGTGCCTGGATGGTCTCTGTTGCCATCGTCGTGGTAGGGTTGGTATATTTTTTTGATGTGGTGGCCCATAGAGACAGGACCTCGTCGATAGACCAGACTCACTAATTTAGAAAAATAAGGAGGCAGGAATGGCGGGAAGGAATTTCGGCATGGCGGTCATGATGATGGGGAGCGCTCTGATTCTTTCAGGAGGCATGGCTTTCGCTGAAGATGAGCCCCCATTGCCCCCGGTTCCAGCCGAGTACGCGGACAAACATATGCCGGCTGGAGGGTGGACGGATCCCAAGGCTATCGAAGAGGGAGAGCAGATTTACAAGGGCGACGTGAATCCGAACGTCAACTGTGGCAGCTGCCATGGCAAGGACGGTCAACCCGTAAAAAAAGGTGCGCGGGACATGCGCGATCCTAAAAATATCTGCCGTTGGTCCGATAGTTTCTGGTTCTGGCGGATATCGGAAGGTATCGCGAAGACGAAAATGAAAGGCTTTAAGAACAGCCTGACAGAAGAGCAGATCTGGCATGTGATGGCGTTTGAGAACATGTTCTCGAACGGGGGCAAGCCGCACGACCACTCGTGTTACAAACCTTGAGCAGGCGGGTATCGACAATGCCCTGAACCGGGGCTGAAACCATTCGGTTCGTCCCACTTCGCATGAGAGAAGAAACTATCAGGGCAGTCCAAAATCAAAGGAGGCACCATGTCTATTAGTTTTTCCCGTTATGTGCGCACCGCCGGATTGGTGGGCGCATTTATCATGACTCCCTATCTCGGCATCAATGCAGGCGTGGTGTCGGCGGAGACCATCAAGGCCCAACTGGGATTCGCACCCAATGTTCCCCCTCCCATCAAACGAACCGAGCCCGCCAACATTGTGGTCAACCTGACAGCGGATGAGTGGACCGCTCCGCTAAGCGACGATAACAATTATGAGTTCTGGGGTTTTAATAAGAGCGTGCCAGGGCCCATGATCCGCGTCATGGTGGGCGATACGGTTGAAATCCGCATGAAGAACAATAAGGACAGCAAGGAATCTCACAATATTGACTTCCATGCGATCACAGGACCAGGCGGCGGAGCAAGCCTGCTCAATAGCGAGCCGGGGCAGGAGAGCGGGGGAAAGTTCAAGATGATCATCCCTGGCATCTTTTTGTATCACTGCGCCACCGCATCACCATCCATTCCTGAGCACGTTGCGAATGGCATGTACGGGACAATCATCGTTGAGCCAGCGGGTGGGCTGAAGCCTGTCGATAAAGAATTCCAGATCACGGAAAGCGAGTTTTACACAAAAGAGGGCTACTCCAAGGGCGATACCTTGGAGTTTTCGTACGAAAATGGGTTAGACGAGCGCCCCTCCCATGTCGTCTATAACGGCCATGTAAGCTCGATGGTCAAAACTCCTCTTCGAGCCAAGGCCGGAGAAACCGTTCGGATTTTCTTCACCAACCCAGGACCCAACTTTGTCGACTCTTTTCAGCTCCTCGAACAGCCGTTCGACAGAGTGTACACCGAGGGTTCTTTGAACGCAGCACCGGCGGAGAATGTCAAGGTTGCCAAGGTTCCTGCAGGTGGCGCTGTCATGGTCGAATTTAAAGTCAAGGCGGGCACCTATACTTTCGTTGACCCAGTGAAGGATCGACAGAAACAAGGCGCCCTTGGTCTGCTGAAGGTAGACTAAAGGTAGAGGAGAGGATCCAGCCCACTAGGCCAATTACAATGGCCTGAAGAACTCTGCAGGCAGGTGATCAGGATGATGGCCGGCAGAGTCATACAAAATTAAAGGAGTCGTCATGCCCAAGAGTTTATTGCATAACATGCGTCATGCCGGAGTGATCCCCGCATTGGTCATGGATCCGTGTCTGGCCATCAATGCAGGCGTGGTGTCAGCGGAGACCATCCAGGCCCAACTCACGAAGGCACCCAATGTCCCCGCTCCCATCACGCGAACCCAGCCCGCAACCGTCGTGGTCAACCTGGAAGCGTCCGAGTGGGTGGGTCCGATTAGCGACGACAATAATTATGAGTTCTGGGGTATTAATGGAATGGTGCCAGGGCCGATGATTCGCGTCATGGTGGGCGATACGGTTGAAATCCGCTTGAAGAATAAGAGCGGCAGCAAGCAGAGCCACAATCTTGACTTCACGAAGGTCAGTGGAGGAGCAGCCTTGGTGAATGCGGAGCCCGGGAAGGAAGCTCAGATCACATTTAAAGCCGCCAACCAAGGCGTCTTTGTCTATCAGTCCTCCACTGCAGCGCCATCCAGCATACAACATGTTTTGAGTGGCATGTACGGCTTGATCGTAGTTGAGCCGGTTGGTGGACTGAAGCCTGTCGAAAAAGAATTCTATGTCATGCAGAGCGAATTCTACATGAAGGATGGCAAGAAGAACGATACCCTGGTTTATTCAGAGCAAAAGGTGAAAGACGCTGATGCGTCTTATATCGTGCATAATGGCCATATGACCGCACTGGTCAAAGTTCCGCTCCGATCCAAAGTAGGAGAGACCACTCGATGGTTCTTTGGCAATGCCGGAGTCAACTTTGATTCTTCGTGGCACGTCATTGGTGAGATGTTAGACCGGGTCTGGCCCGCAGGTAACGTGGCAAAAGCTCCACTTGAGCATATCCAAAGCACCCTGGTGACACCAGGTGAAGCAACCCTAGGAGAATTTAAAGGCGAAATGCCCGGCACGTTTGTTTCGGTTGACCACTCGCTCTTCCGCACCGAAAAAGGCGCCCTTGGCCTGCTGAAGATCGATGGTCCAACCAATCCTGCCCTGTTCAAAGGGCTGTAGTAATCTACCGGGAACGGGTCGTACCAGAGTAACGTAGCACGGGGAGGGAGAGGCGCAGCCTCTTCCTCCCCGTGCTACGTTTGGGCACCCGAGTGGCTGTGGAGATCTCTCAGACAACTTCGTGGTAAGACGATCTTGATGGTACCCGGTCTTTGTGTGCATGCTGGCAGAACAGATTGCTTCTGCGGAAGGTATTGACAAAGCACGGAGTCTCCTGATATTAAGCATGCGCTTAACGTGTCACGGATCTGAGAAGATGTCCTATGCCGATTTTCGAATTTCAACCATCGGCAATCAGGCAGGAGGGTCGGCCATTTCTCGTTCGGCGGCTTCCAACTTACGCAAAAACACTTCTCCAAACCTAAACAAGCATCCCTCGCTGTGTGATCTGATGTCGTGGGTCACGCAGCAGTCCGGCGGTGCAACAACTTCACATACAGGAGGGTCGAGATGAAAAGCAGAAGAAGCAACTGGGTGCGCGGCATCGGGGCTGTTGGGCTGGCTGTTGGATGCCTGGCGCTGGCTGGTTTCGGCTCAGGAGCCACCCCCGCTGAAGCGGCTACGTCGGAGAACGCGCGGTTCACCGTGCTAGAGTCCATGAATAATGAAGGGGCACTGGATAATGAGACGGGGCTTGTCTGGGAGGTAATCCCGACGCGAGCCATGACGGTTTGGAAAAGTGCCGCCGGTGTCTGTGCGAAAAAGACCGTCGGTGGCAAGAAAGACTGGCGCCTGCCCACACTCAAAGAGTTGGAGACCCTGGCGGATCACACGATCTATCCTCCCCCGGCCCTCCCAACTGGCCACCCATTCTCCAACATCGAGTTTCATGGCTATTGGACGTCGACGGAGCACGAAGACTATTCGTTTAGCGCGTGGGACGTCAACTTCGACTATGGCATCATCGGCAACGATTTCAAAATCAACAAGAACTTTGTCTGGTGTGTGCGCGATAACAAGTAGCATCAGAAGTGACTCTTAGGTCATTGGCTGATTTTGGGGGGTGGCGCAAGCCACCCCCTTCTTGTCTCTCCATGAATCAAACACATCGCTACAACTGAAAATCCTCTAATATTCTGGCATCTCCCTCAGAGCAAGTACCGCAAGGGTAATCTGGACTCTTGGGCATCATCACGATGCCGTCCTGTGGTTAAGAATTGGCCTGATCCCTGCCCAGGTGGGGTAAAGAATTGCGTCTTATCGAGAGGCTCAACGGCAAGGTTGGGATTCTTCAACGATGAACTGATGACCTACGAAGTGCGATGTATCAGTGTTTGAATATTCTCTCGCACAGGATTCTGAAGGCCTAACAATCCTGTCCAAAGGCCCACGCAAAGAGATTAGCAGGCAGCGGAAAAACTCAGTGTATCCATAAAATGCCCGCGAAATCTTACGTACCGCACAGGTGGGACAATAACCGCAGGAGGCTCAAAAAGGCCATCCAGCAATGCCCTAGTGAGCGAAGCGGCGAGGTGTACACTTCGGCATGTTGAGCCTCTGAGCGATGCGGGAACGCCGCTGAGGGACTTTTTTAGCATCTTGCTAGAGCCCTCAACTTTTGACGCGAGGCATGTGGCCTGTCTCAAGGCAAGTAGGACAAGAGCTTCCCCACCCGTCAGGCTCTGGAATGGCATGGTCGATTCGGTGACCACCCAGCTTAGAAAACTGCCTTGAGATAGGCCAAGCGCAGAGTCTGTGGCAGCCCCCATTTCCATACCCAGAATGGACCGTGGCCTCAGCAAACGACGTGATGCATCGACGGACAGATGATATTCATGCCGCTCAGAGCCTTGCAGGTTGTTCAGCCCTTGCAGCTCGATAGCGTATGTCACTCTGAACAAGGGAGGCGTACGGCGAAGACTGTCGGGTCAACCACGGCAAGACTGTATGGACTCATACCTCTAACACACGCACAAAGTAGAACCGCCTTGCACTTGGCTGCCCAGATACAAGGCGGTTCATTCTTTACAATGACACGAAGACGACGTTAATCCTTGTCGTCCTCATCATCGTCTTTTTTCTTCTTTTCAACCTTCAATACCGGCTTGTCCTGCGCCAAGCTGGCATTGAGATCGTGCTCTGGAACCTTCTTGTGCACCAGGTTCTGATGGCAGTCGATGCACGTGGCGCCTTCGGTTTGCATTTTCGCATGCGCAGCCTTGGCTGACGCTCCTGGCGCCTTCACATTCTTGTGGCAAGCCCTGCACGTGAGGCTATCCCACTCTTTTAATTTCATCCTGGCCCGAAAGGCCGCTTCTGGGCGATGCTCATTGAATTTTTCCACCGTCGAGTAGTCGGTGGTGAATTCCTTAATGAGGAAGGGCAGCCCGTCAACCACATGCGTATAGATGGCTTTGTGGAAGTTCTTGAAACCTTGAGGCACGTGGCAATCCTTGCAACCAGGATCCGCGCCAAGTGCCCCCCAGTGAGAGGACTTCTTCAACTCCTCGTAGGGATAAATTTCGGAATGGCAGCTGATGCAGAACTCGGTTTGAGAGACAGCCGCTTCCCCCCCGAAGATCACGGCGATCAACAGGATGCCGACCATTCCCCCGACAATAAACGTACCGGCCTTCCCTGACATTATTCCTCCTCAGCCTTGTCGGACTTTACTGCTGGCTTGGCGTTCTTCTGGAATTCCTCGTGGAATTTCGGAGTTGGAGGGCCAGTGAACGTCCCTTCAAGCTTGAAATGGGCGTGCATCGCCTTGTCATCTCGCACATACTTCTCGAAATCAAACGAATACTTCTTGTCAACGGTTGGGGTAAATGGCGTATAGGGCTTCTTCGCACCCTTCCAGGGAGACCCTTCATAGTTCAGGTGACAGGCGCTGCACTTTTCGACGAATTCAAAGTCCTGTCCGGCTTCAGCCAGGGATTCACGAGGGGTTTCCTTCTTGGACTTTTCGTAGGCCTCCCCGGCCTTCCGGTGGATCTTACGATAGTCGCTGCCGGCTCCATGGCATGATTCACAGCTTACTCCGGTCACGAACTTCTCCGGCTCTTCGACCGTGTAACCGCCCTCTTTCCCCCAGCCGGTGACGTGGCACCCCACGCAATCTTTGTCTTTGGTGTAATCCTTCTTAGGGTCAAGCTTTGCCTTGACCATGGCCTCGTCTTTTTTCTTGCCTCTTGTGGCTTTGAGCGAATCCATAGCCTTGGCATGAAGGGTCTTGTCCCACGACTCGCCTTCGCCCTTGTGGCAGTTATAACACTTCTTCCTGCCTTCAAATGTGCCTTCAGCAGCAGCAGTTCCGACTAAGACAGCGAACAACGCCGTAGCGGCGAGTGCGATCGTCATGGAGTGATTCACGGTAGCTCCTTTCTCCTAATGAAAAACTATTCGTGGTCCTGCTTGAGCAATTACGTATGCATTACTCTATCGTGGCTGTGGAAGATTTTCAATAACCGTCTTTCCACTTCTGTCTTCTGCCACTCAAAAGATCAGTTATTCGCTGGTTGTGCAGATGGAATCTTATACACCAAATAGCCGCCCTCTTTGTAGACCATCTGGAGGGGTTTAAGTTCGAGGATCAACGAGGTCGTCATGGGCAGCATCTGTGCGAGCAGGGTCTTCGTGCTTTTCTCATCTGTGAGGAAGTAGGCGCGCACGTTAGTCTCCGAGAGCCCATGCACCGTATGGGAGGTGAACTTGTTGTCTCCTTGCCAACGCTTCACCATCACGTTGAGTCCATGCACATCCCCACTCCCCTTCACAGTGAAGTCTTTGTAGGCCACACCGATGCCATCGGGGCGCATCATCCCAAGTTTGTAGAGGTCCGAAATGTGGACCACGACATAGCCTTCACGCCCGCCGGTCAGTTCACGCAGGATCGCTGCACCCTCTGCTGGCTCTGCCAGTAGGGCGTCAGCAAAACGTTGAAATTTGCGCTTCTCTTCTTCACTTGGCGCAGAACCCCAGAAGTCTCGTTCGTATTTTGAGATAGCCTGGGTTCTCGGCCGCCAGAGCGTCGGCGTGATAAGAGGTTCACTGAGATGGGAGGTGAAGACCGTCTCTGACCCGGTCAATAGTTGAATCTGTCTCGAAGTGTCCCACCAGGCCAGAATGGTGGCGTCTTTCGGCATATTCTTGGCAATCACTGGTGCCAGTATGGACAGCTCGGAGAGCTTACTGTCGACAAAGACCATTGGTTCGCCGACGTGATTTTCCCAGGCGAGCATCACGGGCCTTGTATTTCCGCGTCGAGCTAGATAGGCGGAAGCTACCGGTTCCTCCATTCCTTCTACGTGAACCTCTTGCTTGCTAATGCTTAGGTCAGACCACGGACCTAGTTCAAGCTTTGGGAACTTATCAACACCGCCTTCTTCCACCAAGCGATAGTGATACGGGGCTGGACCTGGATCGAACCACAGAAATGCAACCCAACCAAGTAAAAGAAGTCCTCCCGCCACTAGGACTATTCCTAGCGACGGGAGGACTCTACTACTTGGCCGCGTCAGCGCTGCTTCCATCGTCGGCGCGGCGTCTATGGTCACCGCTGGTTCTTCTTGCGCCTGCTCCATCCGGCCAGTGCGAGGGTACCGGTCAGAAGCATGCCGCCACCGAGACTGCCGAGCGTAAATTTCCCGTCAGTAGTATCAAAATCCAGCAGGCTGCTCGTCTTGGTCTGCTGTTCGAGCTTGGACACCCGTTCCATCAGGACCATCTTCTCCTTCAGCTTGGTGTCCTCGTCCATGATTTCGACATACGCCCGGTTCATGGCTGCCCAGCCAACGGTGTAGGTGTACCCTGGATATTGGTGCGCCAGAGCTACGTGCAGTTGCACCAGGTGGTCCTCAGCCATCTCGAACAGTTTGAGCTCAATGGCTGTAGGGCTATTGTTCTTCGACCAGTAGATCTGCCAGAACTGGTCGAACAAGGCCTTAGCCGGTGCTGGAGGAGCAGGCCGGTTGTTCTTCTGACCAGTGAGGAGTCTAGCCTCATACTGTTTATGAACGACGTTGTGCGCCTCATCATATTTATCAAGTCCATGAGACGTGCCGTTATCCATAAACTCCAACCATGCGCGCGCGAAGCTCTCTGAGTGGCACGTTGTGCAGGTCTTGACCCACGCATCCAGTCGCTTCATGCCCCATTCCCCAAAGACAGGCTCTCTAATGCCAGGCACAAATGGATAGTTTGCCCAACGAACCTTACGCACTGTGTTGTGGGTGAATTTGCCCTGGTACTCCATATGACAGCTCTGGCATGTAGGGAACTTCTGTCCACCCTTCAAAACCGCATCCTTGAGCTGTACATTAAAATTCCATCTGGCCTTAGAAGCCTGGTAGCCCAGCCCATGCTGCGACGCGTTGTAGGCTTCATAGTTGTTGTGATCGGCCCCGCTGTGACAGGTACCACAGGCTTCAGGCTTGCGGGAGTCGGCCACAGAGAATTCATGCCTGGTATGGCAGTTGTCGCACTTATTCTGGTTGGTATGGCACATGGTGCAGCCGTCAGCGATCTCGCGCTGCGACATTCCGGCGTAGATGTCCGTCTCAACGTTAGCCCTGTAATCCAGCGCGTGTGACGGACGACCTCTTGGCCACTGGTTCTTCGGCCATAAAATCGTGTCGCGCTCGGACTCGCGCTCGGCATATTCCAGTAGATGGCAGGTGCCGCAGACATCAGAGGTAGTCATCTTGAGGTCCACGCGATGGTCAGCCTTATTCTTGGTATTGATGCCCACGTGGCAATCGATGCAGCTGACTTCCTTCAAGTTCTCTTTTGGACCGAGCTTACCAATCGAGCGCAGGTTTGCCTCGACTTCTTCCAGCTTTGCTTTCTTATAGAAGGTGTCGTCGTTCGGGGTCAGCTTGCGAATCTTGTCCAGATTGGCATGCGTGCTTCTTTTCCACATCGCCACCCAACCAGGCGACTCATCGGTGTGACATTTCACGCACTGCTCGCGCGTCGCGACTTCCTTGACCGATGACGGTGGCTTGTAGAACGACATTGGGTCGAAGTACTTACTCATTGCGACCGGTTCCCAATACTGGCCGTACTGTCCCTTCCCCGCGCCTCTGCCTGGATCCAACCAGCGCTTCGTCAACGCCTCATGAAACTCCTTGGGACTCACGGACCGATCAATGTTCAGTGCTTCGAACGTTTCTTTCGGAACACTAGGGTACTGCGCATGCACTGGTGCGGCCAGCAGCAGGCCGCAGACAATCATGGCATACTTCGCCAAATGCTTTACGGTCACAGTAATACTCCTTCCGTATATGATGGGCAGCATGGACTGTCCTTCAAAAAATACTTCTGGACACAATACATCATAAGGATGTGGTTATAGTTATCTATTTGACGTTACTCAGAGCCTCTTAGAAGAATGCGGTCGGAATATAGCTGAGGCCCATCACACTGTCAAGATATTTCCCATGAAAAATCACTCAACGAGCGCCGTGCAACTCAGCGACAAATTTACCGGACGGCATAATCTCTACGGGCGCTCTCGGTCAATAACAACTGTAATGTTTTCCGTCCCTGGCTTAATCGGCTGACTCATCCCTTCCAGATCGCCACTTCCAGGCATCGCTTGTCCAGATTTTGACAGTCGGGCCACGATGACCACCGTATCGATATCCGATAGCTTTCGAGACGGCATAGGACTTGTCGAGTCATCGAGCCGGAAGGTGAAGGGTAAGTCGTTCTTCGATGCCCGCACGATCGACACCGGCATTGGTGGACCGGCCACATCCTTCGCAAATACGAAGAGCGTATCAGGAAGTGACCCTTTGCCGGACATAGTTGGGCCCAACACGACTTTTCCGGTAATCGCACGCGACGCACCGGTCTTTTTGACCGGAGGATGATCAGCCGGCATAGCCGATGACGCCGCAGGAGCATTCGCCGCTGCCATCATTGGAGCACCACCCATCCGCCGTTTCGCGTCGTCGATAGCGGCCGAAATTTGCTCGGTAAATTCCGGTTCAGAATCTGGAGGCAAGTTCGCGCGCGCCCGTTCCCAATCTTTGACGGCAAGGACGAAATCCTTACGATTGTAGGCCACGGTGCCTGCCAGCATCAGAGCCTTCACGTGATTGGGGTCAACCTTCAACGCCTTTTCGATCAACGTCTCCGGCTTGCCTTCGAGCTTCCGTCCCTGGTGAACTGCAAGTGCATCGGCATAATCAGCAAGCATATCCGCATTGTTCGGATTCAGCTTGAGAGCCTTCTCGAAAGTCGGAACGGCATCGGCATACCGCTCCATGGCCATATAAGAACGCGCCAGCATGGTCCAGCCTGTGGCATCATTGGGATTCTGCTCCAACTTCTTTTTGAGCTTGTCGACCATCGCATTGAGCCCCTCGGTCATTTGGCGCTCATTGTCGGCACCGCTCTGAGCCGACATCGACGACGCCGTCGGGTGCGTCATCGCGGCTGGATTGCCCAATGTCCAATAGAGCACGCCACTGGCTGCCGGAATGGCCAACACTAACGACAGTGCGACAAGCCGAATATTCACGAGCCCTCCGGACATCATCGATGATGTTTCGGTGGAGCCAGTCTCCTCCAACACCCGGCGCTCCAGCTCATGCCGAGCCGTCTGATACTGGTCATCCGTCAGCAGCCCGTTGGTGAGATCTTGTTCCAGCTCCGAGAATTGCTGTCGATACACCGGCAACGTTTTTTCCTGTTCATTGGTCAGCTGCGCTGGCCGCTTCAACAACGGGCGCACGATTAATCCCAGGACGGATACGGTCATGGCGGACACAATCGCCCAGAATGTCACGGTCATGATCGCTTCTCTCCTTCTGCCAAGAGTTGTTCAACTCGTCGATGTTCTTCATCCGTCACCGACACTTCGATCACGGTACGTGACCGGCGCCGCAACGTAATGACCAGCGCCGTCGCCCCGATCGCCATTAAGGCAAACGGTCCCACCCACAGCAGCGTGGTCGTGGCTTTTAACGGCGGTCGATACAGCACAAAGTCACCGTATCGCGACACAAGAAACTCGATGATCTCCGGATCGCTCATATTCTTGGCGATCATCTCTCGGACTTCCCGACGCAGGTCTTCCGCCAGTGGAGCATTCGAGTCGGCCAAGGTTTGATTTTGACAGACCAGACATCGAAGCTCGACCGCGAGGTGCTTGAGTCGCGCCTCGGCGACGGGATCATCGGCCAATGGCCTGGCTTCCCCGGCCCACACCGACCCGGACACACACAATATGATGAGCATCACCCATTTCATTCGGATTCAAGCTGCTTCACAAGTGGGATAATTTTCTTGGCGACCGTGTCAGGATTCAACGGCCCAATCTGCTTATAACGGATCACGCCATGCTTGTCGATAACGTACGTTTCAGGAACTCCGTAGACTCCAAAATTGATGCCAACTCGTCCGGCCTCATCCACCCCGACAATCGGGTAGGGATTTCCCCATCGCCTTAGCCAGGTCATGGCTTCGTCTTGCTGATCCTTATAATCCATGCCATAGATCGGCACCTCACCGGACTTGGCCAGTTCCATCAGCACCGGATGCTCGGTCTTACAACCGCTGCACCACGAAGCCCAAAAATTAAGCAGCCACACCTTCCCTTTCAGGTCCGCCGGAGACAACACTTTCTCGCGATCATAGAGCTGCGGCTGGGAAAAATCCGGTATAGCCTTCCCGACCAACGGAGATGGAATTTCGCGCGGATTGAGCGTGAGTCCGATGCCCAGAAAACCGACGACCACGACAAAAATAGACAAGGGGAGAAGAAACCGATTCATGCCACTTTTCGCCTAGCCGCTCGCGTGGGTGCAGGTACAGCCGGTTCTTGCTTGCGCCATGCTAGCCGATACCGGCGATCACTGATGGCCAGTGCGCCACCCAACGCCATGATAAAACACCCACCCCAGATCCAATCGATGAACGGCTTATGATAGAGCCGCACACTCCAAGCCCCGTCGTCGAGTGGCTCTCCCAATGACACATAGAGATCGCGCAACAACCCTGGATCAATGGCGGCTTCGGTCATGATTTGATTCTGAACGGGATAGCGTCGCTTTTCAGGATACAAAACCGTGGTTTCACGACCATCCCGACTCACATGAAAGGCCCCACGAGCTGCCGTATAATTTGGCCCAACCACATCCTGAGCCCCATCGAATCGGAACGTATAGTCGCCAATACTTGCCGTCTCACCCACATTCATCCGCACATCCTTCTCGGATTCGAAGCCTTTCACCATCGTCACGCCAACGATAAAGACCGCAATCCCACAGTGCGCCACAAGCATTCCCCAGTATGATCTGGGTACCGACGCCAAACGTTCGACGAGACTGTTCCCGTTCACATGAGCCAACCGTTCACGCAGCCCAATCGCGGACGTCGTCACAATCCAAATCGCCAACAAGAGGCCGAGGCTCAGCAGCGGTGTCCAGTTGCCCAGGACAAAGGGTAATGTCAGAGCGGACACAAGGCTGACCCCGAATGCCCACTTCAATCGCTTCGCCAAATCAGGCACGCTCGCCTTCTTCCATTGGGCCAATGGGCCGATTCCCATTAAAAATATTGCCGGAACCATTAATGGCACGAAGACGGAATCGAAGTACGGAGGTCCGACAGAAATTTTCCCGAGATCCAAAGCGTCTAAAAACAAGGGGTAGAGTGTGCCTAACAGCACCGAGCCCATCGCGGCCACCAATAACACGTTGTTGGCTAACAGCATGCCTTCTCTCGACAACATCGCGAAGCTGCCGCCCAATCCAACTTTTGGAGCACGCCAGGCGTACAAGGCCAACGACCCTCCGATGACGATCGCCAAAAAAGCCAGGATGAAGAGACCTCTCTTCGGATCAGTGGCAAAGGCATGCACCGACGTGAGGACACCGGAACGGACGAGAAACGTCCCAAGGAGGCTCAATGAAAATGCCATGATGGCAAGCAAGACCGTCCACACCTTGAACCCGCCCCGTTTGTCGGTCACGGCCAATGAATGCACCAACGCGGTTCCAGCTAACCACGGCATGAACGAGGCGTTCTCAACCGGATCCCAAAACCACCAGCCACCCCATCCGAGTTCGTAGTAGGCCCAGCCGCTTCCCATCGCAATACCGACCGTCAAAAAACACCAGGCAACCGTCGTCCATGGCCGAGACCAACGGGCCCAGGCCGCATCAAGGTCCCCCCCCAACAAGGCAGCAATGGCAAACGCGAAGGCGACCGAGAAACCGACATAGCCCATATAGAGCATCGGCGGATGGATCACCATGCCGGGATCCTGCAGGAGAGGATTGAGATCACGCCCGTCTGGAGCCGCAGGAATCAACCGTTCGAACGGATTAGACACGCTCAACATGAACAGGAGGAACCCCACGCTCACCAAACCCATGACACCGAGAATCCGGGAACGCGTGGCCTCCGGAAGGTGGGCGGAGAAGAGCGTGACCGCAAACATCCAGATGGTCAGGATGAAGGTCCACAAAAGCAGGGATCCTTCATGCGCTCCCCAGATGGCGGCCAGACGGTAATGAAGGGGCAATTGAGAGTTGGAAGTCGCCGCGACATACAACACGGAAAAATCCTTGTCCGCAAAGGCATAGGCCAGGCAACCGAACGCAGTGAGGACCAACAGGAATTGGGTGCGCGCCGCCGGCTTCGCCACGGACATCAGCGCGGAGTTGCCGACCGCCGCACCGTAGATCGGGAGAATCCCCTGTACAAGCGCGACGCAGAGCGCGAGAATCAAGGCAAAATGACCGATTTCTGGAATCATAGCGACCCTTTTCTACCATCAGGAACAACGAGTGATTTGCTTTGCTGGGCACCGGAGGCCTTGGCCTTCGCCAGCGCGTCCGCCGCTTCAGGGGGCATGTAATTTTCATCGTGTTTTGCGAGGACTTCGCTGGCGACAAACGTCCCATCAAGGCCTAACTGTCCTTGAGCCACGGCCCCCTTCCCTTCCTTGAACAAGTCGGGAAGAATCCCTTTAAACGTTACCGGCACGCGCTTCGCGGTATCGGTCACGATAAAATGGACGGTCAAACCATCATTCTCACGAACCAGGCTGCCGTCTTCAACCATCCCACCGATCCGGAAGCTACGCCCATGCGGGGCTTCTCCGCCGGCGACTTGAGTGGGCGTAAAAAAGAATACAAGATTGCTCTGGAAGGCGTTTAAGATCAGCACGGTCGCCACACCCAAGACAAGCAACCCCAGACCAATAAAGGCAAAACGTTTATGCCGTGGTTTCATCGGTGTCTCCTATCAACCCGGCGCGCTGTTCGGCGCGCGCCGCAGCCCGCCGGCGCCACAAAGCCAGCACTTCCCACACCATACAGAGCGCCGTGGCGATAAACGAGGTCCACACATACAGCCCGTACCCGCCCATTGCAAAAAATTCCGACGCGCTCCCCCACTGCATCAGCGAACCTCCACCACTTCCTGACTCACCGCCGGTTTCTCATCCCAGACCGGTAGCGAGTCTCGCTCGACCACGATACATCGCACGCGGGCGAGAATGACGGCAATGCTATAGAGCCAGAAGGCCATCGTCATGATGAGCATTGCCATCAACATAGTTGCCGCCATTTTCGACCCTGTCGACATGCTGACTGAAGCACCTTGATGCAAGGTGTTCCACCATTGTACCGAATAATAGATAATGGGCACATTGACGACACCGACCAATGCGAAAACCGCGCTCGACCGGTCGGCACGACGCATGTCGTCAATTGAGGTTCGCAGAAGCATGACCCCTGCGTACTGAAACAATAGGATGAGTTCCGATGTCAGCCTGGCATCCCAGACCCACCACGCACCCCATGTTGGTTTCCCCCACATCGCTCCGGTCAGCAACGCCAGGAACGTAAACATGGCTCCGGTGGGCGCGATCGCCTGAGCCATCATGAAGGATAAACGCGCGTTGAGTCCCATTCCAACGCCGGCCCAGATAGCCATGACGACGTAGAGAAACATGGACATCCAGGCGGCTGGAACATGGACAAAGATAATCCGGTAGGATTCCCCCTGCTGAAAATCGGTCGGCGCGACGAAGAACCCCATATAGAGCCCGACCCCCATCAGCGCAACCGCCACAACAGCGAACCATGGAATGAGCCGCCCTGCCAGGGGATAAAAGGCTTGCGGTGCCGAATACTTCGACCAATTCACGGTGATGAAATCCTTCTATTCCAACGCAATCCGTACCGCCGCTGCCGTGGCCCAGGGCGCCAGAAAGAGCGAGAGCACGAGACAAGCCCCAAGCAGCGACAGATTTGCTTCGCCGCCGACTCCAGCCATACTACCGGTGACGGCGCCGGCCCCAAAGATCAACACTGGAACATAGAGTGGAAGCACCAGGAGGGCAACCAGTAGACCACTCCCCCGCACGCCAAGGACCAACGCGGCACCGATCGCACCAATCATACTCAACGTCGGCGTCCCAAGCAAGAGCGACAACACCAGCACGCCCAGCGCGTCTCCGCTTAAGCCGAACTGAAGACCGAGCAACGGGGAAAGCAGCACCACAGGCAATCCGGAGATCAGCCAATGGGCGACCACCTTTCCCGCCACCAGCACGGCAAGTGGCTGGGGAACCAAGACCATCTGTTCGAGGGCCCCATCCACATAATCCGCCGTAAACACGCGTGAAAGCGACAATAAACAGGCCAACAAGGCCGCGACCCACAGCACGCCAGGGCCGATCGTTCTCAACACCGCCGGCTCCGGACCGACGCCCAGGGGAAAGAGGCTGGCCACGATGACGAGAAAGAATACCGACATCGCCGCATCTGAACGACGCCGCATCGCAAGCAAGAGATCCCGCTTGACGATGCCACTGACGGCCTCCCACATACTGGAGCGGTTCATCCAGCCAGCCTCAGGTGTTGCAGCCGCTCCGCGGGAAGCGCGACCTCTTGGTGCGTGACCAAAACCGCCAGTCCTCCACGTTGCACATGCGCAAGCAACCGCTGCGTCACCACACCCGTAGAGGCCGCGTCGAGAGACGTGAACGGTTCATCCAACAGCCATAGGGGGCGCGTAGAGAGCCAGAGCCGCGCCAGAGTGACACGACGCTTCTGGCCTTGAGAGAGCACCTTGGACGGCAAATGATGAATGGGGCGCTTCAGCCCGATCGCCTCCAAGGCTTCCTTCGCTCCGTTGTTGGAACAAGGTTCCCCGGCCAGGGACGTGGCACTCATCAGATTTTCCAGGGGAGTCAGATCGTCCTTGATCCCGTTCAGGTGCCCAAGATACGTCAGTTGCCCCGCATAGAGTTCCTTGAGTTGATGAATATCCTGACCATCCCAGAGCACCGAACCTTCCTCCGGCGGTAACAAGCTAGAGAAAATCCGGAGCAGGCTGGTTTTTCCGCTGCCGTTCTCACCCACCACGGCCAACAGGGTTCCCGGCTCAACCTTGACATTGAGATCCGAAAACAGCCGACGCTCGCCTCGACGGCAACTGAGTCCAACAGCTTGCAACATAAGGGCTACTCAACAGGAAAAGGTCGAGAGTAAGGGAACAGCGCGTGGAAAAACAAGGGGCGAGAAGCCCTGCTTGCACTCAGAGCCGTCATCCTATTAACCTGTGCCTGTACGGCTAAATTGAGAATCTGCCATAGTGAATACCATATGGCACCTATATCGTGAAGGAGAGCTGAAGCATGAGCCAACTGGTCTGTATCGCATTTAAGGACTCCAGCACGGCCGATCGAGTACTGAACGAACTACGGGCCATGGAAAAGAACTATGTGCTCGATTTGGAGGATGCGGTCATCGTCGTGCGTGATATGGACGGCAAGGTCCACCTGAAACAGTGCGTCGACGTCTTCGGCGGGGCGACGACACATGGTGTGTCGCTCGGCGTGTTGTGGGGAGGACTGATGGGGTTGCTCTTTATGAACCCTCTGGCTGGCCTGATCGGCAGCCTCGCCGGCGGGGCGGGGGCCGGAGCCGTGACCACCGCAGCCAGTGAATTTGGGCTATTGAGCGACTATGGGATTCCGGATAATTTCATCAAGGAATTGGGAAGTACGATCACGCGAGGCACTTCCGCAATCTTCTTGCTGATCCGGAGCGCCGATCAAAATAAGTTACTCGCCGGCTTCTCACCATACGAGGGAACGATTCTCAAGACATCTCTAAGCAAAGAGCAGGAAGAGAAGCTGCGAGCTGCCCTTGCACACGAACACAAACAAAAGATAGCCAAAGCATAGTGTGCTTTCCAGAACGACGTTCGTCCTGAGTTGTCGAAGGACGAACGTCGTTGAGCGAGACCGTTCTGCACGCAACCACACATTCAGCCCTTCTGCTTTCCATCTAACAGGCAACTCACGTTCATATCGCCCATGACATTGATCGCGGTACGGCAGCGATCGAGAAACCAGTCCACCGTCAGTAAGACAGGGATGTACTGCACGGGCAGCCCAACGGCCGTAAACACCATGGTCATGGTCACGAGGCCCGCTTCTGGAATACCGGCGGCGCCGACGGAGGCGATGATGCTCGTTAACACGACCAGCAGTTGCTGCTGGACGCTCAGGTCCATCCCGATCATTTGCGCGATAAAGAGCGCTGCCATCGCCTCGTACAGTGCGGTGCCATCATTGTTGAAATTTGCGCCGACCAGCGCTCCCATACTAGCGGACTGCTCGCGCAATCCCACGCGCTCCTTGAGCGCCGCATAAGTCACCGGCATCGTAGCCGTTGAGCTGGCAGTAGAGAACGCCATCACCAGTGCATCGCGGCCGCCGCGAATGAGATCCGCGGGGCGCACCCACGAACCGAATCGGATACGGAGGAGGTAATACCCCGCCTGGATCACGAGTGCGAGCAGCACGCTGAGCACGAACACTCCAAGCACCTTGAACGGAGCGAAGCCTTCCGTCCCCACAATACTCGCGACAATGCCAAAGACCGCCAGCGGCACGACCGCGATGATCCAATGTAAGATCTTGATCAGCGACTCCAGAAAAAGTTCGACAAGATGTCCTACTGTTCCAAGCGGCCGCTCACGCTCCTTGCGGAGGGCCACACCAAAGGCCACGGCGACAAAGATGACGCCGATCACCTTGCCATCGTCGCCGAGCGGTCCCAGCAGACTCTTGGGGACATTTTCAAGAAAGAGTGAGAGCGGATTCGCAACCTTCGTCGTCTCCTCGTGCAATGATGGCGGCGAAAGTCCCGCCCCTTGCCCCGGCTGAATCACATTGGCGACCGTCAAACCAACCGTGATCGCGACCAACGTGTTGAGCAGCAACAACCGTGGCAGCCGCGCCGCAAGCGGCCCGCCGAGCTGCGTCGTCATGAACGTGTGGACAATCGCCGCAAGAATCAGCGCCGGCGCGAGCGCACCGAGGAGACGCAACACAAGCTTCCCCGGCACCGCGAGAACAGCTGCCTCGCTGCCCAGCATCAACCCCACCATGACACCGAGAACCAAGGCGATGACGATACGCGCATAGAGCGGGACACTCTGCCACCGTGCAAACACGCTCAACATACCAGCCTCCCACTACCAGTTACACACACGACACTATAATTACATATAAGATCAACGGCCGATCGAATTAGGTGATGGCGATTAGGATACGTCTGCCGCCGCCGAAATTGACGCTCCCTGATCGGCTCGCAGCAATTCCAGCAAACTCCCTGTGATTGAACACCACTCACTGCTCTCTAATCCATACAATCACATTTTCAACGCCATACAGTACAGTTCGGTGTGCACAACTATCTGTTGTTCTTACATTATTCATGACTTTCGCTACGGACAGCCCTGAATACATGCTGCCGAGCCTTCACTCTCAAGAGGATTCACAACTGCCACAATCTCATAACTGACTGGTTTCGTTCATCTATTCAGTCATCCTCTATGTGGTATGAATGGTGCTTCCTTCCACTACTATCTATTCCTGAAAACCAGCCTTCAGCGTGGATGTAATGAAGACCAACTCCGCAGGAGTCTAGCTGGTTTCGGCGCAGAATATGAATCCTAGCAATTCTGAAAGGCTCAAGACATGAATCGCATATCACCCTTCTGGTTCGGGAAAACAGTATTTGTGGCCGGTGCGACCGGTTTCTTTGGAGGCTGGTTGGTTCGCCAACTGCTCCAGAGCGGCGCACATGTCGTCACCCTAGTCCGTTCAGACAAGCCGAACTCCCAGTTCTTTCTGGAATCGTTTAATGACTCCACACACATGTACTGGGGCGATATCACCGACCAAGCCCTGATTGAACGGATATTTGCTGAGCATCCGATTGAAGTATTTTTTCATGCGGCGTACGGTGCGGATGTTCATCGGGTACTCGATGAACCGTTGGAATGCTTCCGCTCCTCGGCCATCAGTACGTGGCAAATTCTCGACTTTCTCAGAACGAATCACCCAAACTGCATTTCCGTCATCAGTTCAACCGACAAGGTGTACGGCCGCCAGCCGACCCCGTACCGGGAGGAGTTTGCGCTCCAGCCGTTACACCCATACGAAGCCGCAAAGGCCGCACAAGATCATGCCGCCCAATGCTATGGAAAGGTCTTCAAATGCCCGGTGGCCGTCACCCGCTGTGGGAATTTCTTTGGCGGCTACGATTTCAACATGAGCCGTTTGATTCCTGGAGTAGTGCAGAGCATCTTGCAGGGCGAGATTCCAACGCTCCGGTCCAACGGCAAGTTCACGCGTGATTTTCTGTACATCGAGGATGCCGTAGAGGCGCAGTTACTGTTGGCCCAGCGGCTTTCGGAAGATGACTCTCTCTACGGAGAAGCGTTCAACTTCTCGTACGGAGCGCACATTGAAGTAATCGATATTGTGAAACAGATCTGCCACCTGCTCGACGTGCCGGCGGAGGTTGTGGTGAATGAGAAGAGTACCGTGGAAATACCGAACATGCAGCTCTCCTGCGAAAAGGCCGAACAGCGTCTGAATTGGACGCCTTCATACAATTTCACAACCGGTCTTGAACGCACGGTGAACTGGTACCGCCAGCAGTTCATCAGACCATCAGTGCAGAACTATAATTGGCTCGAAAGGACGATGGTTTAGTAGGCTGCGGAAAAACTAGCGGTGTGGAGGACCATTGAGTCATACCTGAATGGTGTCTACCCACGGCGCAGGCTGGTGTGTCCCCTCGGCCACGAAGCGTCGGGAGGCGGTCTGAGCAGTCGCCATGGTGCGATTGAACAGGAAGAGCGCGGCGGCAACGTCGAGCCAGCCTGGCGCGTTTTGGATACCCGCAGTCGCTCGATCACTACTCCACGCCCACCCTCCTGCTTCTGCCACTATTCTGGCTCGAACCGGATTCAACACGACAAAGCGAAGCGGGCGAGCCAGGAGACCAGACCCTACGGTCCAGGAAGTACAAAATCAAGAACTCATCCCGCTTCCGTTGCTCCCTAAATTGTCTTGAGCCCTACCGCAAGATCGCTTACCCTACACAAGGTCCAAGCCTGATTGCTATCAGGCCCATCCCAGTCATACACATAAAGAAAGGACAGCTCATGCGCGTTATCGTTTCCTGTTTGGCAACCCTACTCTGCCTTGGAACCGCTGGAGCATTCGCGGCAGCCCCAGAGCCCACGACCGAGGAACAAAAAACACTCTATGCGTTAGGATTGGCCATCAACCAATCGCTCAGCAATTTCACCTTGAACGAAGCCGAATTTGAAATCGTGAAGTCCGGCCTTATCGATGGGTTCTCCAAACGGCCCCCCAAAGTAGACCTCAAAGCGTATGGCATGAAGATTTCAGAGCTGCAACAGGCCCGCGCTGCGGTTGTTGCAGAAACGGAAAAGAAAGCGGGAGCCGCGTTCCTTGCGAAAGCCGCGGCAGAATCCGGCGCCAAGAAAACCGAGTCTGGGGCGATTCTCAAGACCATCAAGGAAGGGACCGGCACCACGCCGAAAATCACCGATATGGTCAAGGTGCACTATCAAGGAACCTTGATTGATGGAACCGTGTTCGATAGTACCACCAACCAGAGCGAGCCGGTCATGTTGAGAGTGAATGAAATGAGCAAGTGTTGGGTGGAAGGGATCCAGCAAATAAAAGTCGGCAGCAAGAGCAGGTTGGCCTGCCCGTCGAGTCTCGGCTATCGCGACAAGGGCTTGCCCCCTCTTATCAAGCCCGGTGCCACGTTAGTATTTGAGATCGAACTTTTCGAAATCATTGCTCCCAAATAGCTGCACGCAACAAGTCCGCACGAGGGTCACCCATTAGCTAGCTAATGGGTGACCCCACGCTACTAGCCCCAACCTCTTCCTCTTGTCGCTCTGTATGAGTACACGCCACATTTGTGCTTGACGGCAACCGGCTCTCAGCGTAGCCTCCCGCCGGACTTTCATCGGAAGGAGAATATACCAGTGGAGGACTGGCGCTATCGCCTCATTGCCGGCATCGGTTTCGTCACGATCGCATGGCTGGCTTGGGTCACAGGGAAACGCAATCGGCCGAACTGGAGGACCATTGGGGGCAGCGCTGCCTTGGCCTGGGGACTCGGCATCCTGTCCTTTTGGTTTCCCGGCTCCCGCTGGCTCTGGAGCATGATCAACGATCTGGTGGTCGCCGTCCTCACCGCTTCGCAAAAGGGGACAGTGTTTCTGCTTGGCCCCCTTGCACTTGGTCCCGGCCAGACGTTGCCGGATGGGACGGTCTCGATCGGGTTTATCTTGGCGGCGCAAGCGCTGCCGGCCGTCGTGTTCTTCGCCGCCTTGATGGCGGGTCTCTACTATGTGGGCGCCATGCAAGCAATTGTGGGGTTGTTTGCCCGGCTCTTTTACCGCACGATGAGATTATCAGGAGCCGAGTCGCTCTCCGGCGCCGCGAATATCTTCGTCGGGATTGAGGCGGGCTTGATCGTCCGTCCCTACCTCGCAGCCATGACGCAGTCGGAACTGCTGTTGGTGCTGACGTGCATGATGGCGACCGTGGCAAGCACCGTCATGGGCATCTACGTGTCGGCGCTACAGCATACGGTGCCTCAGATCGCCGGGCATTTGATTTCCGCGTCAATTATTTCGATTCCTTGTGCAGTGCTCATCAGCAAACTTGCATTTCCCGAAGATGGACAGCCCGTCACGCTGGGCGGCGTGCCCTCTGACCCTACCGGCTGGACCTCATCGCCTTCTTCCGACAGTGACGCGAACCCGCCGCCCTCCAACTTGATTGTCGCATTGATCGATGGCGCAGGACAGGGGATGAAAATGGCGGTCGGCATTGCCGCGTTGCTGATCGTGTTTCTTGGATTGGAAGCGTTGGTCGATTTGGCGCTGGCACAGCTTCTTACGATCGGTGGAACGCCTCTCTCCATCACGCGAATCCTCGCCTGGCTGACCTGGCCGTTCGCCGTTCTCCTCGGTCTCCGTCCTGAGGAATGGCAGATTGGCGCGGACTTGTTGGGGTCACGGTTTATCGAGACGGAAGTTGCGGCCTATTTCAAGCTGGCCGCCGTGCAATCCGCGTCTCCGCCGCCGCTCTCTCCACGGTCCCTCACGACCATGACCTATGCCCTCTGCGGATTCGTGCATGTAGCGAGCATGGGCATCTTCGTCGGCGGCATCTCCGCCTTGGTCCCGCATCGGGCAAAAGATGTCTCGCTCCTGGGACTGCGCGCCTTGTGGACCGCCTATTTGACGACGTTGCTGACCGGTTGTATTGCCGGAGTGCTCGCAGGTTCCTAGAAAGTGTGGCGCTCACTAATCCCTCTCCCCATTCCAATGCCCGAACGAGGAGCAACAGCCAGCCGTTTACGAGCTTGAACACGGCGCGAGGCCAGTCTGCTGAGAATGCGATGTCAGAAGGCGACCACGTCGAAGTCTTTCAATTTGATGATCTGACCGACTCGGTGAGCCTCCCGGTAATATCGTTCATCGGCGGTGACCAAGAACGCACCGGGTTCGTGTAATGCCACAGCGTGATACAGCGTATCGAAGACGTGCTGCTTCAACGTTGCGGAAAGATCGCAAGCCTTTTGATAAACCTCCACGTCCATCAAGACAGGCAATTCAAGGGCATACAAGAGAGATACGGCTTGGCGTGCCCGCCGGGAATCCAAGCGTGTAATGACTGCAGCCGCCTCAGCCAACCAGTGCGGCGGCTGAACGACGCGGAGCTGAGATTCGTTGACCGCCTGAAGAATGTGGAGAGCCTGGAACGAGTGGGACTCGTCAGCGCGATCGGCAAAGACCCATTTGACGATCACGCTCGCATCGAGCACGACCGTTGTCACGGTCTTCCACGTCTCCGAGCGGTTCGAATGGTCTTATCGGTGACGCTCCGCGTCCGTTTTCGCAACGCTAACAACTGTTCAACAGCTTTCGCTCGACGCTGACGCCGCCGTCGCTCCTCGACAGCTTGCCGCATGAGGTCGGTCAACACCGCGCTCTTGTTCTGCCGTCGAAACGCCTTGTCGAACGCCTCCTTCACATCGGCCGGAACGCTAAAGTTGACGGTAGCCATCGCAAGACTCCATTTGTTGAATTTTTCAACAACAGGATGGCAGTCATCGGTCAGGCTGTCAAGTTAGGCAACACATCCGGCTTCGTTTCGAACATATATTCCCTCTCACCATCCACTACACTGACAATCATTAGGTGATCGTCACCACTTGGTGTTCGTTCGATGCGCACGAACGCTCTCATACGGACGACGTCTTCAGGAAGAAGTTCGCGAAGCTGGCGACCATGTGTTCTGAGACGAAGGAGCTGGGATACGACATACTGTGGCAAGGAGCGGCGTGAGGTCAGTAACAAAAGGCATGTCCAGTGGCTACATGACCCTAACACGTAGCACACGGTTAGACTACAAGACGCGACCCCACATCTACTCTCCTAGCTGTGGCCCGGTCGTCAAATGAGGGTCGGATCTTGTATCGTGCGTGGCGGCTCCAAATGTGTTGTATCCTGAAATGAGTATTAACTTACGTACTGCAAGAGACGTCTCACGCCGCCGGCCGAACCGTCGAGCCGAGCTAGTATATCGATGAGTGCTTCGGTACTGAAGAGGCCTATCTGCCCACGAAGGGGGTTGCTGACACGAGGCTGAGTCACGACGAGTGACTTGGCAGCTGTTCTCTGTTTGAAACCGCGTACCGCGATGAGCTTTTGTATTTGGACGAATATGAAAGGCTCTTGGTACATTTTCCTTTCTCACGGCGCCCACTAGAACCCTTGTCGCCTGCCTCTTATCCTTTAACTCCTAGAGATGTCCGAAAGCCTGGGTGAATGACAAACTTTGCCTCGCCCTTTTCAATAGGATGAAGCAAATGTCGCAGATTGTATCGAACATGGTAGGAGTATTTATCTTCATCAGAGGCTGGCCCAGCAGTTCCGAGGAAGCCATACCAAAGGAGTAGTTCAATAGCATTCCGCATCTCTGAATTGTTAATCTCAGCTTTCCTGAGAACACCTTCAACCTCAGACATTGAAAGTGTCCTTGGCATTCCCTGGAACGCATAAAGAAGATCGGCAAACTGTGGGTATGTATCTCCAATTTCGTACGCCGTGACTAGAACCAAGTCCTCAGAATAGCTTTTCTCTGCTTGACTAATGTCATCCGATGACACTTTGCCATGGCCTCGATTTACCGCCACTTCGGTTGCTCGATGAAGAAAGGTGAGCAAGTCTCGTGGTCGCATTAACGTTCTTTCCAGAATGTAGTTGAAGGAGTCCTCAGTGCCAATGTGAGAATCAAAGAGGGTAGGCCAAACGTCTCTAAAAGAGCCTTGTAGATCCGTGCTGGCACTAACTCGCTTTCTTACAATCTCCTGGAATACCCCTGGATCATCCCAATCAAGTCTAATGGCAGTATCCTTTCCCTTGTCAGGAGTTTGCTGAACAAGATGCTCATAAATATCTGTCCTAAGAAAGACCAGGCATTTGAACTCCACATCATTCTCTTCCATTTGTCTCTGCAGTTTTCTGGTTGCTTCAAGTAGCGCCCGAACGATCATGATATCTGCGGGAGTTGTTCCATGAACAGGCCATCCTTTGTCCAGATTGTCGATAAGGAGCCATACGGAATCCTTCTCACGAACATAGTCACTTACAGCTCTATCAAGTGTTGGAATATCACCGGCATAAAGCCATTCCGTTATCTTCTCTCTTCTTTTGGATTCTTCAGCATCGCGAAATCTTTCCGCCAATCTATCTACTTGCCGTAACAGTCTCTGAGACAAATCCCCTTCCGATTCAATTTCGTGCGAAATATATACACGTTCAAGGCTCTTGAACCGCGCGTGCCTTTCCGGATCATTGCTTGCCCACCCTCCCTCAGTAGAAAGTATCTTGTGGGCCAATTCTGTAAGGAGTATGTAGTTCCAGAATCCTGTCATTGTGTGCTCTTGAAGGCCAGGCGACAACTGTGAAAGCACTGCCTCTCGTAGCTTCGTAAACTGGTGCCCCTCTGGCTTTAGATCGAGAACTACTCTCGAACGATTCCTCCCTAGCGCATTCCTGACCTCATAGAAGATGGCCGTTTTCCCAGTCCCTTTACGACCTACCACGAGTCTGGCATGACCTTGTTTTGCTTGTGTGAACTGACCGGTGGGAACGAAATAATTTCGTAAGCCTGCAATCTCATTTTCAGCGGCCGTATCACCAAGATCTAATTTTTCTAAAACCTTTTCTGCCCTCCGCCCAACGGATGGCCCTGCAACTTGCATATGCTCGACAACCATTTTTATTGTCCCTTCAAGCATATGCGGGATATCAGATGGAATCCGATAGGACTGAACCACATCTCTGTAATCAATTGGTTGCTGCACCGCCTCTTCTTGAAGCATCGCCACCACTTTGCCTTCGGCCATTGCCATTCCACCCAACAGGGCGCATAGCGAGTTATGCCTTGTACTCCCTTGACGATTCGGACTAAGTAGGTGCGCAATAATACCAATTGACCCACTAACCTGCTTGCGTGCTTCATGCAAAGTAAGGCGAGGTGTTTCAACAGGGTCATATGTTCTGAATCTAAAACCAGATTTCTTGAGTGTCGACATCAGCTGGACTGCCCCTTCTGTATTTATTGGCCCTTTAAGCACATACAGAGGTGTCTCCTTGTATTCCTTGACTAGGGGTGCTGGGAAAGCTGCCCCTGGCAATCTTTCAGGAAGTCCGCTTGCCAGCTCTTCAGCATTCGTAAAATCTAGGTAGCCGAGCGTATCCAGAAGGCCAAGCTCATCAAAATCCCGTTTGTTTGCAATGTAGGTCGTATCACGGATGGGGATAACTGGCACCCCCAGGCCAATAGAAAAGCCTATCTCGAACAACAAGTTAAAATTCAGGGTTGTGACATCAGCGACTACGGTGTTCGCGAATCGACTTGCCTTGCACACCTCACAGAAAATAATTCGCCCAGCTATTGGAAGCTCGCGCCAGGACTTCCATGTCCGTCCACCCGCCTTTAGCTCCAGCTTCTGCTTCGCACTCTCAATTGTGGCGGCAATTTGCGGGGGAGTTGAGGGAAAAAGAAATACTGCATCACAGGAAGTTGTAGAACTGAAATTCTGGTCACATGCCCCATCAACATACTGACAATACTCTGGGGGAGTGCGAATCTTAAATTCTGCCATAATCAATTCCTCCCGATGACCAGCCTACCATTCGATATCGCAACAACTCTAAAGAATCCTGTGGGGTCGGATCTTGTATTGTGCATGCCAATGCAAGAAACAACACACATGCGCGGGATTGCGATCCATTTCTGCAGTACAAAAATACATTCACGCCGCCCGCCGAACCTTAACGGTCAAACGAACCGTCGCACCAAGTCGTGCGAGCATATCGATCAACGCATCGGTACTAAAGAGGTCGATCCGCCCCCGGAGCAGATCGCTGACGCGCGGTTGCGTCACGCCTAGTGTCTTGGCAGCAGACTTCTGCTTAAGGCCACGAGACGCGATGAGCTTCTGTATCTGAATCATGAGGTCCGCCCGGACCAGTAGATGCTCGGCTTCCTCACGGCGAAACCCAAGGTCACGGAATACGTTTCCGGTGGATGGTGTGATCTTTGGTTTCATGTAGTCCATAGCCCTTGAATAAGAGCATGCCCATGTCTGGCATGCGAGGATCGGAGGCGGGAAATAATCGGCTGATTCAAGAAACCCAGCGGTTACGCGCTGACTCTATCCGACAAGCTAATCACGGGAATACTCACCCGCGCTCGCCCAACCTTACCGGTGGCAGCACATCAATCCATGAGCCGAAGGACCGCAGGTTTAAAAAATGTTTCCCCACACTGACTGCACACCTCAACCTGCACGTTCTTAAACAGAAATAAACGCTTCCCTCACCGATGGACGTGTTCAATCATTTTTCGCTTCACAGGAGCCTTGCAGAATGGGCAGGCTGTCATAAGCGTTCGCAGACGTTCGCGCACGCGCCGACTTTACGCAAACTCACCGCAAAGTGCAACCGACTCGCCCACGGGGTACTCAATGAGGATCCTCTCTGCACGGCACCCCCACAGACCACGCGACATGACACGTCCGCTATTTCAGCTGGCTCTATGCATCATCCGACAAATCGGTCACGTTCTGCCTGAGTCGGAACGCGACAGGTGGCCGCTCGGCCCATCCACCTATAGCGGTGACGCGCCACGAAATCATAGACCACATCGCGGATGGGAGTTGGTACCAACCCACAGACGTAATATAGGGGCCACCACCGGGAGAGCTGTCGGATCACCCTCAGAGCCGCAGTGGACTTGGTATAGACATGGCCCTCTTCCAGCAAGAGGAAGGTCTGATAGTCCGTGGCTGACAAGTTTAGATCACGGAGGATGCGTTGCGCCGGTTCGGACTGAAGTGTCCCGAACTTGAACTGCCCGGCTGGGTCATGCGCAATCGTAAAGCTCACCCAGGCATTGCACCAATTGCAGACGCCGTCGAACAGTATCAGCCGCTCGTACTTAGTCCATTCATGCACTGAGGGATCAAGCTGGTCGTTCATTGAACTGTTTGACCATCCATCTGCCTGGGGTTGCCCAAGAACCTGAGCCAAAGAAACCCAACGGTTCCCGCGATGAGCGAGGCAAGAAGAATGGCCAGTTTGGAGGCGTTGGTCGTCGCTGGGTCTCCGGGAAACGCCAGATTGGCAATGAAGATGGACATCGTAAAGCCGATCCCGCCGAGAATCCCCGCACCGGCAATCTCTCGCCACGTTAGATCTGAAGGCAATCGACAAAGGCCGCTGCCCACGGCCACCGCACAGAGCATGAGTACGCCCAACGGTTTGCCCAGCGTTAACCCCGCGATGATGCCGATACTGTTCGGGCTGGCCAGATGCTCCAGCCAGTCAGCTCCTATCGAGATGCCCGTATTGGCCAGCGCAAAGATCGGTAAAATGATGAATGCCACAGGTTTGTGTAAGAACTGTTCGAGTCTGTGCGAAGGCGACGCCTCATCCTCGGCTTTGGCGGAGAATGGGATGGCAAAGGCCAGCGCGACACCGGCAATCGTCGCGTGCACACCGGACTGAAGCATGAGCCACCAGAGCAGCAGACCGCCAAGCAGGTACGGTATGAGAGACATCACCCGGAACACACGATTCAACAGCGCCAAGAGGATCCACACCCCGGCAGCACTAGCCAGATGCCATAGGGACAGGTGCGTCGTGTAGAACGCCGCAATCACGACGACCGCACCCAAATCATCCATGATGGCAAAGGCCACGACAAACACCTTCAGCGACGGAGGAACACGGTTGCCCAGGATGGCCAACACGCCAAGTGCAAACGCGATATCCGTAGCCATGGGAATCCCAACTCCGGCCTGGGTTGGGGTTCCCCCATTGATCCCCAAATGAATCAACGCAGGCACGGTCATTCCGCCGATGGCCGCACACATGGGAAGCAGCGCGTTCTTCACCTCAACCAGCTCCCCGCTGTACAACTCTCGTTCCAGCTCCAAGCCGATAAGAAGAAAGAAGATCGTCATCAGCCCGTCATTGATCCAATGTTCCAGACTCAGGCCACCGATTGACCGATGCCATACGCTCATATAACTTGCGCCGATTGAGGAATTGGCCAATACAAGCGAGACGACCGTGCAACAGATCAGCACGATCCCACTCGCCTTTTCAGAGTCCGCAAACTGTTTGAACGTGGTGGAGAGGCGTTGCTGCAGCAGGCTCATGATCGCCTCGTTGTTCGCCACGCCATCATGGCGGCGCTGAGGAGCATGAGCGCGGCGAGAATGAACGGCGCACCGGGAAACTCCGCAAAAGGGTCGAGGGCTGAGTGTTGAGGACTGAGAGGGGAATTAGGTCGGATAAAGAAGGCGAAGGTCTGCGTGAAGAGGGTCGGGCCGATCATGCCGGTCATGCCGTTGATGCTGGCAATGGCCCCCTGCAGCTGGCCCTGCTCTGAACTGCTGATGTGACGCGTCATGAGCGATTGATTCGCCGGACCGGCAAGTCCCCAGAAGGCCATCACGGGAATACCAAGACAGAAGATCCAGCCTTCCGGGGCGATGCCATAGACGGAGAAGCCGATCGCTCCACAACTCAACCCGAGCAAGAGCGTCCTCCGTTCGCCAAACCGGGTGGTGATCGGACGAATCAACCCACCCTGCACGATCATCGCGGCCAGACCGACGCCGGCCATCATCAGCCCGACGCTGGCTGGTCCCCATCCATAGCGATAGCCCATGTACAGGACCGAGACGCTCGGGAGCACCGCATGGGCGAGGTAGCCAAAGAACGCCACGGTCGCGAGACCAGATAATTCAGGGTGCGAGCATAGTAGTACAAGCGAGCCGACTGGATTGGCCCGCGCCCAGGCGAAAGACGTCCGTTTGCTCGTTGACAGGGATTCGGGAAGCACGAAGAATCCGTAACCGGCGTTCAGGAGACTGAGCGCCGCCGCGCCCCAGAACGGCAACCGAGGATCGATTGCGCCGAGCCATCCGCCTAAGGCGGGACCGAAGATAAAGCCGAGGCCAAAGACCATGCCGATCTTGCCGAATGCCGCCGCGCGCTGATCCGGCGGCGTCACGTCGGCAATGTAGGCGCCGGCGGTGCTGAAGCTGGAGGAGGCCATCCCGGAGATGACTCGGCCCACAACAAGCCAGGCGACGTTCGGTGCAAGTGCCATCACGATGTAGTCGAGGCTCAAGCCCAGGTTGGACAGCAACACGACCGGTCGCCGGCCGAACCGGTCCGACAACGCACCCTGGATCGGCGAGCAAAAGAACTGCATGAACGCCCAGGCCGTCCCCATCAACCCATAGAGGACGGCCGCCTGCGCCGTATCGCCGGAGAGAAATTCCTCGACGAGTTTCGGCAACACCGGAATGATGATGCCAAACGACAGCATGTCGAGCAGCACGGTGACAAGAATGAAGAGCACCGCGGCTTGGCGCGGCGCGGTCGAAGCAGGCGTGTGGTCTATCACCGCCGCATCCTAGCAGACTTTGCCTTGCACAACCTCACCGTATGGCGCACGGGTTAGCTTTATCCCGGCCGGCTTCGCATTCAATGAGGTCAGGCGGGGTCGGATGAAACAGCACAGATTTTAAAATGGTTTGGGCGTGCTTTTATCAGTATTGTCGATGCAGACGATCGGCTCGCTCGCGGATGAGAAATGGCAATATCCTGCCCATACATGCATTCCTAACGCAACTGCGGCGGGAAGTCCTCTCTCTCTAACGCTCAGAAAAGCTTCGCGGTAATCCCGATAAATGGCAGCAAGTAATTAACCCCGCCGTTCGGACTACCGGTGCCGCCATTGGAGATGTGGCTGAAACGGACTCCGGTGTTCAACGCCCATCGCGCAGTCAGATCATAGGTTGCGCCCGCACCGCCCCAGACCAGAAAATTGAAATCCGATCCCTGTTCGGGTATACGGCCATCGAAATTCGTCCACAGTGGACCACCGCCCCCATCGATATACGGTTTCAGTCGACCGAATGACGAGAAGGTATAGACCAGCTTTGGCGTGACTCCCACGCTAAAGGCACCGGTGGGTTCCGTAATCCCAAGGAACGCCGCTTCAACCCCCAAGGCAATCGAACCACTCCACCACCCGTCACCAACCGGGTCGGTCAATGCGACCTGCCACGAGGGATGCACGGCGATCCCATTTAACTTGGACGACTGCGACTCCAGCACTCGGACAGGAAGCATTCCGCCGACTACCAGGCCGACAGTCTGCCTCCCTATTGATGTCGAAGATAGCTCTTCCGCCGAAACCAGTGGCAACCACACCAGTCCTACACAGAGGAACATCACCACACACACCCGACTCGTATGTTTCATGAGCCAGGCAGAAGTATTGCTGTGGATAGGAGATCAACAAAACGGCAAGGCATGGAGCAGTATACACATATACATAGGAAGAAGCGCGGGGGCAAACGACTAGCCTCGTGAATCGTCACCCCGCCTCGCGGTAGCCGCATTCTTGGTTGCGACATTGGACGCTGCGGCCGTCTTGCTTGCTGATTTTTTCGATAAGGAACGGAGCCTGACAGGTGGGACAGACTTTGGGCACCGGCCGGTCCCAGAGGGCATACTCACACTTAGGATAATGACTGCAGGCAAAGAATGAACGACCCTTCTTCGTCCGTTTCTGCACAAGGTCGCCGCCGCAATCGGGCTGCGGGCATTTGACACCAAGCGCCAAGGGTTTGGTGGTCTTACACTGAGGGTAGGCGGAACAGGCGATGAACTTGCCAAAACGTCCGGTCTTCACCACCATCGGACTGCCACATTTGTCACAGACCTGATCAGTGGTGATCTCCTCCTTGGGAACGATTTTGATCGTGCCGTCCGGTAGCTTTTCGAAGTTCTGTGTATTCTTACAGGGAGGATCATCTTTATAGGCGGGACAGGCGAGAAACTTCCCGTTCCGTCCCCACTTGATTTCCAACATCCGGCCGCACTTCTCGCACGGAATGTTTGTCGGCGGCTCAACGATGTCTTTCGGCCCAGGAATCGTCTTCGCTCGCTCCATTTCTCTGGTGAACGGTGTATAGAAATCGCGTACCGCGGTGACCCAGTGCTTGCCTCCCTCTTCCACTTCATCCAACTGTTCTTCAAGCTGCGACGTAAAGTCGACATTGATGAGTTCGGGAAAGCCTTTCATCAAGAAATCATTGACGGTTTTCCCCGTCTCCGTCGGCACGAGCCGCCCTTCTGTTTTTTCCACGTACTTGCGATCCTGGATCGTGGAAATAATGGCGGCATAGGTCGAGGGTCGCCCGATGCCTTTTTCCTCCAACTCCTTGATCAACAGCGCTTCATTATAGCGGGGCGGCGGTTGTGTGAAATGCTGTTTCGACAACATTCCTGGGACCGTCTGCCCATCCTGCTCGACCAATCGCAACCGCTCCCCTTCTGTCAAGGCCGGAAGCTGTCGCTCGTCGTCGTCCGCCTCTTGGTCGGCCTTGGGCTTCTGCGATGGCGCTTCTTTGTCAACGCCCTCCATGTAGACGATCGTATGGCCGGCAAACTTCACGACCGTTCCGGTAGAACGAAACACATACCGCTCCTTGGTGCTGACCGGTGTTGAATCGATACGCGTGACATCCAACATGGCCGGCACCATCTGCGAGGCGATGAACCGATTCCAGATCAACTTATAAAGATTGTACTGATCGTGATCCAAGTACTGGCGGATCGACTCGGGATCGCGGCTCGCCGACGTTGGCCTGATGGCTTCGTGCGCTTCCTGGGCGGCTTTCGATGTTTTGTAGACATTCGGCGTGCCTGGAAGATAGTTCGCACCAAATCGGGACTGAATCACCTCCCGGGCATCGGCCATCGCTTCGTTGGAAATACGGGGCGAGTCAGTTCTCATATAGGTGATGAGACCGGTCGCGCCTTCAGCTCCGACTTCGATACCCTCGTAGAGCTGCTGCGCCAGCGTCATCGTTTTCTTCGGCGAAAAGTGCAGCTTTCGGGAGGCTTCCTGCTGCAGACGGCTGGTAATGAACGGCGCAACCGGATTCCGTTTCTTTTCTCGGCGCTCGATGGATTGGACGACGAAGGCCTTGCCTTGAATCTCCCCGACGATGCGTCCGGCTTGCTCGGCATTTTCAATCGACGCCTCTTCGCCGTTGATACTGTGGAGTTTCGCCTCGAATGACGGTGGATTAGTTCCTGCCAGCAGCGCAGTGATCGACCAATATTCTTCAGTTTGGAAGGCGTCCCGCTCTGCCTCTCGCTCGCAAATCAGCCGCATGGCCACCGACTGCACGCGCCCCATACTGAGCCCGCGCCGGACCTTATTCCAGAGCAACTGACTGCCTTGATAGCCCACGATACGATCCAGCACACGGCGGGCCTGCTGGGCATTTACCAACTTCATATCGATCTCACCCGGCGACTGGAGCGCGCGCTTGATGGCTGATTCCGTGATTTCGTTGAAGAGGACCCGGAAGATCTTTCCGTCTTTCTTTTTCTTCTTCGATTTTCCGAGGAGCTCTTGCTCAAGGTGCCAGGCAATCGCCTCCCCTTCCCGATCAGGGTCCGGCGCCAGAAAGATCTTGTCGGCTTCCTCGGCCTTCTTCTTGATCTCGGCCAACACTTTGGACTTCCCTTTAATAGTGACGTACTGCGGTTCGAAATCGTGATCGAGATCCACACCCAATTTACTGGTCGGAAGATCCTTGATATGCCCCACCGACGCCATGACCGTATAGCCGCGTCCCAGATATTTCGTAATCGTCTTCGCCTTCGTCGGCGACTCAACAATAATCAAATTTTTTGCCATGACTACTCCGTCCACCGCTCAAGAATTGTATCATCCGTACCAAATATCGGAGTTTCGTGCAACTAGAATGGCAGTCGGCAACAATCAGCTTGCCCACGGATGCAGTCCAGCGCGGCGAAAGCCAGCGCGGCAAGAACAAACGCGGGCGGAGTTGTTCAGCATCCGCTAGAGACGAATGTAGTGTTGACCGGGGAGTTGGCGGATCCGCCCGTCCAATTCTAACGACAGCAATGTCGCCGACACTTGCGCGGCGCTGAGTCCCGTGCTCTCGATGACGGCATCGACGGATTGCGCCTCATAGGATAGGGCGTCATACACCAATGCATCTTCTTTTGCTAATGGTGTGCGCGCGTCCATCACGGTTTCGTCAAGATGCAGCATGGCCCGCTGCCGGGCATCGATTTGCGGAAGAATCTCATCGAGAATGTCTTGGGCCTCTTCAATCAGTTTCGCCCCCTCTTTGATCAAGCGATTCGATCCACGACAGGCTTCTTCCTTGATGGAACCAGGTACCGCAAACACTTCTCGACCTTGCTCCAACGCCAGTTTTGCGGTGATCAAGGAACCACTGTCGGTTGCGGCTTCGCCGACCAGCACGCCCAATGAGAGCCCACTGATGATCCGATTCCTTCGAGGGAAGTGATGACTCTGCGGCGCGGCACCGATCGGCAATTCTGAGATGACGGCGCCATGCGATTCGATGTTCCGCCTCAGCGTGTGATGCTCTGATGGATAGGTCCGATCGATGCCGCACCCCAGCACTGCAATCGTGCGGCCCTTCCCCATCAGCGCGCCGCGGTGCGCCGCGGCATCGATTCCGCGAGCCAGGCCGCTCACGATCGTCACCCCACATCCTGCCAAGTCTTTCGCAATCTCCTCGGTGATAAGCCTGCCGGATGGCGTCGCCCGCCGTCCACCCACGATCGCCACCGCAACCTCGTCCTTTGCCAATAGGCTTCCGCTCACATATAACAACGGCGGTGGATCGGAAATGGCTTTGAGTCGGGCCGGATAGGATCGATCGAACAGGGTGACGGTTTGGATCTTGAGGCGTTCAACCGTCTTCACTTGCCCATCGATCTGCCGCCGAACACTCGATTCTGGGCCTCGCCGCACGGATTCAGCTAGTTCCGGGCTGCAACCAAGATCAATCAAGTCATCGATCGTTGCGCCGAGCACCGCAGCAGGAGATCCAAACGCATGGATCAGCTTGAGAAGGGTGCGATCGCCGACACCGTCAACCGCTTGGAGCGTGAGCCAGGAGGTCAAAGATGCATCATCCATGATCGGTCTTGAGCATCAGCAGGAAGTTCGTTGCAACAGTTGGAGGGTCGGGCAGGCAGCATATCTCCCCCGACACAGGAAGCGGCGGCGATGATGCCCAACTAGAACACGACCAGATCGTACTGTTCAAGATGCAACTGATTATCCGGTGTCACGATGATTTTCGCGGAACAGTCTCGCTCCAATACTTCTACTCCGTGTCGTTCTTCGTCTTGTAACAATTCCGCCACTGTGGGATGGGCTCCCACGAAAATCCGTTGCTGATCAGCCGATGATTCAATCCGCCGGATCTCACGGAAAATTTCGTACGCCACGGTGGTAGGAGACTTCGTGTATCCACGGCCCTCGCAATAGCGGCACGGCTCTGACAGCGACCGTAACAGGTCCTCTCGTACCCGCTCGCGTGAGATTTCGATCAGGCCGAGGTCGGAAATCCTGGAGATCCTTGTTCTCGCCTTATCCGATGCCATGGCATCCACCAACGCATGATAGACCTTATCCCGATTCTTCTCCCGCTCCATATCAATAAAGTCGACAATGATAATGCCGCCGATTCCCCGCAACTTCAATTGATAGGCGACCTCTTTGGCGGCCTCGAGGTTATTGCGGAGGATCGTCTCTTCTTGATCCCGTTTCCCCACAAAGCGTCCCGTATTGACATCGATCACCGTCATCGCTTCGGTGTGATCGATCACAAGATGCCCCCCCGACTTGAGCCAGACTTTCCGGCTCATCGCCCGCGTGATCTCCTGCTCTACACCCAGATGATCGAACAAGGGCTCATCCTTGTCGTAGAAATGGATCCGTGCGGTCTGTTCAGGAGAAAATCGCTGCACAAAGCCTCGAATGGCTTCGTATTCCTCTCGTGAATCGATCCATAATCGATCAACCTTTTTGCCAAACAAGTCCCTCACGACACGGAAGCTCAAGCTCAAATCCGAATGCAACAATGCGGGGGCTGGCAAGCGTTCTCGCTTCGTCAAAATGTCCTGCCAAAGGACGTGCAGAAAGTCGACATCGGATTTCAATTCATCTTCCTTGACACCTTCACTGACCGTCCGCACGATATAGCCAAAACCGGGACGCCTCACCCGGCGCATGACCTCTTTCAGTCTTGCTCGTTCTTCATCCCGCGGAATTCTCCGAGACACGCCGATATGGTCGACATTCGGCATAAAGACCAGATAGCGTCCCGGAAGCGAGACGTACGCCGTCACACGCGACCCCTTGGTGCCGATCGGTCCCTTTGAAATCTGAACCATCAACTCCTGGCCTTCACTGAGCAGCTGTTCGATCGGCTTTGCGCTCTGGCGCTTCGGTCTGGGCATATCCGAGTCTTTATCGTCTTCTTCGGCTTCGGCCTCGACCAGCATATCGCCAGGCTCGGCGTCCACCAGTAGATCCGATACATGCATAAACGCCGCCTTGTCCAGGCCGATATCTACAAACGCAGCTTGCATCCCCGGCAAGACCTTGGCCACCTTTCCCTTATAGATATTGCCAACAAAGTCCTTATGCTTCGCACGGTCTCCAAACAAATCGGTGACGACTTCGCCATCCAGCACAGCCACACGAGTTTCTTCCCGCGCAACGGTGATCGCAATTTCACTTCCCATCTTGACTCCTTTGGTCTGCAAGCCACAGGACTCGGCTGAGAGCGCGAGGACGCAGGCCCAGGTCCCTCACTCGCTCCCCACACCGGCGCTCCCGGCTTTCAATAGCATCAGTATCGTTCTCCGAACGACGGAACTCGAGCGTTCCGCCTGATCGATCACTGTTCAATAAAACAGGCTTAACCTCTTCCGCTTGACGTTCAATAACAAGCCCAATGCCGCCATGGTCATAATTGTGGCGCTCCCACCGTAGCTCAGCAGAGGCAGGGGAATGCCGACAATCGGAAACATCCCCGCCGTCATGCCGATGTTCACCACGACACAGAAACACAACATCGCCACGATCCCCACGGCAAGCAGTGCTCCAAGTTGATCCTTCGCCTTGGACGCGATTTCCAGCGAGAGCCAAATCAGTCCCACAAATAACGTCAACAGGACCAGCACGCCAAGAAATCCCCATTCCTCCGCAAAGACCGCGAATACAAAATCGGTATGGCCCTCCGGCAAAAACTTCAGCTGACTTTGGGTACCGCCGTAGAGCCCCTTCCCCAATAATTCCCCAGAGCCAATCGCGATCTTCGATTGCAGGGCATGGTACCCTTTCCCTCCAGGGTCGTAACCGGGATCGACAAACGCCATAATGCGCTGTCGCTGGTAATCATGCAAGGACCCCCACACACCCTCCCAGGCAAAGGGGAACAGCATGATCGAGAACAATAGAATGAACCCTAAGGCTTGCGAACGAACGCCCACCATGAGCAACATCGCAGCGTATACCGCGACAAAGCTGAGCCCACTCCCCAAGTCGGGTTGTTTTAAGATGAGGAAGAGACCGGGCAACACTAACAGCCCCGGAACGATGACGCGCTGCAGCCATCCTACGCGAGGGGCCTTCGAGTAGTAATGGGCCAGCACCAAGATGAGGACGAGCTTGGCGAATTCAGACGGTTGAAAACTAAACGGGCCCAGCGCAATCCACCGCTGCGCGCCCTTGCTGGTTCGCCCTTCGAATAATACGAACACCAGCATCAGCAAGATGACGGCGTAGGCGGGATAGGCCAACCGCGCAAGATAATGGTAGTCCGATGCCCACATGACGAGGAAGGCCGCCGCACCGAGGCCGATCCATATCAACTGCTTGAGATAATACGGCGCCATCCCACCCTTCTGCCCATGCGTGACGCTATAAATGGACAGCACGCCGATCCCCAGGATGGCGAGGATCACGGCAACATACCGGATGTCAAAACTATCGAGTCCTCGATGTTCGGTCAATCGATCAATCATGAGTCTTTCGCGGATCGCTCCGACCTATTCACGCCGGATAGATACGATGTGACGGCCGGCACCTGTGGAGCGAGCTTCATATACGTTTCAATCACTTCTTTCGCAAGAGGAGCCGCAGCGGCCCCACCGTGCCCCATATGCTCCGCGAGCACGGCAACGGCGATCCTCGGCGATTCCACCGGCGCAAAGGCGACGAACCACGCATGGTCTCGGAACTTTTTGGGAATGTTCTCTTCCGGTCCGGTCCGGAGAGCCGCCACTTGCGCCGTACCCGTTTTCCCACCGATCGTGACCACGGAGGATTTCGCTCTCGTCGCCGTTCCCCTGGTGACGACGTCGGCCAGTGCGTCCTTAATGACACGGAAGGTTTCCGGTTTCGCATTGATCTTCCCGCGCGGAACAGCCGGTAACTCTTGAAGGTTCCCCGACGTTCGATCCATGACCGCCTGCACCAGACGAGGACGGTAGCTGACGCCATTGTTCGCAACCGTACCGACAAGACTCGCCATCTGCAATGGTGTAACGGTCACGTAGCCCTGTCCGATGGCGGCTGAAATGGTTTCTCCAGGCAACCACTGCTCTTTCTTGGCCTTTTGCTTCCAGGCGGTTGATGGCATGATACCGGATCGCTCCGATGGCAATTCCACTCCGGTGGCCTTCCCAAGCCCGAAATCCTTCCCAAACTCAGCAATCACATCGATCCCCATCCGTTGACCGATCGTATAAAAGTAGACGTCACAGGAATGGACCAACGCATTGTGCAGATCGACATACCCATGCCCGCTGGCCTTCCAGTCATGATACAGCCGCTTGCCGAACTGGTATCCCCCATTACAGAACACGGTACTGGAAGGCGACATGGTTTTTGTCTCCAACGCGGCGACGGCCATGGGAATCTTAAAGGTGGAACCGGGAGGGTACTGCCCCTGTGAGGCTCTATTGTTCAACGGACGTCCTTCGTCCTGCACGATTTCCACCCACTGCTTCGCAGTCAGTTCCCGTGAGAGCACGTTTGGGTCGAAACCGGGACGGCTGGCCATCGCCAGAATATCACCGCTGTTCGGATCAAGCGCGACGATGGCACCGTATTCTCCGCCCAGGAGATCCTCGGCAACCTTCTGGAGCCGCACATCGATCGTGAGATAGAGGTCATTCCCGGCTTGCGGTCTTTCGACAACCACAGCTTTCTTCTCATGGCCGAGCGCATCAACTTCGACGTTCTTTTGTCCAGCCATTCCACGCATGTATCGATCATAAGACTTTTCCACGCCATATTGTCCCACGATACTGCCTTGGTGGAGATCGACAAACTCGGGTTTCTCCAATTGATCCGCTGAAATTTCTCCCACATAGCCCAAGAGATGGGCCGCCGTCACTCCACCTGGATAATTGCGCTGCGACTCGACCTGAATCATGACCCCAGGCATATCGAGACGGCTGGATTCCACCAACATGGCATCGCGCAAGGTCATACGGTCCTTGATCTTTCGCGGAAGCAGCTTGCTGCCTCTGACTGTCATTTTTTTTCGAACGAGGGCCGGGTCGAGGCCGAGCAAGTTGCTCAACTGCTGAATCAACGCTTCGCGATCCTTCACGTCTTCCAGCGTGACGTAGAGGCTGAAGCTCGGGACGTTATTCGCTAAGAGGACACCGTGCCGGTCATAGATCAGGCCACGTGCCGGTTCGAGCAGCACCAGTCTGGTGCGATTATTTTCCGACAAGTCTCGATAGTACGGCCCTTCACGAATTTGAAGATGCCAGAGGCGAAGTCCGAGCAGCGCCACCACCAGCAAGAGCCCCACACGGAGGATAAAGAGCCGTCGATGGAGATCGCCAAATTCTGATTCGGGATACTGCACGGTCGCCATACTGAACGCCTACATTCGAGATTCGGACATCACCTGCTCAATATTCAAACGACTCCACAGAAGCCAGTAGATCGCTCCTCCAATGACCGCATCAAGACAGGCTTGGGGCAGTACGACCATCCAGGCAGCCCACCACAGATCTTGCTGATGGCTGAGCTTTAGGGCGAGTGGCGTCACCAGTCCGACCACACACGAGACAACGAGCAGCCCCAGGACGAGCACAACAGGGCTCAGATAGACCATCTGCCGGCCTACGAGACCAGCGATATACCCTACGGCTCCCTTGAGGATCGCACTCGAAATCAGGTCCTGCGCGGAGAACAGGCTCATCGCCCATCCAAGTGCGAGCCCAACCAACAAGCCATCAAGCTCTCCTGCTATGAGACCGATCAAACACACCGCCACGAAACCGAGATCTGGCTTCACCCCCCACACACTGAGGTGCGAGAGGAGAACAGACTGAACCGGCACAAGACCAACGATCACGGCAAAATAAAGAAGCGCTTTCATGGCTTGGGCTTTGGAACGCCAAGTCTCTCCCCTTCCGTCGGAAGCGGGAAGGACCGGATAACTAACACGTCCTCGACCCGATTCGGATCGACCTCCGGAGAAAGCTCCGCGGATTGGAACAGCGCTTCCTCTTCCTTATCGATTCGTATGATCGTGCCGATCGGGATACCGCGGGGGAACCCCCCAACCAGTCCTGACGTAACGACATGATCACCAGGCCGTGCGTTGGACAACAGCGGAATGTACTTGAGTCGAGCCTGTCCCTGCATCGTCCCTTCGACGATTCCCTCATCTCTCGTACGTTGGATAAGTCCGGCAATCGCATTATTGGGATCTGTCACGAGCAGGACAACGGCCGTGGAGGCCGTCGTCTTGACGATGCGACCGACTACACCTGCCGGAGTAATCACGCCCTGGTCTGATTGAATCCCGTCGGATGCCCCCTTGTTCAGAATGATCGTCTTGTACCAATTACCGATATCACGCCCAATCACTTGGGCGGCCACGGATGTGGGAAGAGCTTGCTTCTTAAACTCCAGCAGCGCCGAGAGCCGCTCCGTCGCCACCGAGGCTTCTCGCAGTTGCCCGTTCTGTTCCTTGAGCAGGTCCAGCTCTCGCTTCAACTGTTGATTTTCTTCTTCAACCCCCTGGAGCGCCACGTATCGTCCCCAGCTATCGGCGATCCGATCATGGATCCCAGCCACGGCCTGGAGGGGCCAACTGATCACCCATCCTAGAGGACTGCCTATCGATTGAAAAACACTCTGGAGTTGGCCGGGTAGAAGCAAGAAGCCCAGCACGAGAATAACGGCAAGACCGAGAGCGACACGCCGAGCGTTGTATGAGACGCGCAAATTGACCATCCGCATAAGGGATGGAATCCTACCGGAGGTTGTTCGCTTGAGACATGACTGATACTTTCCGGAGAAGATCCAGTTCGTCGAGAATCTTGCCAACCCCCAAGACCACGGAAGTCAGCGGATCGTCGACCGTAATAATCGGTAAGTTCGTTTCTTCTCGAAACCGGGTATCCATCCCCTTCAGGAGTGACCCGCCTCCGGTTAACACAATCCCACGATCGATAATATCCCCGGCCAGTTCAGGCGGGGTGTTTTCCAATGCAATCTTGATCGCATTCACGATTGTTCCAATGGGTTCTTGCAACGCTTCACGAATCTCAGCGTCATCAATGACCAACGTGCGGGGAATGCCGGAAATCAAATCCCGCCCCTTGATCATCATGGTTTTTCGCTCCTCGAACGGGTAAGCGGACCCGATTTCAAACTTAATCCGTTCCGCCATATGTTCGCCGATGAGCAAATTGTACTTCTTCTTGATGTAATTCATGATCGCCTCGTCCATCCGATCGCCAGCGACCTTGACAGACTCGCTGTACACAATCCCGCCGAGCGAAATAACCGCAATGTCCGTCGTCCCGCCTCCCACATCGACGACCATGTTGCCGGACGGCTCTGTGATCGGCAATCCAGACCCAATGGCAGCAGCAACCGGCTCTTCGATCAGATAGACTTCTCGGGCCCCGGCCAATTCCGCCGAGTCGCGCACCGCCCGCTGCTCCACCTGCGTGATGCGGGAGGGCACACCGATAATGATGCGTGGCCGCACAAACGCGCTGCGATTGTGGGCTTTGCGGATGAAATGTTTCAACATTTGCTCGGCCATCTCGAAGTCGGCGATCACGCCTTCCTTCATCGGCCGAACGGCGATAATATTCCCGGGTGTACGGCCAAGCATTTTCTTCGCCTCGGAACCGACGGCCAACACTTTTTCACTTTTCTTTTCAACCGCGACGACGGAGGGCTCGTTGAGAACAATCCCCTTCCCATGGACATACACGAGGGTGGTCGCAGTGCCCAAATCAATCGCTAGGTCGTCGGAGAACCACCCAAACATGTTTCCCGGAAACCCCACGGCGTCTCTCCCTTCATCTTGGCCGAGCAATCCAGCGCCCAGCCTGTGTGCTTCGTGTGCGACGGACCTAATCCGAAACCGAAAGTTGACCAGCGTCTAGCACGTGCGTTCTTGCTACTTCATCACCCAGCCGACGACCTTGCTCATTCCCAATGATCAAAAAACTTTCAAACGCTAAAATAGCCAGCGCGACGAGCCATCCAACATATGGCACCGCATACGCAATCTGCGCACCACCCAGTGGAAGGTTCCGAATGATCGACTCTCTGAAGCCAGCCGTATCTCGGCCATCCAATCGCATGGTTTGCAGCCCAACCAACCGTTTGCCGATACTTTTGCCTCCCGCAAACCCGTCAGCAATTAAAATGTAGGCCAAACCTGACAGAAAGCCGACCGGAGGAGCGATTTCGCCGGCAGCGACGACAATGAACAGATCAATTAACTTCGCGATGAAACGATTCAGGACATGGGCCTTCGGATAGACTCTTACTTTCAACGCTGTCGAGGTTAGCCCATCCCCTGCCAAGGGATCTCCTTCTAATTAGTGGCAAAGTATAGCAAAAAGCAGCAACTTGCACAAACAAAGTACAATCTTTTTAGGAACGTGGTGTTCGGAGCCATTCTGGATCCTCTCATGACTCTCCCAGAAAGACGCGACCCTTCGGCACACTCCCGAAACCAGCGACTGAAACCCATCTCCGGACATCCTCGTTAAAAGCGTTAAAAGCGGCTCTTGTCTTCCATCCTGTCCATAAGTACACTGCTGGCTTCACAAAAGGAAGAGGATTCAGATGATTAAGACGATGCGCGATGCGGCTCACAACTACCCTTGGCTCCTCAAGTCCATCATGGGAACCTTGGCTGTTGCTTTCATCATTACGATGGGCTGGTGGGGATTCGGTGAACAAGCTGGCGGACCCGTTGCCAAGGTCGGGGATCAATCGGTCTCCCTCGACGAATTTAAGCGCACCTACGAAAACATGCACCGCCTCTACAGAGACAACGTCAAGACCGATTTCAAGGAAGATGAATTCAAGGACTTCGTCGTCGGACAACTGGTCGATAGTCGTATCTGGATCATCGCAGCCGAAGAAATGGGCGTGCGGGTCTCTGATGCCGATTTGCGTGAGCTGATCATGCAAACGCCGGTCTTTCAGAAAAACGGCGCCTTTGACCCAGAGCTCTACAAGCGCGTCCTCGCCGCGAATCATCTCACGCCAGCCGCGTTTGAGTCGATCCAGCATCAAGAAGTCCTGGCGAATAAGGCCCGGATGATCGTCAGAGATTCCGTTGCCCTCACGCCGGCAGAGATTGCCGAAGGGCAGTCTCTGATGACCAGACTGCAAGACTCCGATCCCGCTAAGGCAGCGGAGGCTAAGCAGCGTGTGCTGGATGACATGCTCTTACAGAAACAGCAACGAGCCCTGGTCTCGTTCCAACAGTCCATGAAAGCGAAACTGCCGGTTACTATCCGCAGGGAACTGCTTTAAAGCCAGCTTGTTTTGTTAAGCTATGCTGGCTGGTTCAACAGGCAGCTAAAGAATCAGCATCGCGTCGCCATAGCTGTAGAAGCGATACCGCTCGCAGACCGCTTCTCCATAGGCCCTGCGTATCGGCTCGATACCCGCAAAGGCTGATACCAACATCAACAGAGTGGTCTTTGGAAGGTGGAAATTCGTCATGAGGACATCGACCATCTTGAACTGAAACCCTGGGGCAATGAATAGTCGGCTCTCGCCAGACATGGGAACGATCTCGCCTTTTTCTTGCGCAACGGTTTCCAGTGTACGGACAACGGTTGTGCCGACGGCCACCACTCGTCCTCCGGTACGTTTCGTCTGGGTAATTGCGTTGGCTGTGTCCTCGCTGACATGAAAGACTTCTCCTCCCATCTGATGGTCCTCGATAGGCTCCGCCGTCACCGGCTTGAATGTGCCGGGCCCAACATGGAGGGTCACGGTCGCAATATTGATCCCTGCTTCACGCAATCGTCGAAACAGTTCTTCAGTAAAGTGCAAGCCCGCCGTGGGAGCGGCAATCGCACCCTCGTGCTTGGCGAAGACCGTCTGATACCAGTGGTGATCCTCTGGAGCCGGAGCACGTTTGATGTATGGAGGAAGCGGCATCATCCCTCGTTCAACTAGTAGCTGACTGACCGGCACTGGGCTCTGCACCATCACTTCCGTCCCTGTCGCATCTCGTTTCACAATTGTTGCAGAGGACTGTTGATCGAATTCGATAACTTGCCCAACGCGAAACGCCCCCTTGACCATGATCTCCCATCGGCCCTCACCGAGTTCTTTAACGAACAGCACTTCGACTGGTGTGCCCGTCGGTCTCTTGATTCCTGGCATCCGTGCAGCGAGGACCTTGGTATTGTTTACGACGAGCAGATCGCCTGGTTTCAGCAATCCGGGCAGATCAGCGACATGGCGGTGAACAAGTTGTTGCGTCGTTCTCTCCAGAACCAGCAATCGGGCATGATCGCGAGGAGAAACCGGCTGTGAGGCAACAAGGGTGGAATCAAAGGGGAAGTCAAACTCGGAGAGTTGCATTAGGACGGCGGGGCGGATGGAAATGGAGGAGCCTGAGTCAATGACGCATCCTGAATCTCTGTCCCAGGATAGTAGTAACGAAGAATGCTCGAAAAAGAATAGCCCAACTCCGCCAACTCTTTCGCGCCCCACTGGCACAGGCCAACCGCATGACCTGCCCCGTAGCCAGAGAAGACGACATCCTGCCCGACCGATTCGATGGTAAATTGCGTACTGGGCACCACCGTATACCCCACCGCTTTACGCAGGTCTTCGCCCCGTAGCGTCAACTCCCCGGTCGAGTGCACAATCCGTATGGTCGCCACTCGTCCAGCACGGCTATAGGCAAGCGGTGTGATTGCCGAGATCGTTCCTGCCGAAAATCCTTGTTGCCGCAAATTCTTTTCCAACGTGTCGAGCTTGACGGAAGCCTTCCATTGATAAAATGGAGACTCGAGATCGAACGGACATTCGACACCTTTCAAATATGGGAGATCCTTCGACCACACATTCATGGCATCTTCCGTGATTCCTGAAGCGGTCGACGAGAATGCCGCATAGATCGGAGCACCTTGGTACGCTACCACTAAGCCTCTCGTCGATTCTACCGCCTGGATCACCCGTTCATCGATACCGTGACGGCCACGATAGACCTGGTCTTGGGTACTGGCAACAACATCATAGTCCCGTGTGGCACTAAGCATATGTTGATACAGCGCATAGGTCCTGGCAGCGATGGCCTGAACCTTCAACATCTCGGGATGCCAGGCAGAATTGACCTCCGCCGGTACCACCCCTTTGACATACTCTTCCAAATCGACATGATTGAGGAGGAGCAGCCCCTTCCCTCGCCGAACCAGCTGGATTACCCCACTGATTTGCAGGCCACCTTTGTCATCACTCGCATGAAGTGCTATCCTCCTGCCGTTCCCATTGAACCAGATCTTGAGGTCGTGGTTTCCAGCCCGTAGCGTCAGCTGATCGCTCACGACCGGCTTGCCGTTGAGAATCAATGCACGGCCACGCACCTTTATCCGCAAAATAGGCCGATACGCCCATGCCTCATCGTGTTCATCAGTCACCCAAATGGTCTGATCGGTATGTACTTCCAGCTGCTGGACATCAGGAGCCAATAGCACGCGAATCGATTGCGCCGCCCCCGCCTCTGGCATCATGATCGAGCCGAGGCAGATCCCCACTCCCGCTGCACCGGCCCAGAACCGCGCGGCTATCATCGGCGAAAAAGCCATCCTATAAAATAGAATAGCAGACTCAGAAGGATGCTGAGAACAATACTTGTCCCGATGGGGAAATAGAAACTGAAATTGTCACGTTTGATGGAGATGTCGCCCGGGAGCTTGCCGAGCCAACTGAAGGCGTTCCCTAATCCAGGAATCCGCTCCACAACGACCAACAGAACCCCGAGTGCAACAATACCTAACCCGATTCCGATCAGAATCTTGCCCAACGTATTCCATTCTGGCATCGACTTTCATCCCAATTATGCCTGACGACATCCGCAGGACGCTCAAACAGTTCGGCAGCAGGCCGCAGCAAGCGCGGAGGCGAGGCGTACTCTGAGCCTCTAGCGATGCGACCTGCCTCGCGAAGCCGCTCTGGCAAGGCGGGGAACGCAGCTGGCAGGACTTGTTTCAGCGTCCTGCTAGACATTCTGCGATCTGAATGGCATTCAGGGCCGCTCCTTTGCGAAGATTGTCGGAGACCACCCACAGATTGAGGCCGTTCGTGATCGATTCATCCTCCCGTACGCGACCGATGTAGACCTCATCTTTTCCCGTCGCATCGAGCGGCATCGGATACAGCTTCTTCACTGGATCGTCATAGACAATCACACCGGGCATGGCTGCCAGTGCGGCACGCGCCTCGTTCGCCGTCAATGGACGATCCAATTCAACGTTGATTGCCTCAGAATGGCAGCGCAGCACGGGAACCCGTACGGTCGTGGCGGTGACCCGAAGGCCCGGGGCATTGAGAATCTTTCGCGTTTCCTTGGCAATCTTCACCTCCTCCGAACAGTCACCCCCATCATTAAACGAGCCGATGTGCGGCAATAGATTGAAAGCAATCTGGTGGGGATAGACTTCGGTTTTGATGTCTCGAAACGCCAGGAGATCTTTGGTTTGCTCCATCAGCTCGTCCATCGCTGCCGAACCTGTCCCCGAAACGGACTGAAACGTCGTCACCACTACACGCTTCACCCCCACCGCGTCATGAAGGGGCTTGAGTGCCATCACCAACGGAGTGGTCGTACAGTTTGGAATCGCCACGATTCCTCGAGGCATCAAGCCTAACGCAGCGGCATTCACTTCGGGAACCACCAAGGGAACCTGATCATCCATCCGGAACACAGCACTATCGTCGATGACAACGATCCCAGCCGCGCCCAATCGCTGGCCATACTCTTTGCTGATGGCATCAGTGGCCGAGATAAACGCCAGGTCCACTCCCTCGAACGAGGAGGATTCGGTCAGCTCTTCAACTGTCCACTCCTTCTCCTGACAGGTCATCACCTCGCCGGCTGACCGTTTAGACGCAAAAAGCCGGAGGCTGGCGAGTGGGAATTTCCGCTCCTCTAAAATCTCCAGTGTTTCTTGCCCAACCGCGCCGGTGGCTCCAAGAATGGCCACCGTATACCCTGGTTTCTTCTTCAACATGAAGCGCTTACTCCAATGCCAATACGCGAATACGATGATTAAAGGTGTCAGCCACCAGCAGCGCCCCGTCGCGATCGGCAACGATACCGAATGGGTAACACAAACTTGCTTCTCGTGCGACGCCGCCATCGCCGGAGTACGATGGAACGCCTTGCCCCGCGACGCAGAAGCCCACTCCCGATTCCCAATCCCACTGCCGAATGACATGATTGTCGGAATCGGTCAGAAAGAGATGCCCCTCATGATCCAAGGCAATTCCTGTCGGGCGCGAAAGGCTGGCTGACGGCGCATCCGACGGCGATTCATACCGATAAACTCCGCCGTCGCCGGCCACTGTGGTCATCAACCCCGACGAGAGTTCAACGCATCGCACTCGGCCATTGAACGTATCAGCAACATAGAGCCGATCAGCCACGAGAGCCAATCCACTGGGACCGGCAAGAGCGATCTCGATCGCTCGCTTCCCATCGCCATCATACGTCGCAATCCCGTTTCCAGCAATCGTCTGAATCACACCAGTCTTGAGATCGACCATCCGTACACGATGATTGCTTTGATCGGCGATATAGAGTCGGCCCTCGTCGTCAACGGCCAGCGCCGCCGGTTCATTGAGTGCAGCCTGGTTGGCGGGGCCGCCATCACCGGAGAATCGTGCCTGACCAGTTCCGACCAGCGTCGAAATGATCCCGGTTTCAGAATCGACCATCCGTACACGGTGGTTCATGGTATCGGCGATATACAGATTCCGCTCCCGATCCACAACGACCGCCGTAGGGAAGTTGAGCCACGCGCGTACCGCTGGTCCGCCGTCTCCGCCATACCGCCGGGGAGCTGCAGCTGCTTGATTCGTCCAATACCGGACTGTTCCGCTCACATCGGCCTGCTGAGTAAATTTCGTCGGACTGGTGTCACCAACACCATCAGCCAAAGGATCTTCATCCGTAGGCTGAGCGGGTGTGTCCTGTTGCGCAGACGAACGCATGTGGTCCTTGCCGGACATGCCGGCGACCGTTGAGATGATACCGGTCGCACGATCGACTTTGCGAACGACATGATTTTCTGAATCAGCCACATAGATGTTCCCGTGGTAATCGATTGTCAGGCCCTTCGGCTCGTTCAAACGGGCCTGTATCGAAGGTCCGCCGTCTCCCGTACAACCAGATTCGCCGTTGCCGACGACCGTTCTGATCATCCATGTAGAAAGGATAGCTGCCATAATTCAGAGACGATGACAGGATGTTGAAAGAGTCCGCCAGCTTCGTTCTTACTTCTCACAGAGGCTCAACATACGGAACAGAGCATGCTTCACCTTTTCGCTTGCTGCGGCCTTGCTGGACGGCCTTTTTGACCATCCTGCAAGCTATTATCCTGCTAATTCAAGTTTCGGACAATCGCCTCACCCATCTCCACAGTACCGACGATCTTGGCTCCGGGACTCTGAATATCTTTGGTCCGATAGCCAAAGTCGAGTGTTTTCACGATGGCCTGTTCGATGGCTTCCGCTTCTTGATCAAGTTGAAAGGCATACGACAGCATCATGGCAGCCGAGGAGATCGTCGCGATGGGATTGGCGATATTTTTTCCTGCAATGTCCGGAGCACTCCCATGAATCGGCTCGAACAAGCCGACCTTGGCCCCAATACTCGCCGACGGCAACATGCCGATCGAACCGGTCAGCATCGCCGCTTCATCGCTCAAAATGTCTCCGAACATGTTGTTGCAGAGCAACACGTCGAATTGTCTCGGGTTCCGCACCAGCTGCATGGCAGCGTTATCCACGTAGATATGTCCCAGTTCGACGTCCGGATAGGACGCGTGGACGTCGATGACCACCTTGCGCCACAGCTCGGATGATTCCAATACATTCGCCTTGTCGACCGAGATGACCTTCTTGCGCCGTTTCCGCGCCGCCTCGAACGCAACCTTGGCGATCCGCCGAACCTCTTCCGTCGTATAGACTTCCGTATTGACCCCTCGCTCTTCGCCGTTCGGCAGCTTTTCGATCCCTTTCGGTTTGCCGAAGTAAATCCCGCCGGTGAGCTCGCGGATCACGAGGATATCGATCCCCTCGACAACCTCGCGCTTCAGCGTAGATGCATCCACCAAATTCGAATAGAGCTTCGCCGGCCTCAAGTTGGCATAGAGCCCTAAGGCTTCCCGGATTCCGAGCAAGGCACGCTCCGGCCGCAGGCTGTACTCTAAACCTTCCCATCGAGGTCCTCCGACGGCGCCCAGCAAAACGGCGTCGCTTTGTTTGGCAAGCGCCAAAGTGTCCTTCGGCAGCGGTACGCCAAACTTGTCGATCGCTTGCCCGCCGATATCGGCTGAGACAAACTCGAACGAGTGCCCGTACTTCTCGGCAATGACCTTCAGGACCTTCACGGCTTCGGGAACGATCTCGCGCCCGACTCCGTCACCGGCCAGCACTGCAATCTTGGCCTTCACTGTTGCTCCTTTCGATGACTCAATCGGCTCATGGCCTACCTACTCCAGTATCGTTTCATCTTCCATCCGCCAGGCCGGATCGACGAGACACAAGAACTCGACATCGGTCTCCCCGGTATTTTCGACGAACTGTTGTCCTCCCGGCGGCACATAGATAGTCGTTCCGGCTTCGATCAGCGTGACGTGGTCGTCGATCGTGAAACGGCCACACCCTGCGATGAAGTAATAGACCTCCGATGAGGCGAGGATATGGTGCTTCGAGCGTTGACCGGGCGGCAATGTCCCGTGAGCAAGACTATAATTCAGTTTGAGCTGATGCTTGGCAGGATGAAAAATTTCCCGCAAGCGAGTCTCGTCCCCCGCCAGAAACTCGGGACGATCCGCCAGCGTCACCTTGAACACGAACAAGCCCTCTCAATCCAATAGACCTCACCACGGACGGTGAAACTGTACCGTGGAGATCCGCGTCAAATCAAGTTCACCTTCTGCTCGCCTTGCGCCTGTTTTGTCGCCAGGTAGGCCAGCTTATTCAGGGCGCTGACATACGCCCGAGCAGAAGCCGTGATGATATCGGTATCGGCGCCGTGGCCAGTGACCGTTCGGCCATCCTCTTGCACCCGCACCGACACTTCACCCTGTGCATCTGTTCCACCGGTAATGGCCTTCACGACATACATCAGCAACTGGCTCTTCGTCTGTGTCATGGCCGCGATGGTGCGGTACACGGCATCCACCGGCCCATCACCAGTCCCGGTTTGAACGATTGGGATGCCGTCGATTTCCAGTTCGACCGTGGCTGTTGGAACCCGATCCGTTCCACTCGATACTTGTAGTCCCTTGAGCCCAATGCGCTCGCCCGTCTTCGACAACTCTTCGGAGACAATCACCTCGAGATCTTCCTCGAAAATCTCTTTCTTTTGATCGGCGAGTTTCTTGAACCGCTCGAAGGCATGGTTGACCTCTGCCTCGCCGAGCTTGTACCCCAACTCTTCGAGGCGCTGCCGGAAGGCATGACGTCCAGACAACTTGCCCATCACCATCTGGCTTTCGACCAATCCGATCGATTCCGGGCGCATAATTTCATAGGTCGTCTTCTCTTTGAGCAAGCCATCCTGATGAATGCCTGACGTATGGGCAAAGGCATTCGCTCCTACGATCGCCTTATTGGGCTGCACGACCATCCCCGTAATCTTACTGACCAAACGGCTGGTTTTTGCAATCTCTTCGGTTCGGATCTTGGTGTCCGCCTGATAGAAATCCGTTCTGGTGCGAAGTCCCATGACAATCTCTTCCAAGGACGTATTCCCCGCGCGCTCTCCGATGCCGTTGATTGTACATTCCACTTGGCCCGCCCCATTCATAATTGCGGCCAAGCTGTTTCCCACGGCCACACCCAGATCATTGTGGCAATGGACTGAGATAATGGCTTGTTTCGCGTTGGGAACCTTCTCGCAAATCCCCTTGATCAGTGCGCCAAATTCTTGCGGGACCGCGTACCCCACTGTGTCGGGAATATTGACGGTACCGGCCCCGGCAGCGATGACCGCTTCAATGACTTCATAGAGATAACTTGGATCTGATCGGCTCGCGTCCATTGGGGAGAATTCGACATCATCGACATAACCCCGCGCCCGCTGGACCATCTCCACGGCCCGCTGCTTGGCCTGCTCACGCGTCATCCGAAACTGGTGCTTCAGGTGAATATCGGACGTAGAAAGAAAGGTATGGATACGGACCTTGGGTGCCCCTTTCAAGGCTTCCCACGCTCGATCGATATCTTCAGGTCGAGCCCGCGCCAGACTGCAGATCGTCGGTCCTTCGACCTCCTGAGCGATCCGTCGCACCGCTTCAAAGTCTCCGGGCGAACTATAGGCAAATCCCGCCTCAATAATATCGACACCGAGTCGGGCCAGCTGTTTGGCGACCATGACCTTTTCTTCCACGTTCATACTGGCGCCAGGCGATTGTTCGCCGTCTCTCAAGGTCGTATCGAAAATTCTGATCATGCGTGTCATGTTTGACCTCCGACAACAAGCTGCTCAAAAAGTCCTTCCGGCAAGGCCGCAAGGAGTGAGAACCCCGAGGCGTACACGTGTGGTACGTTGAGGGGTTCGAACGACTGAGAACGCAGCGGGAAGGACTTTTTCAGCAGCTTGTAAAAATAAAAAAGCCTCCATCCCTATGAGACCCAGGGACGAAGGCTTCGCGCACTCCGTGGTACCACCCTGATTTGATCTGAGGACCGACTGGTCATCAGATCCTTCATTCAGCCTCTTACGGAGGCAAGGCGGAATCTCCTACGTCATGTTCGGAGATTCGGCTCGGAGGCGAGTTCGGCGACATCTAGGCTGGTTTGCACCACCCACCAGCTCTCTGCAGGATATTCATCACCCTGTTTCTAGACGGCTCGCGTACTACTCCTCGTCTTCGCCGTTCAAAACCTTTTCAACTCCTCCCGCTGTTGTTCACCCTTATGGATTCGATTCGATCGGCGGAGGCTCGACTTTTCCGATGCCCTTTTTTCCGGCTGCCGGCGCAACCAGCCAAAAGACTTTTTCGACCGGTCCCATCAATGCGTAGCCGGCAAAGATCACAAATAACATAACCGCCGGCCAGGCTGCCACCATCATCAGCGTCAGAATACCCCAGACCAAGTAGGTAATCTGCCGGTGGCCCTTGAATTTCAGTTCTTTAAAGCTGCGATACTTGATCGTGCTGACCATCAAAAACGAGAGCGCCAACGTCATGAGCAGCACCACGATCGGCCTGACGTCTCCTCCCATCTTGAGGAGGTAATGATCAAAGACCACCAGAGACGCCACCACCCCGGCAGCGGCTGGAATAGCCAGACCGGTAAAATACTTCCCGTCTGCCAGCGCAACGGTAGAATTGAATCGTGCTAACCGCACGGCGCCCATGGCCACATAGGCAAACATCACGGCCACGCCGAACGTCCCCTGCCCGCTCAACGCCCAGGAGTAAATCAATAAACCTGGTGCGACACCGAATGACACCACATCAGACAGCGAATCATACTCCAATCCGAACTGACTCGTGCTGTTGGTCAGTCTGGCCGACTTCCCATCCAACACATCAAAAATCATCGCGACAAAAATCGCGATGGCCGCTTCCAGGTAGTTGCCGTTGAACACGGACAAGATCGCAAATATGCCGCAAAACAAGTTGCCGGTGGTGAAGAGGTTTGGAATGAGATGCATGGCAGCTTTCCGCCGCTTCCCATCTTTCCCGAAAGAATTCTTGAAGCCTGCCGTTTTCATGGCAACTCTCCGATAATGGTTTCGCCGCCTTTCACACGATCCCCGACCGCCACACAAATCTTAGTACCGACCGGAAGAAACGTATCCATGCGTGATCCAAACCGAATCAATCCAAACCGTTCACCGCGTATGGCCTGCTCCCGCTCGGAAATCCAACAGACGATGCGCCGAGCGATCAGTCCCGCAACTTGCACACACAACACTTTGATGCCTTCGTGCGTCTTGATCATCACGGCGTTCTGTTCGTTCCGCAGCGTGGCGTCTGGTTTGCTCGCGACCAAAAACAGTCCAGGCTGATACTGCACCCCTTCCACAACACCATCGCACGGCATTCGATTAATATGTACGTCGAAGACATTTAAAAAAATCGTAAGCCTAATGCTCTTTTCTTTCAGGTAACGAGGCTCAAACTCCTCTTCAATGGCAATCACTTTGCCGTCACCGGGAGCCACCAGGAGATTGGGACCTTGTGGGATGACTCTAGCCGGATTCCTGAAGAACCAGGCAGAGAACAACGTCGCAATCACGCCAAGGAACGCGACAAACGGCCAGCCCAACCACCCAGCTACCAGTGTAACGCCGACGGGAGCCGCGATGAAGGGAATTCCTTCTTTAGCAAAGGGAACGCCGACAGCACGGTCCGCCACAGGCTTGCCTCAATTCTTTGTCTTATCGACGAGTTGATCTTTCTTGAGCCACGGCATCATCCCACGCAGCTTCGCTCCGACGGCTTCGATAGGATGGGCCTCGCCCTTCGCAAGGAGCGCGTTGTAGACCGGTCGATTGGCTTGATTCTCCAAGACCCACTCTTTGGCGAACCGTCCGGTCTGGATCTCTTCGAGAATCCTCTTCATCTCCTGCTTCGTCTGTTCGGTCACCACACGCGGGCCTCTGGTCACATCACCGTATTTCGCCGTCGTGCTGATCGAGTAACGCATGTTGGCGATTCCGCCCTGATAGATCAAATCGACGATGAGCTTCACCTCGTGCAAACATTCAAAATAGGCCATCTCCGGCGAGTACCCGGCTTCGACCAGCGTCTCGTACCCGGCCTGGATCAGCGACGTCAACCCTCCGCAAAGCACGGCTTGTTCACCGAAAAGATCGGTTTCGGTTTCCTCGCGGAAATTGGTTTCGATGACACCGGCTCGTCCACCGCCGATCGCGCTCGCATAAGCCAATCCGACCTGCCTCGTGGTGCCGCTGGGATCCTGGTGAATCGCCAGGAGGCAAGGCACCCCACTGCCCTTCGTATACTCGGAACGAACGAGATGTCCCGGCCCCTTCGGAGCGACCATGAAAACATTGATGGAGGCCGGCGGCACGATTTGTCCGAAGTGGATGTTGAAACCATGTCCGAACGCCAAATAGGATCCAGCCTTAAGATTGGGCGCCACGTCTTGCCGATAGATGGCGGCTTGCGCTTCATCCGGCGCCAGAATCATCACGACATCGGAAGCCTTCACGGCATCGGCGACAGGCATAACTTTCAGTCCGCTCTGCTCAGCTTTTTTCCATGAGGCGCCCTCACGCAGTCCAATCACGACCGACACGCCGCTTTCCTTCATGTTCAGCGCATGGGCATGGCCCTGACTGCCATAGCCGATCACGGCCACGGTCTTGTTTCGGATCTGCTGAATATCGGCATCCTTATCGTAGTAAATTTTCATGACCAACCCTTTCCCTCATCTGATCAGTATATAGCAAAACCGAGCGTGCAGCAGGACGTTAGTCGCGCACAACCTTCTTCGCTTGGGCAGCAATGGGACGGACCGGTTCTCGCGCGACGGCCACCCGACCGGTACGGACTAAATCCTTGATTCCAAGAGGCTGCAACAAATTGATGATCGCTTCAATCTTCTTGGGGTCTCCGGATACTTCAATGGTGTAGGTACCCGGCGTCGAATCGATCACGTTCGCACGAAAGATATCCACGATTCTGAGCGCCTCGGCTCGATCCGCATCCTTCGTATGCACCTTGATGATCGCCGTCTCTCGTGAAACAAACTCCGTTTCATTCAAGTCCACGACCTTGATGACATCGATGAGCTTGTTCAGCTGTTTCACGATCTGCTCGATGATCCGCTCATCACCCGACGTCACAATCGTCATCTGGGACATAGATGGATCAAGCGTCGGAGCGACCGACAAGCTCTCGATATTGAACCCACGGCCGCTGAATAACCCCGCGACCCGTGACAAAACCCCAAACTTATTTTCAACCGTCACTGAAATAATATGTTCCATACAACGCTTTCAGCTGATGGCCGCTCGCCGACGGCTTCCCTATGCCGTGAGGACCGTATCTTTATCCTCCGGCGTCACCTTTGCCGCACCGGACTGTTTCTTCTTCAACTCCGGCGGATCTTCCAGGAGCATCTCGTGGTTGCACCCACCGGCCGGGATCATCGGATAGCAATTCTCATAGGGGTATGTCGGCACATCCACGATGACGGGTTTATCTGTCGCCAAGGCTTCTTTCAAGACAGCATCAAGATCACCGATCGTCTTCACCCGCAAACCGACTGCTCCGTAGGCATCCGCCAGCTTGACGAAATCTGGAGTGGTGTCCAGATAGCTCGACGCGTAGCGCCCTTCGTAGAACAGGTCCTGCCATTGGCGGACCATGCCATGAAATCCATTATTCAAGATAATGATTTTCACCGGCAACTTGCTCACGATAGCCGTGGCCATTTCCTGCATATTCATCTGAATGCTGCCGTCTCCCGCGATACAGAGTACCAAGCGATCACGGAAGGCCGCCTGTGCCCCCATGGCAGCAGGGAACCCAAACCCCATCGTGCCAAGCCCGCCCGATGTCAGCCACCGGTTTGGCTTTGCCAACTTGAAATACTGTGCCGCCCACATTTGATGTTGTCCGACATCCGTCGCGACGATCGGATCCCGGTCCTTGGTCAGTTCATACAGCCGCTTGACCACCTGCTGCGGCTTGATCGGCCCGTCCTTCTCCTGGTGATAGGTCAGGGGATGGGCCTGTTGCCATTCCTGAATTTGATCCCACCAGGGTTTCCGAAGATCCTTCTGTTCCCCGTTGACCGTCGCGCGCAAGATCTGATTCAACTCACGCAGCACCGTCTTACAGTCGCCTACAATTGGAATATCGACATGAATGTTTTTCCGAATAGAGGTCGGGTCGATATCGACATGAATCACTTTCGCATAGGGGCAGAACTCCGATACCTTCCCCGTCACACGATCGTCAAACCGTGCGCCGATGGCAATCACCAGATCGGAATAATGCATGGCCATGTTCGCCTGATAGGTCCCGTGCATCCCAAGCATTCCGAGGGATAACGGATGCTCTCCAGGAAACGCGCCAAGCCCCATCAACGTCATGTCCACCGGGATCTGTGTCATCTCGGCCAGTTCAAGCAATTCCTGTGAGGCACCCGAAAAAATCACCCCGCCGCCGACATACAGAATCGGCTTCTTGGCCTTCATAATCGCTTCGGCTGCCTGCTTGATCTGCCATTTATTTCCGTCGTAGGTCGGGTTGTACCCTCGGATTGAGACCGAATTCGGATAGGTGAATTCCGCTTTGGCCATCGAGACATCTTTCGGGATATCCACCAAGACCGGGCCCGGACGACCGGTCGTCGCAATATAAAACGCCTCTTTGATCGTGGCCGCCAAGTCATTCACGTCCTTGACGAGAAAATTGTACTTTGTGCAAGGTCGACTCAAACCTATATTATCGGCTTCCTGAAAGGCATCGTTGCCGATCAAACTGGTCGGAACTTGGCCGCTGAAACAGACCACAGGGACAGAATCCATGTAAGCATCGGCTAACGCCGTAATGACGTTGGTCATACCCGGGCCCGAGGTGACCAGGCACACGCCGGCTTTTCCCGTCGCCTTCGCATATCCCTCCGCCATATGGCCCGCACCCTGCTCATGGCGGGTCAAGATGACTTCAACGTCTTTCTGCTGGTGGAGTGTATCGAAAATCTTCAGGACGACTCCGCCGGGAAGCGCAAAGACGGTCTTGACTCCCTCCCGCTTCAGACATTCGATGAAGATTTCTGCACCCGTTAGTTTCATGGCACCCCCCCCTCCAACCCCAAGCCTAAGGTCTACCAAAGACCTTAAAACGGCATTCCTCGCGAAGCACGCATCATCGTGCAGAAATGTGTGTGAAATCAAGGAGAAAGATTCGAGATCCTAGCACCCTTAGAAAGGACCGTCAAGACGACCACTCCCGGTGAGCCGGTCGGAGAAGAGAGAAAGAGCGTGAATGGAAGACCTATAAGCCGGATTCTGTCCCGCCAAGAGGTTGCCCTCTTTACGTGGATGATCATTTCTCTGGGATTCGAGTTACCTCGAACCTCAAGCGACCTACCCGAAGACCTCGACCGGGCCAGTCGGGGTGCAGCGGTCCGTGAGGAGCGTTGCACCTGTCTTCCTATTTGGCCTTGCACCGGGCGACGCTTACCGTGCCAGTGATGTCACCATCACCGCGGTGGGCTCTTACCCCACCGTTTCACCCTTACCTGAGCCGCAGCGACCAGATGGGATCCCGTCGCGTTGGCCATCGGCGGTTTGATTTCTGTGGTGCTGGTGTCGGATTGCTCCGCCTGGGAGTTACCCAGCGCCCTGCCCGTGGAGTCCGGACTTTCCTCCCGATGCCGAAGCACCGAGCGACCATCCAGTCTTCCACCCACGCGGAGTTAGTATACGGAATGATGCGGGTCAGGAACAAGCAGACCAATCAACCCTTCTTACAACTGGCCACCAACGACGAAAACCTTTACCTGTCGCCTATTTCAGGCAGAGGTGCGGCCGGCAGAGGTGCTCTTTTCTGATAGATGGCCATGGCCTCCGGCATCCACTCCTTCAATTGATCGATCCTCGTGTCGTGGCCGGGATGGGTGGAAAGGAATTCAGCCGGCCCTCCCCCACCCGACAACTGGGCCATTCGTTCCCAGAGTGCCACCGATTCGCGCGGATCATATCCGGCATCGGCCGCGAGGAGGATCCCCACATAATCGGCCTCAGATTCATGTTTGCGACTGAAGGGCAGCAACACACCAACCTGTGCTCCTGCGCCAAGCGCCGCCATCGTCGCCTGACCAAGCATGGGATTCCCGCCACTGAGACCAATCGCCGCGCCCGCAACCTGCAACACCGTGTTCGTAAGTTGCCCCTGACTCATGCGCTCCGCGCCATGTCGGGCCAAGGCATGCACGACTTCATGTCCCATCACGGCCGCCAACCCTGCTTCCGTCTTCGCCATGGGAAAGATGCCGGTGTACACCGCCATCTTTCCGCCAGGCAGAGCAAAGGCGTTCGCGGTCTTGTCATCCTTAATGATCGTCACTTCCCACTGAAATTGTTGAGCCATCTCAGCGTACTTCGACCGTTTGGCGGCTTCGACGATGCGAGCCGCAACCCGCTTCACCGGTTCGACCTCACGAGGATCTTGTGATGGTCTCATCTTCGGATCGTTCTTGACCTGATCGAACGCCTGAGCTCCCATTTGCACTTCTTGGCCGACCGACGTCATGAGTAACTGCTTCCGACCGGTATAGGGATTGGTCTCGCATCCCGCCAAGGCTGCTCCCCCAGCCAGAAGACAGAACACCGTTGTTGCGCGCATAAGTTGTGGGGTACGCATCGTCAACCTCCGGCCAAACAGAACGATTTCTGGATCCATCATGGTTCATTGACCAACGAACAAGCGATTGAGTAGATTACCGTGCCCCTCAAAAGAATTTCTAGAGGGGCGCGGGCCATCTCATGACTCCACAACCATCTCATACGATTGAACGTATCGGTATCGACGAATCCGGAAAGGGCGATTATTTTGGCCCCCTCGTCATCGCAGCCGTGTTTGTCGACACCACGACACAAGGGGAACTCAGGCTCATGCAGGTCCGGGATAGCAAGAAGATTTCGGACGGGCGGATTCTTGAGATGGCTCCCGACATCAAGACCATCTGCCCACACAGTGTCATTGCCATTGGGCCATCGAAGTACAACGAACTCCATGCAAAGATTCGCAACTTGAATCGCCTTCTGGCCTGGGGTCACGCCAAAGCGCTCGAAACCCTGCTCGAACGAGTGACATGCGAGCGAGCCATCTCCGATCAATTTGCAAACGAGCAGTTGATTCTGAATGTGCTGCAGGAAAAGGGGCGAAAGATCGTGCTGGAACAGCGGACGAAAGCCGAGTCAGACTTAGCCGTGGCCGCCGCTTCGATCTTAGCCCGCGCTGAATTTTTGCTTCGATTGAAACGCCTCTCCAGCGAAGTCGGCATCACTCTGCCCAAAGGTGCCTCACCAGCCGTTCAACTCGCTGCAAAGATGATCATCAAGAAACACGGACAGGAACGGCTTAACTCAGTGGCAAAACTGCATTTCAAAACAACGAAGGCCGTGCTGGCAGGACTCGTCTAGACCGACTCCCCTACTTCAAGTTCCGACGGCTTACTGCCTGGCGAGGACGGCTTTTCCGTGACCGGTTCTCCCGCCCAATACAGCATTCGCCGGCAATAGGGGCAGATCTGTAGATCATCGGAGCGTTTGACTTGCGCAATGAGCTGAGGCGGGATCTGGAGACGACACCCAGCGCACATCCCATCGCGCACCGCCGCCAGCGGTTGATCTTTCCGCGAGGCCTTAACCTGGTTATACCGATCGAGCAGGGTCTTCTCAATCCGCCCAGCAGCCTCTCGATGGCGGAGTTCGAGTTGAGCCAGTTCTGTCGCCAGCTCCTTATCCCGTGCGTCTAGTCCCTGCTTCTCCCCGGTAAACACTTTCTCCAGCGTGGTCTTTTTCTCCTGCAACTCTTGGATGGTCTTCTGAAATTGATCAACCTTGTCCATGGCCAAGAGAATTCTCTCTTCAAAGTCTCCCCGCTTCTTATTCGCCAACTCGACTTCGAATAAATGCGCCTGATACTCTTTGTTGGTCTTCAGACTCGCCGCGTGCGATTTCATCTTCTCGGTGTGCGCTTCATGAGCTTCGAGATCCTTTTCGTGAGCACGCCGTTCCTTGATGGCAGCCTCACTGGCGGCTTTCGTGTCATTCAGGAGCTGGGTTGCTTCTCGAAGAGGTACTTCCGCGGTGTAGAGACGGTCGGGGATTTTTCGGCGGATCTCATTGATCTCCGTGATCCGGAGATCGAGTTTTTGCAAGTCAATGAGCGGGGACAGCTTTTGGTTCAACGTATCCTTTCCAGCAATGCTGATGCACCGACATGGGTCAGACACCGGTCCTGACTGGTGGGCCCACTAGGACTTGAACCTAGGACCAGCTGATTATGAGTCAGCCGCTCTAACCACCTGAGCTATGGGCCCGATCGGAACGGTTCGGACTCAGGCTGATGTCTTGTTGGGCCAATCATTCCTCACGGCTTCCGTCAGCCTCAGCCTCAACTGGTGTCGCTACCCAAATCGTGATTTTAGGCCGCCGCTCCGAGCAGAGTCAATTCACGCCGCCTTATCACGCTCAAAGCTAGACGCTCTCGACAAAACTCCTCAGCTTTTTACTGCGGCTCGGATGTCGCAATTTCCTCAGGGCCTTGGCTTCGATTTGCCTGATGCGCTCGCGCGTCACTTCGAAGTCCTGTCCCACTTCTTCCAAGGTATGGTCCGTCGCCTCTCCAATGCCAAACCGCTTGCGCAGCACCTTCTCCTCGCGAGGCGTCAAGGTCTCCAAGGCACTGTTGATCTGCCGCTGCAAGTCGTAGCGAATGGCCGCTTCCAGCGGAGACACAGCCTTCTTGTCCTCGATAAAATCGCCCAGATGGCTGTCTTCTTCTTCACCGATCGGCGTTTCGAGCGAGATGGGCTCGCGGGCAATCTTCAGAATCTTCCGAACCTTGTCCAACGGGAGGTCCATACGCTCGGCAATCTCTTCGGGAAGCGGCTCACGACCCAGCTTCTGCACAAGATGCCTGGAGGTTCGGATGAGCTTATTGATGGTTTCGATCATGTGAACCGGGATCCGGATCGTTCGTGCTTGATCCGCAATCGCTCGGGTGATCGCCTGCCGAATCCACCACGTGGCATAGGTACTGAACTTGTACCCACGCTTGTACTCGAATTTGTCCACCGCCTTCATCAGCCCGATGTTGCCTTCCTGAATCAAATCGAGGAACTGCAGACCGCGGTTCGTGTATTTCTTGGCGATGCTGACCACCAGCCGTAAGTTTGCCTCGACCAGCTCAGCCTTCCCTCGCTTGACCTTTTCTTCGGCAATATCCAGATGCTTGACGGCATCCTTGATCTCTTCAGCCGGAACCAGTGCCTCTTCCGTTTCCAACTGGCGAATCTTCGCTTTGGCGTTTTGGTAGACCTTCCGAATCTCCACGAGCGCTTCTTCCGACACTCCGGTCTTCCGCTTGACCGCCAAGAAGTCCGGCCGGCTCCGGCACATCTTCCTCAGCAGTTCGGCACCTGCCTCTCCCCCCACACCGATCCGCCGTTGGCAGCTGATCGCTTCCCGTTCGGCAACCCGGATCTGCACCGCCAGATCGCGGACACGCTGGACCATTCGATCCTTCAGCACACCATGGAGGTTGACGGATTCAATTTTGTCCACCACTTGCTGGCGAATCGCTTCGAACTGTTTCTTGAACTTCTTCTGCTTGACCGGATCACTGCCGAGATGCTTGCCTTTTTCGGCCAAAGCCTTCAGCACAAGCGAAACTTTCCGCACGGCATTGAGCGACTCGAGGGTCTTGACCCGCAACTCCTCGTAATCCCGTTCCACTGGTGGCTGGTCTTCTCCAAACTCCTCTTCAGTCTCCTGGATCGGCACAATCTCACGCACGTCGATCTTGGCGTTCTTGAGCTGATCCCGGAGAGCCAGGACAAATTCGATCGTCATCGGCATGCCGTAGATCACCGACGCGATATCCTTTTTCCCCTCTTCAATCCGTTTGGCGATTTCGATCTCGCCTTCGCGGCTGAGGAGAGCCACACTCCCCATTTCCTTGAGATAGAGCCGCACGGGATCGTCGGTGCGGCTGAGCGCGCCCGGCGTCAGGTCGATCGCTTTCTCGTTTTCCTCCTCGGCTTCCGACTCAGCGTCTTCCACCTCTTCGCCAGCTTCACCCTCAGATCGCTTCTGAGTCCGATCCACATCGCTTGCCTCAATGATTTCGATATCCATTTCACCGAACATCGCCATGATGCTGCCAAACTGATCCGATGACACGACTTCAGCCGGCAAGGTGCTATTGAGCTCGTCATACGTCAGAAAGCCCTTTTCCTTTCCGATCGTAATCAGCTTCTTCACCTCACCGAGCAACTCTTGTTTCGACATGACTACTCCTTCACCAATGAAACCACACCGGCGGTCGGCGTGCCGGCTTTCCGCATCCGTACCTCGTTGATCTGCATATTCAGCATGCCTGCCTCGTCCACACGGCCTTCGCGCTCAGCCGTTTTCAGCTTGGCAATCAGCTCTCTCAGGACCTGCTCCGATCGCTTTCGGTCCAGACAATCCAAACAGGCCATAATGTGCGCCGACGCGTCGTCAAAATGATCGTCACGAAGCGACAACTCCGTCGCCAGAGAGCCACACGCAGGATCATCCACTGACTCATCCAGCAGCGACTGGACCTGAATGCGTCCATCGCGATCCAGATGGGCCAGGGCGAGCTCCGCAAGCTTGCGACAGGCTTCGACCGAAAACTTCTCAGGCTGCAGCCGCCGTACATCGGCTGAGGACAGCGTGCCCCGCAACATGAGGAGGATTAAGTCTCGTTCCTCGGGGATTCCCTTGAAGAGGGAGTCCCCCGACTTTCCGACAACGGCTGGTCGAAGTGTTCCCAAACCTGGCTTTTGTTGAGCCACGAGTGCGGGGTACCGTTCGATCAACCGTGATTGATTGATCCCCAGACGTTCCGCGACGAGCTTGAGACGCTCTTCCCGCTCAATCGGATGCTCGCTCTTCTGTAAAATACGCAGCACTTCATCCACACTTCGGATCCGTCCTTCGATCGTACTTGCCTCTGTGGCCTTCAAGCTATATTCCAAGGCAAAGTCCAACAGGCTAGGCGCTTGCGCTTCCAGACGTACAAACGATTCGGGCCCGTGTTTTCGCACATAGGTGTCAGGATCGTCTCCCGACGGCAGCGTTACCACTTTGACGCCCAACCCGCTGTTCACAAACAAGTCCAACCCTCTCAACGCCGCTCGGACGCCAGCCGCATCAGGATCGAAGAGCAGGACGACCTTCGAGGCAAACCGCCGGAGGACTTGGATATGTTCAGGCGTCAAGGCAGTACCCAAGGTGGCCACCGTATGCGTCAACCCAGCCTGATGAAGCGCAATCGCATCGAAATATCCTTCGACCACAATGACTGTCTTCGTCCGGGTAATCGCTTCCCTGGCGTGATCGAGCGCAAACAGCGTTTGCCCCTTCTTGAAAAGCGGCGTATCGGGAGAGTTCAGATATTTGGGCGTCCCCTCGCCCAGCACGCGGCCACCGAACCCCACCACACGTTTCCGCAAATCCGCGATCATGAACATGACACGGCCGCGGAACCGATCATAGAACCCCGTCTTGTCGGTTCGGGCGATCACAAGACCCGCCGACGCAACCTCGCCTTGTGAAAACCCCTTCCTGACAAGACCCCTCAACAACCCATCCCATTCAGCCGATGCCACTCCGATTCCGAACTGATCAATCGTACGAGAAAGAAGCTCCCGGCTCGTCAAATACTCGCGAGCGACAAGGCCTGCCCGTTCATCACGTAGGTTCTGTTGAAACCAGGCGGCGGCGGCTTCATTCACTCGCTCAACCGTCTGGACCAGGTGGGCCTGCGGCCCAGAACGAGCAGTCGCCTCCTCAATCTCAATCCCGACCGTTCGTCCGAGATCGCGCACCACTTCCGGGAACGTTCCTCCGGTGACCCGAGTCAAAAATGTGAAGACATTTCCCCCGGCCCCGCAGCCGAAGCAGTGGAAAATTTGTCGGGATGGGCTGACCGTGAAGGACGGAGTCTTTTCAAGATGGAACGGACATAAGCCCTTGAGGTTCTGTCCAGCCTTGCTCAAGGACACATGTCGGTTGACAATGTCGACGATGTCGAGACGGTCCTTAATCAAGGTAAGGGTCTCGTCTGAAATCAAGCTTCGGCCCACCAGAGTCGTAGCTCCTACGTTCCCGTCGCGCACGACCGGACGAGTCGGTTACTAAGTAATAGGAATAATTGACCGTTCAGATTAACAGACGGGTAGAAAAGCTGTCAATTCGGTGAACTCCCTCACCCTGGAGGCCACGCCATATGCCGCCCACCCATCACATGGAAATGGAGATGGAAGACGGTTTGTCCAGCGTCGCGACCGGTATTCGTCACCAACCGATAGCCGGACTCCCGCAGCCCTTTCAGCGCAGCGACCTTCGTACAACTTAGGAGCACCTGCGCCAGCAACGACTCATCCCCCACCCCTACATCTTGAACGGCCGAAACATGCCGCTTGGGTATCACCAACGTATGGACGGGCGCCTGGGGGTTGATATCATCGAACGCCACCGTGTGCTCGTCCTCTTGAACCAGCTTCACTGGAATCTTCTTTTCCACAATCTTGCAAAAGAGACACTCACTCATGGCGCACCTTTCACGTATCTCGCAGGCCAGACTTACCGAAGCGCTTTCCCAATTCCTGAAAAATCTCCTGAAGACTGATCTCGTGATATCCCAGCACCATGAGGGTATGAAAGAGCAGATCAGCTATTTCGTACACGATCTCCTCTTTCGTGCCACCTTTGGACGCCAATAGGACTTCTCCGGCCTCCTCCGCCACCTTCTTCAGAATCTTGTCATGCCCCCCCTCAAACAACTTCGAGGTATAGGAACCAACCTGGGGGTTGGCGCGGCGCTCCTGAATCGTCCTGAGAACACCCTCAAGAATTCCTCCCTGTGCATCTTGCGTATTCCGCTGAACAAGGGGGCCTTGTTCAGCTAGCCTAGAAAAAAAACAGGTCCGCTCGCCTGTATGACAAGTCGGTCCGACTGGTTGCGCCTTCACCAGAATAGTATCTCGATCACAATCAACAAAGAGTTCCTTCACGTGCAGCGTATGACCGGAGGTTTCGCCTTTTTCCCAGAGTTGATTTCGAGACCGACTCCAAAAGTGCACCCTCCTTGTAGCCACCGTCTTCGCGAGGGCCTCTTGGTTCATATATCCGAGCATCAACACCGTCCCATCAAGCCAATCCTGAATGACGGCCGGAAGCAGGCCTTGCCCATCGAATTTCAACTGATCTGCCGATCCCTGATTCATCGTGTCATGCCACTCGAGAAAGACTATCTAATCGAACAGGGACGCCACGTTCCTGCAAGTATGCTTTCGCTTGGGAGATGGTATAGGTCCGAAAATGAAAAATCGAAGCGGCCAAGACCGCGTCCGCCTTCCCCTTCACAAAGCCCTGGTAGAGGTGGTCAAGGGTGCCAACTCCACCCGAAGCGATGACGGGAATCGATACAGCCCCAGACACTGCCGCCGTCAGATCCAGATCATACCCGGTTTGCCGGCCATCCTGATCCATGCTGGTCAATAAGATTTCTCCGGCACCGTACTGTCCCATCCGTGTTGCCCACTCCACCACATCGAGTCCCGTCGCTTGGCGCCCGCCGTGCGTGAAAACCTCCCAGCGATCACCCACTGCGCGCTTGGCATCAATGGCCACAACAATGCATTGCGTCCCAAACCGCCGAGCAGCCTCTTGTACAAACTCAGGCCGTCGAACCGCCGCGGTATTGATGCTCACCTTGTCTGCCCCGGCATTCAACAAAGCCCGAATGTCGTCGAGTGTGCCCACGCCGCCACCGACTGTCACCGGCATAAATACCCGAGCAGCCGTCCGCTCCACGACATCAATGATCGTCTTTCGGTTTTCATGCGAAGCCGTGATATCGAGAAAGCAAAGCTCGTCCGCTCCTTCGTGATCATACCCTACCGCTGCTTCAACCGGGTCTCCAGCATCGCGAAGATTCACAAAGCTGACGCCCTTGACCACGCGGCCCTCTTTGACGTCTAGGCAGGGAATGATGCGTTTGGTCAACATAGTGATACTGGCGTGAGAGGAGCGCCTTGTTCTGCTCCTAACCCTTCACCCCTACTCCTTGCCAAGAGCCGCCACTGCGGCCATCAGATCAAGCTTCCCATCATAAAGAGCTTTCCCCACAATCGCCCCCTCGATTTTAGGGCCGAGTGATCGCACGGCTCGCAGATCTTCCAGACGAGTGATCCCTCCCGAGGCAATCACCGGAAACGAAGAGCATTCGGCGACTTCATTCAATGCAGGAATATTCGGCCCGTTCAGCATGCCATCACGCGCGATATCCGTATAGACCACGGCGGCAATCGCGCAGCCTGACAGTTCCTTCAACAAATCGATCGCGTTTACCTCAGATACCGTTGTCCAACCCTTTACAGCGATTCGACCGTCACGCGCATCAAGCCCAAGTACGATCCGCCGCGGAAACTCCTGGCAGGCCTGATCAAGCAGCGCCCGGTTCGTGAGCGCTGCCGTGCCAAGCACAACGCGTGACACCCCCGCATTGAGATACCGGCGGACCGTATCAATGGTCCTGATGCCGCCGCCGACCTGAACTTTGACGCGAACCGCTTTCATGACGGACTCGATCTGGGGCAGATTCTTGGGCTCGCCGTCGACCGCGCCGTTTAAATCCACGACGTGAATCAGACCAGCTCCCTGTTGTTGCCACCTGCTGGCAACCTCCGTCACATTGTCAGAATAGACTGTTTCGTCAGCCATATCGCCTTGGCGTAACCGCACGCAACGCCCATCCTTCAAATCAATGGCAGGAATAACCAGCACCCTACTTACCCTCCGCTACACCGAATGGAAAGTCTTTCAAAACCTCATCAACCCCATACTCTGCCAGTTCTGCCGCCGTCACGAAAGCCCATCGTTGCAAGAATCCCACGAGGTCCTCGGTCATGGGCCGTTGCCGTTCATAATACCCACCGACCCAGAGCACTTGCCCATCAGCTGCCACGACCTTGGCCTCAAAGCCGACCGTCGCCGGCGGGTCAGCGCCCAGTCGACTGCCTACCCGCTCTTGGTACACCGATACGAGGCCGATTAATGCCGCATCCGCTTTCAGTCGCTTCGCAACCGCAGCGGCAGCCTTTTCCATCCCCATTTTGACCAGCTCTCCGTCGGCTGAAGAGGCCCTGACCGCATCACCTGGAGGCAATACGAGAAGGCCTTTCCGATCGCGAAGGCGCCCCCAGAACAATTCCGTCACCGCCTCCGCCGCATGTCCCGGCACCACCATGGTTTTCTTGGGCAGGGGTTGCCCTCCCGGAGGAACTCCCATGGAAATATCAGACCGACGGATACTGTCAGGGGTCGGAAGGAAGAGAGCGTCTTGATCGTGCGCTTGGGGCGTGGCAATCGACGTAAAGGGAAGTAAGGCAATGGACTGAATCCGGTATCGGGCGAGGTCTGGAGCCGATTTCGTCGCGACCTTCGATCCGCTGCATCCTGTCGCAATGGTTGCCAAGGCAACAGCACTTAGAATCAGGATCACCCGAGAGAGTAGGCCGTGCACGATCACTTCCACGCTCCAAAATTCTTGATCAATTGCAGCCCGACTCCCTGGCTCTTTTCTGGGTGAAACTGGCAGGCCACCACATTGTCTTTCCAAATGCTAGACGTGAAGGGAATGCCGTAGCTCGTCATGGTGGCCGTAATCTGTTTGTCAGCTGGGTCCACGAAAAAAGAATGGACGAAGTACCAATTAGACCCATCCGCTATACCCTCGAACACCGGACAGGGGCTTTGGATCTCGATCTGATTCCATCCCATGTGCGGAACCTTCAACGCCTGATCCCTTGAAAAGGATCTGACTCTCCCTGGAAGAATATCGAGCCCCTCATGCCTGCCAAACTCTTCGCTTTCCGTAAACAATAGCTGGAACCCTAGGCAAATCCCCAAGAATGGCTTTCCCGATTGAATCGCGGCCTTGATAGGCTCGATCAATCCATACTGCTTCAGATTCGCCATGCAATCACCAAAAGCCCCGACACCTGGCAGGACCACATGACTGGCATTCTGCATGGTGGCCGCATCGCGCGTGACGATCGCCTGATGTCCCACTGCCTCAAAGGCTTTGGAGACACTCCGAAGATTTCCCATTCCATAATCGATGATGGCAATCATATGGTCGTCCGCACCGAATGAATCGTAACAATACCGTAACTGGAAGGTTCCTGCCACTGGCAATCTACATGACCGAAGTCTACCGGCTAATAATCGCGCCTGTGCCGGCTATGCAATGTTCAAGCTCTTTCAATTGACAGGATGAGAATGAACCAGTAGCCTGAGCTGGTCGAACCATGGTATCCCACATAAATGACAACGCATTGATCGAATTCATCAGAAAAGCGATCCCTGACCTCATTGCTCTGTATCGATTCGGCTCCCAGGCGAACGGAACGGTGCGCCCAGACAGCGATGTAGATATTGCCGCGCTCGCGCGTCACCCCATTCCTGCCCTACGCCGATTTGAACTCGCCCAGAAGCTGGCCGCCCAACTGCACCGTGATGTGGACCTCGTGGATCTTCGCACCGCGTCGACCGTGATGCGCATGCAGGTGATCTCGACCGGAGCATGCCTTTTTACAGCAAGTGATCGGCTACAAGGAGAGTTCGAAGACCTGGTCTATTCAGACTATGCCCGGCTGAACGAAGAGCGGCGAGAAATTCTCAACGATGTACGGACACGAGGATCTATCTATGCCGGATGACGTGATTATCAACAAGGTTGCCAGTCTGGAACGCTGCATTGGAAGAATCCGTACGGTCTACAGCGGCACAGAGTCCAACCTCTATCAAGACCTGACGACACAGGATTCAATTCTGCTCAATCTCCAACGAGCCTGCGAAGTTTCGATCGACCTCGCCATGCACGTCGTGAGAAAGCGCAAGTTAGGAGTCCCGCAAGACAGCCGAGATGCGTTTGAGATCTTACACGTTCACGCCTTGATTGCTGAGCCATTAGCCACAGCCATGAAACGCATGGTGGGATTCCGCAACGTCGCGATTCACGAGTACGACAAGCTGAACCTCGATATCGTCAAATCCATCATTGCCACGAAACTCGACGATATACTGATGTTTGGCAAGCAACTCCTTCGTTCTGAGTCTTAATCGACTCATTCACAGCTCGAAAACAATTTCACCTGCTCACAGAACTAATCCTTGGTTGTCCTGTTTTTCAACCCACTTTGGCTTACCTTCTCGCTTTCCGAATATCATCTGAAATGAGATGATTTCTCCATTTCCTGCTGAAACTCTATTAAATTTGGGAATAGGAGAGTGAGCGGCGTGTTTTTGAATTAACTTTTCATGCCCAGCTTTCTGGGCATACACAGCTTCGTATGAAAACCGACAAATCTGTCGATTGATTACCTTGGCCAGGTGAGACTTCGACAGGTCCGCTACACTCCAGCCATTCGCCACAAACTCATCTCGTCCTGACGAATCCCCAACAATGACAAGTGAAGGGCTCACCGGAAACAGCAACATAACCGGGCCTCCTGGCTTAAGAACGTATGGCTGCAGTTCTGTATCTGGAACCGACGGGGCAAACCAAACAACGGGGTTATCACTGGTGAGAAATGGTATGCCCGTCGTATTGTGCAACGTTGCGAAGCCCATCTGATCAAACACTTGGCCGAACCCTCGAACCATGTGAACCATAGCGTGAATGGATTGGTGTGGATCAATGGCCACTTCAATATGGTTAAGTATGTCCTCAAAACCTGTTGGCTTTGGCGGCAACTGTCTAGCCGCATCCAGAATGCGAACCTCAGCCTTCGTAGCCTCCGAAAACATCCTTTCAGTGGCATCTCGACTGGCAGGGACTCGCGCACGCTGTAGGGCAATGAACTGAAAAATATCCTCCAGAGCATTGTTCACGTTCTGTCGTCGGTGGAGTCTATCGACAATCGCGGGCCATTTTTCTTCTACTTTCGAGAAGCAGTCTTCAAGAGCATTGTGTTCTATTCCTCCCTCCGGGGTCGGTTGAGAATAGTAATACTTGTGAAAGGCTATGTTGTCCGGTGACAGTGAAATAGTTCTGGACGGATCGTCTTTGCGATAAACTAGCACTTTCCCGCTTTCGTCACAGAACGACCTCAGATAGGCTTTAGGGACGTAGTGATGACGTTTCTTCTTATCCATGGAAAGACAGCCTAGCTCTCCGATCAATAAAACACAAAGGGCAGGCTCCCTTTCAGAAACCTGCCCCTTCAGACCAATCAGATGTTGACTGCCCTCTTTGACCTACAACATCCCCTTCGTCGACAGCACCTTACCCGCCAGCCGTTCTTCCAGCATTGTCGCCTGATCGAGCGCCTTAGCGAGCGCCTTGAAGATCGCTTCCATGATGTGGTGCGGATTGCGGCCGTACATGAGATTTACGTGCAAGTTCAGGCCTCCGTGGGTGACAAAGGCCTGAAAGAAGTCTTCGAACAGACCGAGATCGAATGCCTTGATCTTCCGGTCCGGCAAATTCACGTTGTACACCAGAAATGGCCGGCCGCTTAGATCAACGGTAACCTGGGCCAAGGTTTCATCGAGCGGCGCCGAGGCAAACCCAAACCGCTTGATGCCGGCTTTTTCACCCAGCGCCTGGTGCAGGGCCTTTCCCATCACAATGCCGACATCTTCCACCGTATGATGTTCGTCGATGTCGAGGTCGCCCTTTGCCTGCACAGTCAGGTCGAAAAACCCATGTTTGGCCAAGAGCTCCAGCATGTGGTCAAAGAACCGGATACCGGTGTCAATCTTACCTTGTCCGCTGCCATCCAAAGCCCACTCGACGCGGATATCGGTCTCTTTGGTAGCTCGATGAATACTCGCCTGTCGTGGGGCAGATCCGTTCTTCTTCATGAGAACCTAATGTTCGCCGATTTAGCATGGGCGTCGAATCCTTCGATCTGCGCCAGCCGAATCAACGGATCTTTGACTTTGGCTAATTCTTGTTTCGTGTAATGCACGATGTTGCTCACCTTGACATAATCATTGACAGACAGAGGCGAAAAGAACCGGGCGGTTCCTCCGGTCGGTAAGACGTGATTTGGCCCTGCAACGTAATCGGCAACCGACGGTGGCGTATAGCGCCCCAAGAATAGGGCGCCCGCATGGCGGATCTTTTCCAAATAATCGAATGGATTATCCACCGAGAGTGTCAGGTGTTCGGCCGCAATTTCGTTGGCCACCTCAATGGCTTCATCCATAGTGGTCACGACGAAGGCTACTGAATGACGGGCAATTGATTTCGACGCGATCTTCTCACGTTGAAGCCCTTTCAGCTGACTTTCGATCAGTTTCGACACATCCTTCGCCAATCGCTCCGAGGTCGTCACCAGGAATACTTGCGCGTCTTCATCATGCTCAGCTTCGCAGAGCAGATCTGCCGCCACATGGGCTGGTTTCGCCTCATCATCGGCCACCACCAACAACTCACTGGGGCCGGCTACCATGTCAATTCCAACCGTGCCGTAGAGTAATCGCTTGGCAGTGGCCACGTAGATATTTCCCGGCCCGACGATCTTGTCAACCCTCGCAATGGTGTTTGTCCCATAGGCAAGGGCCGCGACTGCTTGAACGCCGCCGACGCGATAAATCTCCGTGACTCCCGCAATATCGGCTGCGACCAGCAAATAGGGATTAATCCCGTCCTTCTGGGGAGGGGTGACCATCACAATGCGTGGGACACCCGCAACCTTGGCTGGAATCGTGCACATCAGCACGGATGACGGATACACGGCCTTGCCCCCCGGGACATATACCCCTACCGCATCGACTGAGACAACGAGCTGCCCCAAGGTGGCATCCCCATCCTGGTACATCCAAGTCTTAGTCCGTTGCCGCTCATGAAACGACGTAATCCGTTGAGCGGCCAGCCGCAGCGCATCTCCCTCATCCTTTCTGATGTGGAAATAGGCATTCTTGACCTCTTCAGGAGTCACACGCAGTGCGTCCGGCTTCAACTCGACCTTATCGAATTGCTTGGTGTAGCGGAGGATCGCTTTATCTCCTCCCTGCTCAACCCCTTTCAGAATAGCCTGCACGGTTTTTTCAACCGCCGCGCCGGTTGTCCGTCCGCGAAGTGCAATTTTTTTTAGGGATGGGAGAAAGCTGCGATCCGCTTGCGTCACGATTTTCATGAGCGAGCTACCTTCCGCTTGCGCGCGCGTACCGCCGAGAGGCGACCGTTGTGGGAGAGAGATCTCTGACTCCGCACCGCTACCCGAAGTTTACGAATCAACTTCATCAGTGGCTTCTGTTTGAGCCGAAAACTCGCCCGATTGACGATGAAACGGGCTGTCGAGTGAGTAATGGTCTCGATCTCGGCAAGATCATGGGCTTTGAGCGTGCTGCCGGTTTCGACCAAATCCACGATCCGATCTGCCAGCCCCACTACCGGAGCTAACTCGATAGAGCCATACAACTTGACGATCTCAACCGGGATTCCACGCGTATTAAAATAGCGCTCACTGATCCGCGGATACTTCGTCGCGATGCGAATCTTCGACGAGAGGCGATCATGCGCTCCCTCTCCCCGGAGCGCGGCGACGGAGATTCTACACGCTCCGAAGCCTAAATCCAATGGTTCGTATACATCACTTTCCTGCTCCAGCAAGACGTCTTTCCCGACGATTCCGGCGTCCGCTCCCCCATATTCCACATACGTCGGCACATCGCTGGGCCGAACGATGAGAAAGGTCATCTCATTCTCTGGGCTGACAAAGATCAGACGCCTGCTCTCACCTGACAACCCGGGAATGTCATAGCCCGCTCGCCGAAAGAGGTCCAGCGCGGACTCCATGAGTTTTCCTTTTGACAGAGCGATCGTCACCATGTGTAACCCCTAGTGTATCTTTGTCGGCGACTTTTGGCGCTGAACCTCAGCCCCCAGAGCACCTAACTTTTCTTCAATTCTCTCGTATCCCCGATCAAGATGATACACACGTTGGACGTGCGTCACTCCCTCTGCCGCTAGTCCAGCGACGATCAACCCGGCACTCGCCCTAAGATCTGATGCCATGACTGGCGCGCCAGTCAGCTGCTTGCGTCCCGCCACCACCAACCGGTTCCCTTCAACGCGGATATTGGCTCCCATCCGCCGCAGTTCCTCGACATGCATGAACCGGCTCTCAAACACCGTTTCAGTCACGACACTCGTGCCTTCGGCGAGACTCAACAGCGCAACCATTTGGGCCTGCATATCGGTGGGAAAACCTGGGAAGGGCAACGTCCTAATATCAGTGCCTCGCAATGGGCCAGGCATGGTCAGACGCACATAGTCGTTGCCTTCCCGCACGTCGGCTCCCGCCTCACGCAACTTCATCAGCACAGCCTCAAGATGACCTGGACGGCAATGCGTCGCGATGACATCCCCTTGGGTCACAGCTGCTGCCGCCAAGTATGTGCCAGCCTCGATACGATCAGGAATGACGTCATGCTCCCCACCATGCAGTTCTCGCACTCCCTCAATCACAATCTCATCGGTTCCCGCTCCTCGAATTCTCGCGCCGCGTTTGACGAGAAATTCGGCCAGATCCACGATTTCTGGTTCCTTGGCCGCATTTTCTAGCGTCGTCACTCCCTCGGCCAATGTCGCCGCCATCATGAGATTTTCAGTACCGGTGACGGTCGGCGTATCACAGTAGATACGCTCACCTCTCAATCGTTTCGCCCTCGCCGTGATATAGCCGTGCTCAATGGAAATGTCAGCCCCTAATTTTGCCAATCCTGCTAAATGAAGGTTCACTGGCCTGGATCCGATCGCACAGCCCCCGGGAAGGGACACTTTGGCCTCTCCCCAACGAGCAAGCAACGGACCAAGGACCAATACCGACGCCCGCATCGTCTTTACGAGATCATAGGGAGCTTCGGTCGATTCAATGGCATCGACCTGGATGACCGCCCGATTACCCTCATGAAATACCTTGGCTCCGAGAATCCCTAAGAGCTTCCCCATGGTGAGCACATCAACGACCCTTGGGACATTGGTGATGACGCACTCCCCGCCGCCCAGAATGGTCGAGGCCAAGATCGGAAGAGCGGAATTCTTCGCCCCGCTGATACGAACGTCCCCGGCGAGTCTCTTGCCGCCGCTGATAAGAATCTCATCCATATCGTGGTCCTAGCCTGCCCGCCGCGCGATCATCACCCGTTCGATACCGGCCTCATCTTTGATGGTCTGAAGTCCTGTGTAGCTCCCTGCTTGTTCTGCCGCGCATCGCACAAGTGGAACTTGCCCCTGCCCAAGCTCCATGACGAGCAATCCACCGGGCACGAGAAATTGCTGTGCATCGTGGAGCAATCGTTCATGAAACTCCGTTCCGCTCTGTCCAGCCACCAACGCCAGCCGCGGTTCAAAATCACGGACCTCTGGCTGCAAGCCGGCCCAGCCCTCTTCGGCGATGTACGGGGGATTAGACACGATCGCATCCACGGCTCCGACTAACTGGCATTCGTGCAAGGGGGATAACAGATCTCCTTCCATCCAAATAATTTTATCGCGGACTCCGTGTCTCTCCGCATTACTCTTTGCAACCGTCAACGCATCCCCGGAGCAGTCCAGGGCAAAAATTCGCATGCCGCTCAGGATGGTCGCCAAGGTCACCGCTACACATCCAGACCCTGTTCCCACATCAACCACCACCGCACCTTCTGCAAATCGACCCTCCTTGAGAGTCTCCTGGACAAGAAGTTCGGTCTCAGGCCGGGGGATCAAAACCGCCGGGTTCACATCAAAGTCAAGCCCACAAAACTCCTGTGTCCCCAGAATGTACTGAAGAGGTTCGTGCCCCATCCGCCTCGATACAACTGATTCGGCACGAGCAAGTCCTTCAGCTGACACCGCTTGGTCTCTCCGACTCGCCAACTCATGATGTTTCATTCCACACGCGAAGGCCAATAACCAGAGCGCTTCTTGAGACGCATTGGTCGATCCAGCCCTCTCCAAAGAGCGTTGGGCCCACGTGAGCACCATGCCAATCGTCTTTGGATCTGCGGTAATGGGGACGACCATCATGACACGTTGGCGGTTTCGGCCTGCTGTTGTTGCGCCTTCAGCGCTTGAACGAATTCATCCAAGTCGCCTTCCATAACCAGCTCAAGCTTGTGCAACGTCACCCCGACCCGATGGTCGGTGACACGGTTCTGAGGAAAGTTGTAGGTGCGAATCTTCTCGCTCCGCTCGCCCGTTCCGACCTGGGATTTCCGGTTTTGGGCGATCTCCGCTTCGTGTTTTTCCCGCTCGGCCTCCACGATGCGCGCGCGCAAGGTCCGCATGGCTTTCGTGCGATTCTTCAGCTGCGAACGCTCGTCCTGGCAACTCACCACGACTCCGGTGGGAATATGGGTGATGCGCACGGCTGATTTCGTCGTATTGACACTCTGACCGCCGGCGCCGGAGGAGCAGAACGTGTCGATCCGGAGGTCTCCGGGATCGATCTTCACATCGATTTCATCCACTTCAGGCATGACCGCCACGGTGACAGTAGAGGTATGAATCCGGCCCGCCGCTTCCGTCACCGGCACCCGCTGCACACGATGCACGCCGGCTTCGTACTTGAAGTGGCTATAGGCCCCCTTGCCTTCGATCAGCGCCGTGATATTCTTATATCCTCCGACACCATTCTCTGCCGCCTCGACCGTATCGACCTTGAAGCCTTTCTTCTCCGCATATCTGACATACGAGCGGAATAACTCCCCGGCGAACAGCCCCGCTTCGTCTCCGCCGGTGCCGGCCCGGATTTCCAGGAGCAGACTCTTTTCATCCCGTGGATCTTTCGGAATCAAGAGATCCTTGACCTGCTCTTCCATGACTTCCTGCTGCCTCCGCAACTCAGCGGTTTCGTCAGAGGCCATCTTGTGCATGTCACTGCCGGCTGATGGATCGGCCAGAATCTGCGCGGCCTCTTCCAGCTGGCGGGCATTGTGACGATAGACTTCGAACAACTGAGCCGCCGGCTCAAGATCGACACGTTCCTTGCTGAGCTTATGAAGCTGCGCTGGCTGACTGACGACAGAGGGATCCATGAGCTGATCGATCAACTCTTGAAATCGTGACGCCACGGACTCCCATTTCTTGAGTAAAGCGGCTTCCATCGTGGTCAGTCCTCAGATGCGCGACTAATCCAGGCCGAAAAACAAAGGGACCCTGCTCCAGGCGAAGCAGGGTCCCTTCTTATGACACGTAGAGTGGCTACTTGTCCTTCTTCGCGTACTTCTTTTTGAACCGCTCAACACGTCCTTCAGTATCGATGATCTTTTGTGTGCCGGTGAAGAACGGATGACAATTGGAGCAGATATCAACGCTGATATCACCAATGGTGGTACGAGTCTTAAACGAATTTCCGCAGGCGCAGTGAACTGTTGCCTCGCGGTATAGTGGATGAATACCCTTCTGCATGACCTACAACTCCTTACCCAAGAATGACAAACGTGCGTAGTCTCTTCCCAAGGGCCAACACTTTAACCGAAGGAAGCTTAAGAAACAAGCACCACATTACCGATTCATCGACTGCAGAAACTCCTGATTGGTCTTGGTACCGCCGATCTTATCCATGAGGAATTCCATGGCTTCCATCGTCCCCAACGGACTGAGCACCTTCCGGAGGATCCACATTTTATTAAGGCGATCTTTATCCACCAACAGTTCTTCTTTCCTCGTACCCGACTGACTGATATCAATCGCTGGAAACAGGCGCTTGTCCGCCAAGCGGCGATCCAAATGAACCTCCATATTGCCGGTCCCTTTGAACTCTTCAAAGATGACGTCGTCCATGCGACTACCGGTATCGACCAGCGCCGTTGCCATAATGGTGAGGCTCCCGCCGTTCTCGATATTGCGGGCCGCTCCAAAAAAACGTTTTGGCCGCTGCAGCGCGTTGGAATCCAAACCACCAGAAAGCACCTTGCCACTGGGCGGCGCAATAGTGTTATAGGCCCGGGCGAGACGGGTGATACTGTCCAACAGGATGACGACGTCTTTCTTGTGTTCGACAAGCCGCTTCGCTTTCTCCAGCACCATTTCCGCCACCTGAGCATGTCGCTGCGCCGGTTCATCAAACGTCGAACTGATGACCTCCGCCTTCACCTGCCGCTGCCAGTCGGTGACTTCTTCCGGTCGTTCGTCAATCAACAACACGATGAGTGTGACTTCTTTGTGATTCCTGATAATGGCCCGAGCGATCGCTTGGAGGAGCATCGTCTTACCAGTACGAGGAGCCGCCACGATCAGTCCTCGTTGGCCTTTGCCGATCGGAGTGGTCAGATCCATGACGCGGGTACAATACTCTTCTCGGTCGAACTCCAGATTCAATCGCTCTTCGGGATACAACGGAGTGAGGTTATCGAAGAGAATCTTATCGCGCGCAACCTCGGGGTCTTCATAGTTGACCTTCTCAACTTTGAGCAAGGCAAAATACCGTTCACTTTCTTTCGGGGGACGGATCTGACCCGACACAATGTCGCCTGTACGAAGGTTGAACCGACGGATCTGTGACGGGGAGATATAAATGTCGTCGGGACCAGGCAGATAATTTGAATCCGGTGCGCGAAGAAAGCCGAATCCATCGGGAAGAGTCTCCAGCACTCCTTCCCCAAAGACCACACCATTTTTTTCAGTCTGAGCTTGGAGGATCGCAAAGATCAGTTCCTGCTTTCTCAGATTGGCGGCTCCTTCGATCTTCAGTTCACGCGCCACATCATTAAGGTCGGCGATGGACTTCTGTTTCAGTTCTGCAAGATGCATTACTTCCCCCCTATCTACTGACATAGAACTCCTCTCGAGCCTTGGGTTTGTTATTGTCCAGAATACACTCGAACTGCTTGGTCATGCGAAACGTGCTTTTATCGTAGCGATGAGTTTATTAGGTCTTAGTCTGTTTGGGTTGGAATTGCTTGTGGAAGAGTCGTTGTCTGCTTCTTGTATTGAGTTTTCTCTGTATAAGCACTGCAGAGAACTGCGGTCACCTCTAAATGCTCCGAAGTCTACAGCTCAAGCAGAATCTTTGATCGGCTCACTTACTTTACGTCACACTCACTGCTGCTAGATTTGAGTCGAGACAGGTTCCGGAATTGAATTCTTCGGTGGAGAGAATCAGCCCAGCCTTAGATGATATGCTAATGATACCCAGGCATTGACCGGGTTGTCAACTAGCATCCAGAATTTTGTAGCTAGCATATCATCCGTCCAGTTGGTGTAGCACGTGATCTGTCCGGTTTAGGGTGCGCCCTCAGGGAAGGCCACGCGGTGCCGGTGGAAGAGATCCTGGAGATGATGCTCTGTATGAGACCCACTATACGGGCTGGGATGATGCGACGAGTACGTTCCTTTTGCTTTTTTGTGGAGGAAGACGGCGCAATGAGTAGTCTGCAGAACCTGCGCGAGGTCGTTGAGACCCAAGACCTCTTCAGTGCCCTCTATCCTGATCGCGGCTCGCACTACTTGTACACGGAGGATGCCGGTGGGAAGGTCGACAAGATACAGCTCACCCAGGGGCATAGAGCCTTGCAGCAATTGTAGATCATGCTGATTCCCGCCTATTCACCAGAAGCCCGAGGCCGATCCGAACGAGCCTTCTGCACGCTGCAGGATCGGCTGCCCAAAGAATGAGCCTTCGCAGGCATTACCAAGCCAAGATGGTGGCCGCCAATCAGTTTCTCCGCACCCACTTTCTCCCGTCCTACACCCAACGGTTTGCCGTCTCAGCGGCCGAGGCGAGCACCGTCTTCATCTCGTAGGTGGGAACGTTGCTTGCTGGGATGCTCTGCAGACAGGAAGCGCGGGGCAGGACCCACGAGAGCACCGTGCGGTATCGGGGTCGGAGTCTGCCGATTCTCCAGAACCGGCCTCGGTACCATTACGTAACGGTCACCGTGCGGGTCGACGAGTAGCCAGATAGCACACTGGCGGTATTCTATGAGCCTCGATGCTTGGCGCGCGACTGACAACAGCTAGAGAGAAGAACCGGACAGATCCTGTGCTCCATCACACCGGACAAGTTAATTTGTGATCTACAGTTTGAAGTCTTCTATGCACCACACAGTCGACGGAAACAATCCCATCACTTCACATACAGATCACGTCCGAACGTAAGAGCTATCTTAGTGAATCTTTTGAACTTGCATCCCATAACGAGGAGAAGTACCTTCGGCGGAATGTGGATACCTGTGCCCACGAGCTGGAGAATGCCTCCATTGGCAGTTTCCCTTAATCGAGAATGTAAATGGTACGCCTATGAGAACACTGGAGACGCTTTTTCACCAGCGACAATGACAATAAAGCGATAAAGAGTCAGTAGTCTAAGCGAAGGTTGGTATGGAGGCGCCGAGCGGGTTCGAACCGCTGCATCGCAGTTTTGCAGACTGCTCCCTTACCACTTGGGTACGGCGCCTCAGAGGTCGGCATTATAGTCGCTTCATTTCCTGGAACACAACACGCTCGAACCTGCTATTCCACCTACCGGCAATTTCTCCCAGAATCGAGACGAGCGTCTTGGACATTCACGGGCGTGTGGGCTATGCCTCACTGACCATACGGGACGAGCTTGATCGCATTTTTTTAGGATGCAATCCTGAATAGTTCAAACCACCCCTACTGCTGAGAAGCAATCCGTACAAGATCAACATCGCGATGCCAAGATGATGGTAGCTCTTCAGTGCTTCCCATCTTACCGAACCCACGACTTCATAATTCAGCACCATGGTCAACACCACATACACGGCCAACATGATGTATCCCAAACGACTCAACCCGCCGCTCACCTGAGCTGCTGCCGCGGCGACGACACAGGCCGCTGGGATCAGCCATACCAGATGCTGATCCCAGGTGATAGGAGAGAATAATAAGGCCAAAACCAAGGTTCCAGCGCAATCCCGTGCCCACGTCGGATCTCCTGGCCCTTGAAACGCCCGGCAACTTGACCACGCAAATAATCCAAGCAGGCTGATTGCGGCAACCCCAACAATCCCGTTCGCAACCGGGGACGGCAGATCTAACACCGGTTGATACCCTGGATCCACCTGCCGAAGCCGATGGGTTGGTGGGTATGTGACCAGGTAGCGCAGCATGGTATGGCGGAGCGAGAGGTTCGCCTTCTGAAGTTCATTTTCCTGCCGACCCTCTGCCTGCCGATCAAGCACGGATAACACGGCATTCCTGGTCCATTCCGTATGATGCTCCCACCAACTTGTGGGCCCCATATATAAAAGGGGCAACAGAACCCACAAGACCGTGGCAAATACCGTGTATGAGGCGACTCGCCATTGCCGCTTCCAAAGAAACAGAAGCACGAAGAGTGCCGGAGTGATCTTGAGCACGATGCCAAGTCCAACTAGAGCTGCTCCCAGCCGTTCTTTCCCAACCCATATTGCGTAACTGCCGCCGGCCAGAATACCCAGCAGGATGAGATGCGGACCTCCGTCGTCGAGATCGTTCAAGATAAATTGTAGCGTCAACAACCCTGCACCGATACCAACCAAGAGCCGGCTCCACACATTCGCGTCTGATCTGCCACACAACATGTGGTGGAACACCATGATGGTGATGACTAAGCATCCGACAGCAATGGCATAGCGCAAGGCTAAGCTCGGGTTTCTGTCCAGAGTGAGCAAGGGGGCGAAATAGATGCCGGTAGTCGGCAAATACATGTAACAGTAGTCATTGGCGTAGAGATAGTCCCCAGTAAGAAAGCGTCGTCCGATCTCCCGATGGATATCGATGTCACGGAAGTGGAATGATCGGCCAAAAGAAATGATGTAGCCGTGCACCATGGCCGCAATCGCGAGGCCGACCTTCACCAGCCTCACAAAGAGAACGGATCTGACAAAGTCATTGATCCAGTGAATGGTCGGCTTTGATTCCATAGTTCACCGGCACACATACATGACCCTTGGAGAACACGTCAATCGTTACTTTTGCAGAAGAAGCCTGGAATTAGATTACGTAGGTGAGAAGAGGCCTAAACAGCGGCCGCTAGCTACGTGGCAAGACCGGTATTTCTTTTCCGAGCGTTGAGAGATGATCCGACTGAGAGATAAGGGGTTCCCAACCGTTTTCCGTCGAAGACGTGGTAGATGCACCGTTCCCTTCCGCCTCTTTTTCCTTGGCGAGCAGCTCGACTTCCTCAATGAGTGTATCCATTAATTCTTCCATGGGAACCTTGCGGACAAGCTTGCCCTTCTTGAACAAAATACCTTTGCCCTCACCACCGGCGATCCCGATGTCGGCCTCTTTGCCCTCTCCAATGCCATTCACAACACAGCCGAGCACCGACACGTTCAACGGGGTCTTAATGTGGCCAAGTTTCTTTTCCAGCTCGTTCGCCATGCGCACGACGTCGATCTCCACGCGTCCGCACGTCGGACAGGCAATCACGTTGATCCCACGGTGCCGCAACTCCAAAGACTTCAGGATCTCGAATCCGACCTTGACTTCTTCCACCGGATCGGCGGCGAGCGAAACACGCAGTGTATCGCCAATGCCTTGGGACAACAGGTATCCGAGCCCGATCGACGACTTCACAGCGCCAGTCATGGCCGTGCCCGCTTCTGTAATACCGATGTGCAGAGGATAATCGGACTGCATCGCAAAGAGCCAGTAGGCATCGATGGCGTGCTTGACATCGGAGGCCTTGAGCGACACCTTCATGTTGGTAAAGCCGACGTCCTCCAGCGCATGCACCGCGTTGAGCGCCGATTCGGAAAGCGCTTCAGGCGAAGGCCATCCGTATTTTTCCAACAACGGCCGTTCGAGCGAGCCTCCGTTGACGCCGACTCGAATCGGAATGCCATGATCATTGACCGCTTTGATTACTTCTTCAACTTTCCACCAGGTGCCGATGTTGCCGGGATTGATACGGACGCAATCGACGACTGCAGCAGCTTTCAAGGCAAGGCGGTAATCGAAGTGAATGTCCGCGATCAACGGTACCGTCATCGCTGCTTTGATCTGAGGCAGGACCGCAGCGGCTTCCTCGTCCGGCACGGCCACACGGATAATTTCACAGCCGGCGGCTTCAAGCCGATGAATCTCTGCGACCGTGGCAGTCACATTGCGTGTGTCTGTCGAACACATGGATTGTACAGACACGGGAGCATCGCCCCCAACCTTCACTTTACCAACAGAAATCTGTCGAGTTTTTCGCCTGGCGATATGCATCTGTCGTGACCCTCGTGCCCCTTTACTCTTTACCCCTCACCGTCTTGATCAGCTCCCCTGTTCGTCTCCATGAGGATGGCCGACCAGCGCCGAACCTGTGAGTGATGATTTCACGGAGGGTGCTTTACCAATCACTTCCTTCACGCTTTGATAGATCCCTTCAGCCGTCAAACCATACCGTTCCCGCAATAAATCTTGTGGCCCCTGTTCAATATACCAATCAGGCAGGCCTAGAACCTTTGTCTTCACATCGCTAATCCCAGCCTCTGACAACGTTTCGAGCACCGCAGAACCGAACCCGCCCATCCTGCACCCCTCTTCAACGGTGACGACGTAGCGAACGCGCTTTGCGACATCCGTGATGAGTTCGTGATCCAGCGGCTTGGCAAATCGAGCGTTCACCACGGCAGTAGACACGCCTTCCTTGCTGAGACGCTCGGCGGCTTGATGCGCCTGCCAGACCGACACGCCGATTGCGATAATAGCTACATCCGTCCCATCCTTGATCAACTCTCCTTTGCCAATAGGCAACGCCTGGGCCGCCGCATCCATCGTGACCCCGAGACTGACGCCGCGCGGATAGCGCACGGAAATTGGGCCCTCGTGCTGCACACACGTTTTCATCATATGCTGCAATTCATTTTCATCTTTCGGGGCCATGACGACTATGTTGGGAACATGGCGCAGGTAGGCGTAGTCGAAGGCGCCATGATGCGTCGTCCCGTCTTCGGCGACGAGCCCGCCGCGATCGATGCAAAACACGACGGGAAGGTTCTGCGTCGCCACATCGTGCACCACCTGATCGTAGGCCCGCTGGAGAAAGGTCGCATACATGACAACAACAGGCTTTAGGCCCTGCGTTGCAAGCCCCGCAGCAAACGTCACCGCATGCTGCTCGGCGATGCCGACGTCATAGAGGCGATCTGGAAATTCCTTTTCAAATGCCGTCAGCCCTGTCCCTTCGCACATCGCCGCCGTGATGGCCACAACGCGCTTATCCTCACGGGCCAACTTGACCAGGGCGTCCATCGCAATCGCCGTGTATGAAGGACGCGCGGCTTTCTTAGCCGGTGCACCAGTCGACCGAACAAACGGGGGACAGGCATGGAACCATACCGGATTCTTCACGGCCGGTTCGTAGCCAAGCCCCTTCTTCGTAATGACATGAAGAAGGACCGGCCCCTTCATCTTCAGCACATTCTCGATCGTCGGAAGGAGATGCTCAAAGTTGTGGCCGTCGATGGGACCACTGTATTGAAACCCAAGTTCCTCAAAGAGCAATCCTGGAAGAATCACGCCTTTCGCAAGCTCTTCGGCTCGGCGAGCGAGCTTCTGCATGTCGGAGCCGATGTGAGGAATTTTCCCCAATAGCTGACCGGTTTCTTCACGCATCTTCCCATAGAACTCGCCGGTAATGGTTCGACTCAGGTAGGCAGAAATGGCTCCGACATTTTTCGAGATCGACATTTGGTTGTCGTTCAAAATCACGAGAAAATCTTTCCCGAGCCCTCCGGCATGATGCAGCCCTTCCAGCGTCATCCCTGCCGTCATGGCGCCGTCACCGACGACACAGACAACCTTGTTCTTTTGTTTTAACTGCTCTCTAGCTTCGACCATGCCAAAGGCAGCAGATACTCCGGTCCCCGCATGACCAGCGTTGAAGGTATCGTACTCACTCTCTTCCCGTTTACAAAATCCACTCAATCCACCGTACTGGCGAAGCGTGTGAAACTGCTCTCGCCGACCAGTGAGAAGTTTGTGGGTGTATGACTGATTGCTGGTGTCCCAGACGATCTTGTCGGCTGGTGTATCGAGGAGGTATTGCAAGGCGACTGTGAGTTCGACAACGCCTAAATTCGAGGCCAGGTGTCCGCCCACATTTGAGACCGCCCCGATAATCTGTTCACGAATCTCCTGGCATAACGCTGGAAATTTGTCCGGAGACAACCGCTTCAGATCAGCAGGACTATGGATCGTCTTCAGTAGGGACATAGATGGTCTCCTTCGTTCGCGCCCCATCGGCAGCAGTCCTACGCACAGAACCAATAGGCACCGTGTGTCCGGGTGCTAAATTTGAGCGGAGTTTCACACATGAACCGCATGAAGTCAAGCACTTATGAAATGTGTGTGAACCCAATTTAGAAGTGTCCTCTTCCTCCCAAAGTAGAAATGTCCGGTTTATGTTTCAGCCGCGGCTGGCTGTGCCCCCTGTTCCGGCCGCCACCGCTTCCGCCACAGATGGGTTGGTTTGAGCGTGACTGGGCGGTGGGAACGAGGCAGGGGCGCGGCCTCTGCCACTGACACAGGCCGCGCCGCGATCATATGAAAGGCAAGCGCTCGACCGTGGTGCGTGAGCCGCAGCGTCCCATCGATCCGTTGTTCGACCTGAACGTGCGTGGTCCGGATGGTGTCGTGAATCTGATAGAGCTTTCCCTGATGGGCAATCGTGAAGTCCTTGCGCAGACACCGACGGGTCTTGATACACAGGTACGTCTCCAACGTTCGATCCGTCGGCGTCGGTCGATGTAGATCTGCCGCCTGGGCCGGTGGCACGGCAAATTGCTGATTGTAGTGAGGCAGATACGCCCCCGGGAATTGATTCGCGGCCTCAATCGTTGCGACCCGCGCCAACCGCATCTCTTTATTCACCCGATCTTGAAACGTCTGAAACAGCCGTTCCACTCGCCCCTTGGCCTGCGGAGAGTGGGCCGCGATCAGCTCGACGCCCAGCCCACTCAACGCCTGCCCAAACTGACTCTTCGGCTTCGTTCCAGCCAGTTGCTCTTCCACCGTCGGCTCAGCGGGCGAACGATACGTCGTATGCTTGTCCGCATAGACGGCCAACGGGATCCCATGCTGCCGAATGTAGCGCTGGAAGCTGTCCAGCGCTGGGATCGTCCCTTCATAATCATAGAACCGCGCCAACACCCGGCTGCTCGCATCATCGATATATGCCATCAGGACACAGCGCGGGCCGACCCCTCAAACCAGTCATGGTGAGACCCATCGAGTTGCACCAACTCGCCGACATGCGCGATGCGGCCGCTTGCGGCGCCGGAAGTGCGTCACGCCCTTGGCCTGCAGCCAGCCCCTCAGGGCTTCCTCGCTGACGGAGAGCCCATGCCGCTCGGCCAATTTCTCCGCTGCCAACGTCGGCCCAAAGTCCCCATAGTGCGTCTCATATAGTCGCAACATCTTCGCCTTGGCTGGCGCCGCAATGCGCCGATTCGAGGGCTTCCCTCGTCCCCGATGGACCAACCCCTGGTCGCCCTCCTGCTCCACGCGCCGCTGGAGGCGCCGGATCTGCCGATCCCTCAGGCCCAACATCATGCCCGCCTCCCGCTGTGTGATTCGCTTGTCCCGCACTTGGCGAATCACATGGACCCGCCGCAACTCCTTTGAGCTCATCGTCACTGTGTCCTCTCTGACCATCCCGCCCTCCTTCTGAGAGCCGGCAGTCTACCAACGAAGAGGACAGTTCTATCTTGCTCAAAGCAGACATTATCATGTCGGGATTACAGCACTTATGAAATGTGGCTGGGGGAGCGTGCTCGCTTCTAGAGATTGAAATAAATGAACCGGACAGCCCCTATGAATTAGTACGGACACCGGATGGTGTTGGTTAATACGGAAAGTCGAGCCCGGCAAAAATAACTCCGCCTTCCTTACTGAACCCATAATCGATCCGTCCCACAACATTGGGCCGGATGATCCCCCGAAACCCGACGCCCGGTGTAATACGATAGTCTTTGAAACTCACATTCTTAAATGAGTTAAAGACTTGTCCGGTATCAATGAACGGTGCGATTTCAAAATCCGCCATGACACCGGCCAGACGCGTACGCACGATATGAATCCGCTCTTCAACACTGAACGCAATCAGTTGTTTATCGATGTATCGATCTACGCCAAAGCCACGCAGGTTGTTCTGTCCCCCTAATGAGCTCTGCTCAAAGAACGGGACGTCTGAACCAAGCGTCGCTTGCAGATCTCCACGGATCACCAAAATCGCCCGTTTTGATTCACTCGCAAACATCTTTTTGATCTCAAGACCATACCGAGAATATAGAGGGTCCGCGCCATTTTTAAAGTTATAGTTCAGTTCGGCGTACGCCGTAATCGCCATCCCATCTGTGGGAGTCACTAAGTTGTTCCGCGTGTCATAATGAAAACTGATCCGCTGGCCAAGAATCGTGGCCCCTCCCACGCCCGGGGCATCAGGAAACAGATCTCCGGAAAATGGAAGTTCCGTGGCACCCTGCTGAATCGACTGCATGTGCCGAAGTCGTTGGCTCACGGCGATCTGCGTGACTTCGTTGGCATAGACACCGAATTTCCAGTTCAATCGTGTCTCCGAAGCCGTATAGTTCGACTCATCCTCCTTGATCGTGGTCGGCCCAAGCCCGAAAAATCGCACCGTGGCATTTTTGAAATGCGTGGCACTGAACCCGATGCTATACCGTCCATTGCTAAAACCAGGATCCACATAACTTAACAAGAATTTTCGCTCGATCCGCTCCGTCCAGGAGGCAATACCTCGGAGCTCCTTTCCGCCCGGCTCGTAACGGAACAGATTGACGGTTCCCCGAGTACCAACGATCGTGTTGTACACCACCATCGGCGCAACCAAGTATTTGAGATCCCCATCCGGTCCCGTCATCAGTGCGGGCACAATCAGCCCAAAATCGCTGCCGTCGTTCCGACTGGTGCTGATCGCTGGGATGGGGAAGTACTGCGTATCTGCGTGGGCTCGGTCAAGAAAGAACGGGCACACACTCCCGAACAAGGCAAGAATGAGAGCAAGAACAAGGCTGCGCATACACGTACTCATGATTCCGCAAACGACGTTATGGCGCCTTGAGTTTGTCGGATTTTTTGCGGAGCTGATCGACGAGATCTGAATAAGAAGAGGCACGAAGAATCTTCGTAAACTGCCCGCGATAGTTGTTCACCAGACTGACTCCGTCCACGACGACGTCATAGACCCGCCAATCATCTGCCTTATTGATCAAGCGATAGTCAAGCGGGATCTCCGTCTTTCCCGAAAGCACTTTGGTCCTAACTTCCGCGTACTCTTTCTCCGTTCGTTCATTAAGATACTGCACGCCTTCGCCAGAATAGGTTTCGACCTTGTCCGCATAGGAATTGGTCAACAACGTCCGAAAGAGATCGACAAATTCTTGTTTCTGCTGATCAGTCAGCTGATTCCAGGGAGCCCCAAGCGCCCGTCGAGACATTTCCGTATAGTCAAATCGAGCCGACACTACCTTCTCAAGTAGGTGTCGACGTTCCTCGGACTTCGCCGGTTGCTTGAGTTCCTTTTCCTTTACGATACGAAGTACTTCATCGATCGTCGATTTCATAGAATCGGTAGGAGGCCCAGCATACCCTGGCACCGCCACCACTCCAATGCCGATTACCATCATAAACACCATGAACCACGAGCTGCTGCCTCTCCACCCAGTCCACGTATTCCTGATCGGTATCATCGCGCCCCTCTCTCCGACACCAATATATATTTATGTTCGTCTTTCCCGCCACGCCTTACGGGTAGATCCGGTTAGTTGACCTTACCATGAACGTATTGACTCACCAACTCCTCCAAGTCGAGGCCCGATTCCGTATCACGAATGGCATCTCCCGGTTTCAGAGGATCTCCTCCTCCTCCTGGCGAGAGCGCGAGATATTTTTCTCCAATGATCCCTCTGGTTTTGATCGAGGCGATGGTATCCGAATAGAGCTTCGTTCCATTTTGTACCGCCAGCCTCACCATCGCCCTGTCCTCTTTCAGTCTGATTGCCTTGACTCGACCCACCTCCACGCCGGCAACCTCCACAGTCGCTCCGGACTTCAGCCCCGTGGCTGAATTGAACAGCGCATCCACTTCGTAAACATCTCCCCCGATGAGTTCCAACTTGCCGAGTTTTATCGAGAGATAGCCCAAACAGACTATCCCGACCAGCACGAAGACCCCGACGATCAGCTCCAATCTGTTTTTCTCCATTATGGCACTCCTCTAGCCCGCAGACACCACCTTAGTGAGCGGCATCGTCCCGCCCACTGAAATGAATTCTCTGATTTCGGGATCGGACGTCCGTTGAAATTCTTCCGGCTCTGCCATCACGGCTATTTTCCCATGTTTCAACATCGCGATATAATCCGAAATCCCGAATATCTCTGGAATCTCATGGCTCACCATCACGGCGGTAAACCCAAATTTCCGCTGCATGCTTGTAATCAGGTCATGGATTGACTTGGCCATAAGCGGATCGAGCCCCGTCGTCGGCTCGTCGAAGAGGATAATTTCCGGTTGCATCACCAACGCGCGAGCCAGGCCTGCACGTTTCCGCATCCCTCCGCTCAATTCCGCTGGAAACTTGTGTCCCATTCCCGCCAAACCTACCTGTTCCAGCTTTTCATCGACACGGCTGGTCACATCCGGCCCTTTCATTCGAAGTCGTTCTCTGAGCGGAAACGCCACGTTTTCGAAAACCGTCAGTGAATCGAACAGCGCCGCGCCCTGAAACAACATCGCGAACCGTTTGCGCACTTCGTTGAGGGCATGGCCGCGGAGCCGAGAAATCTCAACTCCATCGACCCACACTTCTCCGGAGTCAGGCTGGAGCAAGCCGATCATGTGCTTGAGCAATACGCTCTTGCCTTCCCCACTGCGTCCAATGATCGTCGTGAGTTTCCCTTCTGGTACGTCAAGGTCGATACCTCGCAGTACCGGTTGTCCTCCCAACATCTTTGTCACACCGACGAGCTTCAGCATGGTTACATCAACAATGATGTCAGGAAATAGTCCCAGATGAGAATCAAGACCGACGACAACACGACCGCCTCTGTCGTGGCGGTGCCGAGCCCCTCGGCACTCATCTTGGTGTAAAAGCCTTTATAGCAACAAACCCAGCTCACGATCAGACCAAAGCTAATGGATTTGAGAATACCGCCATAGACATCTTTCCATTCCACTGCGGACTCGATGGAGTTCCAATACGAACCCGCATTCACACCAAGCAGTTCCACCCCGACCAGATGGCCTCCATAGATTCCCACCACGTCGAAGATGGCGACCAACAGAGGCACACCGATCAACCCGGCAACAAGTTTCGGCGTAATCAGGTATTGGAGCGGATTGATAGCCATCGTGTCGAGCGCATCGATCTGCTCCGTGATCCGCATGATACCGATCTCCGCTGTGATCGCGGAACCAGCGCGAGCCGTCACCATGAGCGCAGCCAAGACCGGCCCCAGCTCGCGAATCATGCTGATCGCTACCGCGGAACCCAACAGTCCTTCAGACCCAAACTTTCGTAACGTATAGTAGCCTTGCAGCGCCAGAACCATCCCGGTAAAGGCGGCAGTCAGCACGACAACAAACGTCGACTTGTAGCCGATGAAGTGGAGTTGCTTGATGATTTGCCTGCCCCGCAGCGGCGGACGTGCCAACCAGGCGAAGGATGCCACCATGAAGATCAGCATCCGGCCCATTTCCGCCACATAGGCAAGGACCCATCGGCCCATGAGTGCGAGTAACGTCATGATCAAATAGGCGAGAGTGCCTTCTTCGGTCGATCGGTCGCCATCGCTGCTACGTAGCTGCGGAAAAAGGACGTCAAGGTTTCTGCTGCGACCAGACTCTGCCGGCGAAGCCGGCCAAGACCCAAGAGGCATGAAGGGGCGGCCAAGATCGTCTCGATCCCTTTCAGCCACCCAGTGGGCCTGAGAAAGAGATTGAAGTCAAGTGGAAGATCTTCGTCCAGAAGATCCGAAACGGATCGGATGATCACAAAGGGAACCTGCGCCCGTTGTGCTTCGGCAGCCAAAGCGGAACTTTCCATGTCGAGGCCGATGGCCTGAGTCCTCAGCGCAAACCTTTGCTTTTCTCGGGCACTGCCAATGATGTGATCGGTCGAGACAAACCGTCCAATGTGTTCAGACGGCACCAGGTTCTCCACAGACGTTACGGCGAGATCGCGTTCATCACCCGGCACATCGAGCACCTCTGACGGCTTGTCGCCATGATTGCCGCAATACACCACTTCACGACCTACCAAGAGTGCCCCGATATCCGCTGCGATAAGCGCACAGGCAAATCCCGTCGACACCACAAGGCTGAACGATTGGCTGTCAAGCAGTTGGGCGGCGCTTTGCCCCGCTTTTTCAAGACCGACGCCAGTTTGAGCTAGACAATATTCCCTGTCGCCTACAGTGCACACGAAAACAGTGCGACCGCCGACTCGACGCTCAATACCAGGAGGGAACGCCGACTGAACAGCGCTCATTTCCCAAGCGGTGGCGGCAAAAATGGCGATTCGTTTCGATGGCACAGCACCAGATAAACGCGGGGAAAGAGAATCGGCGTAGGTCAATGCTCGGACCGATACAAGTCAGTTCCTTGAATGTGATGACGAAGTTCGTCAGCCCGGATCTTCCCACGGGAACGGAGATTACGGTACATCGCTAGAGCCCAGAGGGGGAAGTACTGGCAATACCAATGATACCGAAGGTAAAACACGCGTGGAAACCCCGTGCCGGTATGACTAATTTCCTCCCACGAGCCATCCTTCATCTGCCAACGAAGGAGAAACTGCACCCCACGCGCAACACTGAAGGAATCAACCGCACCAGCCGACATCAACGCCATTAACGCCCATGCTGTTTGTGAAGGTGTGCTCTCCCCTTTACCGTGCGCCTCACCATCGTCCCGATAGGAAAGACAGGACTCACCCCACCCACCGTCAGGATTCTGTTTTGATTCCAACCAGGCAACCGCTTGACGAATATACGGCGCCGAGAGATCTTCCCCGATGGCCCTGAGTCCTGCTAAGACAGACCACGTCCCGTAGATGTAATTGACGCCCCAGCGTCCGTACCAACTGCCATCTTCCTCCTGCTCTTTCTTGAGAAACGCCAAGGCCGGTCCTGCGGCTGGATGCGTCTTGTCGTATCCCAATGCGCCGAGCATCTCTAGGCAACGCCCGGCCAGATCGGAAGTACTGGGGTCCAAGAGCGCTTTATGATCGGCAAAGGGGATATAGTTGAAGACGACTCGGTTGTTGTCTTTATCGTAGGCGCCCCAACCGCCGTCGGATCCCTGCATCGCCAGGACCCAGCGCATCCCGCGGCGAATTGACTCATTCAGCTCGCCATCATGACCCGGAATCTTCAACTTGGAGAGCGCCATGATGACCACGGCTGAATCGTCAACATCCGGATACGATTCATTCTCAAACTGGAAGTACCATCCACCCGGCTCCGCGTTCGGTGAGGAGATGATCCAGTCACCAACAGTCTTGGTTTGCCGGGACATGAGATACCGGCCTGCTTTTTGGAGCGCAGGATGATCCTGCGCCACGCCCGCTTCAACCAGCGCATTCATAAGCAACGCGGTATCCCAAATAGGAGAAAAACAGGGCTGGAGATGGAGGGTGGGGACGGACTCACCATCGACCATCGCAGAATCGTAGACTTCCAGCGCCTCGATCTCGCGAAGCGCCTTGACGACCAGGGGATCATCGGCATCGTACCCTAAGCATTGAAGTGCCATGATGGAGTTGGCCATCGCCGGATAGATGGCACCGAGTCCGCCGGCGCCTTTGAGATGATCCACCATCCAGCAAGCGGCTTTGTGCAGCGCTTTTTCCCGTAACGCCCGCATGGGCATCCGATCATACAGTTTCAGCATCACATCCAATGCCACGAAGAAGTTATGCGGGGTGAGCCAGGCCTGATCCTTGTTGAACGGAGGGTATTTCCAATAGCGAACCTCCTGGCGCGGGATGGGGTACAACTCATCAATGCCTTGTTCACAGGGGATCCGGCAGACCGGGCGATGCGCAAATACAATCAGCAAGGGAATCAGCACGGCCCGGGACCAATACGAGATTGCATAGATACTGAAGTAGAACTTCTTCGGCAACAACATCAGTTCGACCGGCATATGGGGAACACCTTCCCAATCGTACTGATCGAACAAGGCCAGCGTAATTTTGGTAAACACGTTGGCTTGCAAAACACCACCCATGGTCAGAATCCGCTCTTTTGCCCGCACCATGAACGGTTCGTCCGCCGACACCCCGCACAACTTAAGTGCAAAATATGCTTTGTCCGATATCTCCAGGCGACACAATTGCAGGACGGTGGATGGCCGATTTATTATGGCGGCCCCGCGGAGATCAGCGCATCGGTCAAAGCATATTTTGCACTTAAGTGGTGCGGGGTGTCGGCGGACGAACCGTTCATGGTGCGG